>CAYWET010000123.1:0-1550 GCA_964457245.1 uncultured Chryseobacterium sp. | reverse complement strand
TGGGAAGTAGTTGATCTTGTTAAGGTCGTTCTCAAATTCGACCTCATCCGCGAAATTCCAAAGGAAGACGGTGGCTCCGATCAGACTGAAGAACAGCAACGCTTTCCATTTGAAAGCCATCGGCTGCTTTTCCTTCGGTTCGGCCATCGGTTTGAACTTGGCCAAGGTGGCCAGATGCGGCAGTCCGAGCAGTGCAAAGAATGCCGTTCCAATAAGGCTCAAACCCGCAAACGTTCCGAAATCAGCAAGTACTTCGGAGTGCAGGAAGTTCAGACAAAAGAAAGCGGCAACCGTTGTGGCGCAACCCAGCAACATGGGCGAACTCACATCTTTCAGCGTTTCAGAAATGGAACCCGTTTCGCGGTAATGATTGAAGAAGTGGAAGCTGTAATCGATGGCAATTCCGAGAACGATGGTGCCCACCGCAACCGCAATGGCCGAAATGGAGCCTTGCCAGATTGTGATCATCGCCAAGGCGAAAGTCAATCCGAAAACCGCTGGAATGAAAAACAGAATAGGAATGGTAATTCTTCGGAAGTATCCGATAAGCAACAGCAGAATGGAAACGCCAGCCAGAATACCGACCAGGTTCGTGTCCTTTTTAATTCGTGTGGCATTTCCAACGGCAATTACAGGTCCACCAAAGAGTAGAATTTCCTCTTCGCTTAGTTCAGCAGAAACGGTATCAACTGCAGCTTGCAAGCCTTCCACTAAACGCGTGTTCTCAATCGTTTCCGAAGGCGGATGCCTAGGCTTCACAATCATCAGCAGATACTCGCCATCGGCCGTAAACGTGTAGCCATCCACGATCTTGAATGTGTTGCCTTCTTCGAGCTTGCTCAGTCGTTGCAGAATAGGCGCACCCAATTGCAGCGGATCTTTCATCAGGAACTTCTTGGTTCCCAGACTTTCGTAGCTGCGAAGGCGGTTCAGGGTGGAAGTGAGGCGCGTTTCAATGCCATTTCCCGAAAGGTCTTTGAAGAGCGTATCGATCTCATCCGCGGTCAGAAAATACGGCAGATCACGTAGGTAATTTCCGTACGCTTGTTCCAACTTCGCAGCATCTGAACTGAACTGAATGTCCTTGAACAATCCCGTATCCAATTGGTTGAATTGCTCCAAAAGGTTCTCGCCAATGGAAACAAGCTCTTCACTTGACGATTTCGACAACGGACCGATGGCAACAATGATGTTCCCAGAAATGGAAGAATTGCGGTACAGATTGTCGTACTTTTTGAACTCCTCAGTTCTCGGAAACGTTTTGGTAATGTCTTCCTCAATGTGGAGTTGGCTCGCTTTCCAACCCATCACAGCGAAAATCACGGCAAATCCAAAAATCCATAACCATTTGAACTTTAGTGTTTTAAGATAAATAGATTGAAGTATCCGACCCATTAGAAAAGAATGGTAGCCAATGATAGGGAACAAAATTGATTTAACGTTAAATTTGCGCCCCCGCAAATAGGGGTCATCCAAAATTTCAAGTCATAGGACCAACAATTACACTCGATAGTTTTTTCCGCATTGTTGTGCAAGAAGACAAGGTGCGC
>CAYWET010000122.1:0-1767 GCA_964457245.1 uncultured Chryseobacterium sp. | reverse complement strand
TTGGAAGGAAAAGCAGCGCAAGGCCGATATTGACGCGGGGCGCGAACCGAGTTTTGTGCCCGATGATGAGCCCGTCATCAAGCGCAGAAGCAATCAGGAACTGAAGAAGCGCGATGCGGATTTCCAAGAGCGCGACATTATCCGTTTGCTGATGCTTTACAGCGAGCAGCACATTGAGTTTGATGTGTGGGATGATGAAGAGGAAAAGGTCATTGACCGCGAGGAAGTGAACGTGGTGGATTTTGTGGTAACCGAGATCATTGAAGACGAAATTGAGTTCGAGAATCCGCTTTATGCGAGCATTTTCAAGGAGATTGCTGAGATGCTGGAACGTGAGGAAATTCCCACCGAGCAGCATTTTATCAATCACCCCAACCCAGAGGTTTCTTCCTTGGCCGTGAACTTCTTTGCGCAGCCGCACACCGTTAGCGAGCGCTGGAAAGAACACAACGTTTTTGTGCAGACCGAGGCCGACAAACTCAAGCAATCCATTCTGTCATCCATCAGCGTATTGAAACTGCGCAAGCTGGAAAAGATGATCAGCGAAACCCGCGAGCTGATGAAAAAGGCTGAAGAGGAACAACTCATCACCCTGATGGAAAAACTGAACCGTCAGTTAGCGGTCAGAAAGGTGTTGGCCAAGGAAATCGGGTCAACGGTTTTGAAGTGAGTAACTTTGTTACTGAATCATTATCTATGGTAATTCACGTTCAGACGTGATTGGATTCTCAAATTATAGTTAGATGGGCTTCATTAAAAAGCGACAAAATGTTCTTGGTGCTACCGTTGTACTTTTTGTTGTGGCCTTAAAAGAACCAAACTTCACAAGAGTTCCTATTCTTGGATTCGAGTTCGAAAATATTGGACATTTAGAGGTAATTGGATTTGGTTGGATTCTCCTTACATATTTCGTAGTGAGGGCAAGTCAGGATTGGTGGGAGAATGAACGCAGCAAGGTTGGTGGGACTTTCCTTTCCTATCGTAAGTCAAAAGCATTTCTTTACATGAACAGGACAGCCGTACCAATTGTGGTTGGTTTACCTGACTATAAGCCTCGGAAAGGAACACCGATAGGTATAACAGACCCTGATCATGAGTTAAAGAGTATGTCAAATGTTTTTGCTCGTGATTTCTTCTTTTATCAGTACCCGACAAATAGTGAAAGCAAGCCAACCGATTACCATCAATACGAAGTTCCCAAGAAACTGAAGCTGATTCTAAGGTTACGGGATATCTGGTTCTCATTGGTTTTCCTTTTGAGAAATGGCAAAACATTTACAGAAGTTGGGATACCGCTGATCTTTGTGTTAGCTACAGGAATCTATACTGTTTGGAAGTTTTCGGACCAAATTCCTAATTCCTTTTCTCAAGGATTTACAGCGCCAGAAGTAAAAGAAGAAATCCCAAAATTAGTTGAGTTTGATTCCACTTCAACTTTGGAATCAGACACAGAATTGATTGTTCAGGACACATTACGTCCTGAAAAAACTGCCAACATGGATTCGGTAAAATCACAATCTCCAGCTTCTGACACTACAGCTTCAATTCAATCTAATCATTGAGAATCACGTCTGTTCTTCCGTTTATCCAAGTATTATGGATAGAACTTAATATCCTTTACATTCAACTGAAGGTAAACCTTGTCTTTCCAATGGTTTTCTTCAATGGTGTAGGCCATGTCAAACGGTTTTCCTTCGGCCAGTTGGGGATAGAGTTTTCCCATTTTAAAGGCCACGGCCTGTAGCATCAAATGCTTTACGCCTTGCT
>CAYWET010000121.1:0-1790 GCA_964457245.1 uncultured Chryseobacterium sp. | reverse complement strand
TTTTGGTGCGGTAGATCTTCTCATCATTGTCAATGAACTTGCCTTCAATCTGTTTATCCAGTTCATCACGGTCGGTAATGATCAGCACACGGCTATCCGTTACATTCTCATGTATCCATTTGGCAAGCATTACCATCATTAGGCTTTTGCCGCTGCCTTGTGTATGCCAAAGGATACCGCCTGCACGGTCTTTAACGTGCTGCTGTGCTGCTGCAATGCCGAAGAACTGATTGGGGCGTGATAGCTTCTTTGTGCCTTTATCGAATACCACAAAATCGTGAATGAGCGTTAGGAAACGCTCCTTATTGCATAGCTGGTAAAGCTGACGGTCAACCGAATAATCAAACTCCTTGTCGCAATCTTCCTTCCAAGCGAGGTAATATTTCTCAGGCGTTTCAATGGTACCGTAGCGTAAGCCTTCGGTATCATTACCAGCCATTACAAATTGCATGGAGGTGAAAAACTTGGGAATGAACTCTTCTTTCTGATTATCGAGGTTTTGGCGGATGCCTTCCTCAATGCTCACTTTGCTGCGCTTCAGTTCAAGAACGCCTAACGCAATGCCGTTCACGTAAATGACAATATCTGGGCGTTTGGTATTCTTGCCTCTTACCGTTACTTCTTCCGCAATGGCAAAATCGTTCTTGGTTGGGTTAGCCCAATCAATAAGCCAAACGGTCTCATTGAGTTTGCCGAGTTCTTCCTTTACGGTAACGCCATAGCGCAGCAGGTGGTAGATCTTCTTGTTGGTAGTGTAGAGACCTTCTGAAAGGTCTGATGCAGTAAGCACCAACTTCTCAATGGCTTTTTTTGCCAATATGGTAGAATAGCCCTGTGTTTCTGTAAGGAACGTAAACAGGCGATCTTCCTCTACAGGTAGGGTGCGCTGCTGCTCTTGCCAATCTCCAAGGTAGGTGTAATGCAGTTCATCTCTGAACAGCTTTACAATGCGGTTCTGTGTAGGGCGTTCTGCTTTGCCTATCTCTTTGCTCATACCAAACGGGTTTTACCAGTTAATAGCTCTTGCATCATACCCTGTTTGATGCTGATGTACTTCGATTTCTTGGTTTCTAATTCTTCAATTTCATTCTCCATGTCGGATAGAATGGAGGAAATGGCTTTTTGCTCTTCCATTGTTGGTGGTACACTCAGTTTGAAACTGCGAATTTTAGTCATGGAAAGACTTGGCTGTGCTCCAGTACTTGTATGGAACTCAATTTCTTTCTGAATAATTGGGCTGATGAAACAATTAAAAACGAATAAGGAGTCTAATTTTTCTGATAGGGTTATACGTGCTGTATTTGGACCCAAGTGGTACTTTCCACTCTCTTCGATTAGGCATACTGGGCCAATTGTGCCCACGTAAGCGAACACTAAATCCCCTGCGTTCAGTTGACTTCTTTTCAAGAACTGCGAAACAGATTTTGGTATAGTTTTCACATCTGAAAAGTCCAATTTATTGTTCGTGATATTCGTTCCTCGAATCACGATTATCTCACCACCATCTTTGTAGCTATTGAAATAGTTGGAATACTCAAAACCTGCCAACTTGGTGATGTCTGCGAAATCGCCAAGTTTGATATTGACCCATTCTCCCTCAAAGCCAGACAACCGCTGGCCGCCCTGTGCAGGCGATTTAAGCAACCGCTGCATGGCACCTTGCTTGATTGCTTTCTTTTTGGCAATGAGCTTATCGAGGTTGGTAATGAGGGTATCGACATCACTGAGGGCGGTGGCAATGGCTTTTTGTTCTTCGAGGGTTGGGGGGATTTGGACTTTTAACTTTCCCA
>CAYWET010000120.1:0-1985 GCA_964457245.1 uncultured Chryseobacterium sp. | reverse complement strand
TATTGGAGAATTACGCATTCCCTGGTGGGATGATGATCGGTACCGATAGCCACACGGTAAATGCTGGCGGCTTGGGAATGGTTGCCATTGGTGTTGGTGGCGCAGATGCCGTTGACGTGATGGCTGGCATGCCGTGGGAGTTGAAATTCCCGAAACTGATCGGTGTAAAGCTGACTGGTAAACTCAATGGTTGGACTTCTCCTAAAGACGTTATTCTTAAGGTAGCCGGAATCCTAACCGTGAAAGGTGGAACTGGCGCGATTGTCGAATACTTCGGAGAAGGTGCCAAAAGCATGTCGTGTACGGGTAAGGGAACCATCTGCAACATGGGGGCGGAGATTGGTGCCACGACTTCAACGTTCGGATATGACGACAGCATGGAGCGTTATCTGCGTGCCACAGGACGTGCGGAGGTTGCTGATCTTGCAAACGGAATTAGCGAGCACTTAACAGGAGACGATGAAGTTTATGCTGATCCAGAAAAGTATTTCGATCAAGTAATTGAAATCAATCTTTCTACGTTGAGCCCACACTTGAACGGACCGTTCACACCAGACTTGGCAACTCCAGTTGCGGAGATGAAAGAAAAAGCTCCTGCGAATGATTGGCCAACAACCATTGAGTGGGGATTGATCGGTTCTTGTACCAACTCTTCTTATGAGGATATTTCGAGAGCTTGCTCCATTGCGGAAGATGCGTTGGCAAAAGGCCTGAAGCCAAAGGCTGAGTTCGGAATCAACCCAGGTTCAGAACAGGTTCGTTTTACGATTGAGCGAGATGGTTTCATCAACACGTTTGAGAAGCTTGGAGCACGGATATTTACCAATGCTTGTGGACCGTGTATCGGACAGTGGGGTAGATATAAAGACCCGAAAAACGCCCCGAAGAACTCGATTGTACATTCATTCAATCGAAACTTCGCGAAACGCGCAGATGGTAACCCGAATACACATGCTTTTGTGACTTCGCCAGAGATGGTGGCTGCCATTGCCATCTCAGGAGATTTGACCTTCAATCCAATCACGGATACGCTCACCAACGACAAAGGCGAGCAGGTTAAATTAGCCGAGCCGCACGGATTTGAACTTCCTCCAAAAGGATTTGATGTCGATGACCCGGGGTATGTAGCTCCAGCAAAAGACGGTAGTGAGGTTGAAGTGAAGGTGAAAGAAGGCAGTGAGCGACTGCAGCTTCTGACTCCATTCAAACCTTGGGATGGAAAGAACATTACAGGTACCAAGTTGCTCATAAAAGCGCAAGGAAAATGTACCACTGATCACATTTCCATGGCTGGTCCGTGGTTGCGTTATAGAGGTCACCTCGACAATATCTCAAACAACACATTGACAGGCGCAGTGAATGCTTTCAATGGCGAAACGAATAGCGTAAAGAACGAATTGGATGGTTCTTACGGAGAAGTTCCGGACGTTGCGAGAGCTTATAAAGCGGCAGGAGTTCCAACTATAGTTGTGGGAGACAGCAACTACGGTGAAGGTTCTTCGAGAGAGCACGCGGCCATGCAGCCACGCCACTTAGGAGTGGTAGCAGTTTTGGTGAAATCGTTTGCTCGTATTCACGAAACGAACCTGAAGAAACAAGGAATGCTTGGGTTGACGTTTGCCAACGAAGAAGATTACGATAAGATTCAAGAAGACGATACGTTCAACTTTGTTGACTTAACGGACTTCTCAGAAGGCAAGCCATTGACCATTGAGGTGGTCCATGCAGATGGTTCTAAAGACACCATTATTGCCAACCACACCTACAACGAGGCGCAGATCGAGTGGTTCAAAGCGGGTTCTGCGTTGAACTTGATCAAGAAGCAACAGTCTGCGTAGGTTCTAGTTGTAATTTTGAACAAAGGAAGCGGGCGGCCTTGGCCGCCCGTTTTTGTATCCAAGCATGGCGAAAAAGACATCTGTCAAGAAACCGAAATCAAAGTCGAAAAAGCCGCTTTTCAAGCGAGTGCTTTGGGCTTTTGCCAA
>CAYWET010000119.1:0-2028 GCA_964457245.1 uncultured Chryseobacterium sp. | reverse complement strand
AACCCTTCTTTTTTTACTGCTTACACAAGTAGCATTTGCTCAGTTTGACCCGTCTAAAATCACCATTGCCAGAGATGAATACGGTGTGCCACACATTTTTGCTGAAACAGATGCCGAAGTAGCTTACGGTTTGGCTTGGGTAAGCTGTGAAGACCTCTTTCCAACCATGCAAGAAATGCTTTATGCTGGTAAAGGGTTTGCTGGTAGAAAAACCGGAAAGGATGGCGCAGGCCGCGATTTCTTGACTCATTTGCTGGGCATCCGTGATTTGGTGGAAGAGCGCTATGAAACTGACATTTCAGAAGACTTCAAACGTTATCTCGAAGGCTACTGTGCTGGTGTAAACGCCTATGTAGAGAAGCACAAGAAAGACGAAGACTTCGTCAAGAAGGCGTTCCCGATTACCCCGAAAGACGTAGTTGCTAGTTATGTTTTTTCATTGAGTGTTATTTCTGGAGCACACAAACCAGTGCAAAAGGCGCTTGCAGGAAAACTGGACAGCGAAGGTGTTCCAATGGGATCAAACGCGTTTGCTTTCAATTCGAATATGACGGCTGATGGCAACACATATTTGGCAGTCAACCCACACATGCCTTATGATGGACCGTTCTCATTTTATGAAGCACATTTGAATTCTGAGGAAGGGCTGAATATCCTTGGCGGATTGTTCCCGGGTGGTGTTTGCATTTTTCTTGGTTCAAACGAGAATCTCGGCTGGAGTCATACTTGGAATGGACTTGACCTTGTGGATACTTATCGCCTTCAAATGCACAAGAAGAAAAAACTCACTTACAAGTTTGATGGCGAGTGGTTGGAGCTGGAGAAACGTCCAATTTGGCTGAAAGTGAAGGTTGGAGGCATTGTCTTGCCGGTGAAGCAAATGGCGTATTGGAGTGTCTACGGCCCAACCATCAAATCGAAAAAGGACGACAAGTTCTATTCCGTCCGATGCGGTGCTTTTCAGGACATCCGCGTAGCAGAACAGTGGTTTAGAATGAACAAAGCCAAGAACTTCACGGAGTTTCGAGAAGCTGTTCGCATGCATGCGCTTGGCCGTTTCAATATCGTTTATGCAGATAGAAACGACACCATTTACTACATAGACAATGGGATGATTCCTGAGCGAGACATCAGCTTTGATTGGGAGAAGACCGTTCCTGGTAATACAAGTCTCACCCTTTGGGACAAGCTGATTCCGATTGATAGCCTGCCACAGTACATCAATCCAGAGTGTGGTTACGTTTTCAATGCAAATAACGCTCCGTTCAATGCCACTTGCGATCAGTACAACATTTCAGAATCCATGTACCACAAACACATGGGTTTTTGGACGCACGACAATAACCGAAGTATTCGGTTCCAGAACCTAGTTTCTGAAGTCAGCCAAGTGGACTGGGAAAAGTTTAACGCCATTAAATGGGATCAACAAGTACCAGACAACCACGTGTTCATCCAAAGCATGCAGAACGGGTACAAACTCGACCCTAAAAAGTATCCAGAAATTGCTGACGCGATCGGAGTTCTCCGCAAGTGGGATTACGATATGACCGCGTCCAACATGCAAGCGGCATTCGCATACGCAACTACGCAGAAAATAATGAAGCGTGTTGGAAAACGTTCAGAAGCGGTTGCAGATGGACTTTACGTGTCGGATGAATTGTGGGTAGAGGCAATCACCAAAACCAAAGAAGAATTCATGCATCACTTCGGGAAATTGGAAATTCCTTACGGAGATGTGCAAACGTTCACACGTTCAGGAAAGACCGTAAAAATGGGTGGAATTCCTGATGTATTGGCCGCTTGTGCAAGCGATTGGGATGCGAAAACGGGTAAGATGGAAGCAAAGGGCGGAGACACTTACGTTCAGCTAACGCGATTCTCAAAAGAAGGCTTGCCTTACATCGAATCACTAATGGCAGGTGGAAATTCTGACCGTCCTGATAGCCCACACTTCAATGATCAAATGGATTTGCTTGCTGGTCACAAGACCAAGAAGATGACCCTGGACAAGGAAGAGGTGCTGAAAAC
>CAYWET010000118.1:0-2113 GCA_964457245.1 uncultured Chryseobacterium sp. | reverse complement strand
CCACAACATTGCCACTTTCGTTGGTGGCTTGCATGTGGTAATTGTCGTTGAGTCGTTTGAGTGTGATTTTCATGTTCCAAAAGTTTGCGTTGCGATATTTGCGAATCGCATGAGTCTCCAAAAGTACACCCATAACCAACCACTGCAACTGGAAAACGGTGCGGTTTTGCCGCGGGTGGAAATCGCTTACCACACCTATGGCGAACTGAATGCCGCTGGCGACAACGTAATCTGGGTGTGTCATGCGCTAACCGCCAACTCTGATGTGGCCGATTGGTGGAGCGGACTTTTCGGTGAAGGAAAACCGCTTGACTCGAGCAAATACTTCATCGTTTGCACCAATATTCTCGGTTCGTGCTACGGAAGTTCAGGGCCGTTGACAGAGAATCCCGTAACTGGAAAACCATATTTCGGTTCGTTCCCGATGGTGACCATACGCGATATGGTGAAAGCACATCAATTGCTGCGAGCACATTTGGGTGTGAAGAAAATCGCCTTGGGAATGGGCGGCAGCATGGGAGGTTATCAATTGATGGAATGGGCAATTGCTGATCAAAGTCTCTTCAAAAACCTCTGCTTGTTGGTTACAAGTGCCAAAGCATCTGCTTGGGAAATTGCCATTCACGAAGCACAACGGTTGGCCATTGAAGCTGATTCGACTTGGAAAGATGAATCACCCAACGCGGGCGCAAACGGATTGAAAGCCGCTCGCGGAATTGGAATGGTGACTTACCGCAACTATGAGGCGTTCAGACAAACGCAGGACGATGACGAAGAGAAGTTGGACAACTTCCGCTCGTCATCTTATATCCAATATCAAGGAGAAAAACTCACCAAACGGTTCAACGCACAGAGCTATCATTTGCTGACCAAAAGCATGGACAGTCACAATTTGGGGCGCGGAAGAAATTCGATTGAAGAAGCTCTCGGAATGATCCGATCGAACACCTTGGTAATCGGTGTTGACAGCGACATTCTTTGCCCGATAACGGAGCAACTATTCATCACGAAGCACATTCCAAATTCGCAGTTAGAAATCATTTCATCGCCCTTTGGGCATGATGGTTTTTTGGTTGAAACAGATGCGGTTTCACGTCTGTTAGCCGACTTTTTGAGTTCAAAACATTAAAAAATGGTTAGGGCTATTGTTTTAGAAACAATCGCGCTCTACATTTGGCGTCCTCAAAAATGAACAATACAAAAGCCAATAAGGAAATGATGATGTGCAGCATGTGCTGTTGCTGTTCTATTTCCTTGAGGGGCTGATGGTTGCATTTATGTAAGCAAAAGAAATTTACAAGCCTCTCAGTTTTCTGAGGGGCTTTTTTTATGTCAAATAACCCCAAATAGCGTATGCAAAGTTTCAGAACAGAATTAGAAAACCCCGTGGTTGAGAAGGATATTCTCGATCTGGAAAAGAAGATCCGCCTCTTCAAAGAAGGCAAGGTTGACGAGGAGAAATTCCGAAGTCTGCGCTTGGCGCGAGGTGTTTACGGCCAGCGGCAGCAAGGCGTGCAGATGATTCGCATCAAGATTCCGTATGGGAGAATGACCAGCGATCAGCTGATTAAAATCGCGGATATTTCTGATGAATATGCCAGCAGCACGCTACACGCGACCACGCGGCAGGATATCCAAATCCATTATGTGAGTTTGGACCGAACGCCACAGTTATGGCACGATTTGGAGAAATCCAACATCACGCTTCGCGAAGCTTGCGGAAATACGGTAAGGAATATTACCGCTTCGGATAAGGCTGGAATCGACCCTGAAGAACCATTCGATGTTTCGCCTTACGCGCAGCAGATGTTCGAATATTTTCTCCGAAATCCGATCTGTCAGGAAATGGGACGCAAGTTCAAAATTGCTTTTGCTTCCAGCGAAAAGGACACTTCGTTCACTTTGATTCATGACCTCGGTTTCATTCCCGTTCTGAAAGGTGACAAACGCGGTTTCAAAGTGCTTATTGGTGGTGGTCTGGGTTCTCAGCCGCACTTGGCTCTAACCGCTTTCGAGTTTCTCGAAGAGGAAAAGATTATTCCATTCACCGCTGCCACACTGCGCATTTTCGACCGTTACGGAGAGCGAAATCGAAGAAACAAGGCGCGCTTCA
>CAYWET010000117.1:0-2296 GCA_964457245.1 uncultured Chryseobacterium sp. | reverse complement strand
AAAGTGTGTATGGCAATGCTTCTTTTTCCGAGTATCTGTAATGGGCGGACTGATCCATGCCGTATTGGTGCCTCCAGTCAAAATCATCGTATACAGGAAGGGTGATTCTATGATCCGGTCTGATCGGCTTATGATTATTCCAAACACCAAGAATCACATTTCCAAACAACAACAACCATATTGCAAAGCCAAATGTGGCGGCCCAGAATACAACGGTTCGTAATACGCGTTTCATTGAACGAAAGTCGAAAAATTCTGATTAGTCCTTGTGTCTATTCTTGGCCTTCGATTAGCTTTACGCCATGCGAGTGGTGAGCTCTGGGCAAAGGACAAAACGGCTTCTTGAACTTTACGAAAAACCGAACATCCGCTCGTTTCTCAATAGCGGTGGTGAGCTCCATATCGCAATCGAACGAAAACCGATACCCTGGGTTGATGAACTTTATGAAGCGGATCACAGGTTTTTTTCAGAAAAGTATGTGCAAGGAATCGGTTACTCGCGCCTTCTGACAAAAAGAAACGGAGTAACCCTTAATCTTTACGGTCACCTCCAAAGAAATAAGGCAAAGAGGGCTGTAGAATGCTTTGATCGCATCGAATCTGTCGACTCTATGCGGTTGGCCGACCGGATAAAAGATTGCATGAACAACTCACAAGATATGCGCCTCAAGGAAATCTTGGTACAAGTCAATCTAGGAAAAGAAATACAGAAAACCGGGGTTCTTCCGGAGAATGCTCAGTACCTCATCGATTATTGCTTAGGTATTGGACTTCCGTTAGTCGGTCTGATGACTATTCCTCCACGTAACCAAGACCCGATTCCATTTTTTAAAGAGCTCCGCCAGTTGGCAGACCGAAACGGGTTAGAACATTGCCAAATGGGTATGTCTGATGATTGGCAAACCGCCATCCGATTTGGAGCCACGAGAATCCGATTGGGAAGAGCCATTTTCGGCAATAAACATTAATGTTGATGGGATGAAGAAGATAAAGCATTGGCTGCATGCTCTGTTCACAACCGTTGGAGAATATTCACCCATAACACTTCAGGTTTTCGCTAGGCTGGACCCAAAATTGGGGGCAACGGGCTATTCAGCAATGCTGACCGATGTCTTTGCTCAATCAGGAAGAGTTGAACTAGCGAGGTCCGTAACTACCGAAAACCTATTGGAACTACTAGAAAATGTGAAGCCGAGAGTGTCGCCAAGAAAAAGGATGTTGAGCCGCACACCGAATCAGTACCTTAAGGTTACGCAGTCTAAGAAAGCTGAAGCATTAGAGCAAATTACGCAGAAGCTCGAGCAGCATGGGGTTCGGCCGTTTCTTGCTTTCGGAACATTGCTTGGTATGGTTAGAGAACAGCGATTCATGCCGCACGATGGTGACATGGATTTAGGAATTCTAACAACCGAAGCAACAGCTCGGTCAGTAAAGCCGTTTTTTGAAGCGTTAGGGTTTCAAATAACGCGATATGAGCAGGAAATTGAAACTCCATGGCCATGCCGGCTCAAAGCAGAGAATCAGGAAGGCATTACTGTGGATGTGGTGTTTTTCCATTCAGATTCGAACCGCTATTTAACCTATTGTAAGTGCTACGGTGAAACCCTAATCAGGAAACGAACACCGTTTACGCTGCGTAAAGAGGATTTTCTTGGCATTGGGGTTTGGATACCCGACCCGCCAGAACAGTTTCTGACGGAGAACTATGGCATTTGGCATAAGCAAGCGCCCTATTATGATCATATAGTCAGTTCAAACCTTACTGACCATTCACTTGATGTGGTCAAGTATCGCTCAGTTCGATTACTTTACCGTCTTCTCACATTAGGAGAATATGATAAAGCACAAGGCTTGATCACTCAAATGTTTAGACACAACATTGATAAAGCCCGTTGGGTGAATATATCCGATAAATTCACCGTGTTTTTAGCGAAAAGATGAAGACTGTTTACACAAAACTTGTTGCCGACCTCTTTCATTACGGGCATGTGGAGTTTTTAAAAAATGCAAGAAAACTTGGTGACAGATTGGTTGTTCATGTGGTAGATGATGCACGTGTAAAGTCTGCCAAGCGTTTACCGATCATGAATCAGCAAGAACGAGCTAATGTAGTTGCTGCGTGCAGGTTTGTAGATGAGGTAAGATTGGAAGGCCCAATAGTGATGACGCAAGAATTCATGCAAGAGAATCAGTTTGATGTTTATGCGGTTTCATTCGCAACGGAACAGGAGAAACAGATTAAACTGAAAGATTGTGGTGACCTGCCTGTAGAAATGATCGGAGTACTGCCATACAC
>CAYWET010000116.1:0-2428 GCA_964457245.1 uncultured Chryseobacterium sp. | reverse complement strand
CGATTTCTATCGGATGCGATTTGGCCTCGGTCAGGAAACTGGTCGGGGCTTTTTATTCGTTTGGGCGTTACCCTGCAGGTCGGGCTTTTCGCTTTATCTTTTTCTCGTTCCTCGTAAAAGGATGTCGCTTCAATCCCTAACGCGGAAGTATTAACCCAGACTTCAAGGAAATAGAATAGTAGTGGTTTTACTTTCAGACAGTTGAGCAAAGTACTTAGGGTTTTCCTTATGCTCGCCATTAACAAACATCGGTGCCATTGCAATGAGTAGACCTAAAATTGGTATGATCTTAGGGTACTTGTAGATTAATACAGATACAACTAAGGCTCCGCCTGCCAGAATCCAACCATTATTTCCTTCATCGGCCCATTCTCCAACCTTTGTCATTAAATCATCCATTGCGTTTTCAATCTCTTCTTCTCTGTGAGAACTAAATTCAATCGGAGCGATTAAGCCATTGTAAAACCCAATAAACATTTGTCTCTTCGATTTACCACTTGAAAGCATTAAGCTTCTTGGTAAAAGGAGCTTTTTGCCTTTTACTCGAAGTGGATTATTTGATACAAGTTGGTCTTGTTTGGAAGTGTTCGATTGGAAGATGTAATTGAACATTTCGCTCATTGGATTTTCGCCTGTGGTAGGATGAGTATGGAATCTAATTGGTAAAAAACTATCGTTAGCCGCTCGCTGTAACACCATCTTGTATTCTTGATCGTCAGGTCTGTATTGACGTTCAGGATTTTCCGTCACGTTTGTTAGGTAAACTATTTCTGAGATAGTTAGAACCGTATTGCCATCAACTATTGATGGATAGGCTACCAATACACCACCCTTTTCAAAATTTGGGTCATAATTGTCTTGCAGCGTTTTGTTGGCGTCTTCTGATAGAACGACTTGACAAGGAGTTTTTAAGTGAAGTACGTTCTCATTTTGAAATTCTGATTCGGTTAAAATGTCTTGCTCTCGGAGTTCAAGTAACCAGTTGTAATAGGACATAACGGAAGAGTTTTGGTTTCACGCTTTCTTCCAAATAGCTTGCCAATAACCTATATCCGTAAAAGCTAGGCTAAGCTTCACTCAAACCTCAAACTCTCAATCGGGTCCAAATTGGAAGCTTTGATGGCAGGATAAATTCCTGAAACGACACCAACCACAAAGCAGATGATAACACCCACAGTTATCCACAACCAAGGAATGATGAAACCGCCACCGATAATGCTCGAAACACCGTTCCCGATGGCAATTCCGAAAACGATTCCAGCCAATCCGCCAATAATGGAAATGGAAACGGCTTCTACCAAAAACTGAAGTCGGATAAAAGCTTTAGTGGCACCAAGCGCTTTCCGAACGCCAACTTCGCGTGTTCGTTCTGTAACGGAAACCAGCATGATGTTCATCAGGCCGATTGCCGCGCCCATTAATGTGATAATGCCGATCAGAAATCCAGCCACCTGAACTTCATACAGGTTATCGACCAACATCTTAGAGAGGTTGTCGCTTCTTATAACCTCAAACGTGTTTTCTTCTCCAGCTCGCACGCCACGCACAACTCTGAAAGTTCCTGTGGCTTCGCTGATGGCACTTTCTAAAGAAGCAACGTTGTCAGCCAAAACGCTGATTGTAAAGGATGTTTTCGGACGCAGAAAATGCTGCCGTGCATTGGTCAGCGTGATCATGCAGGTCTTATCGCCACCAAAACCCATGCTCGAACCTTTCTCGGCCAAAACACCTATCACTTTATACTTGTGCGCCCCAACCGAAACTTCCTTTCCGATTGCATCAATCTTACCTGGAAACAGCACTTTCTTGATTTCCTGCCCAATAACAATCACAGGAATTCCGAAACGCAATTCGGTCTCGTTAAAGATTCGACCTTTTTCAATGTCAAATCCGCTGGCTGCGAAATAGCCATCATCGCAGCCCATAACGGTAATGTTCGGTTGCGTTTTTTCTGACGCGTACTTCAAAGTGGCTGCGCCAGATGCCATGGCCGAAACACTTACCAACGCAGGAAACTCGAACGATTTCTTGAATCTTTCCGCTTGTCGGTAAGTGATTCGTTCGTAATTCTTAGGTCGTTTTCCGCCTCTTCCAATTCGGATGTTCGTTCCACGATTTCGGATAGTGAACGTATTGGCGCCCATACTGGTAAAGTTGCTTGTAAGCGAACTTTCAATGCCATCAATGGAAGTGAGAATTCCCACCAAAGCAGTAATTCCAATAGCGATAATGAGCATGGTAAGAATAGCGCGCAACCATTGACTGCTGATGGATCGCAGCGCCACTTTAATGTTCTCGATTACAAGTTGCGTGTACCGCTCGTTCATGGTTGTTTTTCGCGCTTGCGCAAGGTAGTTATTTGAACTTGGTTTATACCTTGATTATGGTATTCCGAATGCCTACTTTCGCGGACGGAAAATCAACGGGT
>CAYWET010000115.1:0-2786 GCA_964457245.1 uncultured Chryseobacterium sp. | reverse complement strand
TACCAGGATGAAAACCTGGCGTCCTAACCCCTAGACGAACGGGCCGTTTTGTTTAACGGAGTGCAAATGTAAACTTTTCTCTTTTTCGAGAAACCCTGAAACAAAAAATTATTCTGGTGAGTCAGAATCCCAACTGAATTGGAAGCCCAAGCGCTTACCAGTTTTGACATTCATCTTATTCGAAATGTCAATCATTCTGCCTACTTGAACCTCACTCATGCTGCTGAACGGTGGCGTGAGAAGATCAAACTCTTGGCAATAAAGAATGGCCGACATCATGATGGAGCGCATGGCTTTCTCCTCAATAACAGCTTTACCAAAATCATTGTAGAGGAAGCCAAGTTGCCGTTTTCCTTCAACGAAATAGTACGATTCGCGGTTAATGAAAACACGACTTATCAAATACCCGATATCCTCGCTTCGGTTCATGTCGAAAGAAGTTTTCAGAAAGTTGAAGACGCTGATCATGCCGCAGAATGCTCGGTTCTTGTCTTCATCTACATAAGAACGCTTCCAAACCGAATGACTGTTTTCAAAGTCAAATACATCGTTATGTAGGAAGAAAATCAGCACATCTTCCGCAAATCGAAGCTCGAACTGAAACTCACCTTTGGAAACGTAGCTGACTTCCACTCCTTCAACGCAATCCATCTCAGCACAAAGTTCATCAGCCAATTGTTTGGCCACTTCCTTCATCACCGAGAATTGCTTCTTCGCTTCTTGAAGCACAGCAAGTTTGTACGTGCTTTTCTCCTTCAGCGAAGAGACAATCTGGCTGTATTGCTCATTAGAGTCCATTAATACGCTTTCGCGAATACAACTATCTGGTTAGAATCCTTGCCTGAGTAAACACACTTTCCAGCCGTTTTGTATTCATCTTCCAATGGAATTAAACGAATCGTGGCTTTCGTTTCTTCTTTGATCCTATCCTCAGTTTCTGGTGTTCCATCCCAATGGGCAAGAATGAAACCTCCTTTGTTTTCAAGCACATCTTTGAATTCATCCCAAGAATCCACCTTGGTGGTTTTCTCCTCGCGATGCTTCAATGCCTTTTGGAATAGGTTGGTCTGAATGTCTTTTAGCAATCCTTCAACGTGTTCAACCACATCATCCTGAGAAATTGATTCTTTGCTCAATGTGTCACGTCTTGCAACTTCCAACGTTCCATTGTCTAGGTCTCTTGGTCCAAGACCAATGCGAACTGGAACACCTTTGAATTCGTATTCGGCAAATTTCCAACCAGGTTTGTGTGTGTCACGGCCATCGAATTTCACCGAAATGCCTTTTGCTTCCAGTTGCTCTTTGATTTCGCGAGCTTTAGCACAGACGCGTTCGTATTCTTCATCCTTTCGATAAATAGGAACGATAACAACTTTGAATGGCGCAAGGTTAGGAGGGAGGACAAGTCCATTGTCATCCGAATGCGTCATGATCAAAGCACCCATCAAACGAGTGGAAACACCCCAAGATGTAGCCCAAACGTAATCTTGCTTTCCGTCTTGCCCTGTGAACTTCACATCAAATGCTTTGGCAAAATTCTGTCCTAAGAAATGTGATGTTCCAGCTTGCAATGCTTTACCGTCTTGCATCAATGCTTCAATACAATAGGTTTCAATCGCGCCAGCAAAACGCTCGTTGGCAGATTTTGTGCCTTTCCAAACTGGAATGGCCAGGAAGTTCTCCGCAAAATCAGCGTAAACATTCATCATTTGCTCTGCTTCCGCAACCGCTTCTTCTTTGGTTGCATGAGCAGTGTGGCCTTCTTGCCAAAGGAACTCAGCAGTTCGCAAGAACAATCTTGTTCGCATTTCCCAACGAACAACATTGGCCCATTGGTTAACAAGAATAGGAAGGTCACGGTAGCTTTGAATCCAGTTTCTGTACGTGTTCCAAATGATGGTTTCCGATGTTGGACGAACAATCAGTTCTTCTTCCAAACGGGCATCTTCATCTACTTCAATTCCGCCTTCCTCGCCATTCTTCAAACGGTAATGCGTAACAACCGCACATTCCTTGGCAAAGCCTTCTACGTGGTCAGCTTCCTTCGCGAAAAAGTTCTTCGGAATAAAAAGTGGGAAATAAGCATTCGTGTGTCCTGTAGCCTTGAACTTTCGGTCCAGTTCTTGTTGCATGCTCTCCCAAATTGAGAAACCATAGGGTTTGATGACCATGCAACCACGAACTGCTGAATTTTCAGCCAGATCGGCCTTCATGACCAGTTCATTGTACCACTTTGAATAATCCTCCTCACGTGAAGTGAAATCCTTCGCCATTTTGGTATGATGTTTGTTTAATAATTAACCGTTGGTAGAAGGCCAAAATTAAACATTAAGCCCTGCTGACTGTCTTATTAAATGAATGATTGTAAAAGCCTTAATGCCATGAAAACTTCAGGATTCAAATTGCTTTTAACCGTTGCGGTTGCCGGATTGAGTTCAATCTCGTTACAAGCGCAGGACGATGACGGGATTTACGGTGACATCTACACTGTTCCTGAAGTAAATGAGGAAGAGATTCTTGATACAGGTTCATCACCGCTAGATGGATATTCAACAGTTGATGATTACTATCCCGAAGGTGGATATGATCAGAATGACAATTCAGATCAGTCTTATTCTGAACAATATGTTGATGAAGATGGAAACACCATCATCAACAATAATTACTACGGTGATTATTACGAAGATGATGACTTTATGTACAGTTCACGCATCAGACGTTTTCATAGAAATAATTGGGGCTGGGGATATTATGACCCTTGGTATACCAATATATATTACTACACC
>CAYWET010000114.1:0-2863 GCA_964457245.1 uncultured Chryseobacterium sp. | reverse complement strand
AAGAGTTTGGAAATAACCAAGATCGGTGACCTCTGGCGGAAGTTTGCCTACGACTGCGGAAGAATGGTGAAGGACCGCGCAGACGACCTCACCTATCAAGACCTTGCCGACCAACTTTCAGACATCGGCAAGAAGGAGATTCTGTTCTTCCAGTCCATTCACAAAATGAAATTCTGATTTGGACGCCATTTCCATAAAAGGTCTGCTGCATGAATACCAAGGCGCTCCAAAGCCTGCAGTTGACCATTTGGATCTTTCCATCCCGAAAGGTGCGTTCTATGGTTTGCTTGGTCCGAATGGGGCGGGAAAAACCACCACGATTTCCATCATTTCTGGAATTCTGAAACCAAAATCAGGTTCAGTTGAAATACTCGGAAAGAACTGGAATTCTGAAGCTAAATCCATCAAGAAATCCATCGGACTCGTTCCACAAGAGATTGCGTTGTACGATACAATGACAGCAACGGAAAACCTGAATTTCTTCGGCACTATGCTCGGTTTGAATTCTTCTGAGATCAAAGAGAAATCCAATTCATTGATAAAGGAGTTCGGATTGGAAGAACACAAAGGCAAGCAGCTTCAGAACTACTCAGGTGGAATGAAGCGCAGGGTCAATTTGATGGTCGCATTAATGCACGACCCAGAGATTTTGATTCTTGATGAACCTACAGTTGGCATTGATGTCCATTCGCGACATATGATCAACACGTACCTGCAAGAATTGAATAAGAATGGAATGACCATTCTGTACACCTCGCATCAGTTGGATGAAACCGAAAAGCTTTGTGATCAAGTTTGCATTATCGACCACGGAAAATTGCTGGTTAAAGGGAAAACTTCTGAGTTGATTTCTGATGGTCGAAGTCTGCATCATCACTTTATCGAACTCACGGGAAAACAGCTTCGCGACTGATGGCATTCCTGGCGTCCATAAAGAAAGAGTTGTTGCTCCTTATCCGAGATAAAGGCGGATTGGCCATTCTGTTTCTGATGCCGATGGTTCTGGTGATTGTGATGGCCCTGGTGCAAGATGCTCCGTTCCGCGATTATCAAGAACAGCAACTTCCAGTTCTGTTTGTCAATCAGGATAACGGTGAAATTTCAAAAGCAATTATTGCAGCCATTCATAATGGAAATACATTCAACTTGGTGGATAGCTTGGATGGTGCGTTGATAGACAGCACTCGTTTGACACGAGCTGTAAATTCAGGCGAATTCCAGATCGGAATCATCATTCATGATGGATTAGGCGATGATTTGAAATCGATTGTGGATGCTCAGGTTGATGGCATGTTGGCTGGTCTGATGCCGGGCTCTGACACCGCCAAAATTGAGCAACCAGAACTCAATCCACACATCACACTCCTACTCGACCCAACCACCAAGCACACTTTTAGAAGCAGCATCAGAAGTGCTATCAAACAGTTTTTGAGTGAATTGGAGGCAAAGATGATTGTTGATGGACTCACAGAACGATTGGCAGAAATGACAGGCAATCGTCCAGATGTAAATTTGAACTCAAACGGCATTGTGCAATTGCACGAACAAACTTCCCACACCAAGGTTATGGCGGCCGATGTGGCCAACAATTCTACACAGCATAACGTGCCCGCTTGGACAGTCTTTGCCATGTTCTTCATTGTCATTCCGCTGGCGGGAAATATGGTCAGAGAACGAACGGCTGGAACGATTGTGCGACTGCGAACCATGCCAACCAGCATGATTCATTTCTACGCAGGGAAATTCCTGAGCTACAGCGCTATTGGACTCCTACAAGCCATGCTGATGATTAGCGTTGGATTCTGGGTAATGCCGTTGCTCGGTTTAGCACAACTCGACCTCGGAAGCGGAATGCTGCCATTGATTTATGTTTCGATAACGGCAAGTGCTGCGGCAACTGGTTATGGCTTATTGGTAGGAACCGTATTCAAAACGCTGCATCAAGCCGCTATTTTCGGGATTGTATCCGTTGTAATTATGGCGGCTTTGGGCGGCATTTGGGTTCCACTTTACATCATGAGCGATTTCATGATCTTCATCGGGCACCTCTCGCCAATGAATTGGGCCATGGAAGCATTCAACGATGTATTTCTGCGTGGCGATAATTTGATAAGCATCATTTCGCACAGCTGGAATCTTTGGTTATTTGCAGCAGTTTGCTTCGGATTTGCACTCATTTTTGAGAACAAGAGATAACTTTTTTGGTTTATACGATCATGGAAGGACAACAACATTACGACACGATAATTCTTGGCGGTGGACTCGCTGGTCTAACACTCGCCATGCAGCTGAAACAGCAGAATGCCGACATCAACGTTCTCGTGCTTGAAAAGCGCGATGGAAACGCACCTGATGCCGCTCACAAAGTGGGCGAAAGCACGGTTGAGTTAGCTACGCATTATCTGCGCGAAGTCCTTAATCTGAAGGATTACATGGATTCAGACCAACTTCCGAAACACGGCTTGCGTTTCTTCCTTTCGCCAAAGCACAAGGATGAAATCCATAAACGAGTTGAACTTGGCCCAAAGGTGTTTCTTCCTGTTCCAAGTCATCAGATAGACCGTGGGATTTTCGAGAATGATCTGATTGACATGGACCGCGAACTGGGAATTCAAGTTGAATTGGGTGCGAAAGTGACCAATACTGAGTTGGCTGATGATACACACACCGTTACCTATTCTCAGAATGGAGAAGAAAAAACCGCCACGTCAAGATGGGTTGTTGACGCCACGGGTCGCGCCAGTTTCATGAAGCGCAAACTTGGTTTTGCTGAGGAATTTGACCATAACGTGAACGCCACATGGTTCCGTGTGGATGAGAAGATTGATATTGATACGTGGAGCGATGACCCGAAATGGCATTC
>CAYWET010000113.1:0-2930 GCA_964457245.1 uncultured Chryseobacterium sp. | reverse complement strand
AAGACCGCAAAATGCTGAAAGGAACGTGGAGGTCAAGCTCAGAAGAAGAGAAGCAGGATTACTTGGACGTGATCGGAAACCAGCCAGGATTGAAAGCGGCTTTGGCTTGGTATCGTGCCAATTACAAAGTCCTTAAAAAGGGGCAGAAAATGGACAACTATTTGGAGGTTAAAACACCTACGTTATTGCTTTGGGGCAAGAAGGATTTCGCCATTGGACCTGTTGGTGTGGAAGGAACTGCCCAATACATGAAAGGCGAGTACAAAAGGGTTGATCTAGATGCGAGTCATTGGTTGATTCAAGAGGATTTTGAAGGGTGTGCAGTTCCGATTTTGGAGCATCTGAACAGCTACAAGTAATGCCATTTACAGAAGAGATCAAAAGCGGTACAAACCGCATTGGTATTTGGAAAATCGATGGCACAGAACTGGATCAGATCGGAGATAGGCTAGACCTGCTTGATTTTCGAGTCAAACACCCGAGAACACAGTTGCAGCGTGTGGCTTCGCGTTTACTACTTGCTGAGATGGTTGGTTCGCATCCCGTGCTTCAAAAAGATGAGAACGGCAAACCGTTTCTACCGCACTTACCGTGGGATATTTCCATTTCGCACACAGAAGGCTATGCCGTTATTATGCTTGGAAAAGGAAAGTTGGGCGTTGATGTGCAGCACTATAAACCTAATGTGATGACAATACGCGACCGATTTCTCGATGACCGAGAGTTACAAATGGCTCAGGATATTGGAACCACCACACTTTTCTGGGCCGCCAAAGAGGCGGTTTACAAGTACAACGCAAAGCCAGGTTTGGATTTTAAAGACCCGATTACGGTGCAATGTTTCGATTCTAAGACGTTATCGGGTAGTTTTGTTTACCAAGGAGTTAAAACCGATTTGTTACTTAAGTGGAAGCATCTCGAAAATGCAGTTCTAGTGTGGAATGTTTGAGCACTTGGTCTTCATTTAAGTCAGACTGTCAATAAACGGATTGCTTGCCCATGCAACTTCTAGGTAGAAGAAATGTTGGTTTTCTCATCTCAGTACTGGGTATACTGGTGTTTACCTATGTTGCTCTTCGTACGTATTATGTGCCCATTACCATAGATGAGGCCATTACTTTTTTCTTGTATGTGCTGAAAGGGCATTGGCTTCCTGAGCCTAGTTACTGGACCGCGAATAATCATCCACTTAATTCCTTGTTGGCTATTTGGAGCAGCTCGGTGTATGGAAATGACGAGTGGTCGTTGCGATTGCCAAACTTGCTTGCCTTGGCAATTTATATGGTGTATGCTGCTCTTTGGTCAAGTCGTATTAGACAGCCAGAGATTAGGTTGGCACTATTCTTAGGGTTAACCTGCGGGCAGTATATTTTAGACTACTTTGGGCTTTGTCGAGGATACGGGCTTTCTCTGGCCTTTCTGCTTGGAAGTTGGTATCATTTAGCAAATTGTTGGAGGCGGGCTGATTTGCTGGATATAGCTGCTTCGTCCATTTTTGGTGGGCTTGCGGTTGCATCTAACCTGACAACTATACCAATTCAGACTTTAGGAATGTTGTTGATGGTAGTTTCCATTGCTATCTCTGACAAATTAGTTGGGTTCAGGAGGTTGGGTGGATTTTGGCTGAGTGCGATATTGGCTTTGATTCCGCTTGCCTACTTTGCAGATACAGGGTTGATGCTCAAGGAGGGTGGTCATCTTTATTACGGTAGTGACGGAAGTTTTTGGCAAACAACTGTAAAGACTCTGATTGAAGGCGTTTTCGATACCTGGGCTGATAAGTTAACTGTGTTGCTTCCTCTGATTCTATCAGCTTTTTGCCTTGCTGCTGGAATGCATTTGATTCAGTCTGGAAAATCTTTTCTGAGGTCAGAACTGTTCGTGCTTCTGTTTTTACTATTTGGTACCGTGTGTGGTCAGATGTTTCAGCATCATTTTTTTGGTATGAATTACGCCAGCGACAGGGTCGGCCTTTATTATGTGCCGCTCGTAATCTTGATCATTGGGCTTGTGGCCTCAGGCGCAAACTCTAAAATGGTGAGGTTGCTGATGGTTCCCTCATTAATCGTTGTTGTTCTGATTCCTGTAAACCTATTATGCTCTCTAAACTTCTCGTATACTAGAAATTGGAAGTTTGAAGCGGGTTCGAAGCAGTTTTTTGAACAGACGCTTAGGTACAAGGATGTCACGGGTCAAAAACCGATCGTGTCAGGTTACTATCATCAGGAACACTCTTATAATTATTACAACTTCCTAAATGGTTGGCCGTTGTATGCTATGATTCCAGAAGTTTATGGGACCGATATTCCTGATTTGCAGTACGAGTCACCTGATTTGTACAACACTTTTTCCTCGTATCATTCAGTTTTCCAAAACAGAACATCTGGATTACGACTGTATGAAAACAATAGCTTGCACAGACGACAATTGATTCATGAAGAGGAATTGAACCCTTTGTCTGAGGCTGGTGAGTATTTTAATCTAATATCAATGACTTTGGATACACTCTATCCGGCAAACATTCTGTTTGATTTTCAAATTAGTTTGAAAATGCGGAGAGACCTGAGTAAGGTGTGGGTTGTGTTTGATGTTTTGGACAAAGAGTACAAAAGCATAACGTATCAAACCATTAAGCTGGATGAAACAGGAGCATCATGGACTAACGGGGATATGTTTTGCGGAGGAGCAGTGTATGGCGGTAGTGTTAAGCCAGGAGCATTTGTCAAGTTGTATATCTGGAACATAGATCAGGAGTTCTTACAGGTCAATTCGGCCAATGTGAAAACGTATCTGCTTTACTAAGGTGATTAACCTGTACACCTCGATGCCGTTGGCCCAAAACCAACAGAATAAGCTAGGCAACTTTTAAAGCTTCACGATAAACCAAGGGTTAAGCAGATTCTCCTTATTGTAGCGTAGCGGAGTTACCT
>CAYWET010000112.1:0-2988 GCA_964457245.1 uncultured Chryseobacterium sp. | reverse complement strand
TGCCCTTGATTGGTGCGTTATTGACCACCGCGAGGCACATTCCCAAATAGTTTCTTGTCTGTCGCGGATCGATAACTCCATCATCCCATATCTGCCCCGTGGAGAACCACGCATCGGACTGTTTCACCGCTTCCTGGATCATGTAATCGCGCATCATCTTCGCTTGGTTCTCATCGAACTCGTTACCTGCTTTTTTGGCCGCCTGTCGTTGGATGATTTCCATCACTCCTGCCAACTGCTCAGGCCCCATCACGGCAATTCGCGAGTTTGGATAAGAGAACAGGAACCGCGGTTGATAGGCGCGACCCATCATGGCGTAGTTACCAGCTCCATAACTCGCTCCCATCATAATGGTAATGGCCGGAACCTCAGAGTTGGAAACAGCATTGATCAGCTTCGCTCCGTGCTTGATAATTCCACCTTGCTCGTAGTCCTTTCCAACCATAAAACCTGTGATGTTCTGGAAGAAAAGCAGTGGCACATCGTTCTTGTTGCACAGCTGGATGAAGTGCGTTCCCTTATTGGCGCTTTCGGAAAAGAGCACGCCATTGTTGCCAAGAATTCCTACCGGATAACCATGAATTTTGGACCAACCGCAAACAAGTGTTTCGCCATGGTCAGGTTTGAATTCAGTGAATTCAGAACCATCAACCGTGCGGGCAATCACCTCACGGATATCGAACGGAATTTTGACATCTGGAGGAACAATTCCAAGCAATTCCTCCTCAGAATAAGTTGGTTCTTCAGCCAATCCTTCGGGTTGGAAATGTGTTTTGGGCGGACGCAGCGTTGCTACCAATTCACGCGCAATGCGAATTCCATCCAACTCATCTTCAGCGAGATAATCCGAAACGCCCGAGATCTTTGTGTGCATTTCCGCTCCTCCCAACGTTTCATCATCAACCACTTCATTCGTAGCCATTTTCACCAATGGCGGACCAGCCAAGAATACCTTTGCCTGCTCCTTCACAAAAATGGAATAGTCGGACATGCCAGGAATGTACGCGCCACCAGCCGTGGCATTTCCAAACACCACTGAAATGGACGGAATACCTTTTTTGGAGCGTCTGGTGATATCACGGAAGTTGGTTCCACCCAGGTTGAAAATCTTGGCCTGATCGGGAAGATTGGCACCTGAACTTTCTACCAAGTTGATACTTGGAAGTTCATTTTCCTCGGCAATCTCGTTCAATCGCATGGCTTTCTGAAGAGTTGGAAAGTCGATAGAACCGCCTTTGTTCGTACCAACATTCGAAACAACCAGACACAACCGACCTGAAACAATACCGATTCCGCCAACAGTTGTACCGCCAGTTCCGAAGCCTTTTCCTCCCAAACCCGCCAATGGCAGAAGCTCAAGAAATGGACTGTCTTGATCTAATAGTAATTCGATGCGTTCGCGAGCAAGCAATTTACCTTTGGAACGGGCACGATCAATGTGCTTTTCCTGTCCTTGGAAACGACTTTCCTCGTAATGCTTTTCCAATTTTTCGAGCAGCTTGAGCATGCCTTCTCGGTTTGAGGCGTACTGCTGCGTTTTCGTATTGACTTTCGATGTGAGTTTCATGTCAGTCGGTGGTTATTTCTTCTGTGAAATCAATCTTATTGAAGTTGGCAAGACCTTTTTCCGTCAGCAATGGAATGGTCAAATTCCAAATGGCACTTCGAGCCTGATTGTAAAGGTTGCCCTTCTGATCACGCAACTCACGCTGCGCCAACCAGAAAGTAATGATCATCCAAACGGTTTCGGCCAGTTGCTGATATTGCCCGAGGCGGGCTTCCGACTTCATATTTCCAGAACCAACCGAATAATCGATAATGGCTTTGATGTATTTGATCTGGTTCTTGAACTGCCCGCGCATAATCTCTGCCAAATGCGGATACGCGCGACTTACCTCTAGAATATCCTGCTGTAAAAAACGATAACGTTCGTAAAGCTGTAGCAACGGAACCATCTGTCTGTGGATGTTCTCTATGGAAGGAATCATCTGCACCGAATCGAGCATCACGTTACGTTCTTCAATGATGCGGTCGTGAATGGCCTCCATCAACTCTTCCTTCTTTTTGAAGTGATAAGTGAGGTTTCCGAGGCTCATCTCGAGCTCATTTGCCAAATCGCGCATAGTCACACTCACAAAGCCCTTCGCATTGAAAAGCTCCACAGCCGTGCTTATTATCCGCTCTTTCGTATCTGACATTAGTACAGAAAAACCATTATTGAATATAATAATAGTACAATTGTACTAATTAAATATTGAAAGGTTGCAAGGATGTTTTCTCAAATTTGCAACATGAAGCAAATCCTCGCCTTATTGCTGCTTGGAGCAACCTTAAGCGGCTGCTCGAACAAACTGTTTGAGAGTAACTGGAAAACTCCCAATAAAAAGACAAGTTCGTTTCGCTTTTACGATGCGGACTCCAAAATCAGATACAATATCGAGAACGACTCTACGAATCTGTACTTCTCATTTGACGTGATGGATCAATTGACCATTCAGAAAATTCTTACCACCGGTTTGCGAATTTTCATAGATCCGAAATCGAAAAACAAGGAACGAAATGAAGTTCAGTTCCCGATATACTCTGACAAGGTTCCGATTTCCGAATTGGAAGAGTACGGAACGCAGTATGACCAAAGCATGCAGTTGGGAAAGAAAACATTAGATCAGATGATTCCGGCCGATGGATATTTGAAGATCAATGGTAAGGCATCTCCAATTTTCAATATGGTTGAAACAAACGGTGTTCAAGTGTTTATGCAATTTGACAGCACGCGGTCTTTGGTCTATAATTTAAAGATTCCGCTAAAACTGGCGAGTGTTGAATCGAGCACGGTTTCTTTGGGAATAGAAACGGGTGGCTACGAAATGCCACAACAGGATATTGCCGACCCGAATGCTAGCGTTATAAACCCAAACCAGCCAACGGCTGGGGACAGAGCAATGGGCAGAGGCGGTTCCAATCCGTACGGATTGAACAGCCCTGGGC
>CAYWET010000111.1:0-3064 GCA_964457245.1 uncultured Chryseobacterium sp. | reverse complement strand
AACCGTTGCTCTCCACATCACGCCAATACACAATGCGCGATGACGGATGCCCAGCGGCATTCACCGTGCTCAGACACATGGCATACGGATCCAGAATCTGCGCGTTCACAGCTTCTTCCATCCATTGGGCAAACTGCTCCAACGGGTTTTCATCCAGATCTTGGCGCGTAAGTGGTTTGGCGGCAAAATCTCGCCTTACGCTGTTGATATAATTACGGACTTCTTCGAGGGACATAATGTGTTTAAGGTAGGGCAGCAATTAGATTCTGGGTTCTTGATGCTTGTTTAACGTGCTGCTTGTCTTCGAGGTCAAAGTCTGCTGCGTCTACAGCTGCTGTGGCCTGCTCAAACAACGGTTTATATTGATTCTCATCATTAAGAATTGAAATTATTGGCTCACAGTATTGATTCATTATCCTCTCGCTGTTGTAGTGAGTCGGGTTTTGATTATTGACAAGTATCCTAAACATCGTCAGTAGGTGAAATCTTACCTTTTTGTACCTAGTGTCTAACAATCGTCTTCTAAACAGTGATTCGAGTCGATAGTAAGCCAAAGCACTCGTGTAGTAAGGGATAAAAGCGTGGTCGTGATTGAATATTTGAGAAGAATCAGAGTTCAGTCTTCTAACAATGGATCCAAAGTAGCTTGTAACCATATGTGGATTCTGAAGGAACATTGCCGAGAAGGATTTTATCTGAATGGGAATAGTGATAATTCGTGTTTTGGTCACATTATTATCTGAGTTGTATTGCTTTGATCGTCTCTCGTAGTATAATTTCCCGTCACCATCAAAAGACCTGTAATACTGTTCTAGCCGTCTCTGAAAATCCGTTAACGCTGCGAGTTGTTCTTTTTTAATTGGTGTCTGATTATTTGTTGCAAGGGTAATTTGGTTCTTAACTTCCTCATTCGTAGTTGCAATGACTTTAACTGGAACTCTAACATTATTAATGTTCTCACTATTTCGGTTATTGAATAGGACGTTACTCGTCTGGCACCCATTCACAATTTGATAATCTTTGATAGTATAAGTATCCCCAGTGCTTGATATTGTGCTGGCAACGATGGTAACTCCATTATTTAACACACTAAAAAGGTCATTTCGTTCTCCGCTTACAGTATCATTTATAACTCGGTTCACATCGTTTGTGTCTCCTTGAAAGTCCCGAACGTTATCTTCAAACACGTTTAGAAGCTTATCATCATCATCCACGATTACCTTCTTGAATTCTTCAAATGGCAAGATTCCGATATATGATTCTGAAACACCTTCTATTGTTGGGATTGTTAATCGGTTTTCGAATGTTAATGTACAGCTCACGGCTTCCTTGGTTCTGCGATAAGCAGCTGCTAATTCTCTTGCTCCATAAGGTTCGAACTGAATTTTGTTGAATAAATTCTTTTGCTCTAACTCCGATTTTGCCGTTTCAACGACTGCCGCCAGGTTTTGATCCCCTGTCCAAGTTCCAGTGGTCACGAAGTACATCTTAAGGTTCGGGTTTTCCCTAAAAGATGCGGCATTATTGTAAAGGTGATCTGAGAGTTCAGCAAACTTTGCGATGTCAGCATTACGAACAAGCTGGGGTGTTTCAGAGAAGAAGTCCTTTATCCCAAACGCGAATGTGTTAATCTGAGCTGAATCGAAACTTGAAGATGTTTTGGCCTGAGTGAATATGTAGGTTACCTCTAAACTTCCATTTTTTTCTAGTAAATCGTCAATTTCATCGATTGTTTCAACCAATTGTCCATTAACGATAATTGCAACACCATCAATTCCAGTGTCGTTTCCTTCTCCAACCGTTACATAATCAAGATTGAATGATCGATTGTAACCATTTGAAATCACCACATAATTAACCAGTTTTTCAAAATCTTTTGATTCACCTTCTGAGGTTAGTTCTTGTTGTGACAACATCTCCTCAATGAAGCTCTTCGTTATTCTATCCATTCCTGTTGTAGATAAAGTTGTTTGTGTTTGGCTGAAATTAGTTAAATCATTATTCCTTAGCTCAACCAAATGAGCCAACAAAAACTCCTCATCCTCGGAACCGTTTTTCCCGAACCGAATTCTTCGGCTGCGGGCAGTCGGATGTTGCAGTTAATTGAACTGTTTCAACTACACGGTTGGCAAATCGCGTTTGCCAGCGCAGCCGCAGAAAGTGAGTTTGCAACAGACCTTTCTGGAATTGGTGTAAGTCAGGTTTCCGTCAAACTCAACGATTCTTCATTCGATGATTTTGTGAGGGAACTGAATCCGCAGATTGCGCTCTTCGACCGCTTTATGACCGAGGAACAGTTCGGTTGGCGAGTTGCAGAGAATTGTCCGAAGGCCATCAGAATTCTAGATACGGAAGACTTTCATTGTCTGCGCTACGCACGGCAAGAAGCATTGAAACAGAACCGTGAATTCCAATCTTCCGATCTCTTCAATGAAGTAGCCAAACGCGAGATAGCAAGCATTTACCGCTGTGACCTATCTCTGATTATTTCTGAGTACGAAATGGGCGTTCTGAAAACGACTTTCAAAGTCGATGAAGCATTGCTTCATTATCTGCCATTCATGTTGGAGAAGTTGACCTCCCCCAGCCCCTCCCTTCGACAAGCTCAGGGCTGGCTCTTTCAGAAGGAGGGGGGGGTGTTTTCCAATCAAGGTTTGAATCAGCGCACCAGTTCTCCCCCTGAAAAGGGGGAGTGGCCGAAGGTCGAGGGGGTCTTTAAGCCGTTTGAAGAAAGACAGCATTTTGTCACCATTGGTAATTTCTTGCATCCACCCAATTGGGATGCGGTGCAATACCTCAAAACCGACATTTGGCCACTTATCCGCAAGCAACTTCCCGAAGCGGAAGTGCATGTTTATGGCGCGTACTGTTCTGATAAACACCGACAGTTGCATTCAGAGAAAGATGGTTTTCTCATTAAAGGAAGAGCGAAATCTGCTGTGGAGGTTATCAGCAATGCGCGCGTGCTTTTGGCGCCACTTCGTTTCGGTGCTGGATTGAAAGGAAAGTTGGTAGAAGCCATGCAATGCGGCACGCCAAGTGTTGCTACTTCCATTGGCGCAGA
>CAYWET010000110.1:0-3138 GCA_964457245.1 uncultured Chryseobacterium sp. | reverse complement strand
AACTGCCACTTGTTGAAGTTGGTGGCGTAGCTGAATGTGGTCAGGAACTTGTGCTGCTTTACCAACGCTTTCCTACGGAGACTTCCAGCCGTTGTCATCCGAACATCATTCCATTTATAGGCCGTTTTGATCTCAAATCGTTTCACGGGTTCAATACCGAATTCGGCCTGTAAACTGTTAGAATATGAAGCTCCGTTCAGGTTGTAAACGCTTACAACTGATGCAGCTTGATCAAGGTCGATAACTACCTGATTTTCGAAATCGGTTCTGTAGAAACTGGCGTAAACCGATGCTTCGCGACCAGCAATTTTGAACGTGTGCGATGCGCTTACTCCGTAATTCCAAGAAATCTCCGCTTTCAGGTCCTCCACCACATTTACCGTTCTGGAACTTGCCATGAGTGTGCTGCTTTCGGTAAACACATTGGCTGCGCGATAGCCACGGCCACCTGTTAATCGCAGCACGGTTTTATCGGTTGGATTGTATTTGAGGTGCAATCGTGGTGTGAAAAACGAGCCGAACTTCGAATTGAAATCGTATCGGAAACCAGCCACGGCAGAGAACTTCTCCTTCACACGGAACGTGTATTCGGCAAACGCACCAGGAATGATCTCCTCTCTCGCGAAAGCACTATCGTTGAACGCCTCATTGAAATTGTCGTAGTTGAATGAACTTCCGAGCTTCAATTCGTGCTTATCCTCGTTCCAGCCTTTCAGGAAAATGAGGTTGGTATTCACACTTTTCTGAACGCCATTGTACCACTTCAGGCCGAAATATGAATTCTGGTCGTGATACCGCCAATTGGTAATCAGCGCCACGCTCATATCATCCTCATTCGGAACGATATAACCCGTTTTGGTGTGGATGTTCGCCAGGCGGTTGGTGATCTCAATTCCGTACGGCCCAGAAATCTGAATGCCTTGTTCGGGTTTAAAGCCTACTTGCCCACCGATCTTGTTATCGTACAATCCGTGCAGCACAATTTGCCCCATCAGGTTTTTGCCCGTGAATTTCCACCGATTGAAAAGGTTGTACTGCTGCGAACGCGGAATGTCCACAAATCCGTCCTTGTTCATGTCGTTTTCGCGAAAAATGCCACTTGCATGCGCGTTGATGTTCATGGCAACTTTCTCGTTGAAAACGTAGCCAGATTGAACGTTCGCCTCAATGCGTCCACCGAAATTTCCGTACACGTTCACAAACAGTTTATCGGCCTGTTCTGGTTTGAAATATTCCAGATTTATCTGCCCGACCATGCTTTCGTACCCGTTGGAAACCGAGCCAGGGCCTTTGATGATCTGAATCGATTCAATCCACGTTCCAGGCACGAAACCCATTCCGTAGTTGGATGAAAGTCCACGGATCAATGGCACATTCTCTGCCTGAATCTGTGTGTAAACGCCATCCAAGCCAAGCATCTGGATCTTCTTGGCACCCGAAACGGCATCGGTAAAAACCACATCGACCGAAGCGTTGGTTTCGAAACTTTCAGACAGATTACAACAGGCGGCTTTCTGAAGCTCGTGGCTGTTGATGGATTCCGTAATGATGGGGTCCATGAGTTTGAAAGCGCTGCCTTCCTGCCTCTCGGAAACGGTCACTTCGCCAAGCTGTACGGATTGCGTGAGGTGCACCTCAATCTCCTTTTTAGCGCTTTTTACTAAGATGGTATCTGATTGAAATCCAACAAAACTTACTACCAGCTTGGCGGGAAGTTTATCGGGTGCTTCAATGGTAAATTCCCCGTTGGCATCGGTGGCTGTACCAGTTGTGGTGCCGAGCCAGAATACGCTGGCCCCGATGAGCGGACCGTGCCCGTTTTCGCCCTCTTCGTGGACGTGTCCGTGCAGGGATTGCCCACGGACGTTTATTATGATGAGTGCTTGCATCAGCGCAAGCAGAATTAATTTTTTCATGATTACAGTTTTGATCGTTAATTGAACTCAAGCGCGTGGTGCGCCAATCAAAACTGCGGTATCAAATAAGGAAGGTCTGTAAAAGGATGTGCCGCTCCACCGAAGGCAGAATATCTGGTTCATCTACCAGATGAAAACAGCAACTTTCGGCACAATTTGTCGGTTCAAAAACCTCCGCAAGCGGAACGTATCTGAACGCTGAAAACTGTTGTTTTTCGGTTTCTTGAGAAGGATTCGCTGGCAGATCTTCCTGAAAATAGTTGGAATCGTAATCGCAGCAAGACTTTGTAACGGCATTACGCTCCGAATCATCGCAACTATCGCCACAGGATTCAATGCTCTTGTTGATGGCCAGCTTGTGCTCCCCGCTCATTCCACACACCATGTGATCCACATAAACACCCATGCTCGACAATGTGACGAGCAGCGCAAGCGCAAGACTTGATATGGCTTTTAGCAGTTTCACGTTACAAAGATACGAATATCATACGCCAAGGTTGGTTCTGAATAGTTTAACGGCAATTGCCAGCAATATTACCCCGAACACTTTTCGCAGCACGTTAATACCGCCAGCACCAAGGAAACGCTCAATTCGCTGAGTTGTTTTAAGAACTAGGTACACAAGGCCGATATTGATGACAATGGCCACTAGAATATTGATGACCTGATACTCTGCCCTTAGCGATAGCAAAGTGGTCAATGTTCCAGCTCCCGCGATAAGTGGAAAAGCCAACGGCACAACCGATGCGGTTGATGGGTTTTCGTCTTCCTTGTAAAGTTGAATGCCCAGGATCATTTCGAGTGCGATGAAGAAAATGACCAACGAACCTGCGATGGCGAAATCGCTAACACCAATGCCAATCAGATTGAGCATGCTTTTACCTAGAAATAGAAACACGATCATAAGCCCAAGAGCCACTAGGCTGGCCAATCCAGACCGCAAATGGCCGTTTTTCTGTCGCAGATCAATGATGATAGGAACGCTTCCTACAATGTCAATCACTGCAAACAGAATCATGGTTGCAGTTACTATTTCTTTGAAGTTCAATTGCATGACTTTCGGTTTTGAAAATGGCGCGCAAAAGTAGATTTCGCACAATGCTGCGCAACCCCGAAATGTTAAAAGTCTGTTAACCGAAAAGCTGCGCGAAAACGTCATTCACTTTCGCCACCGCAACCACCTCAATTCCTTTGGTTTTCATCACGTTGGCATCAGCGTTTC
>CAYWET010000109.1:0-3250 GCA_964457245.1 uncultured Chryseobacterium sp. | reverse complement strand
GGGCAAAATAGGCCAAATGTGCGGCATGTTCTTTCCCTCAATTACCTCTAAATCTACTCCTGCTGCCTGTAGTTTTTGAAGAGCCAATAGTTGGTCGGGGTACATAATGTCGTTTTCTGCCAGAAACAATACCGTCTTCGGAAAACCATGGAAGCTCCCGTAGGTGGGAGACAACATTTCGTTTTTCAGATCCATTTCTCCAGCACACATTTTCTTGGCGCTTAGCACACCCGCCTTAGACAGCATGGGGTCTCTGGCATCTACTTCGTCAATATTGGGGTTAGACATGGTTGAGTCCATCACGGGAGAAACCAAAATAAGCTTGCGTGGCGTTTGTTGATTCTTTTGAATTAACCGTTGGGTTAAAGCAGTAATCAACGTCCCTCCTACCGAATCGCCAAGAAGTGTGATGTTACCCGGTTCGTACTGCTCCAAGGCCTTCTCAAACACTTGGTCAATATTCTTTGCAATGGTTGCCATCTGATTTTCTGGTGCTTTCGGGTAATCGCATAACCAAACCGTTTCGTTGGTATTGGCCGCTATCTTCTTGATGGCATTCCAATGCAGATCGGTAGGCCCAGAAACAAAAGCGCCTCCATGAACAAACAGTACCAAACCTTTAGAACCGCTGGCTTTTTTCACCTCGGTAATGGTGCTTTCTGCCACCTTAAACCTGGTAGCTTTGCTTAGAGCCAAGCCAGCAAGCCGTGGAGCATGAACATCTCCTTTTCTAATGCGCTTAAAGTCAATTGGATTTTGACTAAAATCCTTTTTCACCCCTTTTAGCTTCAGTACCAAAAGCAGCAAGTAATAGGTTAGACTTTGCTTCATTGTGTAGGTAAATATCTGTTGTATTGAAACTGTTTTGCAACTGTCAATTTGCGTCTTCATTCTTCTTTTCCTGAATAGCGTATCCAACTGCGGCTCCAAGGGCCGTTCCCAAGGAAACACCCATGGCAATATTATCCATTGCCACGCCTATGGCAGCACCAATAGCCGTTCCGATGCCAATTCCTGCACCGATGTATTTTGATTCTTTCTCTTTCATGACGTGTGTTACTCGGTGATGATAATTCCGCCAACCATTTCGTTTTCGGTTGGTGCTTCAAACCAGCTTTCCATAAAGTCGAAATCTGCTTGGCTTACCTCAAATTCAAACGTGTTGCCTTTTTCACAATTCCTTTTCAGAACTCTTTGAAGTCTCGTCTCTTTGGGAATGTTGAGAAAATGTGTTTTCACCTCAAACCCATGCAATTTGGCAAAGGCTCTAAACTTTTCTCGGTGCTCAAATTTTGAGAGTCCTAGATCGAGTATAGCATCTGCGTTGGCACTTTCGAGCTGCTGAACCAGTTCCATTATCATCACTTCTGCTCTCTCAATCCGTTCTAAGAACCATTCAAGTCCGTCATTGTCTTTTTTGTCGGCTAGGAATAAGGTCTTATTCCACTTATCAATAGAAAAGACAACTCCATTCGTTTCTTCTTTCAACGTTGCTGAATAAGTCGTTTTTCCAGCCCCTGTGTTTCCAACTATTAAGTGTATCATCTCGTTTATTCTTTTAATGTTGTGCTATGACCATCTTGGCACAACCTAACCCACTTCTGCCTCTAAAATCAGGTTTTCAATAAACCGATTGTCTTGTGCAGACTGCACGTGCTTAGAGTTTTTAAGAAGTATTCGCTCTTTCAATGATGGAAATATCTGCATAGCTCTGTTTATCATTTTCTCGCCAGGAAACATGACATCGTCTTTGGCCGCAATAAGCGTTATCGGGGTCTTGATAAGCTTAGCCTTATCCGTGTCAATTACAGGAACAGGCGTAAAATCCATCTTAAAATGTTTAAATACGCTTGAAAGGTATCGGATGGCAAACTCATCTCTATCGGTAAACAATTCTTGCAGGAAAGCCTCTACAAACTTGGTTTTGCCTGACCGCATATACCTCCTCATGGGAATGAAGATTTTGAACAGCGCTTTTAGCGGATTGCCATTGACAATGTAAGCTGGCGCGGATAGAAATACTTCTTTGATTCTGCTTTCATCATGCTCCAGCGTTTTAAGAATAATCAACCCTCCAAACGAAAAACCAGCCATTGTTACATTGGTAAGGCTGAGTTGTGTAATGACCTCGTTCATCCATTTCCCGTACGAAGCGTCTTTCATGCTGGGACGCGTTTCTGCACTCTTGGTAGGCTGCGCAATAACATCTACCGCATAAACCCTAAAAACTCTACTCAAATTAGGATACGTTTCCAAAGCAATCGGAGCGCAACCATTAGAACCATGCACCAGAACAATTGGCGGTTTCGATGCATCTCCAGTAGCTATAATGTTTGTTGTGCCGAAACTTGTTTCAACCTGTAGATATTCAAAGTCAATGTTTAGTTCGTCCAGTTTTTGGTCGTAAAAGCTTAATATTTCTCGCTTGCCTTCGGCCGATTTGAATAGTGATTTCATCTGATTCCCTTTTCACGTTTGACTTACGCCACAGGCTTCAAAACTACGTTTCCCGTTTTGTGGCCTTTATCAACGTATTCGTGTGCATCTACAATCTCGTCCAACGAATAGCTTCTATCCACAATTCCTTTCAGGTTTCCTGCTTCAATGATCTCTAAAAGAATGGCAAGCAAACGCTTGGTTTCTTTTATTGGCAATGCACCCGTGGCTGAGAATTTGGCTCGTTTTGTTCCAATGAAAGAACTCAGCATCATCTGCCCCAAAAGCGGCATTCCCAAAACGGGCGAAGCGTAAACCCCATGTTCCTTCAACGCTTTGCAGCATTCAGCAAATGAGCGCACGCCAACCGTATCATAAATAAGGTCGTAGCTGTTTTCGTTTTCGGTGAAATCGTGTTTGGTGTAGTCGATGACTTTATCAGCCCCAAGCTCATACACCAATGAAACGTTCTTGGTGCTGCAAACGCCCGTTACTTCCGCTCCAAAATGCTTAGCAATCTGAACAGCTGCTGTTCCCAATGCGCCAGAAGCGCCATTGATCAACACTTTCTGTCCTGGTTGAATGTTGCCCAAATTGAGAAGAAAGTTCATGGAAGTGACGCCTCCATCGCACATCCCAGCGGCTTCTTCAAAGCTAACATTCGCTGGAAGGTGTGCCACAATTCCATCTTCTGGAACGGTCACGTATTCCGCGTAAGTTCCCATGGTGTCGATGTTCTCTCCGAATACTTTATCGCCTGCTTTGAATTTGGTTACTTCCGAACCAACCGACTCTACAACTCCTGCAAAACCTG
>CAYWET010000108.1:0-3772 GCA_964457245.1 uncultured Chryseobacterium sp. | reverse complement strand
GTGTGGATGAGAAGATTGATATTGATACGTGGAGCGATGACCCGAAATGGCATTCGCACGTAGAAAACGGACTGCGCTATTTGAGCACGGTTCACCTGATGGATGTTGGTTACTGGGTTTGGATCATTCCATTGGTCGGTGGCCGAACGAGCGTTGGAATTGTAGCTGATGAAAATGTTCACCCGTTCTCAACCATCAACTCGCTGGAGAAATCATTGGCTTGGATCGATGAACACGAACCGCAATTCGGAAAAGAATTGGAGTCGATGAAAGACAAGATTCTCGATTTCAAAGTAATGAAGCATTTCGCGCATGCATCGGGCGAAACGTTCTCAACCGACCGTTGGGCTGTGACTGGAGAATCGGGATTATTTGCAGACCCGTTCTACTCGCCAGGTTCGGATTACATCTCGATGGCCAACACGCTAACAGCCGACCTGATTCAACGAGACCTGAAAGGCGAAGACATCTTCTTTAGAACCAAGTTCTACGCGCAGGTTTTCCGAGCATTGTACGACAACTGGATGCCGATCTACAAGAACATGTATCCGTTGTGGGGAAAAACACAGGTGATGGTGGCGAAGATCTTCTGGGATTGGGGCGCGTATTGGAGCATCAACACGCTGCTGTTCACCAATAACGGCCTCACCGACCTTGAACTTCTGCGAAAACTCACGGCTGGCCCAACTTCCATCCTACAGAAATACGGAGAGCTGAGCCGACAGATGCAGAAACTCTTCAACGATTGGGGACCGTACGATACGGCAGATATCACTGAGCGATACACCGACCCATTCGACTTGGATTTTCTCAAACAGTTCCAAGAAGATATTGTGGAGAAGGAATTTGATCGAGATGAATTGATGCTGAAATTCGAAGAGAACATGCTCATCTTAGAGCGCATTGCAACAGAAATGTTCCGTTTGGTAAGCAATCAGGTACATGGAACGAGCATGGAAATGGCGGTAGACCCGTACACAATGAGCCTAAAAGGCGAGAAACTAGAGAGCAAGAATAGTAAAGCAGTCATTCGCGATGCACATATTGCGGATGAAATGCGCCACATGTGGCTTTATCCGTATCCTGAAAAGGCCATGGTCTGATGAGCATTGCCGAGAACATCGAAACCGTTGTTTCCACCTTTCAGAAAGGTCGTACATTAAGCGAACAGGAACTTGGATTGGATGAACTCATTACCGAACTGAACAAGTTCGAACCGCGTTACCGTTCGGTGGCGTTTGAAGGTGCTTCAATGGGAGTTGCATTGGCAAATTCCATTGAAGCTTGGAAGGTTTATGCGGAGAAAACCGCAAAACACACAACTCAAGTTCATATCGGTTTGGGTTGGGCAATAGCCGAAGGGCAACTGAACCTCGCTTCTACCCTTTCAAAAATTGAACCTGCAATGCAAGTGAAGGTGTTGGACGGTTTCGGCTATTGGAACGGCCTGTTTCAAAGACGCGCCACCATCCGAACGCAGCAAATTCCAGAGAATATTACACCAGAATACCAATCTGGATTTGACCAAGGCGTTGGCCGCGCCATTTGGTATGCTACAAAAGGAGAAGTGGACAAAGTGGTGAATATCATCAACCATTTCTCGGAAGACCGAAGACCGAACCTGTGGCAAGGCATTGGTGTAGCCTCAGCCTATGTTGGTGGTTGTTCTGATGAATTGATCACTGAACTGAAATCAGCGGCTGGTGAGTTCAAAACGAACTTGGAGAAAGGGATTGAAGCAGCTGAAGGAAGTATGAAACTGGCTCAGTCTTAAACTGAACGCACTAACACAAACCCATGTTGGGTTCCTTGGTACATGTTATAGATCAGAATGGTTTTCAATTCTGATGGAATTGGCTTTTTAACGGCCATTTCTGGAGTGGCTTCTCCGTTCACCAAATTGGCCGCAAACCAAGTAGCAAAACCACTTGCCGCTGCGTTTTCCCCAAATAGGTTTTTGTAGGTAATGATGCCAGTTGTTGGGAACAAGGAATTGGCAAAGTGGTCGTACCATTTGTCATTCTCCACATCGCCTGCATAGCCAAGCAACAATGCATCAACTTGGTCTTTCTGAATTCCGTTTCTATCCAGAAATCGTTCTGCTTTTTCAAGCAGATCAGCTTCTGATGGACAGGTGATCATATCCACATCAACAATCTGAGCAATGGCGTTTTCTGGAGAATTCTCCACCACAAACATGACCGAGCCCTCACCTTTCACCGCACCTTTTGTCTTTGATTCAAAAAGCTTATCCGTGCTAACTTCCTCGTTCTTTGTATGACCAGCCAACTGAGAAATTCTAAGCGGTGCTTGGGATATTTCTTCCACACAGCCAATTAGGAGACTCTTAGCCCGTCCTTCATCAAATAGAAGTTGCGCATCCACCACACAATTCTCAAACGACAAACCTTTGTTGCTGTGCGTGTTATTGTAGCCACTGTTGGCAGACATCAACGCCAATCCACCCGCTGGCGAGCTCGGGCTTCCCTGTACAAAACCCGTAGGTGTAAGTGTTCCTTCTTCGTACTGAATGATCTGATTGAGAAAGCGGTGGCAATCTTCCATTCCGCCATCAGTCGTTCCGATAATGATTCCATCGGTTTTCCATTTCTGAAGCAACGGCATCCCAGCGCCCGTGGCCATGCGGTTCGATTTTCCCATTCTGCGAAGCTGACTGCGTGGAATATCCGCGTAATCAGGTTCAACTGCTTTTAAAGTTGGCCCAATATGTATCAGCGGCTCAATTCCGAAGAATTCTCCAGCAATTGTTTTCTGTGGCGATATGCAGGTCAGATCCTTGATGTACATCACTCCACTTTTGAAAAGATGACTGAACTGCAATTCCCACCAAACCCGAATGAATTGGAAAGTACGTTTCTGATTTCAACTGAATTCAAATGCTCCGTCTGTGGTTTGGAATTGAATTCTGGCATCTGCGTCTGCCAGTTCAACGTTGGGTAAATCTCTTGATTCACTATACTTAGCAGACTGTAAACCGCTTCAATTGCTCCAGCAGCGGCCAGCGTGTGCCCTGTGTAAGATTTGGTGGAAACATAAGGAGGAATCTGCCCGAATACCTGCTGCATTCCGTGCACTTCGGTGTAGTCGTTATTCTCAGTTCCTGTTCCGTGGGCATTCACATGCTGAATATCTTCTGGCTTTAATCCAGCAGTTTCCAATGCTCCGTTAATCGCACCGCGAACACCAACTGCTTCAGGAGACATCGAACTTGGATGATACGCATCGTTGGAGTTACCGTAACCGCGAACCTCACCCCAAATGTTTCTGCAAACCGCATCTTCTTCTCTTTCAAGAACCAAATACGCTGCTCCTTCTCCCAAATTCAATCCCTTTCGGTTGGCATCAAACGGACGCGTAATCTCATCTGAGAAAATCTGCAACGAATTGAACCCGTTGACCGTGTATTTCGCCAAGCTGTCAACTCCGCCAACAATAGCGCGTTTGGCTTTTCCAGCTTTGATCAATCGCGCACCAAGCATAATGGAATTGGCTGATGATGAACAGGCCGTGTTCATGGTATCGGTGTAACCACGCAATCCGAAATGCTCTGCCAATCGTTCTGTATGAGCTCCACTTCTGTAAGAATTCACGAAAGGCGATGGCTCCGTATTCGAGTTCGCATCAGCGTGAATGGCTTCCATTTCCACCATTCCTCCAACGGTTGTTCCAGAAAGGAACGCGGTCTCAAACGAATGCAATTCCTTCTTGGTCAGGCCAGCGCTTTCGATAGCTTCTTTGAACGCTTTGAACG
>CAYWET010000107.1:0-3906 GCA_964457245.1 uncultured Chryseobacterium sp. | reverse complement strand
CCCGTTGACAATGAAGCAAGTAAACGCTTGTTCGCCTCCTGTGGGTTTCAGGAAACTGGCCGCTATCGCGATTGGGTGAAAAAAGGAAGCCAATTCGTGGATGCAGCCATAATGCAACGGATAAATGCAACTGCCATCTGAAATACTGACCGTCCTCGACCAACTATTGCAAGACATTGAACAATCGGGCGCGCAAATCCGTCCGCACCTACTATCTCAGGCCAGGTCTTACCTGAGGGATTTCAAACCAAAAGATGGTAGAATATTCGACCGCGGCCGTTACACCGACTTTGAAATGCTGCTATTTGAAAAAGCCTTCATAGCGCAACTTCGCAGAGACGAGAAAGCTCTTCACCTGCAGATAGGTATGATGCAAAGTGACCTTCAAGAGAAGGACGACATTATCCAAGGATTGAGGGATGAAATGAAAAAAGGACAAAAGCAGTTGAATGCTGCCCTGAATCCCAAAAAAGGAGAACGCCAGCAACTCCAACTGAACGCCAATCTACAGCGGCTTGAAAGCCGAGTTGACAACCTCAAAAAGGAGAACGCGAAATTGAGAGAGCAACTGAAATTGTCCAAAACGGAGATCAGCAACCTTATTACCCGGTTTTATCAGAACCGTGCTGCCTAGATTCTCAGTCAGAAAATTAACTGCTGCGCAATCGGGTAAAAAGGAAATGTGTTTATTGGCGCGGTGTTTATGCAGCGATTGAATGGCTAACAAGAAAGCAAAGAAATCAGGTGGGAATTGGAAAAAGATTCTGGCCATTGTGCTGGTAATCTTGGTATGTCTCGGTGGCGTTTCCGCATGGGAATTGTACTCCATGATCTATGGAGCAAACGTCAAATTCAAAACGGACGAAAAGTATTTCTACATCCCAACGGGAGCTATCTATCAGGATGTTTCCAACGCGTTGGTGGAGCAAGGAATCATCATTACGCAAACTTCGTTCGATTGGGTTGCCGAGCAGAAACATTACAAACTCAATGTAAAGGCGGGTCGGTACAAACTGGAAGATGGCATGAGCAACAACGAGTTGGTCAATTTGCTGCGTTCTGGAGAGCAAGAACCGATTCAGGTTACTTTCAATACGGTTCGATTTAAGGAAGATCTCGCTGGAAAGGTCGGAGCTTTCATCGAGGCTGATTCTACGCAAATAATCAACCTTTTGAATGATGATGATTTCGTTTCGAAATACGGATTCAACTCAACAACTTTCTTAACGCTTTTCCTTCCAAACACCTATGAGTTTTGGTGGAATACTTCAGCCGAACAATTCGTAGAACGAATGGCCGCGGAATACAAGAAATTCTGGACAGCCGAACGAAAACAGAAGGCCAATAAACTTGGTTTGAGTCAATCGGAAGTAAGCATTTTGGCATCCATTGTTCAGAAGGAAACCAACAAGAATGACGAGAAACCAACGGTTGCTGGCGTTTATCTGAATCGCTTGAAAAAGGGAATGCTGCTCCAAGCCGACCCGACATTGGTTTACGCGAACAAAGATTTTGAAGCAAGGCGCGTTTTGAATAGACACAAACTGATCGATTCGCCTTACAACACCTACAAATACAAGGGACTGCCACCAGGCCCTATTTGTTTGCCGAGTATCTCAAGTATTGATGCTGTTCTGAACGCCAAGTCGCACAACTATCTCTATTTCTGCGCCAAAGCCGATGGAAGCGGTTATCACACCTTCGCGAGTACTTACTCAGAACATCTCAAAAATGCTCGCGAGTTTCAACGAGAACTGAACCGCAGGAAGGTTTATAGGTAGGGGGCGCCATACGCCCTGCAATGGTTTGCCACGGCAAACTCCTACTTTCGCCCAAAATCAATTCAAATGGCACTCGAAATCAAATTTGGAACAGACGGATGGCGTGCGGCTGTCGCTAAAGAATTCACGGTAGAAAATGTGGCTCGAATTGCCCAAGGAACAGCCAATTGGGTAGCCGATCAAAAACTTCCACTTGTTGCCGTTGTTGGGCACGATTGCCGTTTTGGCGGGCCGATGTTCGCAGAAACAGTAGCTAGGGTTTTCTTGCAGAATGGTTTCGAAGTGCACTTGGCTGAAGGTCCCGTTACCACACCAATGGTTTCGCTGGGCGCGAAGGGGTTGAACACAGGAATTGGAGTTATCATCACGGCAAGCCACAACCCGCCAACCGATAACGGTTTCAAACTGAAAGGAAATCATGGCGGGCCACTTTTAGAAGCAGATGTGAAAGCCGTTGAGAAGCACATTCCTGATTCTTACGATTTTGAATTGGACGCCATTGATCTTGACAGCTATCGCGGAACGGGAAAGCTGAAAACAGCCGAGTTGGAAGACATGTTTGTGGAGAAAGTGGAGGCCAATTTCGACCTTGATGCAATCCGCAATTCAGGGTTGGAATTTGCCTATGATGCCATGTACGGCTCTGGGCAATTTGTGATGCGAAGACTTTTCCCAGAAATCACATTTGTGCATTGCGAACACAATCCACTTTTTGACGGAACGCCTCCCGAACCGATTCTCAAAAACCTTGGCGAATTCCAAGAAATCATCAAGCTGTCTGCAGATATTGACTGTGGCTTGGCGAATGATGGCGATGCAGATAGAATCGCACTTTTCGATGGCGAAGGAAACTACGTTGACAGCCACCACATTCTGTTGCTGCTCATCCATTATCTACACAAAGTGAAAGGTTGGAGCGGAAAGGTTGGAACGGGATTTTCATCCACGGTTAAAATCAACCAAATGTGCGAGAAATATGGTTTGGATTTGGACGTAGTGAAAATCGGATTCAAGCATTTGTGCGGCATTATGATAACCGAAGATGTATTGGTTGGAGGCGAGGAAAGTGGCGGCATTGCGGTGAAAGGCCACATTCCAGAACGCGATGGCATTTGGAATGGATTGGTCATTTGGGAATTCATGGCCAAGTCTGGAAAGAGCTTGCGCGAACTAATTCAAGAAGTTTATGACGAGGTTGGCGAGTTCGCCTTTGAGCGAAATGATCTCCGCATCTCGGAATCCTTGAAAGAAGAGATTGTGGGCAAATGTGCTGCTGGAGAGTATGACCATTTCGGTAAGTACAAGGTTCAGAAAATCGATGACCTTGACGGTTGGAAATATTGGCTAAGCGACCACGAATGGGTCATGATTCGCCCATCTGGAACGGAACCAGTTTTACGCACTTACGCTGAAGCGAGAACAAGAGAAGATGCTCTAGCTATTCTGGAAGCCTGCAAGACTGAAATCGGTGCTTGACAGATTAATGAATCGCTGAAAGATCAGCGCACCAAGTGCGTACATCAACACATCAAAAACATCGGCTGTGTAAACGGTCGAAGTCTGTGGTAAATACCATTCGAAATACACCGAATAAATGACAACGGTTGGCCAAATGTGCCAAGCTGATAATTCATAATTCGGTTTGAAATAGCGGTACATCGCCAGACCCAATGTCAGGACAATTGGAAAGCACAGCAAGTCGTCCAAATAGCTGTGAATGAGAGGAAGGAAAATGCCGAGTCCCTTTTCAAGAATCTGGTTGATTGTTGCAAGAACAACACAAACCAAAAACACAGGATTTGACAGCGTTCTCCTCATCCTGCAAACGTGGTTACAAACCAAAGAAATGCCCAGGTAATAGCCGCGAATATCGCATGTAATGCCCAACCCACTTTTCGAACCGCGACCATCAAAAGATTAGCATCCTCGCGAACGCGGAAAAAGTCATTTTCCTTAAAAACACGCTCCTTTTCTTCGCGGACTTCCTTTTCCTTTAAGGCAACGGCATCAAGCAATTCGTTGCAGTGCGTGCAGCGGTCGGTGGGTTGCTTTTCCCAAGTGGTCCATTCGCCACAGTGAGGACATTTTTTCTCTGTTTTCATCGAAAAAAGTTTGACCAAAAGTA
>CAYWET010000106.1:2068-3951 GCA_964457245.1 uncultured Chryseobacterium sp. | reverse complement strand
CACTCGCAGATGATTCGTCCAGTCCGTTCTGAAACTGAGCGTTACGGAGAGTATTCTAAAGCAGGAGAATTTGTCTATGACCACCCATTCCAATGGGGTTCTAAGAGAACGGGTCCAGACTTGCACCGAATCGGGCAGAAATACTCTGACAGCTGGCACTACAACCACATGTGGGATCCAGCGGCCATGTCGCCAGGAACCATCATGCCATCTTACCCTTGGTTGTTCGATGATGGTTTGAATCTGGAGCTGACTCCAGCTAAGATCAGAGGTATGCAAACGCTGGGTGTTCCTTACGAAGAAGACTACGACCAAGTGGCAGTTGACGACCTGATGGCGCAAGCGCAGGGAATCTCTGACAACCTCAAAAAGGACGGCATCGAAGTGCTTCCGAACACAGAGATCGTTGCACTCATTGCCTATCTGCAACGCTTAGGAACTGACATTAAAGTAAAGGACGCGCAAGCGGCCATGGTAACTGAATAAAGAAAGGAATCATGCTAAAGTTTGTAAAACACCATATGGAGACCATTGTAGGAATTGAGATCTTCCCGATTATCTCCTTCATCATATTCTTCACATTCTTCACGGTTGTTCTGGCCTATCTGATCATGCAGCGCAAAGAGCACTTCGATAAGATGAGCCTCATGCCGTTGGACGACAACCAAGCATCAACCAATAAACGATAAGAAATGAAACGGTTTAACATTACACTAAGCTTGCTGAGCGTAGCAGCGCTGAGCATGTTGTTTGCCACAGACGTAAGCGCACAGGAATCTGTAGTTCCCGTGCCTTGGGAGAACATTGTATCGGCTGATGACACGGCCGTTTTCTGGGTGCTCGCATCATTTGCCGTGCTTTTGCTCATCCTTATTTGGGTGGTTGCGGGCGTAACCAAAGGGCTGCTTTCAGACAAGCAGCTTTGGAAAGATAAGATCGGTGCTGGCGCGAAAGCGGTTGCCGCTTTAATCGGTACTTCAATGCTTTTCGGTTCTACTGAAGTTTTAGCGCAAGCGGAAGAAGCTGCTTCGCCCATCTTCGAAATGTCTGATGGCCTTTTCTGGATCATGGTCATTGTAGATGTGTTCCTGCTGTTTGTTCTGCTAGGAATGATTTACAATCTGAATAGCTTGATTATTGCCCTTCGATCGAAAGAAGTTGAAGACGAAAGTTATCGCCCAGCAACAGGTATTCTGGAGGCCGATATTATCGGGCTGAGACCAATGGAAGAAGAGAAGGATCTTCTGATGGATCACGAGTACGATGGCATCATGGAGCTGGACAACAAGCTTCCGCCATGGTGGTTGTATATGTTCTATTTCACGATCATTTTCGGAGTGTTCTACATTGGTTATTACCAATTCTCTAGCGGACATACTCAGTTGGATGAATACAATACCGAAATGGCGTTGGCCGAAGAGCAGAAAGCCGCTTTCTTGGCAAGTGCCGCAAATAATGTGGATGAATCGAATGCCGAACTATTGACGGATGCTACAGCGTTAGCAGCTGGTAAAGAAAAGTTTGAGATGCTTTGCATCGCTTGCCACGCCAAAACCGCTGGAAGTACACAAACCCCTCCAGGAGTTGGTCCAAACCTAACGGACGAATACTGGTTGCATGGTGGCGGCATCAAGAACATTTTCAAGACGATAAAATACGGTGTTCCTGCCAAGGGAATGATCTCTTGGGAAGCTCAATTGAGTCCAAGACAGATTCAGGAAGTTGCTTCTTATATTATCTCTTTGGAAGGCACAAATCCTGAAAATGCCAAAGAGCCGCAAGGCGAGAAATGGACTGAGGATGCAACGGAAGAAGTTGCCCCAGCCGACACAACAGAACAAGCTCCAGCTGTAGAGGCCGAAACGGCCGATGCGGCAGAGTGA
>CAYWET010000106.1:0-1968 GCA_964457245.1 uncultured Chryseobacterium sp. | reverse complement strand
GACATGGAGACGAAAGATGAAAAAGGGTCGTTCAGAGATCACCTCTCCACTTTAGATGAAAGTGGAGATAGAAAATGGATCTATCCGAAAAAGCCTGACGGCCGATACTACAACTGGCGCAAGTGGTTGAGTTATGTTCTACTGGCCGTTCTGTTCGGTGGCCCGTGGATCAAAATAGGTGGCGAACCACTTTTGATGATCAACATCCTGCAAAGGAAGTTCGTCATCTTCGGGCAGGTTTTCTGGCCACAGGATTTCTATCTCTTCGGATTGGCAATGATCACATTCGTGCTGTTCATTGTTCTATTTACGGTTGCTTTCGGTAGGATTTTCTGCGGATGGTTCTGTCCGCAGACCATCTTCATGGAGATGCTTTTCCGCAGAATCGAGTATTGGATCGAGGGCGACTGGAAGCATCAGCAGCGTTTGGATAAAATGCCTTGGAACGCGGAGAAAATCCGCAAGAAAAGCTTGAAGCACTTCCTGTTTTTGGCCATTTCGTTCATCATTTCTAACACATTTCTGGCCTACATAATCGGTAGTGATGAACTGGTAAGCATCATCACAGATCCGCCATCCGAGCACATCGTTGGGTTGGTTCTCATCATCATTTTCACGCTGGTTTTCTATGGGGTTTTCGCCCGAATGCGAGAGCAGGTTTGCACCAACGTCTGTCCTTACGGACGATTGCAAGGTGTACTTCTAGACCGCAACTCGATGATTGTTGCCTACGACCACAAACGTGGCGAATCAACCGCTGGAAGAAGCAAGTGGCGCAAGAACGAAGATCGCGCAGCAGAAGGGAAAGGAGATTGTATTGATTGCAACGCTTGTGTTGATGTTTGTCCAACGGGAATCGACATCCGAAACGGTACACAATTGGAATGCATTAACTGCACCGCGTGTATGGATGCCTGCGACAATATTATGGACAAGGTCGGTTTCGAGAAGTCGCTTGTGGGCTACAAAAGCGAGGAGACCATTTCCAGCGGAACGCCTTTTGTTTACACCACGAGACTGAAAGCTTACACAGGCGTGTTGACCATTCTCACGGTCGTGATGTTCGCGCTGATCATTACCCGTGCAGACATTGGCGCAACGGTTCTCCGCACACCTGGAATGTTGTATCAGGAAGGCGAGAACAACACAATTACGAACTTGTACAACTACAAAGTGATCAACAAAACGGGCAACGATATGCAGCTGGATCTTCGTGTGGTTAACGGCCCGGGAGAGGTTAAAATGGTTGGCGAAGTGGTAACGCTGGCTGCCCAAGGAACCACGGAAGGTGTGATGTTCATTGCCATGCCGAAGGATGGTGTTCCTGGAAGAAAAACGAAAGTTACAGTAGGTATTTACAACGGGGATAAGCTGCTGAAAAAGGTTAAAACCAACTTCATCGGCCCAGCACCAGGGTTGAGTAGGTAGAATAATCGCGCGAAGGCGCAAAGACACAAAGAATGAATAGTGATTTTTCTTTTCTCCGCGTCTTAGCGTCTTGGCAAGCAAAATGATATAAAATGAATTGGGGAACACGAATTGCAATCGGTTATGGCGCGTTTGTCGTCTTTATCATGACCTTAGTTTTCATGGCTTTCAGACAGGATTTTGACCTTGTGGCAGATGATTATTACGAGCAGGAAATTGCTTACCAAGACCGAATTGATCAGATGGAAAATGCCAATTCCGATGGTCAGAAAGTGAGCATCACGAAAGGAGAAGCTGGTTATGATTTAACGTTTTCTGAAAAAGCCGAAAGCGTAAAAGTTCATTTCTTCCGCCCGTCTGACGATACCAAAGATGTGTTGCTGGAAGAAGAGGCTGTGGAGTCAGTTCTTGCAATTCCATCAAGCCAACTTATTGCTGGAAAATACCTCGTAAAAGTGGAATGGAAAGCCAACGGAAAAACCTACTTCCAAGAAGATGACCTATTCGTAAACTGATGTTTCTGACCGCGTTTGCCATAGG
>CAYWET010000105.1:0-4107 GCA_964457245.1 uncultured Chryseobacterium sp. | reverse complement strand
TTGTGATCGCATTTCTCGTTTTTTACGCGATCTACACCATTATGGAAGTTTTATCCGCCTTGTCAACCCTAAAATCAAAAGACTGAAATTCAGTCAATTACAACAAGTTTTCAAGGCTTATGAAATTAGCCGAAAAATGATTGTCCTTTAAAAGAAGTACATCTATATTTGCGGCCGAAAAATCAAACGGTTCTTAAACCCCGTTTCGGTGATGCTGAAATATAGATTCGATCAGGCTTTTAAGCCATTATTCCTTCTCCTCTCTCTCGCAGTATTAACATCTGGAAATGTGTTGGGCTCTGAAAATCAGGACGAACACACTGCAGAAGAGCACGCAACTGAAGAAACTCACGCCACAGAAGAACATGCTGAGGAAGCGCATGGCGGTCATGACGAGGCATTTAACGCTGGAGACATGATCATGCATCACGTAATGGATGCATACGATATTCATTTGATGGATATAGGCGGTCATCCTGTGAGCATTCCGTTGCCGATCATTCTGATGAGCACAGATGGTGGCTTGAGTGTTTTCGCATCTTCCGCTTTCCATCATGGAACGGCTGAGGTTGATGGTTACATCTTGAACCACGGACACATTTATAAAAGGGCAACCAGCCAGTCTGAAGTTGTAGCAGAGCAAGGTTTTGTTGAGGCCAACTGGGGCGGCTTTTTTGCTGGCGAGCCAGATGCTTTCATCGACCTTTCTATCACCAAGACCGTTGCTGGAATCTTCATTACCGTCATTTTGATGTTCATCATTTTCGGACGTGTTGCCAAGGCATACAAGAACACTGGTTCTACTGAAGCGCCAAAAGGTTTCCAAGCTATGATGGAAACGTTGATTCTTTTCATCCGTGATGAGATCGCGAAGCCATCAATCGGTCATAAGTACGAGCGTTTCATGCCATTCTTGCTTACCATCTTCTTCTTTATTTGGATTGCAAACATCCTGGGCCTGATTCCATTCATTGGTGGTTTCAACGTTACGGGAAACATTGCCGTGACCATGGTTCTGGCTTTGTTCACATTCATCCTTACCACTGTAAACGGAAACAAGACTTACTGGGGACACATCTTCGCTACACCAGGCGTACCAGGATGGTTGTTGCCATTGATGATTCCAATTGAGCTTCTTGGTGTATTCACCAAGCCGTTGGTTCTCTGCTTGCGATTGTTCGCTAACATCACCGCAGGTCACATTATCATCCTTTCGTTCATGAGCCTCATCTTCATCTTTGCCGATATCTACGGTGCAGGTGCAGGTTACGGAGCTTCGATCGTATCGTTGCTGTTCGGAGTTTTCATGAACATCATGGAATTGCTCGTTGCATTCCTACAAGCTTATGTATTCACACTTCTTTCTGCATTGTACTTCGGTTCTGCAGTTGAGGAGCATCATTAATCAGTAATCAATAACCCAAAACAATAACAACAATGGAAATTATCGCAATTCTTTTGGACGCAGCCTATGCTTACATGGGTGCTGGTATCGGAGCTGGAATCGCAGCTATCGGTGCTGGAATGGGTATCGGTCGTATCGGTGGTTCGGCTCTTGAGTCTATGGCACGTCAGCCAGAGGCAATCGGAGACATCCGTGCATCGATGATCGTTGCTGCTGCACTTGTAGAAGGTGCTGCGTTCTTCGGAATCATTGTTTGTCTTCTAGTCGTTTTGATGAAGTAAGACGAATGAAGGGTTCGGAATCCCGGTGCTGACGGTTGGTCAGCACCGCGGGATTCCAAAATTGATCTAAAGAAAAAACACACAGAAATGGGATTAGTAACTCCAGGTATCGGCCTCATCATTTGGATGACCATCGCTTTCCTAATTGTTTGGGTAGGATTGGGAAAATTCGCTTGGCCGGCCATTCTTGAAACCATTAAGGAGCGCGAAGAGAACATCGCCAATGCCTTGAAATCTGCGGAGAATGCCAAGGCTGAAATGGAAAAACTTCAGTCTGATAACGAACAGATTTTGAAGGAAGCTCGCGAGGAGCGCGATAGCATGCTTAAGGATGCGAAAGAGATTCGTGAGAAGATGATCGCAGATGCTGAAAACGATGCCAAAACCAAAGCTGAGAAGATGATCTCAGATGCTCAGGAAGGCATTGAAGCGCAGAAAAACGCGGCTATGGCAGAGATCAAGTCTCATGTTGCAGCACTTTCTGTAGAGATTGCTGAGAAGATCTTGAAATCAGAATTGGCAGACGATAAGAAGCAGAAGGAGTTGGTAGATAACCTACTTAACGACATCAAGCTTAACTGATATGGCGCAAACGAAAGTCGGATCACGGTACGCGAAAGCTTTCTTAGGTCTTGTGGCCGAGAAAGGTAAGTTGGATGATGCCATCAAAGACATGGAGTTGGTTGGCAAAACCATCTCTGAGAACCGTGAGCTAGCTGTACTTCTTAAGAGCCCTGTGGTAAACACAGATAAGAAGGTCAGCATTCTAACAAGCATTTTCAAGAAGCATGTAAGCGAAGTAACCATGCTTTACCTCGAACTGATCACCAAGAATAGAAGAGAAGGGGCTTTGGCCGAAATCACTGAATCTTTCATTGCACAGTACAAGGAAATGAAAGGCATTACAACTGCAGTGGTTACTTCAGCGGCTGTTCTTTCGGCTGACGCGAAAAAGCGCATCGAAGCAATCGTTCAGAAAGAGGTTGGCGGAACTATTGAACTTTCAACGGAGGTTAATCCTGAACTTATCGGTGGATTTGTGCTTCGCATCGGTGACCAACAATTAGACACTTCAATTCTTAGCAAGATCAATGGTCTGAAGCAGGAATTCGGAGCAAATTTTTACGAAAAAGAGATTTAATAAAAAGTCCGCCTAAGGCGGACGAACAAACACAATAACAATGGCAGATATTAAACCAGCAGAGATCTCAGGTATCTTAAGAGAGCAACTCTCAGGCTACAAAAGCGAAGCCGAACTGCAAGAAGTAGGTACCGTACTTCAAGTAGGTGACGGTATTGCACGTCTTTACGGTCTTTCTAACGTACAGGCAGGTGAGCTTATCGATTTTGAAGATGGAACACGTGGTATCATCCTTAACCTTGAGGAAGATAACGTAGGTGCGGTATTGTTGGGGTCTTCTTCAGGTATTAGAGAAGGTTCTACAGCTAAGCGTACTGGCCAGATTGCTTCTATTAAAGCTGGAGACGGACTTTGCGGACGTGTTGTGAACACGCTTGGTGAGCCAATTGATGGTAAAGGACCTATCGAGGGAGAACTTTTTGAAATGCCATTGGAGCGTAAAGCACCTGGTGTTGTTTTCCGTCAGCCAGTAGATGAGCCGCTACAGACAGGTATCAAAGCGATTGACGCGATGATTCCAGTTGGTCGTGGTCAGCGTGAGCTTGTAATTGGCGACCGTCAGACCGGTAAGACTGCGGTTTGTATCGATACCATCATCAACCAGAAAGAATTCTACGACAAAGGAGAGCCTGTATTCTGTATTTATGTTGCCATTGGACAGAAAGGTTCTACCGTTGCTGGAATCGTTAAAGTATTGGAAGATGCTGGCGCGATGGACTACACCGTTGTTGTTTCTGCAACAGCTTCAGATCCTGCACCACTTCAGTTCTACGCTCCGTTTACGGGTGCGGCTATCGGAGAGTACTTCCGTGATACAGGTCGTCCAGCATTGATCGTTTATGATGATTTGTCTAAGCAGGCAGTTGCTTACCGTGAGGTATCACTTCTTTTGAGAAGACCACCAGGTCGTGAGGCATACCCTGGTGATGTATTCTACCTGCACTCAAGATTGTTGGAGCGTGCTGCAAAAGTTATCTCTGATGATAACGTAGCGAAGGACATGAACGACCTTCCTCCATCGTTGAAAGACAAAGTGAAAGGTGGTGGCTCATTGACTGCACTTCCAATTATTGAAACCCAGGCGGGTGACGTTTCTGCGTACATCCCAACCAACGTAATCTCGATTACGGATGGTCAGATCTTCTTGGAGTCGAACTTGTTCAACTCAGGTGTTCGTCCAGCGATTAACGTAGGTATCTCGGTATCTCGTGTGGGTGGTTCGGCACAGATCAAGTCGATGAAGAAAGTTGCAGGTACATTGAAGCTTGACCAAGCACAGT
>CAYWET010000104.1:0-4339 GCA_964457245.1 uncultured Chryseobacterium sp. | reverse complement strand
GTCTGGTCGTCTGGAATGTCTGCAGCGATCTGCAGCATCTGTGCTCCGTACGTATCGCCTGGTTCCACTCCACGAATGCTATCTCGGAAGTTGTTCAACTGACGCTCCAAGTACCAGTCTTGCATCCCAACCAATCGGGGAGAGAAAAGCGATTCGATACCAACCGCACCCGGCCCGTGACATGCACCACAGACCATGTTGTAATATGCTTCGCCATTTGCCGCATCTCCACCTTCCAGTGTGGTTTCAACCTTTGGTGAAGGGAATGTTTTGATGTAAGCAATCACATCCTTAATTCCTTCGCTATCCAATGTTTTGGCCATTGGTGCCATTTGCGCTCCGTAAACGTCTTTTGCGTGCACCCCACGCTTATTGGTTCTGAAGTTTTGGAGCTGCTGCTTCAGGTAGTACGGTTCTTGGTCAGCAAGAGCCGGAGCTCCCAATGCCTGCATGCCTTCGGCATTTTGTCCATGGCAAGTTGCGCAGGTTAGGTACAATGATTTGCCTCGCGTTGCATTGCCAAGAATTGATTCTTCGCTACCACTCGAAGATTGCTCGGATTTTGTACCAGGTGCCGCTTTCTTTTCGCCACTCCCGCATGCATACATCAGTGAAATCAATCCTATTGTAGCAATCGATTTAATTGAGAATAGATTCATGGTAAATTTCTGAGTCGCTAAGATGCTTATTTGAGCTTGAAAAACTAGAGTGATCAATCTCTTTCTGTTCAAATATCAGCTAGTACACATTTCGAAGCAGTGTTACGTGACCGATCATTTTATGGACATTGGTTGGGTCGATATCCGTGGTGTACTTAATTGTCCAAACGTAAACACCGCGTTGGGCCTCATTACCATTTATAGTTCCATCCCAACCTTCGTAGATGTCATCCGACTCGTAAAGTATCTGTCCCCAACGACTGTAAATGGTCATATTGAAATCGGCAATTCCTAGACCGTAGGCATAAAACACTGGATTTTTAATGTTACCACCTGGTGTAAAAGCGTTTGGAACATATATGGTTGGGTAAGCATGCACGATAACCGAATCGGAACTTGTACAACCAAGCTCATCTGTTACAGTTAAATAGTAAGTTGTTGTTTCGTAGGGGTTGGCAAGTGTGCTAATACAATCCGTACAGCTTAGACCGTCAGAGGGTGACCATTCTACTGTGCTACCAGCAGCTACTTCAGCAAACAATTCTCCGGCAACTCCGGGCTGTAGGTAAGCATTTTCGCCTGCTTCAGAACCTGGAGGGGCTGCAACAAATACTGTAAGTGTATCAGTAACTGTACAGCCCAAAGAATCTGTTGCCAAGACAATGTAATCCGTTGTTTCCGATGGGATTGCATTGACCGTGGTAGAAGAATCATTATCCAAAGTGCCGGATGGCAACCACTGGTAGTTTACAATGCCAACTCCTTCAACCGTTAGCGGCACCGTGTCGAGTGCGCAGATGGTGTCTGAACCAAATGCTTCAACATCGGGCGGAATTGGAATGTCAAACTCCACATAAGCGGTGTCAGGTACTAGGCATCCGGCAGAATCAGATGCGTACAGTGTAATCTCGTAATGGCCAGGATCAGCGTAGAAGTGACTTCCCTGAAAATCTGTAGATGTCTGGCTGTCACCGAAATCCCACAGATATGTGTTGCCCCCAGTACTGTTATTAAAGAATTCAACTTCTAACGGGTAATCGCAGTTCTCCAACAGTACGTTGAACTCGGGAACTGAGATAATCTGGTTCAGATTGAACTTGAACACTCCCAAATTGCAATTCTGAGAATTGTTGGTGTTCGACCACGCCCCAGGTGTTGTTGGAAAATCGTTGCTGCTGCCGCATCCAGCACAAACCGCCTGATAAACATTGCCATTCTTGTCGAACCGACTTGTGCCGCCATCTACATGCTCATTGCTCGATCCTCCAAAAAAAGTCCCATAGACCAATCCCTCTGCGTCTTGTTTTAACATCATGAGATAGAAATCACTTCCGTCTGTATTGGCCTGGAAAGCATCGGGAGTGATTGGAAGCCCCGTAGTTGAACTTTGAGTTGCATTTCCAAGAATATGATTTGATTCCCCGCCCCAACCAGAGAGAAATATCTGGTAGCAGTTGCTCACCAGGAACGCAGTGGGAGAGAAATCGACCAGTCCGCTTCCAGTGCCAACGGTTGTAGATACCAACAGATTACTCAAGTTACCGTCCAGTTTTTGGATGAATTGGGCACTGTTTGGGTTGGAATAGACGGTGTTTGGAAGAATTGGAATGGTGCCCAAACTCTGTCCGAGCACAAATACATTCCCGTCTGGATCGATCTGTACAAAATAGACCTGATCATGTTTGTCGGTGCCAATTAGAGTGGATGTGATAACAGAACTCCCGTTAGCCGATAATCTGGCCACCCAACCATCGGCCTGTCCAAGTGTGGAGCTATTGAGCGTTCCTTGGGTCGTAGGAAAATTGGAACTTAGAGTACCGCCTCCAACTAAGGCGTCACCATTGGAAAACAATTGAATGGAATAGGCATTGTCGGTACTTGAACCTCCGATAAACGAACTCCATATCATATTAGAAAGATCAGAGTTCATTTTGAACACCACACCATCTCGTCCTCCACCAATGGTGGTTTGGAAGGCGCCATTGGTGATCGGAAAATCTGCTGATTCAGTTGAACTGGCTACATAAACGTTACCCCCATTGTCTAGGTTGATTTCACCACGAAACGGGTCTCCAAAATTGTAAGAGAGTATGGTGTTTGCATTCAATCCGTCATTATGTGTTCCGCCAACAAGCGTTGATGAAACGATGTTAGAGCCATCTGCGGAAAGTCTGGTGATCACAATATCGCAACCTGCCCCATGTTCAATTCCATATCCTAATGGAGCACCGGTAAAAGGCGAGATGGCCCAATTTACTGGTGGTCCTTGGTTATTGACCATTTGGAACGCATTGGCACTGGTGGGATAATTCGAACTACTGGAGGTTCCAAGCAAGTACAGTTCGTTATTGTTGTTTACAATAAGACTGTTCACCGATTCAGCAGCTGAACCACCAATAAAAGTTGAGTAGATTAGATTTGCGCCATCTGAACTGAATTTACTGATGCCAATATCCGTATTTCCAGCAGCCGTTTGCGTGTAAGCCCCAGTAGTAACCGGATAACCAGGGCCGAAGCTAGTGCCGGCACCATACAGGTTTCCGGCTGCATCGTAAGTTGCAGAACTGCCAAAATTATCTGCTGTGGATCCAGAATAAGAAGCAAATACGAGTTCTGGGTCGATAACAAGTTCTTTGTTTTTGTCATAGCCTTCAGGAAAGCGGAACTGCACCGTATTTCCAGTAAGCATAAACTCGCAAGGAATTTCTATGCGTTTTCCTTCTATAATTTGAAACGCTACGGGTTTTTTCTCGAAGACGGAGCAAACAGACGTTTTCAGTTCCAAATCGCCATTTTTGAGAACCTGGATACTATCCGAACCCTCATAGTGCATTTGAATTTGGTCTGGATCTGTATTTGGAGATACTATCAGGTCGTATTTCAAATGAGAGCCATTTCTGTAGACTTTCAGGTCAATGCCTTGGTAAAGGGATGAATACGCAACAGACCTGTAAGAATGAATGTGCGAAGCCCATTTTGATCTGTCATTTCCGATAAGGTAATTGCGATAATGCGATGATTTCTCGAATCCCTGCGATTTATGATTTGATTTCGCATTTACGAAAGTCATTCGGAAAGCATGAGCTTTGACAGTTTCAGGCAGGGGTTCGTGACGATTGTGCGAATGCCTAAAGGGTTCCATATCCACCAAAGAGTACATGAATCCGCCCTTTTCGAGGTAAAAGGCTCCAACATTCAGGTTCACTCTGTAGAGAACTTGTTCGGGCCATTGTCCGCCATTTTCTACGAACTCAATCTCCCCAGCCTGCACTCTCTGAATGCCGGTGAGAAGAAATAGAAATGTTGCTATAAACAAGGGATTGAGCCGAAGCATTATGGCTTATTAAGGTTCTGCCAAAGTTTGAATATCGGTATTTATGGTGTTAGAACAATGAATGTATTGCAAACTTGACTCCATTATTTCATTTTTAACAAAAAAGCCGAAGCAACTGCTTCGGCTTTCCCTTCCATTTGGCTTGGCATTTTAAGAGTAGAATTTCTCTCCAGACTTAGCCTTGTCTAAAACAATTTGTGGCGGAAGGAAACGCTCACCGTGCTTCTCGGCCAATCTGTTGAATGTGTCCACGGTTTCTTTGGCTCCCAGAGCATCCATGTAACGGAATGGTCCACCTCTGAATGGAGGAAAACCCAGTCCGAAAACTGCTCCTATATCGCCATCT
>CAYWET010000103.1:0-4671 GCA_964457245.1 uncultured Chryseobacterium sp. | reverse complement strand
ATTCGTTCACGTACGTTTCGTTCATTCATCCGTTTGTCGGAACGTCTGTTTCGGCTTTGGTAGGCATTTACGCGCTGTTCGTGTTGCTCGGTGCCATTTGGGGTAAGAACACCTATTGCAAATACGTGTGTCCGTTCGGAAATGCGCAGCGTTTGGCCATGCGAATTACTCCTAAAAAATGGACAGCCAAATTCTTCCTTTCAAATAAATGGGTCGGGCGAATTCGAAACGCCATTGCATTGGTGCTTATTGGCGGTGTCATTTTGGGAATGCGTGGCTGGAGTAACTACGAATTGTTCCCTGATTTCTTCGGAATAGAATTCCTTTCGATGTGGTTCATCATTGCCGCAGGAACGGTCTTCCTTACCGCGCGTTACCCGATGCTGTGGTGTCGATTGTTGTGCCCAACAGGTTCTGTTTTGGACACACTTTCTGACGCAGTCAACTTCAAATGGAAATCACTAAAACGAGCATGAAAAAGGTCTTACTCATACTGCTTACCATTCCCGTTGTGCTGGTTTTGACTTTCTGCGGCATTTCCTTGATTGCCAACCCGCATTTTGAAGGGAGTATGAGCAAAGAACTTCCTGTGAAGAAAGAGGTGCTTTGGCAATTGCTGAACGACCCTGGCAAGCTTTCTTCCAAAAGGCACGAAGTAAAGAAAGTAGAGTTGCTTGAAAACAACGAGTTGGGCTACCAAACTTGGACCGAAGACACAGGGCCAACGGGCCTTATTCATCTTGAAATTATTGAGAAACAGCCAGAAGAACGCATGGTGGTAGAAATGACCGAAAGCGATTTTGGTATGACAGGCACTTGGCAGTTTGAGTTGAGCGATACCGAAACAGGCTGTGCGCTAACCATTCACGAAAATTCTACAACCGAAGGTTTTGTAATGCGTGGTTTCCTTACGCTGGTTGGCAGAGACGGCAATCTGCGACTTCAGTTGATGAACATTGAGAACGTGCTGAAAGAAACGAACAATGGATAACAGAACACGCATCATCATTCTGTGGCTCATGTTCGTTGTTTGCATGATCCTGCATTTCAACTACCACGTTAGCGGTATTTTTTACGGAATTGATGTTGAACGCCCCACGGCAGACGGCACATTTCCACCATCGCTGATCATTATCAGGTTACTGTTCCAGCACTTGCCGCTACTTTATATCGTGGCGCTTATGTTTTTCGAAAGATCGTGGGCAAGAATTACAAATCTCGTACTCAGCGCGCTTTACACGCTGGCAAATGCATTCCATTTGGTGGGAGAATTGGCACATCCGCCCGTAAACCCAAGTCAGGCGGTTCTGTTGGTCATAACCTTGCTTTTGAGCTTGGTGCTGGTCACTTTTTCGCTACGCTGGATGAAGGAACCACAAACCGAAAACCAAACCAACTGAGCATGAAACGATCAGCATTTTTCGCACTTGCGCTTGTAATCGGATTTTCTTCCTGCAAGAAAGATGATGAGAATCTGATTGATGATACAGGCGATGTTCAGAAAACCTACCGAATTACGGTTACGGACGAGAACGGTGCAACGCAGCAAATGGCAACCGTTAAGACGTACAACAGCGAGGAAGACCTACGAAACGATACGCTTGAAACAGCTTCGTATCAGACCGATAGCGAAGGCAAAATTGTGCTTGCCGACAGTCTGGAACTTCCTGTTTTCGCCAAGGCGGAATTGGGCGAGTTTACGAGTGAGTTCACTACTTCAACCTTTACCATTGAACGAACTGAGGAACTTGTCGATTATCAATTACAATTAGCGGAAACCACACCAATGCAGCGGTTGTGCGGCCATGGCAGCAAGGATTGGCTTATGACTGAGTACATTTTGAATGGAAATGCGCAGCCTTACGAAGTGCTTTCTGCGTTGCACGATGACGGCACTTGGACAGACAGCAACGACCGCAGCGGAACGTGGTCGTTCGGAACAGATTTTACCACCATCAATTACGATTACACAGGTTCGGGACTGGAAGTGGCGTTTGATATTGTAACGCTTACATCAGACACCGCCCATTTTGAAGCCGAGCAATTCGGCATGTCCATTGAACTGATAATGACCGCATTTTAACCTACTAAACCCAACCAGATGATCACACGTTTTGACACTCCCCGCCAGGCCATGATCTTTAGCCCGAACAGCGAAATGCTGCTGAACCGCTATGAGATTGAGCCACGTTCAAATTTCAATTCATTGGAAGATGAGGCGCAGAAACGGGGCGTCAATACGGATTTTCTGGTGCAGCTCATCAACAGTTCTTACGAACCGACCGTGGCCACGGTAACCGATTTCGAGAAGTATTCTGTGCTAACGCTGGTAGATTATTTGGAGCGTTCGCACCGCCATTATCTGCAAAAGCGCTTGCCCGAAATGGAGCAGACCATTGCTGCCATGCGTTGCGCGCATTGCAAAAAAGACCCGATTTACGTGCTGCTCAGCAGGTTCTTCACGGTGTATAGCGAAGAATTGGAACAGCACTTCTCTTATGAGGAACAACATCTGTTTCCGTATGCCAAATTGTTGCACAGAACGGGCGACAGATGGCGTTTTATGCCCGCGCTGAAAACGTTTCTGTCGAATTACTCAACCACAGAATTCCTTGCCAACCACAGCGATACGGAAATTGAATTGAAGGAAGTGCGCAAAGCGTTGCTGAATTACACACCGCCTGCTGATAATCAGTTGCCATTTCATGTCTTGCTCGATCAGCTGAAAAGCTTGGAGCAGGATCTTCATCTGCACGGACTTATCGAAGACCGCGTACTGATACCGAAACTGGCAGTTTTAGAAAAAATGTTGAACGAAGATTGAACCGAGCCATGGCTAAACACAAATCCACCACAGAAGTATTACATAAGAACGAACACGGTTCGGTTTCAGTTTGCGAGTGCTGCGATGACATGCAACTGAACTTCGGCAATGTGCTGATACAAATGCCCGTAAATGGGTTCATCAGGTTGCGGCAATTGCTTCGCGATATGATCAGCGAAGACGCGCTTGTCAGCATTTCGCATTGCAGCGACCAGAAGATCGTTATTCGCACACCACAGCCCAATCTGTTCATAACGGTCACGCCAGAAGAGTTCAGGCACCTTGCTGATCTGCTCGATACTGCGGTTTACATGTACGAGGTGCGACAATTGGTTACAGGGAAATGAGTTCAAGACGAAATACCACGCCATTGCGAGCGAAGCGCGGCAATCTCATTAAGGAGATTGCTTCCCTTCGAGTTCCTCAGGGCAGGCTGTCCTGCGTCCTCGCGATGAGGTTTTTTTTACTGCTTTTCGCATTCCCAACCTTCGCCCAAGTAAGCATAACTGTCAATGACCACAATGGCGAGGCATTGCCATCCGCGCATGTTACTTATCAGGCATTGAACGGAGATGGAAAAACTACCGTGCTGACCTCCATCGATGGAAAAGCAACAGTTCCAGCAGAGTTTGCGGCAAAGCATTCGAAGTTCATTCTCAATGTAACCTACATCGGGTTTTCACCTTCGGTGGATACGCTCAAAGCGGATACGAAAGAAATTGTGTTAAGTCTGAAGCAAGACCCACACGCGTTGGGACAAGTGGTGGTAACGGCTCAGTATGCGCCAACAAGCACTGAGAAAAGCGTTCACAGCATCAAGATCATTGACCGCAAGCGGATTGAGCAGCAAGCGGCCGTCAACCTGCGAGACCTGTTGCAGAAGGAGACCAACATGCGTGTTTCCCAGGACAACATTCTCGGAAGTGGACTTTCGGTTCAGGGAATTTCTGGCCAGAACGTGAAGTTTTTGGTTGATGGCGTGCCTGTTATTGGGCGTTTGGATGGCAACATCGACCTCAGTCAACTCAATCTCAATAATGTGGAAAGGGTAGAAGTGGTGGAAGGCCCGCTGTCGGTCAATTACGGAACCGATGCGCTGGCGGGAACAATCAACATCATCACTCGAAAACCAAAAAACGACCAATTGGATGTGGAACTGAACGGCTACTACGAAAGCGTTGGTCAATACAACGTGGATGGCCGAGTGGCTTTGAACATGGGCAACCACGGATTTACATTAAGCGGTGGCCGCAATTACTTTGATGGCTGGAGTTCGGACGATAAGTTTTTCGAGTTTCCGAAGAAGACCTTGGCTGATAGCAATCGCGTGAAAAGTTGGAAGCCGAAAGAGCAGTTTTTCGCTTCAGCGCAGTATCTATACAAGTATAAAACGTGGACTTTCCGTCCTTACGGAGAATGGTTTCAGGAAGAGATTACCAATCGGGGAATGCCAAGAACGCCATATTACGAAACTGCGTTTGATGACCGTTACCTCACCGAGCGCATCAATGGAGGTTTGGATGTGAGCGGCAAGGTTCATCCAAACTATCGCTTGCAGGTTTTGGCGGCTTACAACTTCTTCAAACGAACCAAGAACACCTACTATCGTGACCTGACCACATTGAGTGAGGAATTGACCACCAACGATGGCGATCAGGATACTTCGCGTTTCGATCAGTACATGAGCCGTGGTTCGGTGGCGCGCGTAAAACCGAATGCCAAGATCAACTTCGAGCTCGGTTACGACATCAACGTGGAAACCGCCTACGGAAGACGCATTGAGAACGGTTCCAAAACCATTGGCGATTACGCTTTTTATGGTTCGATGGAGTACGCTCCAGTTGAAG
>CAYWET010000102.1:0-5103 GCA_964457245.1 uncultured Chryseobacterium sp. | reverse complement strand
ACGATAAACCAAGGGTTAAGCAGATTCTCCTTATTGTAGCGTAGCGGAGTTACCTCATCCTTTTCGGTAACGGTGCAGCCAGCGTTGAGAGCAATTGCTTGTCCAGCGCCTGTGTCCCATTCCATGGTAGGAGCAAAGCGAGGATATACATCAGCAACACCTTCTGCCACCAAACACAGTTTCAATGAGCTTCCCATTGAAACGATTTCCACATCACCATGCTCTGCTTTCATCTTATCGAAATACGCCATCGTCTCATCGCTCATGTGTGAGCGGCTTCCAACCATTGTGAACGCTTTTTTCTCGTTGGCTTTCGGTAATTTTTCTCCCTTGGAAAGTACGTCTCTAAGGTCTCTATGAGATGCGTGAACCTTTGAATAATCATTGATCTTGAACGCGCCTTTGCCTTGAATTCCGAGATACATTTCGTCTTTCACAGGAACGTAAATCACACCCGAAACAGGAACACCATCCTCAATTAAAGCGATGTTCACCGTGAATTCTCCGTTACGCTTCACAAACTCTTTGGTGCCATCCAATGGATCAACTAACCAGAACGTTTTCCAGTCTTTTCGCTCTTCGTAAGCAATGTCTTTGCCTTCTTCGCTCAACACAGGGATGCCTGTGTCTTTCAGGAATTCCATGATCTTCAGGTGAGCGCGTCTGTCAGCTTCCGTCAAAGGACTTTTGTCCTCTTTCACATCCACCGTGAACTCCGTTCCGTAAACTTCCAGTATCTCCAATCCGCCTTCGTAGGCGCCTTTAATCGCGTTTTCAATCATGGCCGCGAAAGTAGCCGATCAGAAGAGACCGTAGTGCCAAGACATCAGTAAAGTTCCGAGAAGGATGTACAGGATGGTCAACGGAAGACCGATTTTCATGAAGTCATTGAACGAATAACCACCCGAACCATATACCATCAGGTTGGTCTGATAACCGATTGGTGTGATGAAGTTCGCAGCACCGCCAAATGCCACGATCATAATGAACGGCTCCAGCGGAAGGTTCATGGTTTGTGCAATACCGACAGAAATCGGGAAGATGATGGCAACCGCGGCCAGATTGGTCATGTAGCTCGCCAGAATGTTGGTCACGAGGAAAATCATTCCCAACAGCGCAACAGGCCCGAATGGTTCGGCAATATTTAGAATGTGTGTCGCGATAAACTCGGCAGCCCCAGAATTGCTCATGGCTCTGCCCAAGGCCAATCCGAATGCCATAATCAGCATCATATTCAAGTTGATGCCGCGCTTGATTTCACTTCCCGTCAGCGTTTTCGTGAAGAAAGAAACCGCCAACAAAATCAGCAGACAGGCAAACAAACTCATCGATGTGGTTGAGGAAACAACAACAGAAAGCAACACACCTGAAACCACCATGATGGCTTTCTTGGCATTCACCTTCTTGTTGTCCTTTTTGGAAATGATGTAGAACTCATTCCCAGTAGCGCGAATGCCAAAATCGCGCCCAGCAAAAAGCAAGAGCACGTCACCAGCCTGAAGCACCACATCTCCGACCTTTCCGCTGAGTTTCTCCCCGTTTCGATGAACGGCAACAATCGCAGCATCATACTTTCCGCGGAAATGTGTGTTTTTAATCCGTCTACCAATGAGCCAGCTATTGTGTGAAACAACTACTTCCACAACATCGGAAAGCTCCGCAGCAACACATTCTTTAGGGAGTGTAAGGCCAAGTTCTGGTTTAGAAAGTTCAGGGATGCTGCTAGTCTCGCCCGTGAAAATGAGTTTGTCATTGGCCCGCAAAACGTGTTCGGGAGAGACTGGTGTGATGGTGGCTGTTTTCCGAACGATTTCCACTAAGAAATTCCCTGCCAAACTTCGCAACCCAGCTTCGGAAACCGACTTCCCAACCAAAGGCGAATTCGGTTCAATTTCTGTTTCCACGAAATACTCTCGCCAACCTTCCTTGAACTCATCCATCGCATCCTTGTGAGATGGAAGAATTTTGTCTGAAAACAGTGATAAATAAATGGCACCGACCACAACCATCGGCAAGCCGACCCAGACAAAGTCGAAAATCTCCAACGAGGGAAAACCAGCATCCACCGCCATACCATTTACCACTAAGTTGGTACTTGTGCCAACAAGCGTAGCGCATCCTCCAAGAATGGCCGCATACGATAGTGGGATCAACAGCTTTGAAGGTGAAGTTTCGTTCCGTTTCGACCACGAATACACGTAAGGCATCATCATGGCCACCAATGGTGTGTTGTTGAAGAATGCTGATGTTGGCGCCACGAAAGCCATCATTCTCAACACAAACCCACTAACGGTTTTCGTTCCCTTGAAGAGGCGATTGAAGATAAGGTCAACCACATCCGTTTTTCGGATAATGTCTGAAATGACCAATAATAGCATGATGACGGCCAACTGCTCATTGGCAAAGCCAGCCAGCGCTTCGGATGGAGTTAATATTCCTGAAACGGTAAGAACAGTTACGGCAATGAAGAAGGAAACTTCCGCGCGGAGTTTTCCGCTGTAAAGCGCCACCAACAAAAAGATGATGACCGCGAAAACAAGAGCCATTGGGAAACTGACCATCAGATTGAACTTTCGAACTCAAACATAACTTTTGCCGTCATGCTGAACTTGTTTCAGCATCTCTAAGCCAACGAGACCCTGAAACAAGTTCAGGGTGACGCTTGCCGTGAGATTGGATTGTAAACACAAAGCCGTACATGGGTCCTGTTCAATAACCCGATTTCGCTCCCGCGATGTTCTCAATCGGATGCCATGTGGTCTTTACTTCCTGTGTTTCGAGAAGCAGATACGGGTCTTCGCCCTGCTTATTCCAATCGTATTTGGCCCAATTGAGCACACGTTTTACGTTCAACGCTCCGCTTTCTTGGATTTTTTTCAGATGCTTTTCGCGGCAGTAAATGGTGGCATTCACATCCATGTGAGAGCTGAAATGCTCAGCTAATTCATCTTCTTTTCCTGTGAGAATGTTGACCACACCTCCAGGAACATCTGATGAGTTCAATACTTCGGCAAACGTTACCGCCACATGTGGTGAATTCTCTGAAGCAAGTACCACGCAGGTGTTTCCTCCAGCAATTACTGGCATGATGCTACTCACCAACCCAAGTAATGATGGGCTTTCAGGCGCGATGATGGTCACAACGCCAGTTGGTTCATGTGTGCTGAAATTGAAGTGAGATGATGCAACAGGATTTACTGACCCAAACAATTGGGTGTACTTATCGCACCAACCCGCGAAATAGACGCAGCGGTCAATTGAGGCTTCAACTTCCTTGGTCGCGGCTGTCCGCGAAGCTCCAACGGCAACCAGTTCTTCAATGAACTGGGCTTTTCTGCCTTCAAGCATTTCCGCGATTCGATACAGAATTTGGCTTCGGTTAAAAGCCGCTCGGTTGCTCCAACCTTCAAAGGCATTTCGCGCAGCAACAACTGCGTTGCGGAGGTCTTTTCTGCTGCTAAGGCAGATGTTGGTCACGGTTCCGTCCTTCAGCTCAACGGGGTAAAAACGACCACTTTCCGTTCTCGGAAACTGCCCTCCGATGTAAATCTTATACGTTTTATTGACTGTCAATCTTGTCATGCTTTTGTTCAAATGCGGTTACGAATTACGAATACATGCGAATATTCGAATTCAGGTCAATCATTGATAATGCGTTTATATCGAACCTGTTCCTGACCGAAATGTATCAGAATTCCAAGCTTCAGGTTTGATTGTTTCAAATAGGAAACGACCTGGTCTATCTGTTTTCTTGAGAAATGTTGGGTTCGCTTCAGTTCAACCACTATTTTTTCGTCAACGAGAAAGTCGAAATATCCTGCCCCCACTTTTTCACCTTCATAAACGATTGGAAAATGTGCTTGCTCCTTAAAGTTGATGTTTCGGTTTGTGAATGAAACAGCTAATGCTTTCTGATATACTTTTTCCAAAAGCCCACCACCGAGTTCATTATGAACATCGAAGGCGCAACCCATGATCTGATAACTCAGTTCAGGATACAAAAGGTCAGCCTTGTTGACAGGTGCTCTCATCGTATTCGCATATTCGTACTCATTCGTAATTCGTAACCCTAACTGAGATTAACGTAAGGCATCAGGCCGTGCAGCCCGCCCTCACGGCCAAAACCACTTTCCTTGTAACCACCGAATGGCGATGTCGGGTCGAATTTGTTGTACGTGTTCGCCCAAACCACACCCGCACGCAGCTTGGTGGTCAGGTTGAAAATCTTCGAACCTTTATCTGTCCAAACACCTGCCGAAAGCCCGAAAGGTGTGTTGTTCGCCTTGTCAATCACCTCATCAACCGTCCTGAAAGTCTGCACCGTCAGCACAGGACCAAAAATCTCTTCCTGCACAATTCGGTGGCTTTGCGATGTCTCGCAGAAAAGCGTTGGCGGACACCAATTCCCTTTTTTCGGAAGCGAGCATTTCGGCTGGTAGATCTCCGCGCCTTCTTCTTGGCCGATCTTCAAATATTTGTTGATGGTGTTGAGCTGCTCTTTCGAGTTGATGGCACCAACATCCGTGTTCTTGTCAAGCGGGTCGCCAACGATAAGCGAACTCATGCGGTCTTTCAGTTTTCTCAAAACCTCATCCTTCACATTCTCCTGCACGAAAAGACGCGATCCCGCACAACAAACATGCCCTTGGTTGAAGAAGATACCGTTGACGATGCCTTCAACCGCTTGATCGATGGGCGCATCATCAAAAATGATGTTGGCCGCTTTTCCACCCAGTTCAAGCGTGGCTTTCTTGTGCGTTCCCGCGATTGCTTTCTGAATGATCTTTCCAACTCCCGTTGAACCTGTGAATGCGATCTTGTCCACATCGGGATGATTGACAATGGCTGCACCAGTTGCACCTGCGCCCGTCACCACATTCACCACGCCAGCGGGCAAACCACTATCGTGAATGAGCTCCGCCAATTTCATGGCTGTGAGCGGAGTGGTTTCGGCTGGTTTCAGCACCACTGTGTTTCCGCAAGCTAAAGCTGGCGCGAGTTTCCAAGCGGCCATCAGCAATGGGAAATTCCAAGGAATGATCTGTCCAGCCACGCCAACAGGCTCAATTTTCTTTCCTGGAAAAGCGTATTCCAATTTATCGG
>CAYWET010000101.1:0-5213 GCA_964457245.1 uncultured Chryseobacterium sp. | reverse complement strand
CCAAGATCTCTGCGCTCGATGGACGAGCTTCTCTTTTAAAGAATCCGCCTGGGAACTTACCCGCAGCGGCATATTTCTCAAGATAATCTACCGATAGTGGCAGAAAATCTGTTCCTTCTCTTGCTTCAAGGGCCGACACTACGGTGGCCATCAACATGCAGTTACCTGCACGTAGAATTACGGATCCATCGGCCTGCTTGGCCAACTTTCCTGTTTCAATGGTAACGGGTACGCCATTACCTACATCAATTGTCGTTTTAATTGCTTCTGGAATCATCTTTTCCTCTTTGTTTACTTCTGTTTATTTCTCTTTCTGTCTATTTCAATACATCTTGCATTCGGCAGAAAACCAAACGCCCAAATACGCGAAAAGGCAATTGTAGAATTGCCTTTTCACTTTATCGTTAAATCAATACGATTACTTTCTTAATTTGAGTTCCTTGATAAGGGCACGATATTTTTCGATATCCTTATTCATAAGATAGTTGAGCAAGCTTCTTCTCTTACCAACTAGGTTAAGAAGTGCTCTCTGTGTACCGTAATCTTTACGGTTCTTTTTCAAGTGCTCAGTAAGGTGGTTAATGCGGTGTGTGAACAACGCGATCTGTCCTTCTGTGCTACCAGTATTCGTGTCAGCACCTCCGTGCTTTTTGAATATCTCTTTCTTTACGTCTGATGTTAGATACATCTGCTTACTTATTATATCCTCTTAAAATCGAGCGGCAAAGATAGAAAATCGTTTTGTTTTGACAACGCACTCAATTTCAACTTTTTTCTGAGGAGTTTTAAACTTATTCATTTGGGCGTTCCCGCGCTTAGTCGTAGGCTGAGGTTCTCGAAGCCTACAGCGTGGCAAAAGCTACCCTTCGTTGTCCTTCGATACAATTTCGATTTCATCGAAATCACTCAGGATGACACTCAGGGTACGCACAACTAATGAAGCTGGAAACAGAAAGGCGCGGTCGGGCTTTCCGCGCTACACGGTAGCTTGCTCCAATCCCTAACGCTTGTCCTGAGCCTGTCGAAGGGCGATTATCTGCACAACTTTCAGAAAAATTTCACTCCGTAAATAGTTTACGATGTGCCGCTGTTGGTTTGCTGATGTAATCAAAAACACAGCGCCATGCAAAGCACAGAAAACAAAAAAGAACTTGTACTCGAAGTTGTAAAAGACGGCTACCGAAGATTGATTTTCCGTCAAGATATCGGAAACGGAAGTCATCTGTTTTTAGAAGAATCCGATCTAGTAGATTTTTCTCGTCCACTTTCTGACAATGATGATTTCAACGTCTTCTTCACAGAAAAATCGTTCTGGAAATCTTTTACTGAATACACCAGTAATGAAGGGTTGCTGAAACGACAGGTTTGGCATCAACAAACCAACGAATGGTTAAATCTGAAGCCAGTTTTCGTTCACAAAGACATCAAGCACCTAATTCAAAACTCACTTTCTGATGCCATTAAAAACCATTCGGCAAATCAAGACACAGAAATGGAAGGCATTCGAACATGGCTTCGAGCTCTTTCAACTAGCAGAACAACCATCAATATCAAACAACCTTATAATACACTTCGTCATGCAGTCTAACACCTTCTTCAATAGAGATATCATTCAAGAACGCATTCAAAGCGCCAACCTCACATCATTCCGTGGTTATCTAGGCGGCATTGACAAAAGCGATGTTCCATTCGTTTACCATCACCTTAGAAAAGGGTGTGTACTAAACCTGAGTTCCATTATTAATGGGGAACGCCATTTGATGTTTGCGGTAAATTATGGCGCATACCGCATTGGCACCTTAAGTAGTAGCATGTCGAGGAAAATCCAGGAACTACATGCCACTGGAAAAATCTATCGATTAACCATTGCTGAAGTAGTTAAAGAAAAGTACATGCCGCCCACTGCAATTATTGTGGAATTGGAGTGCGAAAACAACTTTTTGGCCGAAGTTGCGTGAATCACGTAACAACAAACAGCTAAATACGAATCCTAACATCTGATTGTTGAAAAACAGGCAACATATTTACATGTCAGGTAATGCACGGATTCTACATTCGCGGCATCAAACAAAACCACTATAAAACCATCTTATGAAGCGCATATTTGGCATTTTGATGATTTCTCTTGTAGCAGCAGGAAGCCAAGCAAACACCACTGCAAACGACCCAACTTCTAACGTTGGAATTGAGATTGCTCCAGCAGTTGAAAACAACTTTTTGAAAATTGATGTTGACGAAGAGCTTTCAGGAGCGAGTGTTACCGTTTCGGTATTCAGCTCAATAGGCGAAATTGTTTTAGAAACCTCTCTTGGACTAGGTTTGAACCAAATTGATGTTCAAAACCTGAAAGAAGGAGAATATGTAGCTGTTGTACGTGAAAATGGTGAATACACCAGCAAGCAATCTTTCGTGGTTGGTTAACCACAAACCTTTTGATTACACGAAGCCCGATCAGCAATGGTCGGGCTTTTTATTTGAGTGTAGATTTATAACGGTCTAATGCGCGTTCTCTTGCGAGTTTGTGTTCGACAATCGGTTTCGGGTAAATGAGTTCTTGAAATTCCGGAACCCACTTCTGGATATACTTCAGATCAGGATCGAACTTCTTGGTCTGCAGCTCTGGATTGAACACACGGAAATACGGAGCGGCATCGCAACCAGAACCTGCGGCCCATTGCCACCCACCGTTGTTGCTTGAGAGTTCGAAGTCGAGAAGTTTCTTTGCGAAATAAGCTTCGCCCCAACGCCAATCAAGTAGCAAATGTTTGGTCAGAAAGCTGGCCACAACCATCCGAACGCGGTTATGCATCCACCCTGTTTCGTTCAGTTCTCGCATGCCCGCATCAACAATCGAATAACCCGTTTCGCCTTTGCACCAGGCTTCGAAGTGTTCTTCGTTGCGTTCCCATTCAATGGCATCATATTTAGGTCGGAAAGCACCACCGACCACATGCGGAAAATGCCACAGAATCATCATGTAGAAATCGCGCCAGATGAGTTCGTTCAGAAATTTCTCATTGGTTTCCTGCGCCTTTCGCGCCAGTTTTCTTACGCTGATCGTTCCAAATCGTAGATGAACGCTCAACCGTGACGTTCCGCGGATACTCGGAATGTCTCGTGTGTTGTGGTAATTCTTGATGATGTCCAATTCTACTTCGGAAGACGGTATGTCTACATCCGTTTTATCAAAACCGATCTCTTCTAGGCTTGGAAAAACCGATGTTTCAAACTTTAGAAAGTTGCTGAAGTATTTCTCTGTTGGATAAGACTTCAAATAGAAATCGTTGACCTTCACTTTCCACTTTTTGGAGTAAGGCGTGTAAACCGTGTACGGTTTTCCATCATCCTTCAGAACTTCATCTTTCTCGAAAATGCATTGGTCCTTGAAGGTTTGGAAACTCGCACCATTTTCATCCAGAAACTCTCCGATTTCGAGGTCGCGCTCTTTAGCATAGGGTTCATAATCGTGATTCGTGAACACTTCCTGAACGGAGTATTCTAAAATCAACTTCTTGTATACTTCCAATGGAGTTCCGTGGAAAGTCAACAGATCAGAACCCAGTTCCTGTAGCTGAATTCTTAGTTTTTCTAGTTGTCGATGAATGAAATCAACACGCTTGTCTGCCTTGTCTTCCAATTTGGAGAGAATATTCTCATCGAAAATGAAAATGGGCAGAACGGGGTTTCCTGAACGCAAAGCGTGATACAGACCAGCGTTATCATCTAATCGCAGATCACGTCTGAACCAAAAAACGGAAACCTCTCTCTTATCAGTCATTCTGAATACTTCGACCATGCTCAGCACGGGTTTATTTCAGAAACTAAACCCAAGATGCTGAAACAAGTTCAGCATGACGAAAAAATAAAAAACCCTGTCCGCCTGAGGCGGATAGGGTTCATTTATTGTGTGAATTTGTTTCTACTTCGCTCCGTAGATATACTGCAGGAACTCCTTCTTGGTTTCTTCACTTTGGAAAGCACCACCATAGCTTGCCGTTACTGTGCTGCTGCTAGTATCCTCTACTCCACGTAGGGAAACACACATATGTTTGGCATCGATCAGCACAGCAACATCTTCTGTTCCGAGCGCTTCTTTCAACTCATTGGCAATCTGAACGGTCATTCGTTCTTGAACCTGTGGTCGTTTCGCGAAGTAATCCACAATTCGGTTGAGTTTGGATAATCCTACAACCTTGCCGCTATTGATGTACGCCACATGCGCCACACCAATGATCGGCACAAAATGATGTTCACAGAACGAATGGACTTTGATGTCCTTCTCCACCAACATCTCTTTGTAATTGTACTTATTCTCGAAGAGTTTGACGGCTGGTTTGTTCTTCGGGTTCAATCCGCTGAAAACCTCTTCGACATACATTTTCGCAACGCGCATTGGTGTTCCACGAAGGCTATCGTCTGAAAGATCCAGGCCAAGCGTATCCATAATGTATGCGAAATGCTCCGCAATCTTCTCCATTTTTGCTTCATCGGAAATGACGTGTGCATCTGGCTTCATCGGAGTATCCAACGAAGTTGCAACGTGATTGTCTCCAACCTCCTCGATCAACTCAAGGTCCTTATCCTTCAAATTCAACAAAGTTCCGTTCTGTTTCATACAACTTGACTTTTAGCTCCAATTCTGACTTGATGTGAGGTCGGAGTTTGTTCCAAATAACAACCGCAATATTCTCGGCTGTCGGGTTCAATTCTTTAAATTCTTCTGTGTCTAGATTGAGGTTCTTATGATCGAAAATATCTTCCACATGTTCCTTAATGATCTGCTTCAGAACCTTCATATCCACAACATAACCCGTTTCGGGGTCGATTGTTCCTTTAACCGACACGATCAGCTCGTAATTATGCCCATGAAAATTGGGATTGTTGCACTTACCGAAAACCTCCTCATTCTTCTCGAACGACCAATTCGGATTGTACAAACGGTGCGCGGCATTGAAGTGCGCCTTTCTGCTGACGGTTACTTTCATCATCCTACATTATACTCCCACCGACCGCAGCCGATGTTCCATTCCTGTAAGGTGATCCCTGAACTTATCGATGATAATGCGGAACCAGATCGAATACTTTTCTGGTTGGTTTGCCGCGTCCGTGAATACCTTATCTAACGGTGCAAAGGTACAATCTTCTGCTTCGTTTGGATTTAATTCGATTTTGCCATCGTAAACACCGAAGAAAACGTGGTCGTATTCGTTCTC
>CAYWET010000100.1:0-5324 GCA_964457245.1 uncultured Chryseobacterium sp. | reverse complement strand
ATGCTGGTTGTTTCAGTTCTTCGCGTTCTTTCAGCACCTTCTCTACAATTCGGTCAATCATCCAGAAATTGGTAGTAACGTGTGCCGCTGTTAGCATTCCGCTCATCAATGCGCCACCGATGCCAACGGTCACAATATCCTGACCAGTTAGATAATAGTTTTTGATTGGTGTTTTTGGCCGCAATTCCTTCATTCTGAACCGCTCAGGAGTGTGGTCAAGACCATAGATTTCTCCTTTGTCGTAATGCACAAAATGTTTGGTCGAGAGGGGAGTGGACAGCTCGTAGTAATCAATCTTTCCTTCCAACTGTGGGAATTGCTTGTAAAGTTCTTTGAGCAGCCGTTGCGATAGCTCTTCTTTGTACGCTTCGTAGTCTTCACCTCGATGTTTCCAACGCTCATCTTCCCATTTGGTGAACCACTCGTAAGGAGCAAGCGTGATCATCTCAATCGTACTCTTTCCAGGATAGCGGTCTTCCCATTCTGGATCTTTCAAAGAAGGGAATGAGATGTACGTAACTGGGAGCGGCTTGGAAGGATCTTCCAAATATTCCTTAACACCGCGGTCGTGGTCGTTGTGTGGATACACCCAATAGTTGGTGTTGCCAATTCCAAGGTCACGGAGGTTGTGCTTTAGCCCGATGTACAGACAGATGTGCGAAGTTGATGGCGGAACACCTTTGTTCGGGCTAAAGCCAATTGCTTTTTGCACATCGGTATCCAACAAATTGCCAAAGGAATTCAAGTATCCAGCTCCGCTGATAACCATGGGAGCTTCAATTCTGGTACCATCTTCCATCAAAACGCCAACGGCTTTTCCATTCTCCACAATCACTTTCTCAACGCCCGCTCGCACCGCAACTGCACCACCTGCCTTTTCAATTACGGGAATGATGGTTTCGGCAATGCGCTGACAGCCGCCAATAGGGAAAGCTCCTCCTTTCCAATAATGCTTGTTGACCACCGATTGAATGGCAAAACTGCTTTCTCCTGGAGGTAAACCGTGGTCTCCGTATTGGCCCGCCAAAACGGCTTTCAGCTCTTCATTGTCGGTAATGCTATCCAGTACGTCTTTGGTCGTTCTGTCAGACCATTTGTAATAGTTCTTGGTCAGAAAATTTCCCACAAGCTTGCTCAATACCGAGGGAAGCGCGCGCTCTTGAAAGAACTTCTTATTGGAACCAGTTGCCGCATAAACGGCCTTGATGTATTCGTCAATTGCATCCTCTTCTCCAGGAAATCGGTCGTAGAGCATTTCAATGAAATTCTCTTTCCCAGATTTGAAGTCGTAGACCTTATCGCCAAGCACAATTCGGTCATACACCTCATCCATCTCCTGCCACTTGAGTTGATGGTCGGTAATGTAATCGAAGAGGATACTCATAAATGTGAAATCCTTGTGGACGTCTCCCACGTAGTGGATGCCCACATCCCATTCGTATTCTTTCCGCTTGAAAACGTGCGTAAAACCGCCAGCAACGTAATGCTTTTCGAGTAGTAGAACCTTCTTGCCAGCTTTTGCCAAGATGGCTCCACAGGTCATGGAACCTAAACCTGAACCGATAATCACCGCGTCATATCCCGATTTCTTGTCTAACCGTTTCCACGGTGTGCCAATAGTTGCCATGATTGCTTATTGAAAGTTTGATTCAGGAAATTCCTGACCGACCAACTCTTCACTCTTTTTCCAAAGTGCCTTGGCCAATTCTGGGTCTTGCGATGGGCGGTTGCTCCATTCTTTTTTGCTTCGAACCCAGTAGCCGCCAGTTTCTCCTTCAACCTTGTCAGATGAAGCAAGGTGAATCGATGTTGCAGCTCCTTTCTCAACGGTGATCATGAACGGTTTCATCACAATCCAACCGAGTTTTGTGTACCAATTGGCATCCTTCTCTGCAATTTCTGTTCTTACCCCACCGGGATGCACGGCATTGGAAGTAATTCCAGTTCCTTCAAGTCTTCTCGCCAATTCTTTGGTGAAAAGGATGTTGCAGAATTTGCTTCGCGAGTAGGATTTCCATCCACCATACTCCTCTTTTTCGAAGTTGATGTCATCCAAATTCAACTTGCGCGTTGATGTGTGTGCGATGGATGCCAAGTTGATAATGCGTGCTTTTCCAGCCGCCTTGACGTAATCCAGCAGAAGATTTGTCAGGAGAAAATGCCCTATGTGATTGGTAGCAAACTGACCTTCAATTCCTTGCGGGCTCAATTCCAGATCAGACAAGTAGCAACCCGCATTATTGATCAGTACATCAATTTTCGGGCACTTGGTTTTGATTTCTTCCGCTGCCTTTCGGACAGAATCTTGATCGATCAGATTGATCAATACGAAATCAACATTCTCATTTTTTGATTCTGATCGAATCTCCTCGACCGCTGCTTTTGCTTTGCCTTCAGAACGCGAGGTTATGAGAATTTCAGCTCCTTTCTTCGCTAACGCAATAGCGGTTGCTTTGCCAATTCCAGCGTTTCCACCAGTTATTACAACTGTTTTGCCGTTCACTTTTTCTTCTTTTTCTTCTCGAAACCGAGCATGAATTCAGCCACGGCCAAACGCGTTTCTTCCGAAAGGTAATCCTGTGGCGGCATTTCGTCATAATCATCGCGCCTGCGCACAGGGTTGGCAATGTAATCGGCCAAACCTTGCGGGTTGTCCTTGTACATGGCTTGAATGGCTTGGACTGGAGGCCCGATCATGCGCACATCGTACGCATGGCAGCCAGAGCATACTCCGTAGTACGCGAGTTTTCCTTTCTCTTCAATTTCGATGTCTCGTGGAGAAACAGGCTCGCTAAGCAGGTAAGATTTTACGTCTGCCGTGCTTGCTAACTCGCAAGAACCATAGTTTTCCAGCCCCCATGTTCGGTACATGTCGCGGTTACGAATGCAGCTTCCAACGCCACCACCGTAGGCAAGAATGTCTGGCCCCTTATCATCCATTTGTGTAGCCATTGCGGCTTTTACATCAGCCACTGGATTCTCTCCGTTTCCGTACATCACGTTGTCCAGAATCACCACGCGATCAGGGTTTGGTTCAACAGCCGTGTCTTTAGACAATTGCGAACCGAAACTGAGGTCGGTAATGGCAATTCCTGTGTTGCCGTTTCCAGTGATGATATTGTTCTCAATCACCACATCATCCGCAGCCATTACTATGATACCGGTGCCTTGTGGAAGCAACGAAATAATTGCTCCCGGCTTGCCGAAATTCTCATGATTGTTGTTAACCACAAAGTTGTTTCGAATGATCACATCCTCACAGGTTTTGATCGGTAATCCAGGAGTGATAAAAGCCAAAATTCCACCTGTGTTGTCATGCGTGTAGTTGTTCTCAACCAAGGCGTGGCGGCAGTTTTCAATCTCGATTCCTGCCACGCTTTCGAATACCTCATTGTGACGCACATCAATGTTATCGCACATTCCAACGTAAATGGCCGCATCAGAAATACCGCTCAACACGTTGTGTTCAATCAGACCGTTCTTACCGAACTCTGGGAAGATGCCGTAAATACCTGCATCAATGATCCAGTTGTTTCGGATGAGGAAGTTGTTTCCAGCCTGCCCCATGATGCCGTTGCCCTTGTACTTGATGACCTTGAAATTCTCAATCAGGATGTTCGATCCTGAGTAAAGAATCGCATCGTTTAGAACGGCCTCGCCATTTTCGCTGCCATCCAACGTTGGCCATTTTCCTTTTTGGATAACCCCTTGCAGGCTGATGTTGTCCTTGTCGATATAAACTGTTTCGTGGTAAACTCCTGGGTAAACCCGGATCAGATCGCCTGGATTTGCCTTACCAACAGCTTCCTGAATCGATTCGCCACTTTTGACTTCAATTACATTCTTTTCAGAAAGGTCAACGGCCATGGTTCCATCACCACCTTCGAAGAAAGTTGGGGGCGGAGCGGCTGGTCCAGAAGCAGAGAATTTGATTTTACCAAAGTACACTCCAATTGCGAAAACGAGTGCGCTTACAATGATCCAAATGATGGCTTTTTTCATAGGGGTTTAAGGAAATTGATTTTTATCAAGGGCTTGAAGGTAATCGATCTGGCCGTTTCGGCATAAAGCTTTCATCTGTAAGCGTTTGCAGAAAGTCAACCAGTCGGTCCAATTCGGTATCTGTGAGGTCAGGTTCCCAGATGTGCCAGTGCAGATACAGGTTCTCACCTTCGGGAACGGCATGGCCTCGTCCTTTGGTGTAAAACTCCACCGTTTCGCGAAGCGTTTTGAACCTGCCAGAATGCATGTAAGGCGCAGTTTTGGCCACATTCCTTAGGCTAGGAATCTTGAACGCACCTCGCAAAGTCGGGTCGTTGTACGGAATCTGAGCACCTGCATCGAGTGGTTTTCCGTTAGGTTCTGGCGTTCCTAGCACGGCCAATTGCTGATTGGTGAAAAGCGGAGGTGTGTGGCATTCCGCACATCGCGCCACAAATGAGCGGAAGATATTCAAACCCTCAATTTCATTTTGGTTCAACGCTCCATGAAAACCATGTGCGTACTGATCATAACGACTGTTAAGCGAGATAAGCGAAGTTTGAAAAGCTGCCAACGCTGTGTAAATCTCATCGACTTGAATTTTGGCTTCATCCCGAACAGGAAAAGCCTCTCGGAACATCTTCTGGTAGGCAGGGATTGAATTGATGGTTTGGCGGAGTGCGTGTGGGTCGTTCGCCATTTCGTTCTCCGCGAAAAGTGGTCCTTGCATCTGCTCTTCCAAGGTTGTTGCTCTTCCGTCCCAAAAGAAGAGTTTCAAGAAAGCAACGTTCCACAGACTTGGTGCACCACGATCAACTTGCTGCCCCGCAATTCCAACACTCGTTGCCATGCCATCGCTAAAACCTTTTTCGGGCTGATGACACGAAGCGCAACTAACCGTTCCGTCTTTCGAAAGTATCGGGTCGAAAAACAAGTAACGACCAAGATCAATTTGCTGCGGAGTAAATCCATCTCGGTATTCTGGTAGGGCCGTTTTCAGTCCGCCAACACCTTGGTCTTCGAGCGATTTGTACTGTTGATACATTGACCGTAAACGACAAACGCCTTCATCCGTCAGTTCAAAACCCGGTGGACAGGTTTCGCATAGTGTGAAATCTCCTTTCGAACTTGCAACCGCCTCTGGAGTGGTCTCAGAATCACTTTGAACAAGATCTTTCTCGCAGGAAACAAGTGCAATCGAAATGATTGCAGTCAAAATGATAACGCCTGCAAGCGCTTTCCTCATTCTGCGCTCAGCGAATTGATGTAGGCAACGAGGTCAGCAACGGTCTGGTCGTCTGGAATGTCTGCAGCGATCTGCAGCATCTGTGCTCCGTACGTAT
>CAYWET010000099.1:0-5699 GCA_964457245.1 uncultured Chryseobacterium sp. | reverse complement strand
AAGAACAGATCACTACATTAGCCCTCGATAAACAAATTCAATAACCAAAAACATTTAATCATGGCAGACAAACTTTCATTCTACGATGTAAAAGCCAAAGCAAAATTCGAATCAGACAAATACGACATCCGTCAGGCTAAGAACGGACGTTGGTTCGCGGTTGCTAAAACTTCTGATGGCCGAGAGGCTTGGAGAGTAGTTTCTGAGGCTGACGCGAAGCGTTTGAAGTAAGAATTAACCAAAAATCAATAACCAAAAACCAACATCATGGCAGATAAACTTTCATTCTATGACGTAAAAGCAAAAGCGAAATTCGAATCTGACAAGTACGATATCCGTGAAAAGAACGGTCGTTACTTTGCTGTAACTAAGTCTCAATCAGGACCACATGAATGCTGGAGAGTACTTTCTAAAGCTGACGGAGAGCGTCTGAAAAAAGGATAATCTCCTTTGCTGAACAGTTAAATGCCCAACGGTACACATCTTATTTTCATTGAAGATTGGAAGTGTCGGTTGGGCATTTCTAATTGGCAGATTACCTGCGAATTGATTGACGAAATGCAGGTTACTGACATTTGGTTTGAAAGCACATCGGGTCACGAATTTGTCGGTATTGCCATTTACAAAGAATTGCGTTCAGGGATCATTTACCACACAAGAGACCTGAACGAGGACGATATTATTCATGAGCTGCTCCACGTCCGTTATCCCAATTGGAGCGAAGACAAGGTTGAGTTCTGGACCGATCTACTGATGGGCAGACCTATCTCTCTAGACGAAGATTCTTCATTTGAACACCTGCTTCCTACGGGTTAATTCCTAGAAAACAAAAAAAAGGGGAAGCCACCACAGCCTCCCCCTCATTCAGATCGATTCAACCAATTACCTTGGCCTAAGGTTAAACAGTTTCTGCTCTTTCCAATGGCCACTGATCTGAATATCCGTTCACTAGATCAAGTGCTGCAATTTCTTTTTCCGTGCAAAGACAGGCTTCTAACTGCTTGCGTATTTCTACTTCGTTCATTTCCTGACCGATGAATACCAACTCATTCTTTCTGTCTCCGAAAGTCTTGTGCCAACCATCTTCAATGGTTTGCTGATTGTCAATGAACCCTATGTATCTTATACGCTCGCTGTAAGGCATAGAACTCCACCACGCTCCTGCACTATCTGCACGCAACGAGCCGCCAGCCTGGCTCCAACTCAATGCTTGCCCTGGGCGCGATGCCAACCAGAATAGCCCTTTGCTTCTGATAACCGTAAGCGGGAATTTGGTATTGATGTACTCTAGAAAACGTTCTGGATGGAACGGACGTTTATCCCTGAAAACGAATGAACTGATTCCGTACTCATCGGTTTCGGGTGTGTGTCCGTCTTTCTTCAATTCCTCAATCCAACCTTGGCTTTCCTCGGCTTCCTCATAATTGAACAATCCAGTATTGATGATGTCTTGAGCCTTAACCTTACCGTGCGTGGTTTCGATTATTCGTGCTTTAGGATTGAGTTTTTGAATGGACGAACGAAGCAAGCCTATCGTTTCTTCCGTTACCAGATCGGTCTTGTTGAGAATGATAACGTTGGCAAATTCCACCTGGTCGGTAAGCAGATTGACCACCGTTCGGTAATCGCCATCCATATCGGTAAGTTCCCGTTGTTCAAGCGTGTCAACACTCGAAAAGTCCTTGAAGAAATTGAGGCAATCCACAACCGTTACCATACAGTCGATGTAACTGAAACGGCTCAGGTCAATCCCGTTCTCTTCATCCTGAAACGTGAACGTCTGCGCCACAGGAACAGGTTCAGAAATACCAGTACTCTCAATAAGTAGGTAATCAAACCGACCTTCTTTCGCCAAACGCTCCACTTCCACCATCAGATCTTCGCGAAGCGTGCAACAGATACAACCGTTGCTCATTTCCACGAGTTTTTCTTCCGTGCGTGATAGCACATTCTCGTTCTGAACGGTCTGTGCATCAATGTTCACTTCGCTCATGTCATTCACGATAACAGCCACTTTCAGTCCTTCACGATTGTGAAGTACATGGTTGAGCAATGTGGTTTTCCCAGCGCCTAGAAATCCGCTAAGTACGGTTACGGGCAGTTTCTTTTCCAATGTCATTAGGCAATCGTTTTAATCACTACAAAAGTAGCTTTTCGTATTTTAAATGCAACAATGTTGCATTTGCAGAATCATCACTACGTTTGCATAATGAAAAGACGACACCTCTTAAAATCTGCTGGAACAGGATTTTTTGTAGCGGGTGCATTACCGATGAACATTTACTCCTTCAGCATTTTCAAATCGAATAGAAACAACATGGAAACAGACGTGATAATTATTGGTGGCAGCTACGCGGGTTTGTCGGCTGCTATGGCATTGGGCCGTTCTTTGAAGAATGTGGTAATCATTGATGCGGGCTCGCCTTGCAACCAACAAACGCCACACTCGCACAACTTCGTTACGCACGATGGCGAGGAACCGAGCGTAATCGCTCAAAAGGCAAAGGAAGATGTTCTGAGATACGATACCGTAAAGTTTGTTGAAGCCATTGCCACGGACGCATCCAAAAAGGACGACAAGTTTGAAATTTCGCTACAGAATGGAAGCACTTACACCGCTACCAAGTTGATTTTCGCAACGGGAATTAAGGACACCATGCCCAACATCAAAGGCTTTGCGGAATGCTGGGGAATTTCCGTTGTTCATTGCCCGTACTGCCACGGCTACGAGTTCAAGGGAAAGAAAACGGCCATTATGGTTCCGCTGGAAAAGGTGCATCATCTCGGGCCGCTCGTCAACAATCTTACCGATCAGTTGACCATTATTCTTTCCCCAAACGAGAAGTTGGGAGATGATGAAAAAGCCAAATTCGACAAGCATGGCATCAAGGTTCTGAACAAAGAAATTGCGGAAGTGCAGCATAAGAATGGCTACTTGAACAATGTGATTTTCAAAGACGGGACCAGCGAACCGTTTGATGCGATGTACGCAGGATTACCGTTTACACAACACACGAATCTGCCAGTTGAATTAGGCTGTGAACTGAATGAGCAAGGCTATTTGAAAGTGGACGAAATGCAGCACACCACCGTTCCTGGGATTTACGCTTGTGGCGACAATGCATCCATGTTCCGCTCGGTAGCGAGTGCAGTTTATACTGGAAATTTGGCTGGTGCGATTGCGAACATGGAACTGACTTTCGAAAGGTTTTAGTCTTTACTCAGTTTTTTAAGCCGACCGACATCGGAACCTTTACCGTTATCACGAAGTTTCTACCCTGCTCTGGCACGTTTATCCAACGGTAACGACTCAGATGATTCAGATACCGTTGATTAGCAATATTCTGAACGGAGAATCTGATCTCAACGCTGGAAACAAACTTTTCTTTCTCCGACAATTTCAGATCAAACCCCAAACCAGCATTGATCAGATTATAATCAGGTGTTTGCGGTTCATTTCTATCCACGCGGTTCTGAGCAATCACATAATGGTCATTTACAAATAGATAGGCGTTTTGAAAGATCCAAAGTTTATCGGCTCGTAACCGAACCTCAGAAAGAATGCTACCTGGTGGCGTAAACGGTAGTGGCAATCCCGTTTCGAGATTGTAATTCCACACGTATTCATACGCTTGGCTCAGTTCCAAGAACTTCAACGGACGATAACTCCAATTCAACTCTCCACCCGCGTAAATAACGTTGTGCTGCTTGTATTCAAACAATTGTCCAGCTTCGGGCAGTGTACTGAACTTGGAACTTGGCGATAGATAGATGTAATTCTGAAAGAAGTTGAAATAACCCGCAACGTTAAGTGAAACTTTCTTCCATTGCCAATCAGTGCTGAGATCCAGTTGATAGCCGTGCTCTGTTTTCAGATCAGGATTTCCTACCTCGTGCCTGAATGTTCCGTGATGCACACCATTACTGGAAGTCTCATTCGGATACGGAACCCGGAAACTCTTGCCAACATTTGCTCGGATTTCGCCCTTGCGTCCCAATTTTCGGTTCAAACCAACCGAACCAGAAACATTGAAATAATCGTCATTAGTTGCGGCACTTTCCAAGCTATCGACAATGGTATTGGCCGCGCTGTAAACGTAACGTTTGGAGTATTCCGTGATGTTCTTGCCGTAATCCGCACGCAGACCACCCTGGACCAACAGCTTAGAAGTTGCTTGCCAATTACTGATGGCGTAAATCCCTGAACGCACCGTTTGGAAATTCGGTAAGAAAAGTTCGAATCCATCACGCTCATTGATCTGATACTGTGCATCAAAACCATACGTATTGGTCAGTTTCTCACTCACTTCATGATCAAAATGACCGTTGAGCGTAAAGGTTTTCAAACGCAACTCCAATGCAAGTGTGTTATTCGGATCAACAGTTGGAACACTATGAAACTCTGGAAAGGAATACTCACGCCTGATGTTCTCCTGAAAGCCTAAATGCAAATGCAATACCTGATGACCGGGCAGGAAAACCTCCTGACTTAAAACCGCTTTTAGGTGTCTTACAGACTGGCGAGGTTCATCAATATCACGGTTGTTACCATCATCTGTTAGCGCATATGAACGAGGAATTCCAACTGCGCCAGAGAACAGTCCAACGTCCAACGAGTAGTGACTGACATCTACACGCGTTAATCCCCAAGAACGAAGAATACCCGCAAAACCGCTGATGTTCTGTTCTTTCCCTGCTGTGTTTTTCAGAATCCGATCAATTATCGGAAGTCGGAAACCATTGTAATCGAAACTATCCGCTGGAACGCTGTAATCTCCAAATTGCTGAAAACTGTAACGGATACTCCCGAAAACATTATTGATATTGAGCGCAGCCTTGGCCGAACCGCCACCATGCAAATTGTTCGAACGGAAATTGCCAAGCACTAATCCACTCAATTTCCCCTTTTCGGGAATCTTCTCAGGCAGAATATTGATAACGCCACCAAGTCCATCAGAACCATATTGCAATGATGCAGGCCCTTTCAGAATCTCAACTTCTTCTACGTCATATTGATCGACCTCCAAACCATGATCTGCGCCCCATTGCTGGCCTTCTTGTTTCACATTATCGGTCAACACAATAATCCGATTGTTGGATAGCCCACGGATAACAGGTTTAGAAACCCCAACTCCAACATTTATGGAGGCAATTCCCGCAACTTTATCTAGCGTTTGCGCCAAGGCGGCCTTGGTTTCCATCTCCACAAAACCTTCTTCCAAATGCACGTTCCGAAGCACTTCCTCGGCATGTCCGTGCTCCCCTTCCACAATCACCTCGCCTAAACGGTCTGTGTCATAAGTAAGGGAGAAATTGAGTTCGATTGGCGTACCAGAATACGTAAACTCCTTTGTATCCGAACCGTGCGCAACATAAAACGCCACCAAACGATAACTGCCCTTTGCCAAACTCTCAAACTGGTAATGACCATTTGCATCTGAAATAGCAAATAAACTGTCTGGCAGTAACAGTAGCGTTGCATTTGGCAAAGGTTCATTTCGCTCATGCCGCACAACGCCAGAAACCTGCCCTTGCACCCGCAAGAAACTCAACGTAATAAGTACAATGGATAACGTTAATCGAAGCATTTAAGGGATGCAAAAATATTTTTTCTGCAACATTGTTGCATAAAGAAAAACCATGGCTATATTTGCAACATCATTGCATTAAAAACGAAAGCACAAAAATGAAAAAAGTAC
>CAYWET010000098.1:0-5700 GCA_964457245.1 uncultured Chryseobacterium sp. | reverse complement strand
TCAATTACCTCGGCAGCTATTCTATCTGTGGCTTCCAGATCTTCTGGTTTTCCAGAAGTACAGACCCAGCGGAACGGCCCGAAACCGTAATCAAAGCACATCGGACCCATAATGTCCTGTACATAACTAGGGTAGATGAAAGAGCCATCTTCTTTGGTTATTTCAGCGCCTGCCCGACTACTTTCCAATAGAAATGCATTTCCATAATCGAAGAAGTACATGCCCGCTTTCGCGAGTTTGTTAACAGCCGAAACGTGTCTCTTAAGTGTTTCTTCAACTTGTTTTTTGAATGCTTCAGGCTGAGAAGCCATCAATTCATTGCTTTCCTCATAGCTCAATCCAACAGGATAATAACCGCCAGCCCAAGGATTGTGCAGAGATGTTTGGTCAGAGCCGAGATCGACCTTCACATTTCGTTCAGCCAACCGTTCCCACAGGTCGACAATATTTCCAACATAAGCGATGCTGCGAGGCTTTCCTTCTTCTTGATACGCAAGCGCGGTTTCAATGCACAGGTCTACATCATGAATCAGTTCATCAACCCAACCTTGCGAGTGTCGCTTTTCAGCTGCGGTGGGGTTGATCTCTGCACAGATGGTAACCACGCCAGCAATATTTCCAGCCTTCGGTTGCGCACCACTCATTCCGCCCAAGCCTGAGGTCACAAAAAGTGGAGTGCGATTTTCCGCCCCGATTTTCCGCTTTGCGTTGAGAACGGTAATCGTGGTTCCATGCACAATTCCCTGAGGACCGATGTACATGTACGAACCTGCGGTCATCTGGCCGTATTGCGTTACGCCCAACGCATTGAATTTCTCCCAATCGTCAGGCTTGCTATAATTCGGAATCATCATTCCGTTAGTCACCACAACTCGTGGCGCGTCTTTATGGCTGGGGAACAACCCCATCGGGTGGCCGCTGTACATGGCCAACGTTTGCTCCTCGGTCATTTCCGAGAGGTATTTCATGGTCAAGCGGTACTGCGCCCAATTCTGGAAAACAGCCCCATTTCCACCGTAGGTAATCAATTCCTCTGGATGCTGCGCAACGGCAGGGTCTAAGTTATTCTGAATCATCAGCATAATGGCTGCCGCTTGCTGACACTTACCAGGATATTCAGAAACAGGTCGCGCATACATTTCATGCTCTGGCATGAACCGGTACATGTAAATCCGACCGAAATCATTCAACTCTTCTCGAAACTCTTCAACAAGCTCACTGTGCCATTTGGTAGGAAAATAGCGCAGCGCGTTTCTCAAGGCGAGCTTCTTCTCCTCCGCAGACAAAATGTCTTTTCGTTTTGGAGCATGACTCACATTCAGGTTCAATTCCTTTTTAGGCGGTAATTGACTTGGAATTCCCTCGGAAACTTCGGTCTTAAAATCCATCTATCAATTTGCTATTCATCAAATAATCAAATCGGATTATTTTTTCTCAATTCTCCCTGTCTTTTTGTTGAAGCCGTACGGACAGTGCTTGCAGCTGTTCTTGCAACAATACCCTCGTTTCAACAGATACTTCTCTGTAAAGACAATGTAGCCTTCTTTGGAATAGTAAAAGTCTTCTGGGTCAAGTTTCGGTCTCCCGAAATAATCGTCCATTTCGTTCACGTTTGCAAAGTAAACAAGATTGAAGGGGTAAGGTTGAACAGTAATTTATCGTGAAAACGTTGTTTTAATATATTGAGTTGAACTTAGTAGGTTTGAGACTATGAAGCACTTCTTTACAATCTCAATGCTATTTGCCTCAATTTTGGCTAACGGTCAAAACGTGGTGCAGATTCCAACGGTGTTTCATGTTTTATGGAACGAACCGAGCGACAATATTCCCGATTCGCTTATTCATCAAACACTTGATTTGGTGAACAAAGATTTCAGAAGGCAAAATGAAGACACCGTTCTAACACCCGAACGGTTCTTGCCTTTAGCTGTTGATACAGAGATTGAGTTTGTTCTTGCAACAACTAATCCCGATGGTAGTTCAACTGATGGAATAACAAGAACTTATACGGACTCCACCGAGTTTCTCTATTCAGCTCATAACATGAATTTTTCAGCGAGCGGAGGGCAGGACGCTTGGAACACCTGCACTTATTTGAATGTTTGGATTGTTCCAGCTATAGCTAGCGAGTTTGGTTTTGCCCAATTTGGACATCCTTGGGCTGAACATCCAGGCGGTGACACATTTATTGATGGCGCGGTAATTACACCTAACTTTTTTGACGGAAATTATCCAAATGAATGGAGGACTTTGACCCAGCTGATGGCAATGTATCTGGATCTATACTTCATAAATGGTCAGTCGTGTATTGATGTAGATTCAGTAGCGGATACCCCAATATCAACCTTGAATCCCTTGAATCAGCAATATGACTGTCAGGACACTATTATTACCTGTTCAAATGCTCCGGAAGGGGACATGTTCATGAACTTCATGAGTAATCGATTCGAGACATGTACAAACATGTTCACAATTGGACAAAAGGATAGGATGCACACAACTTTGACAGACAAGCGTCCTGGTCTGATTAACCCTAGCCTATGTGGTTTAACTGTTCGGGGTAGGGAATCTGAGTTGATTGAAGTTTATCCCAATCCAACGCAAGCACAACTCAATTTTCAATCTTCTGAAAAAAGTAATCTATCGGTTTTGGATTTGAGCGGAAGAACGGTTCTTACTTCGGTTGCATCTAAAGGCAAAAACCGCGTTGATGTAGAATCGTTGCCAAGTGGCATTTATTTTTTGCGGTTAGAATCTGACCAAGCGGTTTCATCTACTCGATTTGTGAAGAACTGACTTTTTCCGTTTCCCATTTTTTCAGTTTTCCTTTGAGCCATGATGGAGAAGCATCAAGGCTCACCTGTTCAAGAAGTCATTGACTCAGAATTAAAAGATTCAGGAATTCGTTTGCTTATCAAACGTGATGACCTGATTCATGAGCACATAAGTGGCAACAAATGGCGTAAGCTGAAATACAATCTTCGCGAAGCAGCCGAGCAGAACCATCATACACTTCTGACCTTTGGCGGAGCATACAGCAATCATATTGCGGCAACGGCTTTTGCGGCACAGAAATCGGGGCTTTCAAGTATCGGTGTTATAAGAGGAGAAGATGACACTACCAACCCGACTTTGAAGTTTGCACGGGAACACGGGATGGAGTTGCATTTCGTTTCACGGAAAGACTACCGGGAATTGACGAATGTCGGGGCGTATGGCGATACGCCCTTACTCGACAAATTGGAGGAAAAGTTTGGGCGGTTTTTCTTGGTTCCCGAAGGAGGTGCGAACGGATTGGGTGTTCGAGGTTGTGCGGAGATTCTTCCTGAGATTGATGAAGATTTTGATGTTGTCTGTTGCGCTGCAGGAACAGGAACAACCTTGGCAGGACTTGCTTTGAGTTTACCTGTAAGGGCGTACGGCCGTACGCCCCTATTCGGATTTCCAGCTTTGAAAGGAGGCGAATTCTTGAATGATGAGGTTGAGCGGTTGATGGAAGAGTCTCGTCTTCGGTTACCGTCAACTGTAAACAGTCAACTGATAACCAACTACCACTTCGGTGGCTACGCCAAAATGAAGCCTGAATTGTTAGCATTCATCAACGGGTTTCAGGAACGAACGGGCATTCCTCTCGACCCGATTTATACGGGCAAAATGATGCTCGGAATCTATGACCTGATTCGAAATGGTCGGTTTGAAAAAGGAACTACCGTTTTGGCCATTCACACTGGTGGTTTACAGGGGTGGCAAGGGATGAAGCATCGTGGTCTGGTCTGATCAACACGGTTGTGTTTAAAACATCGATGCAATTTAAACGTTAAGCACTTTGCGGCATCTAATTTTGAGTTTATGCGCGTTTTCCTTTCGTACATCTTCATCATGTTGCAGTTGGCAGTTGTTGCGCAAAGCAGTAACCCAAATCCACCGTACGAAAAACTCACGCGGAGCGATTACATTGAGAAGTATGCGCCTTTTGCCGTAAAGGAAATGCTGATAAGTGGTGTTCCGGCAAGCATTACTCTCGCGCAAGGAATTCTGGAAAGTGGCGATGGCAACAGCTTGCTTGCCCGTGAGGCGAAAAATCACTTTGGAATTAAGTGCCACGGTATGTGGGAAGGCAAGAAGTATTACATGGATGATGACACTAAAAACGAATGTTTTCGCGTGTATACTTCTGTGTTTGATAGCTATCGTGACCATTCGGAATTTCTCAGCGGACGAGATAGATATGCTGCGCTGTTCGAATTGAGAAGGACAGATTACAAGGGTTGGGCGCATGGTTTGAAAAAAGCCGGTTATGCCACCAACCCGAAATACCCAGCGCTGCTTATTAAGATCATTGAAGAGAATGATCTGACGAAATATGATCGAATGAAATCGCCTCCGAAAGGTGGCAAACAGACCAATGAACCTAGTCCGTCTAGCAAACCGAAACCGAATGTGGCGAACAGTTCTGGGAAACGGCAAATGTACCTCCGGAATGACACGCGCTATATCTGGGTGATGGAAGGTGACAACTACAAGACGTTGGAGCGAATGTTTCAGTTACGTGAGCGTCAGGTGCAGAAATACAACGACCTTGGAAGAGGAGCTACGCTGATTCCTGGAGAACGAATTTACGTTCAGCCAAAACGGAACAAGAATACTGAGCACGATTACCATGTAGTGGCCAAAGGCGAAACGCTTCGGTGGATATCGCAAGAATATGCTGTGAAGCTCAAGAAGCTGTATCAGTACAACGAGTTCAGCATTGGAGAGGAACCAGCTATTGGTCAGAAAGTATGGCTACGCAAGAAAAAACGAAGCGACTACTGAGTTCCCCTCCTTGCAAGGAGGGGGTGGGGGAGGTCACACGCCTGTATAATTGAACGGAGTAACCGCTCTCATTTCCTGCTTTACATCATCAGAAACATTCAAGGAATCGATGAATTCCAGCATGGCTTTTTCATCCAATTTGGCATTCGTTCGGCTGAATGCTTTCAATGCTTCGTAAGGCTTTGGATAACCCTCTCTTCGCAGAATGGTTTGAATGGCTTCTGCCACCACAACCCAATGGTTTTTCAGCTCTTCGCGAATGTTATCCTCATTGATCAGCAGTTTGTCCAAACCACGAAGAGTAGAGCGGAAAGCAATCAAGGTATATCCCAACGGAACGCCAATGTTTCTGAGAACAGTACTATCTGTAAGGTCACGCTGTAAGCGAGAGACAGGAAGCTTTTCTGCCAAATGACTGTACAGCGCATTTGCCAATCCAATGTTGCCTTCAGAATTCTCAAAATCAATTGGATTAACCTTATGTGGCATGGCCGAAGAACCGACTTCACCTTCTTTGATTTTCTGTTTGAAGTGATCATTGGCAACGTAAGTCCAGATGTCACGGTCGAGGTCAAGAACAATTGTGTTGATTCTGCGCAACGCATCGCACCAAGCAGCAATATTGTCGTAATGCTCAATCTGTGTCGTGGTCTGTGAACGCTTCAAACCGAGCGTTTCGTTCACAAACTTGTTTCCAAAAGCTACCCAATCATTGTTTGGATACGCCACTTTATGCGCATTGAAGTTTCCTGTTGCCCCACCGAATTTTGCGGAGAAAGGAACTGCCAATAATTGCGCTTTCTGAGCTTCAAGTCGCTCTACAAAAACCATCATTTCCTTTCCCATTCGGGTAGGAGAGGCAGGTTGCCCGTGCGTGCGCGCCAA
>CAYWET010000097.1:0-5777 GCA_964457245.1 uncultured Chryseobacterium sp. | reverse complement strand
TTCCCGTATTATCCAGTTTAGCAGCGTAATCAGACTCAAAAAGATTGATGAAACTAGCCACAGTAACCAACGGTTCGCGCAGATCGTGAGCAGCTACATAAGTAAAGCGTTCCAATTCCTTATTCTTCATCTGGATGCTGCTCAAAGAAGCATTAAGCTGTTCATTCTTCATCTCTAATTCAGAATTTGACTCAAGAAGCTTTTTCTCAATTGGCATAAAAATGAACCGAACCTCCAACAGAATTATCGTGAGTGATACAAGCATCAAAACAATTTCAATGATGATAATCATCATGAGCTTGCGTTCAGAATCAGCTTGCAAGAGGCCTACAGCATTATTCATTGTGTAGAGAAAATCCAGCTGAGATTCGTCAATTGCGTCCATTTCTGGCTGAGTGGGCTTTCTCCTATTGTCTAAATGTGCTCCGATCTTCTCAACGTTATCCGTCAGATCATTCAACAAAATCAAGGTTTCGGTATCGGTAATTGGGTCAATACCAAGTCGATCATCACCAGTCAAAAAGGCGTAATGAACCGCTTTCCACTCAAGATAAAGCTCCTGTATCAGTTCGGGGTTGCCATTACCGTAACTCCATTTGCAGAATTCGAGATTAATGCGCTGACTCAGCATTCGCTGTTTACCACCTCGGTTAATCACATTCGCATCCTGACTTTTCTGAGCCAACCAATATTGAATGAAGACCTGATTGGTAATCAGCACCAAAGTGGCAATGACAATTCCTAAAATGTATCGGTTCCTCAACGCGTAGACGGTTGGTTGTCATCAAAAATAACAAGTCACATTAAAAATGCGTGAATCACGCAATTATGCTACGACCAATTCCAAAGTGATTACGAATCCAATACACGGCTCAAGGTCTAAATCCCTAACTTCATCGCCCAATGGAATTTGCGTTTTTAATTGTTGGATTATTGGTCGGAGCGGCCGTGGGTTTTCTTCTCGGAAAACGAGGAAATTCTGTGGCTCAAGACAACGGGGAACTAGAAAAACTCAAACTTGAAAAAGCCGCCTTAGCGGAAGGTGAAAGACGTTTGACCGATGAAAGAAATCGTCTACAGAAAGAAGTCAATGATAAAGACGAGCGCATCAATCAATTGAATGGTCGGATTGAAGCCTCATTGGCCAAGTTTCAGGAACAGGAAAAACGGTTAGCTGAACAGCGTACTGAATTTGAAGAGCTGAACAAACGCTTCAACACGGAGTTCGAAAACTTAGCCAATAAGATTCTTGATGCGAAATCGAAAAAGTTCACCGATCAGAACAAGGAAAATCTCGAAACCATACTGAAACCACTTCGTGAGAACATTGAAAAATTTGAGAAAAAGGTTGAAGAGAAGTACGATAACGAGCAGAAGGAGCGCGCCACGCTAAAAGGCGAAATCAAACTGCTTCATGACCTGAACAAAAAAATCAGTGAAGAAGCACACAACCTCACCACAGCTTTGAAAGGTGACAGTAAAAAGCAAGGTAACTGGGGCGAGTTGATTCTTGAGCGGGTGCTTGAAAACTCCGGCCTGATCAAAGGCGAAGAATACACCACACAGGAAACGACTTACAATGAGGCTGGCGAAAGGCTTCATCCTGATGTTGTGGTTCATCTGCCTGAGGAAAAGCACATCATTATTGACAGCAAGGTTTCTTTGGTGGCGTATGAGAAAGTGATGAATGCTGATGATGACGATGAACGAGATAAGTGGCTGAAAGCACACATGATTTCGGTTAAAGCGCACATCAAAGGACTCTCAGAGAAGAATTACCACACAAGCCGTGGAATGAACAGCCCTGAATTTGTGCTGATGTTCATGCCAATTGAAAGCAGTTTCAGTATGTCAATCCGTGCGGATGATGAGCTCTTCAATTTCGCGTGGGACAAACGGATTGTGATTGTGAGCCCTTCTACTCTACTCGCAACGCTGCGTACCGTGGCTTCCATCTGGAAACAGGATCGGCAGACCAAAAACGCTTTGGAAATTGCCGAGAAAAGTGGCCGTTTGTACGACAAGTTTGTCGGGTTTATTGAAGACATGCAAAAGATCGGTGACCGATTGGATTCAACCCAAAAGGTTTATCACGAAGGCATGAAAAAGCTCTCGGAAGGACGAGGAAATCTGGTGAATCGTGCTGAAGAGTTGCGCCAAATGGGCGCTAAAGCAACAAAGCAACTTCCCAACGAAATTGTAGGTTTGGAGGATGAAGATCAGTAGGATTTTAGCCCTTTTCGGATTGGTTGTAATTGTTGCTTCGGGCTGCTACACCGAACGCATTTCCAATCAGAATCTGTCGTACTTGTATGATCGCGATGCGTCTTTCCTGCATCCTGAGTTCAATATTCTGCATAAGAATGACAGTGTTTCTGAGCTGCATTTCCGCATCAACTCCAACGAGTTACTTTATCTACAACATCCAGAAAGCAAGTTCTATTCGGCATTTTTCCGAATTCGTTATGAGGTTTACACACAGCTGGAAAGCAAACTACTGATTGACAGTTCCGTGGTACTGTTTGCGGATAGCAACCTAATCATTGAAGGCAAAACAATAAGTGGTATTCTAACACTGAAGCCGAGCCAAGTGCCACAATCATTGATCAAGATTGATCTGGTTGACCTGAGAAGAAGCTCAAGAGTTAAGCGCTATTATCAAATCAATCGCGAGAACCCGAGTTGTCGTCAATTCTTCACGTTACGATTGGCCGATGGTAACTACCCGTTATCACGCAATTATGTGAAGAAAGATGAGGTGGTTATTCTGAGTCATGCAAGTGGCGCAAAAAGTGCTAAAGTCCGCTATTACAACCGTGAATTTCCATTGCCAAAACCACCTTTTTCAGTTGAAACACCGAAAGTTTTCGATTATCAGGCGGATAGCATTTTCGAGATGCAATTGGACAAGCCGTTCAGTTTTAAACAGGAAGGATTCTACCATATTCAACTATCGGATAGCACCAAGCACGGATTTACACTTTTCCGTTACAAAGAATCTTTCCCAGAGGTGAAAACTGTTGAAGACCTGATTGCTCCACTTCGATTCATAAATAGCAATTCTGAATACAAAGAATTACAGGAGGCCGATTTCAAAAAACCTGCGATTGACCGTTTTTGGTTGAATCTGGCAGGAAACAAAGACCGAGCAAAGCTGCTCATTCAGAAATTCTATTCCAGAGTTGAAGATTCGAACGAGTTCTTCACTTCTTACACAGAAGGTTGGCGTAACGACCGCGGTCTGGTTTACTTGATCTTCGGGCCACCGAATATCATTTACAAGAATTCAACATCAGAGCATTGGATATATGGCGAAGCAGACAATGCTTCCTCTTTGGGACTTACTTTCTACAAAGTTGACAACCCGTTTTCGGATAATGACTTCAGACTTGACCGCTCGCCAATCTACAAAAGCAGTTGGTACAGCGCGGTTGATATGTGGCGCCAAGGCCGTGTTTACACTGATAACTGAACAGAAATTCGAAGCACAAAAAACAAAAATCCGAAACCAGATTCCTTCCGGTTTCCAGTTTCGGATTTATTCATTTCGAATCTAACGCTTTGATTAATTCATGATCATCACGTGGTTCTCAATCACGGAATCAGATTTTTTCACCTCAACAGCCTTGCTGTACGCAAGCACTTTATCAATTGAACTTTGACTTGGCGAGAACGATACATTCTCAAATTCTTCGGCCAAGTAATTCATCATCTGCGACTGAAACAACAGGTCGCATGGCTCGTGCCCTGTCAGAGCAGCCATTTGGGTTTCAAGATTTTCAGGGAGAGTAAATGTTTTGGGCATATCATCATGTTTGGTTACATGGTCAATACGAAGGCAAAACCCTTTTATTGTCTAGCCGAAAAAATTTCTTCTTACAACTCCTGAAACTCGAACATCGGAGCGCCTTTTTCTCCATTCTGTGTGTAGAAGTCAATGAAATGGAGCTTCCAGTGAATTCCTTCAGAATTCTTTATCAGATAGACCATTTCTGGATAAACGGTGTAAGATGCCAAGTCGAAATCGTAATATTTCCAATCGTAACCGATTACATCGATTGCCTCGGAAAACATGAATGAGATTGCAAGATCAAGGTCAATACTATCGAACGGTGTTTCGGTGTATAGCAGCCCTTCCATCTGATACGGATTAAGCAACGCTCCCGTCACCGTGTATGGAATCACTTCACCATCTTCCACAAAAACGTGCGTGTACTGCGTGAATTTAAGATGCCAGTCTTCCTTGTTCGGTTCGATGTCAGCAATAGAACCAGAGCCTTCCAAACTCACACAAACGAAGTTGACCGCATCGTTCTTCGGAATTTCCATTGAGGAACTGTCGGTAGCAGCTACATCTGAAAAATGAATGCGATAACCGTTTGCGACTTCTTCTATGCGTAACTTCATAATACCAATCAGACTGCCATCTATGTTGTATCCTCGGTCGATGAGAAAAACATGAGAATTGCTTTTCCAATCTCCAATGGCCGTGCTATCCAGATTCCCACTCGATGCATCGTTTTTCCAAGTTGCATTCTCACTATCTGAAACATCTTTGAGCCATTGCTTATTTGTGGCTGAAACAACCATTGCTTTACCTGAATTAAGGATGACATGCCAGCCATCTTCTCCCGTTTCAAAACCAAGATCCCAATCAGTTTTGAGGTGCGAATGGACAACGCTTTTCGTCAGCAGATTGTAGTAGATGACTTCGCTGTAATCAGAACCCATTTCTACTTGATCCGTGATCACATCACCAGCTTGGCGAGCTGGAACAGGAATTTCTTCTTTATCACACCCGATGATTGAAGTGCAAAGCATACCCAATATCAGTCCTAACGATATCTCCTTTTTCATTTTGCCTTTTTCTTCAAACCCGTATTAAATCGGAACGAAAGCGATGTGAACACCGACCGTCCCCAAGCCACAGGAATGGAACCTCCTCCAGCACTATGTGCTCCGCCCGATGAAGAATTAGACTGCACCTGTTGGACATTCAGCAAATTCTTCGCCCCTACGCTCCAAACAATTCTATCCTTCCAAAATTTCTGAGAAACAGTCACATCCAACAAGTGATAATCTGCCGTTTCGCGAAGCAACACATCGCCTTCTGAACTGACCGTGTAATTGGGTTGCACGCCCACATAATTGTAGAACACCGCAATGGACGTTCCCCAGTTTTTGAGGTCGTAGGTCAAACCCACACGGAACTCTGGTGTAAAGCTGAAATCGGGTGCATCCAACGTGTCTGAAACTCGATTGTAACGCCCAACCATGGCAAATCCCAGATCAGCTTTGAAGTGATAAAAACCGAAGGTTGTGTTCAATTTCGCTCCAGTAGTTCTGAAGTTCCCGATGTTCACGTATGTGTATTCCGTTGATGAACCTTCGGCAATACCAAGTGTAATCATATTCCGAATATCATTGTAATAACCCGCCAGCTCAACTTTCAGACTTGTCTGTTCCTTCAAGTATTTCCAATTCACGCTCAACGAAACGTTATCGGAATGCTCTGCTTTCAGGTCGGTACTACCTTGAATATTGTGATTAGAGTCGACAAAATCGAAGTACAATTCTTTGATTGTTGGAGCACGGAAACCGCGCGCATACGAAGCTCGAATGGTGAATTTCTTGATGGCGTATCGCACATTGAATGAAGGCGTAATTGGAGCTTTGCACTGCGAATTGTAGCCATACCGAACTCCTGGCCGAAGTGTCAATCCTTCAACTGGAGCGTACTCCATCGAACCATAAAAAGCGTAATCGCCAATGGTTTT
>CAYWET010000096.1:4226-5794 GCA_964457245.1 uncultured Chryseobacterium sp. | reverse complement strand
CCATCAGTTCCATCGGCATTTCCTGTACGGTACGAACTTTCTCCACGCCCATACTTCGCAGCATACGGTAAGTTTGGTCTCCCACCTGTGGAATCTTTTTGATGGAAAGCGGTGCGAGAAACGGCATTTCTGTGTCTTTCGGAATTTCGCGATGGTTATTCGGTTTAGCTTCGCCTGTGCCCACTTTGGCCACGGTTTTACTGGTAGAAAGCGCAAACGAAATGGGAAGTCCTGTTTCTTTTATGATACGTCCGCGCAATTCCTGCGCCCACTTGTAGCAACCGAAAAAACGATCCATTCCCGTAGCATCAATGTAAAATTCATCAATGCTCGATTTCTCATATAAGGGCGATTCTTCTTTGATAATGTCCGTCACGTCATTGGAGAACTTGCTGTACGTGCCGCTGTTACCGCGTATCACGATCGCTTCGGGGCAAAGCTGCCGCGCCATCTTCATCGGCATGGCCGAATGGATACCGAAAGCACGCGCTTCATAACTGCACGAAGCCACCACGCCACGGTCGGTAACGCCACCTACCAACACGGGCTTCCCGACCAATCGGCTGTCGGTCAGCCTTTCACACGAGATGAAAAACGTATCAAGGTCGATATGGATGATGGATTTCAATTCAGATATGAGATTTCAGTATTGAGATGTGAGATTGCTTCGTGCCTCGCAATGACGTTTCTATGCTTGTGTTTTGCTGCTTCATAACTTCATTTCTTAATCACTTCATCACAACTGCACTTCCAGCCAACTTCCTATTCGCACCCTTTTGTCCATTTTCAACCGCTTCATTCGCAACGCGCGTATTGGGAGTTTCTATGTTGATGTTCGGAATGCGCTCCAGATACTCCGTTTCCAAACTGATGTGGCCGAATTCCTCGGTTACTTTTCCGCGCAGCTTATAAATGCCAGGTCCGCGGAACGGATACCTGGTTGCCACATTCGGGAACTGCACACTATTTATCCATTGCCCTTCGAGGTCGATGAGGTTGCCGAAGGTCATGTATTTGCCATCGCTGGTGTGCGTGCCGCGAACATGAACTCGATAACCGATAATTTCCACGGTCTCGTTCACGCGCTGGTTCATTTCTGCAACCGTCAGCGTTGGTAGACCAGTTTTGTCAATCAGGTCGAACGGAGAAATAGTTACAGGAAATCCGAGTAGTTCCATTTCATCGTATGCGTTTTCCAGTTCGTGATACCAGAGTTCGGGCAATCGGAATTCCTTCACTTCGGCATCGAAAAGCTTGCGGACAGGCCGCGAAACCTTAGTATGTCCGAGCAGAAAATGGGCATCCCACAGCAAGGCCTTTTTATCCAATCCTGTAAATCGAAGTGCGCCAATTCGGATAAGAATACGCAACTGCTCCAACGAAGCAGAAACACGTTTCACCACATCGCGCAGATCTTGGAATGCTCCATTTTGATGACGCTCCATCAAAAGCTGTTTCAGTGTTTCACTCTCCAAACCAGTAATCATTCCCAATCCGATGAAAATGTCTTTGCCGTAAATGTTGGCTCCGCTGTTGCTGCGATTCACGCACGGCAAATGGATTTTCGC
>CAYWET010000096.1:0-4126 GCA_964457245.1 uncultured Chryseobacterium sp. | reverse complement strand
ACCTTCCCGAATTCGTTGCGTTCGCGGAATTTCCAAGACATTCCCCTGCGCAGAATGTCGGCTTCTTCCAAAGTCAGATCGGCAAAAATGTGCGCCACTTTCAGCACGTCTTCCTGATACACCATCACGCCAAAGGTGTCGCGAAGAATATCATACATCTCAGGCAACTCTGCTTCGGCCGCTTTGCGCCTTTCCTCGCTTTGAAACCGAAGAATATACTCGCGCATCATTCCGCTTTTCGAAACGCCAGGGCGGATGATGGAACTGGCCGCCACCAAACGGTTGTAATCCTCAGCTTTCAGCTTCTTGAGTAACATCCGCATAGCGGGCGATTCCACATAAAATGCACCGACCGTTTTGCCCGTTTTCAGTAGCTTTTTGATAGCCACATCTTCCTTGAAACGCGGAATGTCGTGCACGTCCACATCCACATTCTGGTTCTGTTTGATGATAGAAATACTGTCTTTGATCTTGCCCAGTCCGCGCTGACCGAGAATGTCGAATTTGTGAAGCCCGACATCTTCCGAAACGTACATATCGAACTGCGTGGTAGGAAAACCTTTGGGCGGTAGAAATGTGGCCCCGTAATAATGGATGTCGCGCTCGGGAATGAGAATACCGCTGGAGTGCACCGTACAGTGGTTCGGAAAACTCTGAATTTGCCAACCATATTTCAGTACCAGCTTCGATAGATGATCGAGCGAATCGAGATTTGTGTAGCGGTCGTTGAGACGGTCAATTTCATCGGCAGGCAGACCAAGCACTTTCCCTAATTCACGGTTCACCGAACGATTTTTGAACGTGGAATACGAACCGAGCAAAGCTGCTTTCGGGTAGCGTTCGAAAATGTAGCGCGTCACATCTTCACGGTCGGTCCACGAAAAGTCGATGTCAAAATCGGGCGGATTTTTTCGCGATGGATTGATGAATCGCTCGAAATAGAGATCAAGCTCAATCGGATCCACATCGGTTATACCTATAAGATAAGCCACCATACTGTTGGCACCGCTACCCCGGCCTACATGGAAATAGCCTTGGCGTTTGGCGTAATTGACAATGTCGTGGTTGATGAGGAAGTAGCTATAGAACTTCTTCTTCTCGATGACATCTAATTCTTTCTGCAAACGCTCAAGTACTGTTTTGTTGGCGTTTGGATAACGATGCGGAAGTCCTTCTTTGCAGAGCTTTTCCAACCGCTCTTTGTCATCCTGAAATGAACCTAAGAAGTGGTGTTGATTATGTGATATTTCGTAATTCCCGTACTCAAAACTCACGTTACAATCCTGTAACAAACGCTCTGTGTTTGCGATGATGTGCGGGAATTCCGCAAACGCTTCGCGAAGCTGATTGCAACTCCAGAAGATGTCTTTCTCCGTGGTCTGTTTTTCCGCAGGTAATCGGCTCAGTAGGCAATTATTATCAATGGCGCGCAACAGCCGATGCGTATTGAAATCGCGCTTATTTCGGAACGTCATCGGTTGCAACACAACCAGTTTTTCTTTCTGGTTTACCCACGAGGAAAGTTGCAATCGCATCAATTCTGTTGGTCGGATGCCGATGAATTCGTTCTCTTTCAGTTTCCGTTTTGGCGTATTGGAAAACGGATAAATGATGTAAACGTTGGAGAAGTTTGGAGCTTCATCAAAGAGCTCAACTTTCCCCATCAACTGCTGCGAAAGATGCTTGTTGATCTCGGCAAAACCTTCGTTGTTCCGCGCCAGCGCCACATACTTGGTCTGCGTGCCTTTTTTGAAATCGACCCCAACAACGGGATGAATGTCAAATTCTCGCGCTTGCCGCAAAAAATCAAGGCAGGCTGCCGAACTGTTTACATCGGTCAGAGCCACAGACCGCGCACCCGCCCGAATGGCAATTTCCAGCAGCTCTTCGGTCTTTACCGTGCCGTAATGGAAGCTGTAATATGTGTGAGTGTTTAGAAGCACGAAATTCTAAATGTCTAAATCCGAAACAGGTTCATGTTTAATAGTCCATTGTCGACAGTCAACGGTCCACAGTTGATGGTTTTTCTGTGGTCTATGGACTGAATGCCATCGACTTTTTCCCTTCCCATTTTTAGCGGAAAGGGCATTCAAGGTAGTTGATAGTTGTGGTTCGATCGGCTTTTCGTTGATAACTTTTAGGGCAAGTTCAGACGGCAGAACGTAATCTATTTGAGTGTGTCAATGGTCACTGAAAAAAGATTGCGCTTGGTTCAATTTTGTGCCATGAATCCGAACACGAAAAAGCAATTGACCACTTGGTTCATTGCATCATTGACGCTTGGGTTGGCACCGTTTGCGCCCGAACCCCACATTGTAGGAAAGATCCGTTGGGTAGCTGGTGGTGCTATTGGAATGACAGGTATGGATTGGTTCGATCTTGTGTTCCATGGTTTCCCGTGGGTGTTCCTCGCTTTCTTTATCGGAAAAGCAGCTTGGGAATTCTTCGGCACAAAAAAAGCCGCTCAGTAAGCGGCTCTTTCCAATTCGATATTAGTTGGGAATTATTCCCAGATCACTTTCTCAGAAGAGTTGTACCAACCTTCGTAACGGTCTTTGTAGATTTTTTCAATCGGATTACGCTTGATCTTCATGGTCGGTGTAAGTAGCTCATTCTCAACCGTCCAAGGCTGTTTTACAATGATGGCCTTTTTCACCTGCTCATGATGATCCAATTCTGGATTCACCGAATCCAACGTTTTGAGAATGCTGTCCTCAATCTCATTGTTCGATTTTCCAGCGGCAGACTCCGAAGTAACGATCAACGCAATTGGCTGCGGAATTCCATCACCAACCACACAAACCTGCTCGATATCTGAATTCTCCGAGATGTTCATTTCAATCGGAGAAGGAGCCACATATTTTCCTTTCGATGTTTTGAAAAGGTCTTTCACACGGCCCGTGATCTTTAGGAATCCTTGCGGGTCAATGTAGCCTTCGTCTCCAGTTCGCAGCCAGCCATCAACCAACGTTTCGGCAGTCATCTGTGGTTCTTTGTAATAGCCGTCCATCAATGCATCGTGCTTGATCAGGATTTCCTTCACATCACTCAATTTCACATCGCAATCTGGAAGCGGCTGCCCAACATATCCAACCTTGATTGCATCGTTACGCGTAACGTGGCTGTAGCAGCAGTTCTCCGTCATGGCGTAAGCCTCCTGAATATTGATGCCGAGTTTCTCGAACCAATGAATCAACGAAGCTGGCGTTGGAGCCGCACCAGTAAACACGTTCTGCGCTTCCTGAAGGCCAAGCCCAGACTGGATTTTCTTCTTCACAATTCCATTCAGAATTGGAATTTTCAAGAACAGGTCGAGTTTTTTCTGAGGCATTTTGCCTAGAATTCCCTGCTGGAATTTCGTCCAGATTCGTGGAACACCTAGGAAAACCGTTGGTTTCGATTCCGCCAAATTCGCTGCAAATGTGTCCAACGATTCTGCAAACGAAACCTGACTTCCGGTGTAGATACTTCCCATTTCAACCAACAAACGCTCAGCAATGTGGCAAAGAGGCAGGTAAGAGAAGAAGCGCTGTGTGTGAGGAGCCAATTTCAATTCTTTCATGGCTTTTTCAGCAGCCCAACCGAAATTGTAGAACTTATGCATCACACCTTTCGGCATGCCCGTAGTTCCTGAAGTATAGATGATGGTGGCCAGATCGTTCGGGTCGCGATGAACATCTTCCGTGATCGGCTCAACATCTTTTACCAGATCGTACCATTCGTCATAACCTTCTTCTGTGTAGAATGGGAATGCTATACATTTCACGCCATCCGGAACTCCTGGACGCATGCTTTCCCAGTCATCCAATTTTCCAACGAAAAGCAGTTTAGCCTCGCTGTGTTCCAGAATCTGCTTAACGGTATCATCGTTCAGATTCGGGTACATTGGAACGCCTGTGTAGCCAGCCATCTGAATAGCAAGGTCTGAGATGATCCAGTGCGCACAGTTCTTTGAGATAACGGCAATTTTAGCTCCAGGCTCGTAGCCAAGACCTTTTAAGTATGCTGCCATTTTTCGGACTTCCTGTCCGGTTTCTTTCCAGGTCCATTCTTTCCATTGGCCATTGATGGGTTGCCGCATGTATACCAGGTCTGGAGATTCTTTTTCCCAGCGGTAAAGCATGTC
>CAYWET010000095.1:0-5798 GCA_964457245.1 uncultured Chryseobacterium sp. | reverse complement strand
GATCAGTCCGCCCATTACAGATACTCGGAAAAAGAAGCATTGCCATACACACTTTGGAAACGGGGCCCGTTTGCAAGCACTTACGTGAATATTGATTCTTCCAGTCTAAGAGTAACACCCAAAGTTCCGTTGCCAACAGCCAAGAAGGTTTTTGTTTTCGGAGGATCGACCGTTTGGGGTACAGGAAGCCCAGACAGTCTTACCTTTCCAGCACTGTTGCAGAAGAAGCTCGGCAGCAATTACGATGTGTACAACTACGGTGAAGCGGCATACGTTCACGCTCAAGAACAACAGCTGCTACTTGCTGAATTATGTGCTGAGCAAATTCCAGACATCGTTATTTTTTTGGACGGAGCCAATGATACTTATGCTGGGGTTTATTCTCCTGGTATTCCGCGACATCCGCATCAATTGGGGTCTCCCGTTACAAATTTTGTACGTTCCATCCCAGGTATGGCCAACTATGCTGGCATTGCTAAATGGGCCGCGAGCAAACAACGTGGAGGTATGAGAGAAACCGACACATTTGACTCAAAGTGTCGTCCGCAAATAGAAAGCCGGGCTGTGAAAACTGTCAATTCTTACCTGCAAATGGTAAAGCAGACTGCCGCAATCGGAAATGATTATGGTTTTGATAGCTATTTCTTTTGGCAACCAACACTGCTTTCTTCAACCAGAAACTTACTTCCATATGAAGAACAACTGTGCGAAAAATACAGCCCTACTATGGCTGAAGTATTTCGGAAGACCGATTCTATTGCGGAGCAACTATTAACCGAATCTGAAATTGAGAATGTGCAATACATTGGTAGTGCATTCGACTCTGTAAACGAACCCATCTATATTGATTGGTGTCATGTTGGCCCACAGGGCAACGAGGTTCTTTCCACAGAAGTTGCTGCCAAGTTGCTGATGGTGAAAGACCATTACAACATAAAAACCAACAGGTAAGTGGTTCTTTGTTGTTTTAGGCAGGTTAATGTTTAATGAACAGCTTCAATGAGCTTAATTTATACATTTGGCCAACATCAAAACTGACCGAAAATGGCTTACGAAAACATCCTCACTTCTCTTGATAGCGGAATCTTTACCATCACCATCAACCAACCCAAAAAACTGAACGCGCTGAGCCAAGGTGTGTTGAGGGACTTGCGTGCTGCAGTCAAAGAAGTTTATGAGAATGATGACATCACTGGAGTCATAATAACAGGTGCTGGCGATAAAGCATTTGTTGCGGGAGCAGATATTACGGAGTTTCAAGGGTTGAATGTTGAGCAGGGAACCAAGCTCGCTGCCAACGGACAGGAAATCTTCAACGCTATTGAGAACGCGCCAAAGCCTTTTATTGCTGCCGTTAACGGGTTTGCGCTTGGTGGAGGTTGCGAGTTGGCCATGGCGTGCCACATGCGTGTAGCAAACGAGAATGCTCGTTTCGGTCAGCCAGAAGTGAACTTAGGATTGATTCCTGGTTATGGCGGCACACAGCGCCTTATTCAACTTATTGGAAAAGGAAAAGCAATGGAGCTACTGATGACAGCTGATATGATAAAAGCTGACCAAGCACTGCTATTAGGGTTGGTAAACCATGTGGTTTCGGCAGATGAGTTGCTTTCAAAAAGTGCGGAAACTCTACGGAAAATTGCGACCAAAGCTCCATTGGCAATTGCCAAGGTTATTGAGTGTGGTAATGCTTTCTTTACAGATGGTGTAAACGGGTTGGAATTTGAGATTGAAAAGTTCGGAGAATGCTGTGCAACCGAGGATTTTGTCGAAGGCGCATCCGCATTTGTCGAGAAGCGCAAAGCCGATTTCCAAGGCCGCTAATCAGCGCGAGAAGTAAACGATAATATTGAGTATAACAAGGATGACGGCCAACACAATCATGATGTTGTTCCGAATCTTTTCCCGTCTCTTATGCTTGTGCCAGCTATCCACGTGTAATCGTTGCTGCTAAACTAATCAATCTTAGCGTCTATTTGTCCTCAATTGTGCTGAATCTGTAGCCCTTTTCGCTCAGTTGTTCAATAATCTCGTTGAGTGACGTTTTCAGGTTATTGAACGCTTTAGCGCTATCGTGCATCACGACTATGCTTCCGCTCCTCACATTATTAACAACGTTGGCAATCACCTGTTCACCACCAATTGCTGAGTCAAAGTCTCCCGAAATGATATCCCATAGAATTATCTGCTCAGTTTCCTTTAACGTTTTGTACTGTCGGTAGGTCAGTTTACCGTATGCTGGGCGGAACAGATTCGATTTACATATAGACTTTCCTTTTTCCGCATCGTTCAAGTAATCTTCAACCGATGTGTTCCAGCCATTTAGGTGACTCATGCCATGGTTCCCAACGGAATGTCCTTCAATCTCTATTCGACTCATTAATTCAGGGTGCTGATCTACGTTCTTGCCCAAAACAAAAAATGTGGCCTTAATGTCATGCTTTCTCAAGACGTCAAGCGCATAAGGAGTTGCTTCCGGATCCGGACCATCGTCAAAGGTCAGATAGACAACCTTCTCGTTGCCTGGCATCCTGAATATTGCCTCAGAAAAAAGCCACTGATAAACCTTTGGAGGACGAATTAAATACGGCCTCATGGTTTTCTCAACTTCGTGAAAGCGGTGAGCCCATGTACTTTGACTCTATTTCCTCAAACGTGGCTTCCAGTTGCTCAAGCATTTCATCTTGCTTGTGAATTCGAGACAGAACCAAGAGCTTTTGAAGCACTGACATTGCTATATCTGGCTCGTTGCCAAGTCTTACAACATACTCTCTTGGTAGCTTGAGATAATACTCCATTTCCTCACTGTAAACCTCCATCAGTTTGAGGGCAATGTCATTTCCTTTATCAAACTCGTTCAGCTTGTAATACGCTTCTACAAGACCAGCGCCAGAGAAGTTCATCAGAATTGACTCATGCGGCATTACTTCTTGGCAACGGTCAAGGGTTTTCAACGCCTTTTCGTTTTCGCCCTCTTCAATCAGGGCATTTGCCAAGCGTGCAAACATACTTCTGTAGTTGAGGCTCATACGTTCGGTTTCTGTACCGTGATAAACCTCTGGTAAGTGCATGTTGCCCCACTTGAATTTTTCAACCATGTTCTCGTACATGGCTACCGTATTCACCTCACCGGTCTGTCCGTCTCTGTTGTTGCTCTCAATCGGAACCAATCGATAAGCAAGTCCTTCAATCTGGAAGTATTTCTGAAGGCCCAAGTAGTTGTCGCCTCCAACGGTAACAGCAAAGTAGATAGGGCGCTCCCAATTACTGTTGGCAATAATGTCCAACACCATTAGATGATTACGCGTAATTGAAGATCCCTTCAGCTTCCAGGTCATCTCCTTAACAATGCGGTCAGCTTGGTCGGGTCGAACAGTGCCTGTTTGCATCACTTTGGCCGAATCAACAGTTAGTTTAATGTTGGCCGTTGGGATGTAGTTAAAGTCGCCAACACGCGTTTGAAGCATGTATTGCTTGTCGTCTTTTGATACAAAATCCAACACTTCATTCAGCTCAACATGACCAGGGATTTTTCGGTCGTAAATTGGAATTTGAAGACGCTTTTCTCCTAGAAGATCCTCTTGGGTAAAGCGGAATGGCAATGGGTCTGCATCGTAGGCCTTACGCCTTAGCTGATCGATATACCAGTTGGTGTTGAACAGACTGAGGTTAACAACTCGAACATCGGTTCTAACTCCCTCAACCTCCTGTGCATACCATAATGGGAACGTGTCATTATCTCCGTTAGTGAAGAGGATAGCGTTAGGAGCACAACTTTCCAGATAATCCTCCGCAATATCACGCGCAGCGTAACGGTCAGAACGGTCGTGGTCGTCCCAGCCTTCTGCCGCCATTATATAAGGTGCAGGTAGGCAAAGAGCGGTTGCGATTCCAGCAGAAGCCAATCTTGGAGCCTTGTCTTTAAGGGCATCAAAAATGGCAGCTACGCCAAGCCCGATCCACATGGCAAAAGCATAGAACGAACCCACATATGCATAATCTCGTTCCCGTGGCTGATACGGATATTGGTTCAGGTAGATCACAATCGCCAAGCCGGTCATCAGGAACATTAAACCAACCAACCATGTACTTTCCTTATCTCGATAATATTGAAAGACAAACCCAATAAGGCCAAGAATAAGCGGCAGCATATAGAACTTATTATGTGCCTTATTATTGGTCATGGATAGCGGCAGGTCGTCCTGCGGCCCGATTCGCATTTCATCGATAAAACCGATTCCGCTTATCCAGTTTCCTTTGTTGATCTCTCCGTGGCCTTGAATGTCATTCTGGCGCCCAGCGAAGTTCCACATGAAGTAGCGCAGGTACATGTGTCCGATCTGGTACTTGAAAAGAAATGTCAGGTTCTCTCCCATTGTCGGCTTTCGATTTCCTCCCTTGGCACCGGTCCAACTCTTGTATTCAGCAACATGATGCGCTTGGTTGCTGTACATTCTAGGAAACAGACCACTCATTTTCGGGTCGTATTTGGCCACCGATTTTTTACCTATCACATCGTAAGAGTTCTCCCCTTGATGGTAAATGTTAGAACCATCTTCCTTGCCAACATATTCTGCATTGAAAAACTGACCGTAGAACAATGGACGATCACCATATTGCTCACGATTCAAGTAGGATTGCAGCGCAAAAACGTTATCAGGATTACTCTCATCCATTGGTGGATTAGCAACAGAACGTACAACAGTAAGTGTGTAAGCAGAGTAACCAACCAACAGCATCATCAAACTAAGAATAGCGGTGTTGGCCGTAATCATTCCTTCTTTTTTGGTGTAGTACAGACCAAATACAATAGCGGCCACTAACAGAATCAGGTAGAAGAATAGACCTGAGTTAAAAGGAAGCCCAGCTGTGTTTACAAACAACAATTCGAACCACGAAGCAACCTTCACCACGTATGGTATTATTCCATATTGAACGAATACCAAAAGCACTAGCGACAGAACACCAGTGATAAAGAAACCCTTGGTTGTTGGGGTAAACTTCTTGAAGTAGTAAACAAACGTAATTGCCGGAATAGCAAGCAAGTTCAACAAGTGAACTCCAATAGACATTCCGAAAAGCAAAGCAATAAGTACAATGTATCTGTCCGCATGAGGTTCGTCTGCAACGGTTTCCCACTTCAGAATTACCCAGAATACAAGTGCGGTAAACATGGAAGAAAGTGCGTAAACCTCGCCCTCCACAGCCGAGAACCAGAACGAATCTGAGAATGTGAAAGCCATTGCACCTACAACACCACTTCCCATCACGGCAATGATGCTTCCAAGGTCGTTCTCTTCTCCATCTTTGCCTACGATCAACTTTTTTGCGAAGTGAGTGATAGACCAGAACAAGAAAAGAATGGTAAACGCGCTGGCCATGGCCGACATGGTGTTGACCCATTTGGCTACTTGCGTTACATCGCCTCCAGCAAACAGCGCAAAGAACCGGGCGATCATCTGGAACATCGGAGCACCAGGCTCATGACCTACCATTAACTTATAAGAGGCCGAAATATATTCTCCGCAATCCCACCAACTTGCGGTTGGTTCAATAGTAGAAACGTAAACGAATGAAGCTGCCAATAGCACTAACCATCCGACCACATTGTTTGCAATTTTGTACTTGCTCATAAGGGCTGTTTTAAGCGATGCCGAATTTAGGAATATTACTGTGCACGAGACGGAAGCACGTTTTGATTGTTGTTTGTGTCGATGTTAAACTTTCTTATTTTTGCCGCCCGAATTGGCCCATGGTGTAACTGGCAACACGTCTGGTTTTGGTCCAGAAGAGTCTAG
>CAYWET010000094.1:0-6334 GCA_964457245.1 uncultured Chryseobacterium sp. | reverse complement strand
GCCTTGGTTTCCTGATGAACATTAACGACAATAGCACTGGAAATGGATTAATCCATGGTTGGAGTTTTGGAGACGGCAATACAAGTACCGACCCCGCACCAACTCATACCTACACAACTGACGGGGATTTTACCATTGACCTTCTGGTTACAGACGCTAATGGATGCCAAGCAACACATTCAGAATCGGTGACGGTATTTCCGTTGCCAAATCCCCAGATGAATATTTCTGATGGGCAGGAATTCTGTGAGTTCGAAGAGATTCAGTTTGAAAACCAAACTGCTGGCAACTTTGCTAACGTACTGTGGGATTTTGGTGACAACGATTTTTTACTCGCATTCCCGAATACACAGAGTAATCTGAACGATCCAACTTTTTTCTATGACAACTTTGCTTTTAGCCCATACACCGCTACGCTGGTTATCACCGACAACAACGGCTGCACAAACATTACACAAAGCGTAATCATAATTCATGATAAACCAGAAGCCGAATTCTCGTCAACCATTGTTTGTGAAGGGTTCGTTACTGATTTTACGGATGAATCAACTTCCTTTTCCGTTGCTGTAAACGATTGGGAATGGAATTTCGGTGATAACTTCGGAACATCAGCGCAGCAAAACCCTACCTACCTCTACCAGCAAGCTGGTATTTACACCACCGAACTCATTGCAACCACAGCCGCTGGATGTAAGGACACCATTGCACATGAAGTCATTGTGAATCCAGTTCCCAAGGTAAATGTTACCGGAATTGACACATGCTTGAATGACGAAACAGTCTTCACTAACAACACCTTTCCGCAAGACAACACCATTACCAACTGGGATTGGGACTTTGGTGACAGCAACACTACTACTGGAATTTCTGCTGCGCACACTTATTCAGACCATGGAATCTTCACCGCTACGCTTACCGCCACTACTGATAGCGGCTGTGTTGATGTAGGAACCACTGACGTTGAGGTTTTCCCGAATCCGGAACCTGCTTTCTCCATGGAAACAGCCGAGGGGTGTACACCTCATGAAGTGCTTTTCATCAACGAATCAACTATTGCGTCCGGTTCTCTAGCTCAATATTTCTGGAATCTATCGGACACCGTTACCTCCATCAACACCAATCCGGTGCAGGTTTACCCCGATTCGGGTTACTACGATGTCTCGCTTTCGGCAACAAGTGCTGAAGGATGTAGTACCGAAATAACCGTGCAGAATGCCGTTCGGGCCAACATCACTCCGGTAGCCCAATTTGAGGTATTGAAGAAGACCGTTTCTCTGTTGGATGCTGAACTAGAGGTTGACCAATTATCTCAGCATGCATTGGAATGGTATTGGAACCTTGGAGATGGAACCACATCAACCAGTTCAATTCCGAATCATACCTATGGTGATCCTGGAGTTTACAACCTTGTCCTTACGGTGGTGAACGGTGATTGTGAGGATACAGACTTCGGAAAGATTACGGTGGAACCGATTTTTACTTTCTATGTACCATCTGCATTTACTCCTAACGAAGACGGCCGTAACGAAACATTTTACGGAACAGGTGAGGCCATTCAAACCTACAACATGAAGATCTCCGACCGTTGGGGAGAACTTCTGTTCGAATCAAACACTAAGGAGTTTGGTTGGGATGGCACTTACCTTGGTAAGCAAGTTGAAGCTGGAACTTATGTTTATGAGTTTTACATCCTAGACATCTACGAGGAAGACCACATTTACACCGGGTATTTTCAGGTGCTGAGGTAGTAGAAAGCACTTCTCGATACGATCTTTCATTCTTCAAGATCACTCGAAGTGACGGGTCAGTTCGAGTGTCCCGATGAAATCGGGATGTATCGAGAGCTCAGTGCAGCACTTTGAACATCAGTTCCTTCATCAGATCACCAGCATCGGTGCTAACATTTTCAATGCCTTTGCTTTTGTTATCCGCTTCGCGCAGATACTTGAATATACTCCTGAGTTTCTTATCGGTGAAGTTGCGCGCTCCCATTTGGTAATCCTTCAAGAAATAAGGACTTACCCGCAGCACACTCGCAGCCTCATTAGCACGGTTTCGCTTCTGCAAATACTGCAACAACATGATCTTGTAAAAGAACCCATGCAAAGTGGCAACAAGCATCTGTATAGGATGGTCCTTTATGTTGTGCGCGAAATGGACAATGATACGATTGGCCTTGTTCACATCACGGTGTAGGATGGCGTTCTGCAACTCAAAAACGTTGTAATCTTTACTGATACCAATGTTACGCTCAATAAGATCTGGCGTGATGGTTCCACCAGCTTCAAGGTCAATGAAAAGCTTGCCCAGTTCATTATCGATCTTACCTAGGTCGTTACCAAGATATTCGGCCAAAATGGTTGCCGTTCGTGGATCGATATGATAACCAAGAGCCTGAACATGCTCCGATATCCAACTGCTCAGGTTCCAATCCTTGATCTTATCTGACGTAAAGAAAACTCCCTGCTTCTCCACGGCAGCTTTTATGCCCTTGCCGGTCTTCTTTCGGCTATCGATCTTCTTGTATTTATGGCAGAACACCAACACAGTGGTCGGCTGCGGGTTTTCCAGGTAGGAAAGCAATTCACTCTTGGCGTCTTCTCCACTCGGAATCAAGTTGCGGATACGCTGCGCTTCCTTGATAATGACCACCTGCCGCTGCGCCATCATCGGGAAACGTTTGGCCTCAGAAACAATGGTGGAAATATCCGTATCCAGCCCGTAAAGCACCGTCTGATTGAAACTCTTTTCATCTTCCGTAAGCGCATGTTCTGCGATGTAATCTGAAATACGGTCGATGTAAAACGGTTCCTCACCTTGAAGGAAATAAACGGGCTTGTAGTGGCCAGCTCTCAGGTCTGCCAGAATCTTGCGTACCGGCATTAGAACTGAAGGTGTTTGACCGTTAGACCATTATTGATAAGCTGCTCCAACGAGCTGACCCCGATCTTGATATGCAGGTCAACAAACCCGCTGGTTACTTTCTTATCGCTTTCTGCGGTTTTCACACCCTCTGGAACCATTGGCTGATCGGAAACCAACAATAAAGCACCTGTTGGAATTTCGTTAGTAAAACCGGTGATGAACAAGGTTGCCGTTTCCATATCAACGGCCATGGCACGCATCTTTCGAAGCTTCTTTTTAAACCGTCCGTCATGCTCCCAAACCCTGCGGTTGGTGGTATAGACTGTCCCCGTCCAATAATCCTGACCAAAGTCTCTTATTGTGGTAGAAACCGCCTTTTGCAACCCGAATGCGGGGAGTGCAGGAACAGCCGGGGGTAAGTAGTCATCCGAAGTACCTTCACCCCTAATAGCCGCTATAGGCAGAATGAGGTCTCCAATGGCATTTTTCTTTTTCAATCCTCCGCATTTGCCTAAGAACAGACAAGCCTTTGGTTCAATGGCAGTAAGAAGATCCATAATGGTGGCCGCATTGGCTGTACCCATCCCGAAGTTGATGATGGTAATATCTCCCGAAGTGGCCGAAGGCATGGAATTGCCTTTCCCATTTACCTGCACCCCGTTCATTTCGGCAAACTTCTCCACATAATTCTGGAAGTTGGTCAGCAGAATGTACTTACCAAAATCCTCCACCGCAACGCCAGTATAACGCGGCAACCAGTTCTTAACTATTTCATCCTTGTTCTTCATGGAGCGGTGAAGTTAATGAAGATGGCAGATGTGTGAATTGGAAATTCTGAAGCTACACCGAACTCGAAATCAAATTTGCTCTGCATCATCCATTTGAAGCACAGAGTTGATGAACCCACTTTTCATATCTGTGTATTTATCTCTTTCCAAACGATACGCTTTGGCCAAGTTTTTCTTCAGGTCTTCATATTGGCTTTTCAAGTTTTCATCTTGCAACAATCGGTCGCGGAACCGCAACTCCCTTGCTAGTTTTTCTGCACCAAAAGGATAAACATGCAGATGGTGTGTCCTCGGTAGGTTCTTTAAGAAAAACTGGTGGTTCTCCACTGAGTTTGAATTCCAGTATCGGTAACCCAGATTTTCCAATGCCGCAATTTCATGCGGCTGCAACGGAAAACGGTCAATCTCAACAGCAATATCGATTATCGGCTTCGATAGTATATTCGGGATAGCGGTACTGCCGATATGATGAAATCTGCATTTCAGGTTCGGAAGAACGTTTTCAAGCAAGCTTACTTCCTCATTGTATTTCTTGGGATAATCAACGCGGTATTCATAAAGAATCACCGCATCTATTTCTCCAAAAAAGTTCATCTACAATCTACTTGGACTGGGTCAACGGTTTAAATCCTCCATAGACCATTCTGCTGGCATCGAATATCAATCTTTCGGAATCCATTAATGGCGCTACCAAAGCAGTCATTCTTGGGTCTTCAGGAACCCGCTTGTTAGCCAGATCACGAACCTCCTTTGAAGGAAACACAACCCAACCGAATACAACTACCTCATCTTCTTGGGCATCCGCAGCCTCAACAAAAGACCTTGTACCTTCTAAGGTCAAATCGTCTGCTACCCATTCCATATAGGCAATGGCACCATACTCCTTCCAAATTTCAGCCACCTTTTCGGCAATGTCTCTATACTCGTTGAGGTGTCTTTTGGGAATCGGAAACACAAATCCATCAATGTAGTTTGCCATACCTTCTTTTTGTCTTGGTACTCCGAAGCAACGTGATCAACTCATATCCGCATTTTGCAACTCTAACTTAACGGGTAATGGCGTTGATCGGAGTTCCAGAAAGTGACTGTGACGTCCAATCACCTCCACCTGTGTTTATAAATTGCGAAAAAGCATAGGCGTTTGACGTGGTATATACAACGATGTTCTTGCCCGAGCCTACAGCGCCTAAAGTGGTTCCAGAGAGGGATTGTGATGTCCAATCGCCCCCACCAGAAGACGTGAATTGCGAAAAGCCGTAAGCATTGGATGGCGTGTAAACCACGATATTCTCTGCCGAAGCGACTGCGCCCTCTGGAGTTCCTGACAAGGACTGTGACGTCCAATCGCCAGCTCCAGTAGTGGTAAATTGAGAATAACCGTAGGCATTGCTGGAGGTGTAGACCACAATGGTGTTTCCAGAGGCAATTGCCCCTAAGGGCGTACCACTGAGGCTCTGAGAGGTCCAATCTCCATTGCCTGTGGATGTGAACTGCGAAAACGCATAGGCGTTGGTTGAAGTGTAGATAACGATATTGCTTCCAGAGGCAATTGCCCCTATCGGTGTTCCGCTGAGCGTCTGAGATGTCCAGTCGCCACTACCTGTAGAAGTAAACTGAGCAAAACCATAAGCGTTGGTCGATGTGTAAACCACAATGATCTCGCTGGTTTGGCTACCGGCCTGTATTGTTGCAGTCAGATTAGAAGGGTTCACATTTTCTGCATACAGTGCGTAGGGAACCGACAACAATTGCGACACTCCCATGCTCTGGTAATTGGTGCCACCAGTTGCATCCAAGCTTACTTCCAAAAAGTACGGGCCGTTAGACCAATCAATGGCTGATAGCGTATTGAGCTGCGGAGTTCCGCCACCAACTGAGATATTGAAAAGCCCGAATGCATTGGTTGTTGTAGCATGTGTTTCTGTAAAAACGATGGTACCGTTGGCCGAGGCTTGCCGAACGTCCAATTGTAGCCCAATGCTTTGGTTGCTCAACACGTCTCCATTGTTGTCTCTGGCCACGCCCTGATAATTGAATTGTTGAGGAGATTGCGCCATGATACATAGCGGAATAACTGCCAGTAAGCTCAGCACAATTACCCTTGCACGGTTAAGTGAAATAATGTCCATTCCACAAATCTAACACCAATAAAACTACTTTCTAACTTACCCTAACGACTCCGTTAAGCTGCTAGCAGAACTAATTATCGAGGAGGAAAGAGCTAGCCCCTACACCTCGCCCACTACCATAACAGGTCGCAATGTCAAGCCGTTGTCTCATTTCCCAAATTGCCATTTGTTCAGAAAAGAATGCTTCAAATTCAGGGTTTTCAAATGGCTTCTCAAAAAGAATCATTCCTTCAGAACTTTTAGTTCCATACCCTTTCTTCTCAACCCACTCAACAACGGTTTTCATCTTCTCCTTGTCTGGCACCTTGAAAAAATGATGAACGTACGTGGTACCAGGGTTTCCATATTTAACCTCAGCCAAACAATTTTCATAATACTGCTTAATGGACTGTTTGGTGTAGGTTTCGCAAGTGTCGGTTTCATTTGCAAAAACATTGAGGGTAAAACCAACCATAGCAAGCAGGAGTAGGAAAGGTTTCATAGGTTTGATTTCAACGGTGCGCCTAAAAGTATTGCGTTTTGAAACTACTGAGTTTTCGAGATACGGTAACG
>CAYWET010000093.1:0-6528 GCA_964457245.1 uncultured Chryseobacterium sp. | reverse complement strand
AATTTGATGTTGATATCGCCCCACCAAACCGAATCTTCGGTCTTGTCATCGCACACCACAAAGCGGTCTTTTGGCGATCGGCCAGTGAATTCTCCCGTGTCAACAGCCAACGCTCCGTTATCGGTCAGCGCGCCCTGTCCGTTCACTAAAGTTTCTTCTACAAGCTCGGCCGGGGTCAGATTCCAATAAGCCGCTGCTACGTTTTTCAAGCCAAGGTCTGCAACGCTTGCTCCTTCTGCTCTCAATCCGTATTCATCCATTTGCTAAAATTTGGTTAGTGTCAAGAAAGTGCAAAGGTAACCCTTCCTATTAGGTAGACGTGTCTTTTTGTGTCTGACAACTGTCAGTTTTCCACAGATTACTAAGCGTTAATCGAATAGTTCTTTGGTTCCGTCTGCATATTTTACCATGAAGACTTCCGCAATTGGAACATTTCTAATTGGCCCATCTGGTTGGGTTGCCTTTCTGTATTTTATTGTTTCGGAAGTGATTTCTTCCACTTTTGCCTCAATTTCATCTCCTTTTTTAGTGATGATGATATCTGATGCATTTGATGAGGTTGATTTGGAGGATTCCTGCTTTGAACCGAGGCTCTCAATAATTTCCGATTGATTCAATGCATCTTGAATAATCTGTTTCAGGTGTTCAGGGAACTTCTTTTTCATGCCGCCATTGCCACCCATCTCCCGTTCATCCGAAACATGCACACTCTTGAGCAAATTCCCTGATCCATCATAAACTTCGATGTCCAATTCTGCCATGTAAGAGAATTTCATGATGCCATCGAATTGCAGCTTCGCCATTTTAACCACAAGAAAATGAGAACAACCTGCTTGTTTGAACCTTCCTAGAATCTGAGACCAGTTTTCCTTTTCAGTGGTCTTGATGATGGTGGTTTCTGTTCCGTTTTTGTCATGCGCTTCAGCAATCTTCCTACCGAGTATAGATGCCAAGGCTTCGTCACTTTTTTCCCTTACCGGATAGGCAATTCCTGTTACAGAACGGGTGTAGCCCAGTAACGAAGTGCGCTGTCTTCCATCCACAATCTGAGGTCGCTGATCCCAGACAACAACTCCCAATTTTCCGCTCTCCACTTTTTGGAGTTCAAGAGAAAGTTCTTCCAAAGAAATTTTAGCCGCGTTCGATTGGATGGAAACAATCAGCGCGGTTAAAAGAAAAAGGAGTTGCTTCATGAAATTGGGTTTTGAAGTCGCGAAAATAAAATTCTGCTTGACTTCAGTCTGTGACCTAAATCCCGTAAATCACTCCATATTTTTTCTGCGCGTAATCCATAAAGTATTTCGAGTTCAGTGGCTCGCCTGTAATGCGCTCAGCCAACTCTTTGGAGCTGAATTGTTTTCCGTATTGATGGATGTTCTCACGAAGCCAGCCCAAAAGGTTTTTCAAGTACGTTTCCGCATCATTTGGATTCAACGAACCGATTTCCTTTTCGGCAGCTGCATGGAATTGCGCTGCATAGAAACTCCCAATAGAATAGGTCGGGAAATATCCGATGCTTCCGTGACTCCAATGGATGTCTTGCAACACACCCTGACTATCGTTCGGAATATCAACTCCTAAGTACTCCTTGTATTTGGCGTTCCAAGCAGTTGGAAGATCGGCTGCATTGAGTTTTTCTTCCATGATGGCTTTTTCCAACTCATATCGGATTAGAATGTGGAAGTGGTACGTTAGTTCATCGGCATTCACACGAATCAAACTTGGCTGGACTTTATTCATCGCTTTGAAGAAATCCATGGCAGAAACACCATCGAACTGTGTCGGAAACACCTCCTTCAAACGCGCGAATTTCCATTCCCAGAATTCAAACGAACGTCCCACGTTATTCTCCCACAAACGGCTCTGACTCTCATGGATTCCTAGAGAAACCGCTTCTCCGCTTGGCAGTCCGTATTCACAATCTGGCAAACCTTGTTCATACAAGGCATGTCCACCTTCGTGAATACAGCTCCACAGCATTTCGTTGAAGGTTTCTTCCGAAACACGGGTTGTAACACGCACATCGGTTGCTGCAAAATTGATAGTGAACGGGTGACTTGAAAGATCCTGACGACCGCCATCAAAATCGTACCCCATGTCCTTCAGAATCTCAATTCCAAAATCCCATTGTTTGTCATGGTTAAAGTATTGATCCATGAAGCTGTCATTGACCTGCGGCTTGCTTTGGATAGCATCTATCAAAGGCTTAAGATCACGTTTTACACCTTCAAAGATTCCATCGATCTCTTTCACGGTGCAATCGGGCTCATACTCATCGCAAAGCGCATCGTATGGATGGCTTTCATAGCCCACAATCTCCGCCTCCTTTCGCTTTAGGTCAATTACCTTTTGCAAGTACGGAGCGTACAGCCCGAAATCATTTTCCTCCTTCGCTTTCTGCCAATGGAAAAACGCCTCGCTGGTAGCACGGCTCATTTCTTCCACAAACTTGTCATCAAACAGGGTTTTCCGTTTCAGGTCGCGCGCTGTGTGCTTGATATTTGAAGCTTGCTTGGCATTAGACGGAAGATTCGCCATCAAACTATCCACCAACTTCTTCAACTCTGGATTGGTGATCTTCTGATGCGCCAATTTCGAAAGCGTACCGATCTGCTGCGCTCTTCGTGCATGGCCTTTCTTCGGCATGTACGTTTCCAGATCCCAATGCAACAGAGCCGTTGCGTGGGAGATGTCAGCGATTTCAGAAAGCAGTTCGGTGTATGTCGTGTAGTTGTCCATATTCAATTTAATAATGTGCTGATTAGCGAATGTGCGAATGTAAAACAATCCTCCGCCTTACTTCGACAGGCTCAGCACAGGCTGTTCCTCGGCACCTCCTTTTAGAACAAGGACGGGATAAGGGGATGGCAGAAAATGGAGTTAACGGAGTTTTCTGGTCGGGGGATTTTGATTAAAATCGTACTCGCATTTAAATCGAAAACCCCTATGAGCAAGGACAAAACGAATGGCGCAAAAGCGCTGCTTGACACGCTGATGAATGCAGGAATCGATACCTGCTTTACAAACCCTGGAACCTCCGAGATGCACTTCGTTGCAGCTTTGGATAAATCGGATATGAAAGCGGTTTTGACCTTGTTTGAAGGTGTGGCGACTGGCGCAGCAGATGGTTACGCTAGAATCGCTGGAAAGCCTGCGGCCACCTTGCTTCATTTGGGTTGCGGATTGGGCAACGGTTTGGCCAACCTTCACAATGCGCGTAAGGCGCGCGTGCCGATGGTCAATATTGTTGGAGATCACGCTAAATATCACGTGCAATATGATGCACAGCTTCAGTCAGATATTGAAACGGTGGCTAAGAATTGTTCGGAGTGGGTTAAGACTTCGCAGGAGACCAGCGAAATTGGTGCAGATACAGCCGAAGCGATTAAAGTGGCTACAAGCGAACCAAATCAAATTTCAACGCTGATTTTACCAGCTGATGTTTCTTGGGGAGAAGGCGGACAAGCGGTCAGCGATTTCTCTCAGCCAGCTCCTGAAAAAGCATCGGACGAAATCGTTAACAAGATCGCTGAAGTCCTCAAAAAGTCAGGAAAGAAAGTTGCCATTTTACTTGGCAGAAGGGTAATTCTAGAAGAAGGTCTGATGATGGCTTCCAAGATTTCGGAAACCACGGGTGCAAAGCTGTTTACAGAAGTGTTTCCCACTCGTTTACAGCGCGGTGCAGGATTACCGAATGTGGAACGTATTGCTTATTTGGCCGAAATGGCTTCGGTGCAATTGGGTGGTTATGATCATTTGATTCTCATCGATGCCAAAGCCCCAGTTTCATTTTTCGCTTATCCAGGCAAAGAGAGTTACCTCGTTCCAGATGATTGTGAACTACACAATTTGGTGGAATTGGAGCAGGATGCGTTGGGCAGTCTCGAAGCATTGGTCAAAGCGGTCGGTGCAGATAACACCGCTCCGAAACTTCAAGAATCCAAGCGTCCGAAACTGGCTTCAGGTAAATTGAATGCTGAGAAAATTGCGCAAGCGGTTGGGGCGTTGCTTCCAGAACATGCCATTATTTCGGACGAAGCTCAGACATCCGGTTTGAAAATTCCTAGCAATACGGCAGGCGCACCGAAACACGATTTGCTTACGCTCACTGGTGGGGCAATTGGTCAAGGTTTGCCAGTAGCCGTTGGTGCTGCCATTGCTGGTAGAAACCGACCTGTATTGGCATTGGTTGGAGACGGTTCTTCAATGTACACCATTCAATCGTTGTGGACCATTGTTGCGGAAAATCTTGATGTGACCACAGTGGTGATGAACAACGGTTCGTACGCCATTCTCAATATCGAATTGGAGCGAGTAGGAGCTGAGAAGGCTGGTCCGAAAGCCAAAGCGCAACTAGATATTTCGCAACCACCAATTGACTTCGTTTCAATCGCAAAGGGAATGGGAATGCCTGCCGAGCGTGTTAGGACTGCTGAGGAATTTAACCGAGCTTTGGAGAATGCATTCAGAGAACCAGGCCCGCATTTGATTGACGCTGTTGTTCCAAGTGAGTACGAAGGATTCAAGTTGAAGGCTTTGCCTTATCTGCTTAACTCGCTGGATAAAATCCCAACCCCGATTGCTAAAGCGTTGAAGAATAAGCTCGCTCCGTAAAGCTCTTATGAAGATTGCGTCATGCTGAACTTGTTTCAGCATCTATTCAGACCCTGAAACAAGTTCAGGGTGACGGTTAGAGATTACTTCTTTCGGAAGAACTGAACAGCTACACTCAACCAGCCAGCAACCAGAATCAGTCCACCAATTGGGGTAACGGGGCCAAGTGTTTTTACACCTTCCATTCCGTGAACAGGAATCGTGGAAAGCAGAAAGATAGAACCTGAAAAAAAGAGTGTTCCAATGGCGAAAAGCCAAAGCGAAACTTTCAGATTTACATTAAACTGTTTGCTCAATAAAACCGCAAAAAGCATTGCGAAAAGGTGGTAATACTGATATCTAACTCCAGTAGCAAAACTGTTCAGTTGAACTTCCGAAAGTGTGTTCCTTAATGTGTGTGCTCCGATAGCACCAAGAATAACCGTGATAGCGCCTAAAACCGCAATGAAAATGACCCAATTCTTCATGCTGCAAATTTAGTGACGAGTACACAGAAAAAGCACGAAGTACTAAACGAGAAAATTCGAAACGTTTCGAATTTGAATATTTAGAATTTCGGATTTAGAGTTCTAGATCAACTCATCCTTTTCATACAATTCAACCCCAGTTTTCACCATTTCGGTAATCTCGGTTTCCAACTCTGGAGAAAGCTTTTTGATGTGAAAACAGCTTTTTCCTTTCAGGCACTTCTTCAGGTCGTCAGAAGGTGAAAATTCTTCTACGTGCGTATAGATCGGAAAATAATAAAGTCTGATATCCTTCGGTTTTGGCACCACACTACCGAAATAATAGCCATCTACTTTCTGCTTGCCTTGCATCACCTCCTTCTTGCCGCAAAGCTCCAGTACATTCGGTTCATCCTTCCGCACTCGTAGCGTTGGAACATGCGATTTCAAAATCCCGCGTAGCGTTTCCTCAATTTCTTTCAGATCGGTTTTCATGACGGCAAGATAACCACCATTATTTGCGGAAAATAGAGTAGAGAAGTGTGGTTAGTGACCCTTTTTCAATCGCTCCAACATCTTCTTGGCCTGAAGATGCAACGAACGGTCTTCAAGCAGATATTCCTGCTCAGGCTGCATGGAAAGCGCACGCACCAAGTAGCTTTTGGCTTCTTCTTCCTTGCCGTTTTCAACCAGAGCTTCAGCATGGTAGAAGTTGTTGCCTATGTCGTTTGGATACTTGTCAACCACCTTGGCGGTCATAACCAGTGACTTCTTCTTATCTGGCCAACTGAGAATGAACGGAATCTTCGGAACGCGCAGATTCAAAACCGCCAAAGCTCGTTCAGGAACACCTTTTCTGAACTCAGGGTCGAGTTTGATCAATGCTTCCATTTGAGTTTTGACCTTATCTACTACGCCTTCTTTCGCTGCGCGGAAAACACCCATCACTTCGCCCCATTGCCCAAGTGCGCTTAAGTATTCAAAGCGCAATTCTTTGCTCAATGGATATTTCGGAACCAACTCGTCACCGATTTCCTTGGCAAGCTGAAACGTCTTTCTCTTGTCTGAATTTCCTTCCTCTACAAAACGCGCTTTGAAAATGTAGCTGCGCATGAGGAAAATTCCAGCGTCCAGTTCTTGACGCTGGTTTTCCATTGCTTTCGCGAAAGCGGGAATTGCCTTATCGATGTGTTCCGATCTGGCTTTGAGTCCTGTTGCGCCAGAAGTTCGCTGACTGTACCATCTCAAACCCGTTTCGAAATCACTTTGTGCAACAGCTGCTGCAGTAAATAGCACTAAAGAAAGGGTGGAGAGGAAGATGGTTCTCATTTACAGGGAGTCAAGATTTGAGGATGCAATGCGTGCATTACAAACGTTTCTCAATATCGAAATATTATTCGAAAATTGATTTAAATCAATTACCTGAATTTCTCCTCAGGGTTATGGTCGATTGTCGAACGTTTGTTGG
>CAYWET010000092.1:0-6816 GCA_964457245.1 uncultured Chryseobacterium sp. | reverse complement strand
TGTGCTTGCGCACGAACGGATTGGTCTTGTCCCAAACGTAACCCGCCAGCACGGATGTAAGCTGCTTTTTCATCAGCGGATTGATGTTCACATGGAAGAAGATCTTCTGTAGATCGCCTGTGTACCATTCCTTTACATACGTTCGGAAAACGTCAATTCCGTATTCGAGGAATTCGACATAATCTTTCTGCCAATCAACATCTTCGCCTTTCAACTGGCGGTCAACCAATTTGGCGGCTGTAATTCCAGATTGCGTTGCGAACGCCACACCCGATGAGAAAACAGGATCAAGGAACTCAGTGGTGTTGCCCGTCAGCACGTAGCGGTCACCATAGAATCGGTCAGATTGCCTGGTATAATCGCTATGTACTTTCGGTTCGAACATGTAGGTCTTATCCTTGAAACGCTCTGCGAATTTCTTCGAACGTTTAAACATTTTATTGAACGCAATGTTCACATCGGCATTTTCCTGCGTGAACTCATCGAAATATTTCTTGTTGCCCACAAAACCAAGCGAAGTAATACCATTATTAAATGGAATAACCCACAACCAAAGGTCTGTTTCGAGAATATCGAATGATATCTGCATCGGGTTTTCAAACGTCTCGCGCGTATCATCCCTGAAATGCGTGTAAGTAGCCATATTGCTGGTTGGCGAAACATGGGTCGGGATTTCCAGCATCTTAGCAAGTACACCTCCATAACCGCTACTATCAATCACAAATTTGGCCGTGGCATCTTCGTAAGTGTCCAACAATTCCATGCGGAATTTTACCACTTCAGGATAACTGAAATCAATACTCTTTAGCGTGCTTTTGTAGTTGATCTCAACACCCTTCTTCTCCGTTTCATCGGCCAAAGTCTTGTCGAAATCTGCACGCGGAGCTTGCCATGCGTAGGTCCAGCCTGGCGTGAAATTATCATCGAACGAAATGCGGAATTCAGTCTCATCCTCTATGAAAAGTGCACCTTCCTTTATCTCAAATTGCTTCTCTTCCAAGGCTGGTAGAAGACCTGTTTCCTCGTAATGTTCCATGGAAATGGGAAGTAGACTCTCGCCAATAACGAATCGTGGAAACGCAGCGCGTTCAACAATCATGACTTTGTATCCTTGATTGGCGAGGTACGAGGCGGCAACGGTTCCTGAAGGGCCAGCCCCAATTACCAAAACATCCACATTCTTCATTCGGTACGTTTTATTCTTTCAAGTAACTCTTTCTTGTCCAAAAACTGGCTGCAAGTAATAATCGAACTGATCGTTACACCAAAAATACCATGCAAGTTCAAGTATTGTCCGGTAAGCCAAAGGTTGGGGATTTTTGTTTGCGGTGCAATGAAGTTGGCCGCGCCTCTCCGAAAATCCTTCTCGGTTCCGTACATGTTGCCGTCATCATTACCGATGTAATCGCGAAACGTGAGTGGAGTAGAAGCATATACGCTTTGAATACAGTTTCTGATCTCAGGAAACCGCTTTTTCACCGCATTCAGTAGCTGTTCTGTCTTTTGGTGTTTCCATGCTTCATAATCGGTTGGACGTTCGTCTGGAGAAACAATCGTATTGTGCGAATTCGCCCATTGTTTCACTTCATCAAACCGCATGTAGGTCATGATGGAAATGCCGTCTGCCCATTCTTCCGATTTGGAAGTAGCGGGCGTACAAAGCAAGTACTGCAAAGGCCATTCATCTTCCGTGTAATCGGGCTTGGCCCAAACGTTGTCGGAAGTATGATGATAAACATTGTAATTCAGATACGGGAACGACCGCGGCTTGCAGACGATATGCACCGAAAAGCTGGAAAGCGTGTGTGACGCGCGTTGAAACCGATTGTAAAATGACGGTTTGAAATGCTCCTTACCGATCATCTGCAACAGCACTTTCGGTTGAATGTTGGAGATGAAATTCTTGCCGCGATACGTTTCTCCGTCCTCGGTTTTGGCGGCTGTCAGTCGACCGTCTTCCAATTCGAAACCAACGACTTTTTTCCTGCGGAGGAGTTCTCCGCCTTTTTCGCGGATGCGTTTGGAAAGTTCCTTCGCCAATTGCGAACCGCCATCAACGCATCGGTAGGCGCTCAGTACATATCCGTGTGTGACTAACGCATGAATGTACAATGGACACTTATCTGCGGAACCAGCGTAAAGAAGGTTTGAGCCAGCAAGTACCGCGCGCAATTTCGGATTGAGGGTAAGTCCATCGATCAACTCTTTGGCGCCCAAACCCAATAGGCCGATGTCCGTATGATTCTGTTCTGAGAATTCAAGTTGATCCAACGGGAATGTGGTCACGGTTTCCTGAATGGTGCGACTGTAAAGACGAATGGCTTTTTCTTCTTCGGGAAATTCCTGGATCAATTCATTTTCGAAGGCTTCCCAAGAACTGGCGTGATGGAATTTCGAACCATCATCGAAGCTGATCTGATCGAAATGGTTTTCCATCTTCTTCCATTTCACGCTATCGGTCAGACCGAAATATTTGAAATAGGAGTGAAGTGGTTGGCCTTCATCCAGCGCAGGCAAGTAATGCACGCCCGTATCAAAAACCGTTTTGTCTCTGCTAAAAACCTGTAACGAACCGCCCAATTGCTGGTTCTTTTCCAGCACGCAGACGGAAAAACCGTGGTCGGCTAAAATGTACGCGCATTGCAGGCCGCCAAGCCCACTACCGATGATCACGAAATCGTATACCTTCTCCGTCATTCGCTGCGAAGGTCGGAAACGCGCGGTTAATTGGATTACGGTGTTTTACGGAGGAGGAAAATATGATGTTTATAGGCATCCATATCAATCCCAATTCGTCTTTGATACCCAGCGTAGCTGGAGTAATAAAAAAGACCCCAAAAAGATATGTCTACAGAAGAAAAAACAGAAGAAGCAATCGTCCTTATTCCTGGTCAGAACAGTCCTGAAAAAATAGAAACATCAATAGCAGCCTTTAACCAGCCTTTGTCAAACCTGCTTGAACATGTAGGATTACCAACAGAGAACATTTTGTCGCCTGTTGAAGAACGGAGAAAAGTGATTTACGCGTTGGAAAGTTGTATTGAAATACTCCCAATGGAGGAGCGCAGCAAGTCAGAATATCTGTCAAAGTTTACGGTAGCAGTTTCTGTAGGATTGTTTGATGGGGCTCTCAACTTCCTATGGGATGAAACAATCAAGGCTCTACAAAAACTCGTTTCAAAATTTGATTTTGAGTATTTCCTGCTTGTTGCTCGAAGCATAAATGGTCGGTATAAAAACATTTCATCTCCTGATGATTTAGAAATAATCGGAGATCATGACTTGTTGGAAATATGTCGAAGAATAGGTTTCATTAACGATATCAATCACAAGAGACTTGAAACAGTCAATTATTTGAGAAATCATGCAAGTGCGGCTCATCCGAACGATAACTCGCTTTCAGGATTGGAAATGCTTTCACTTTTGGAAAGCTGCTTGAAGTATGCCATCATAGCCGAGCCAGACCACTCGGTCATAAGCATAAAGACATTATTCGAAAATCTGAGAAAACAGGAAATTCCTAAAGAAGATTTTGAGCATATAGGTCTGGAGTTGTTGAAGCAGCCTCAAGAACGAATTGACGACTTTGTCCTGTCAATTTTTGGGGTGTATACCGATGATAGAACCGATGCTTTTGTAAGAAAGAATATCGATAGGTTAATGCCTCATATTTGGGGTGCAACTCAAGATGAAACAAAGTTTAGAATAGGATCCAAGTTTGGTGTTTTTAGAGGCAATGGTGATGTTACGAGAAAGGACCTGGTTCAAAAATTTCTTGAAACTGTTGATGGACTTAGTTACAAGGATGAGGATAGTTTGGCAGCAGAGTTGCTTGATAAGCTACAGAATTTGAAAACAGTTCATTTTGAATACGGGAACTTCTATAATGAACACTATCACGCTAGGTCTATTGCCAAGTCTATTCCAGAAGGTGGCGTTCCTAACAGCGTTAGAAAACTATTTGTAAAGGTTATTATCATCTGTTATGTGGGAAATGGAAAAGGATACCGTCAGGGAGTGGATGAAGAGGCAGTAAAGTATTACAAGGATTTTATAGAAGCGTTTTCGTTAGAAGATGTGAAGGAGTTTCTCTTAGCTTTTAAAGATCACGAGTTCGTCTCCGATTTGAATAGAGGGCTTCCTGATGCAAGGATGCGTAATTTGGCTAAATACTTCAAGTCAAAGACCAAAAACATCCATGTCAACAACCTACTTGACTTAATTATCGGATTTCGTGCTGGAGGACTTTCTAGGTTGTCCCAGAACAGTAATTACAAAGAGTTTGTCAAATACATCTAAAGATTTGATTGGTTAAATCACTTCCTCAAAACGAAAGTAACGTTCGAGCTTGCGGTGTTCTCTAAGCGTTCTACGCTCAGGTTGAACTGCTCGGCAAAAGAGAGAATGCGCGCTTCGGGTAGGAATTCCAGTTCGTGTTCGGTCTTGTTGAAACCGAAGAGTTTGGTGCTGAAAACCTCCGTCATTTTGGTCACGCCATGTTTCTGCTGCTCGTCCTCAATACCATCGCGAATAATGATGACACCTCCCTCGTTCAGCTTCTCGCCACAACGTTGCAGTAGCGCTTCCTGCTTGGCCGCAGGGAAATAATGCAGCACATCTTTGATGATGAAACAGTCGGCTGCTTCAGGATTGAACTGTGTCAAGTCAGCCTGCGCAAATGAAATGTTGCCACCGCTATAATGCGTGTTGGCCGTCACTTGGATTTTCTCCTCATCGTAATCCAACCCGATCACCTGCCTATCGAATGATTGCATGGCAAGCAGGTGTGAAAGGTAACCGTAACCGCAACCCAGATCATAGACTTTCCCTTCTCGCGGCACACGCGAAACGATCTCCTCAAAATTCTTCTCCAGCATCATTTTGATGCGCACATACCATTCCAGCACAGGGCCTTTGTACGTGTACAGCCGTTGCACCTTATCTGCAAAGAAATCAGCCGTTTCCACCTCTTGGCGCACCTGCTCAAACTCTGCTTTAAAATGCTTTGAAATAGCCTTGGTGCGTTCGCGGTAACCCGTTCCGAAACTCGCATCATCCGCAGTAATGCGCGGCAGATATTTCATTGTCATCACACTCTTCTGAACGGAGAAGTCGCCTTTTCTCAGCGCGTGATGAATGCCATGCAGAATAACGGGCTGGATGTTCAACTGCATCTGCTCGGCCAAGTAGAACGCCCCTTTCTTGAAACGCCCGATGCGGCCGTCCTTGCTGCGCGTTCCCTCGGGGAAAATGAGAATGGAATACCCCTCATCGATCTTCTTACGGATGCTGTCCATATCCCACGAAGTCTCGTCCTTGGCGTGGATGAATTCCGCGTAACGGATGAACGCTCCGAAAAAGGGCGAATTCCACACCCAATCGTTCGTAACGAGCAGGAGTTTGTTGCTACTGCCGATCATGACCATCAGATCCACAAACGAAGCGTGGTTGGCAATGAGAATGGCGGGTTTATCGAGCGGGTCTTTGTCGATCCAACGCTCCTTCACGTGCCACATCGTCTTGTAATCCGTCCAGATGAACCAGCTGATCAGCGACAGCATCCAATGCTTCTTTTTCTGCGATTTGATGGGCAGCGGAAGTAGCGCGATAAGGATGACCGTGAGGATGATGCAGCCGATGAAGAACCAGCCGAATGCCAACGCTGCGCGGAAGAAATCGCGGAGTTCGAGCGGGGAGAAACCGCGTTTTTTGCGACTGTCAATGAGGATGTCGTAAAGCAGCGGTTGCAGCGTGAGCGATGCGATGACCACGCAAACCATTCCTGTGACCGAAAGCACCGCGATGGAATGCAGCGCAGGATGCTGCGAGACGATGAGCACGCCCGTTCCGATGATGGTGGTAATGGCCGAAAGGATAATGGAACTGCGGTACGAACGCAACTTGTCGATACCGTATTTGTAGCGGCTCAGAATACCGTCTGAAACGAAGATGGAGTAGTCATCGCCCAAGCCGAAAATGAACGTGGTGACCACGACATTGACCATGTTGAATTTGATGTGGAACAGTCCGCAAATGCCCAAGATCCAAACCCAGCTTACTGCCATTGGTAGGAAGGTAACGAGAGCCAATTCCAAGCGACCGTAAGTGAGGAGCAGCACTACGAAAACCAGCCCCGATGTGATGAGCAACATGAGGTTGAGGTCTTCGCTGACCGTATCGACTAAGTTCTGCGCAAGCGAACTTCGGGCAACCGTTTCCAGACCTTTCAGTTGCTCGGTTTTCTGTGTGAATTCCGCTCGTTTGGCTTTCGGAAGATTGACCGTGGAAACCACGTTGTAGCCATCATCACCTTTGAAAATGAACTCGCTGTAGATCGGGTCGTTCAGTAGGAAATCGAGGTAGAATTGCTCATCTGCGACTTCGTAGGTTTTGAAGATGTTGTCATAAACCGTCAAGAATTGCGACTGGAAACCGAGTTCAGTTCCTGTTTCTGACAGTTGGGTTTTAAGGCTTTCTGCGAGTTCAGAAACGTATTTATTCCACGTTTCAACGCTTGCTTGTATTTGACTTGGAGTAAAAACAACATCCGTAAGAATGGTTGAACGAATTGAAGTGTCCTGACCGTCATTGCGAGGGATTTTACCCGAAGCAATCTCTTCGCCCAAAACAGATTGCTTCGTTCCTCGCAATGACGCGGTTCTTTCAATCGCCTTTCCCAATTCCTCATCAGCAGAAAGCACGAAAAGACTTTCACGGTTGCTGTCTCCAACAATGATGTCCTGAGCACGCTGAAGATGTTCTGGGAAGTAGTTGATCTTGTTAAGGTCGTTCTCAAATTCGACCTCATCCGCGAAA
>CAYWET010000091.1:0-6847 GCA_964457245.1 uncultured Chryseobacterium sp. | reverse complement strand
GCTCCAAGCTGCTGTGAGATGTTTGCGCCTTTCATGTAGAACTGCTGGCAATCCAGACCAACAGCACCGAAAGCGTGTCGGCTATTATCGTTGATAATGGCGGTGGCGAGGTCAGCGTTCATCTGTTCGAACCAGAAACCTCCCATCAGGTTTTCTGCCGAGTAACCGTTCTTCTCCGTCCAAGCAAAATAATCTGCCTGAAAACGAAGCGGGTTATACGCGTTGGTAAATGAAACTGCAATTGCGTCTACAATCACACCATCGAACAAGGCATCAAACTCATCACGCGCAAAATCGTGGCCGTTCAGATCAATGGTTATGGCTGATGCGCCCAAAGAAAGCTTGTGCAGGATTTCCGAATTGGCGTCTTGCACATCCTCTACACGAACATCGGCACAGATCAACCAATCATTATTCTGTTGATCGAATCGCAGCGGACGAATGGTCTGGCCGTACATTGGCAGCTTCTCTGTCTCTTCTCTGAAATACGCTGGTTTGGCATCGAAACCATCACTTTCCAACCACAATGGCAGATCGAAAATACCCTTTCCTTTCAGTTCCTTTTCAGTGAGTTTTTTCCACTCATCCAAACTTGGCACTTTGAAATCTTCAAACAGTTTTGGCATACTCAAATGTAATTAACTGCGAACCCAATTCTCAATGACTTTCAGCCCTTCTGGCGTAAGTAGACTTTCAGGGTGGAATTGGACTCCGCAGACATCAAATTCCTTGTGAAGTATGGCCATCAATTCGCCTGCATCATCGGTTGCGGTAATGATCAATTCTGAAGGAACGGTTTCCTTATCAATAACCCAAGAGTGGTAACGACCTGTATCCATTCTCTCAGGGAGATTAGCGAACAACGGTTCCTTCTTTTCAATCACATTGATAGGAATGGCAACTCCATGATGCACCTGATTCAGGTTCTTTAAATTCGCTCCGAAAGCTTCGCCAATGGCTTGATGACCGAGGCAAACTCCAAGAATCTTTTTGGTTGGTGCGTATCGTTTGATCAAATCTGGCATAATCCCAGCGTGTTTTGGTAATCCTGGTCCTGGGGAAAGAACAACAGCATCAAATGCTTCTACTTCATCCAGCGTGATTTCATCATTACGCTTGACGGTTACATCATCGCAGAACTGCTCCACGTAATGCACCAGATTGAACGTGAACGAATCGTAGTTATCGAGGATTAGAATCTTCATCGGAAGGCAAAGCTAACTGCAAATCATAGATGCTGAAACAAGTTCAGCATAACATTACCCTGAACTCGTTTCAGGGTCTATCTTCGCAACAAATCAATCAACATGAAAACCACAGTCCACACCGATAAAGCACCAGCTGCAATTGGCCCATACAGCCAAGCCATTCTTGTCAACGGGCTTCTCTATACCTCAGGACAAATTGCATTGAATCCCACAACAGGCGAATTGGAAATGCAAAATATTGAACACGAGACGGGTCGTGTGATGCAAAACCTTCAAGCCGTTCTGGAAGCTGTTGAAATGGACTTTTCAAACGTCATCAAAACCACCATCTATCTTTCTGACATGGCCTACTACGGGCAAGTAAACGCGATTTACGCTGAGTTCTTTGGAGAGCATCCACCAGCACGCGAGGCAGTTCAAGTGGCGGGATTACCAAAAGGTGTCAACGTGGAGATAAGCGTAGTCGCTTACAAATAAGGCAATTTGCGAATACGAGTAATATGCGAATGTATTTTCTAATTGGCTCATTCGCATATCGCTCTCATTGATTAAAATCCCCTCTTCGTCCAAACACGGTAATTGTTCCGCTGATCTTCCGTTGCTTCCTTCATTTTCTGAGGCCAACGCGTACGGTAGTAACGCTCGTCCGTAGGAGTGAGTTTAACCTTGTGGGTGTCGTCTTCTCCATTAATAGTCAGCGTAATTTTCTCTTCTTGGAAGTACTTGCACCACTCTTTCAGATTCCCTTCAATTCGAATACCATTGATGGAAACGATCTCATCTCCCAATTTCATATGCGCTTTGTCAGCTATGGAACCTGGCGCAATATCTGTAATGCGAGCCGAACGACCTTTGATGTACTCCACCTTGAACCCGAAACGGTTCTCGAAATACAGTCGCGAGCGGATGTTCCTGATCTCCAGTCCAACGTAAGAAAGCAACTCGGTCAGTTCTTCTTCAATATCCTTGGTTCCGTAATAGTAGTTCTGGAAGAAGTCTTGGTAAGAACGACCTCCAATCTCCTCAACGGCATCTTGATAATCCTTCTCGGAGTAGCCAGTTTCAGAATTACCAAAACGCTCATACAACAAGCGCATTACGGTCAGAATTCCTTTCTGGTTGTTGGTGTCTCGAAGCAGCGATAAGTCCAACATCATAGCAAGCAATGCACCTTCATTGTAGATAGAAGTTTTGCGGTGCGGAATGCCTTTCTCGTAACCATCCAGCCAAGTATCGAAAGAACTATCTGCTACCGATAGATTGAAGCGGCCATAGTTATGGAAATGCCGTTGGAACAACTGATGGATATTCTTGAAGAAATCGTACTCCGAGAAGCAACCTGCTTGATACAGGAAAAGGTCACCAGCGTAGGTAGTAACGCCTTCAGCCACGTAACCCAAACGGGTGTAATTCTCCTTGCTATAATCGTACGGTTGCATTTGCGCTGGGCGTAATGCTTTCACATTCCACGTGTGGAACAACTCGTGCGAACTCACACCCAAAAACTCATCATACAGAACAGGTTTGAGAATATCGTAGCTGGGTCCAAGCGCAATCACGGTAGAATTGGAATGCTCCACTCCGTGGTAGGTCTTGTACGTACGTATCTGGTACAGGAAATGGTATTCATCCACAGGGATACCACCCATCACATCCATCTGCTCCTTTGTGAACTTCTTGAAGTCCTTCAGAATGCGCTCCCAATCGGTTTTGAACTCGCCCTCAAACCAAATATGGAACCGTACGCCCCCAACTTCATAGATCTCGTGCTGCAGGCCGTTGCTAGCAATAAACGGACAGTCGGCCAACTGGTGGAAATCCTTGACCTCGAATGCATTCTTCCCGCTGCTTGGCATACCCGTGGCAACATTCCAATCGGCTGGAATATCCAATTCTAACGTAGCTGGTTCATTGATCCATTCGGGTACATACAGAAAGCAATTGACGGGGTTCACGTACAGCTGCTTCTCATCAACAAAAGTGCTGCCCGCGTTCATCTCATTGGCGAAATAGTTGTACGCCACCCTAACCGTGGCCGCACCGTTGGTCTCCACCTCCCACAGATCCTTGGTCTGCTTGCGGAACGGAAGTGAATTTCCATCGCCATCAAAAACCTCGAAACGCTGCACGTTCTTCGCAAAGTTGGCCAACTGATAACGACCAGGTCGCCAAGCGGGTAATTGCAACTGTAATTTCTCTTGTTTCAGACCTGAGATGGTCATCTCCAACTCCACAAAATGGCGGTGCGGGTCGTTGTACCTGACCCGATATGCGATCCTCTCTTCCATACGCGCAAATATGGGAACCGTTAAGGATTAAACGAAACAAACATCAACCACATTTGCCGTGACACTGAACTTGTTTCCGCATCTTCTCGCTCTAGACCTTGACACCAGTTCATTTTTTCGTGCTTTGGACTTAGCGACACTACTCGAAATAGATGGAGAACAGGAAGGTCTTGGATTTAAGCGATTCGATGGAATTGGTGAAAACGGTCTGGTCTTCTACAAGTAGATTGTTCAATCCAAACGCCATTTTTACCTCAGTAGACATTTTGAAGTATTCTAGGTAGAAATCGACCCCGACACCGAGATCCCACGTGTAGTCTTCGCGCTTCATTTTAAGGATGACCTCATCGGTTTTAACATCCTCTTTGGTGGCCATATCGTACTGGAATTTTCCGCCACCAATGAGGTAAACGCGCCAGTTGTTGATTCTACGCGAACGGAATTTGAAGTAAAGCGGCATTTCGAGATAGACGGAATTGACGGGCTTATCGTAGACCACAGTGACCGTATCTCGCTCTAGCAGCGTGTATTCCATAGAACGGCCAACGAACGAGATTCCGGGAAGGAAACGCATGTTGAAATGCTCGCCCAAGCGCATGTCTGATACGATATTAAGGTTGAATCCGATTGCACCTTTCGGTTCGACCACGTAGACGGAATCGAGGTTTTGGATGTTCTCTTTGAGCTTGACTGCAATATCAGTGTAGTTCATGCCAAGCGCAAAACCGAAGTGAAACATCTTACGATCGTACTTACTCAGATTGAGCTGTTTCTTCTCGCGATATTTTACCGGAAACTGCGCATTTGCGTCAGCAACAGGCCACAACAATATGAGGCCGAGACCAACAATTACAAAGAGGATATTTAAACGCGCGAGGTACAAATCAGGCTTTTACGCCAGTATATAAACTGCAAATTCCAAACGTAAGCGACTTGGAAGTGTTGCGTTGGAACCCTGCTGAGGTCATTACCTTTTTGAAATCCTCCCCATCTGGAAATGCATTTACCGACTCTGGCAGATATGTGTAAGCCGAATCGTCTTTGGAAAGCATTTTCCCGAAAATTGGAAGAATGTTGTTGAAATAGAATCCAAACAATTGTTTGATAGGGAATTTCTTTGGAGTGGATAATTCCAACACCACGAGCTTGCCTCCTGGACGAAGCACACGATTGATGTCTGCCAATCCTTTTTGAAGATTCTCAAAATTCCTCACGCCAAACGCAACGGTAGCAGCATCGAAAGTATTGTCTTCGAAGGGCAGATTCTCAGAATCGCCCACCACCATTTCAATTCTGTCAGAAAGGTTTTTCTTGGCGATTTTCTCTTTCCCAAGTTCGAGCATGCCCACGGAAATATCAACGCCCGTAATCTTATCTGGATTGAGACTCATGGCCTCCAACGCAAAATCTCCCGTTCCTGTTGCTACATCAAGAATTGTTTTTGGCTTCAATTCCTTCAGCTGCGCGATGGCTTTTTTCCGCCAAATGATGTCTATGCCCATGGAAAGCGAACGGTTCAGAAAATCGTACCGATGCGCGATATTATCGAACATGGTAGCGATCTGCTTGGTCTTTGAACCTTCTTCGCTGTACGGCTTAACCGATTCTGCTTTATTCTCGATGGTGGTGTTCACGTTTTGGTTTAACCGTTTACCAATACAATTAGTTCGCTCAGGGTAACAGAAGATTGCTCGCCTGCTGCCATATTCTTCAGACCAATCTTGCCGCTTTCCATTTCCTGCGTACCGACCATGGCCACAAATGGAATCTCGTTGTTGTTGGCGTAGGTCATCTGCTTCTTCATTTTGGCGCTATCTGGATAGAGTTCCGTGTTAACACCAGCTTCGCGAAGTTGCTTGCAGAGATTCAAGCAGTAAGCTGCTTCCTTCTCTCCGAAGTTGACGAAGAATACTTGTGTGCTATCTGATGTGAATTCTGGGAACAGATTCGCCTCCTGAAGCACATCGTAAATTCTGTCTGCACCAAATGAAATACCCACGCCCGAAACGTCTTTCATTCCGAAAATTCCTGTGAGGTCATCATAACGGCCACCACCAGAAATACTGCTCGAAAGCGTTCCTTCAATATTGGAACGTACCTCGAAAATGGCGCCTGTGTAGTAGTTTAATCCTCGAGCGAGAGTAAGATCAAGTTCAAGAACAGTTTTATCTGAAATCAGCTTTTGGGCAATTTCCAAAACTTCGGAAACCTCCGCAATTCCCTTTTGTCCTGTCTCGTTTTCTCCGAGGTAGGTTTTCAGGAATTCCAACTTTTCTGCTGTGTTTCCTTGGAAACGCATCAGCGGCAAAAGCTTTTCGATGGAAGCTTCGGAAATGCCACGCTCTCTGAGTTCGTTGCACACCTTCTCCTCGCCTATCTTATCGAGTTTATCAAGTGCCACGGTAATATCAACAAACGCATCTGGCGCACCGATCACCTCGGCAATGGCAGCCAACAGTTTACGGTTGTTGATCTTTACGGTAACGGGCACATTCAGCTTGCTGAAAACCTCATCGACCACCTGCACCATTTCCACTTCGTTGAGCAGCGAATCGCTACCGATTACATCAATATCGCATTGGTAGAACTCGCGGTAACGGCCTTTCTGCGGACGATCCGCACGCCACACGGGCTGCACTTGATACCGCTTGAATGGAAAGGTAATCTCGTTTCTGTGCTGCACCACGTAGCGGGCAAAGGGGACGGTAAGGTCGTAGCGGAGAGCCTTCTCGGAAATTTGATTTGCGATTGACGATTGACGATTTGCAATTTGCGATTGACCACCTTCCAATAGGTCAGCTGAGACTTTCCCAAGGAACTCTCCCGAATTGAGGATTTTGAAGATTAACCGATCACCTTCCTCGCCATACTTTCCCATCAGGGTTTCGGAATTCTCCATGGCAGGTGTTTCGATGGGCTGGTAACCGTACTTCTTGAAAACGCTTTTGACGGTATCAAAAATGTAGTTCCGCCTCACCATTTCGGCAGGAGAAAAATCGCGGGTTCCCTTCGGTGTGTTCAGCTTCATTTCATTTCGCTTCATTGTCCATAGTCGATAGTCCATTGACCACGGTCCATTATCCGTGGTCTGTCGACCGTTGACTATCGACTTTTATCCAACAAGTTTTCTGTACTTGATTCGTTTTGGCCCTGTGTCTCCCAAGCGCTTCTTTCGGTTCTCTTCGTAATCGGAGTAGCCACCTTCGAAATAGTACACCTGCGAATCGCCTTCGAACGCCAAGATGTGCGTACAGATTCTATCTAAGAACCAACGGTCGTGAGAAATGATAACCGCACAACCTGCGAAGCTTTCGAGACCTTCTTCCAAGGCACGAAGCGTGTTCACATCAA
>CAYWET010000090.1:5524-6977 GCA_964457245.1 uncultured Chryseobacterium sp. | reverse complement strand
GGCTTTGGAGTAGCGCGAACAGTTTCGGTGGTGGCAGGAACTTCAAACACAAATCCGTGTTCCTTTTCCACGTTTCCTTCGTACTCACCCGTCTTGGTCACGTCCTCCTCGCAGGTCAGCCAACTTCCCCAAGGCATTACGCCACCAGCACAATTTCGGTACGTTCCAGCAAGGCTGAGGAAGTGTTTTTCAACTTCCTGTGTTTCTTCATTGAACACCATGGTCGAAGTTCCGCCCAAGCCAGGAAATTCTCCCTTTCCATACTCGTAAAGATCTTCTTTCGGAATAGCGCCAAGGTTGGCATTCTCAAGACCAAATGCTCCAAGATCTTTATCGGTGGGAACAATCTCGTGGTTCTGAACTACGATCACCTTTCCGTCTTCCGCAGCAAAAGTTCCCATGCCATCCTGCTTACCAGGAACAACAAGGCCATCATCCATCGGATCTCCCTGTTTGGCAATCACCTTGTAGGTAAATCCTTCCGGAAGGTCAAAAACTCCGTTTGGATCAGGAACCAAAGGACCGTAATCCAATGCTTCGGCAACGGCTTCAGCACCGCCAGAACCCGCATTTCCGCAGGCATAAAGTTTCAGTCCAACAAATCCGATTCCGATATAACCGCTGGTGCGGATAAAGTCTCTTCTACTACGCATGGTAAACAGTTAAAGCACGCAAGTTACAATCGTGTTAAGAATAGCGGGCCGCGAGTTGGTGTTCTTAACGGAAATTTTGCATTCAAAACTCCACCCGATAGTAAACCAGCGGTAGAAAACCCAGTTGGTATTTGGTCTCAACCGTATTGGTCTCGGGGTTGTAATTCTGACTGAACACGTTCTTGGTATTGAACACATTCTGGAAATCGAGCGCCAAGCTGTGCGAAGCCCGCTTACCATTGAACGTGATAGTGGCCTTGATGTCCATACGGAAGTAATCCTTGTATTTCTCCTCGTAAGCACGAGTGTAATCGCGAACAGTTTCGCCTGCCACCGCAGATGAATCGAGATCAATTGGCACATATCGCGCACCGCCCGTCCACGTGATCTTGCTATCGAACGCCAACGTATTTTTCTTGCTGATTTTGAACTCATATCCGCCCAACGCACTCAGGTTGTAATTGCCGTTGAAAGCCGAGTGACGCCAAATGCCATCACTCCCTCGATAGGCGGAATTGAAAAGCGAACCCGTAAGCAGGAAATAGTACCCGCGGTCGAAGAATTTCTCCAAGGTTATTTCCAATCCGTAGTTCTGTCCAACGCCTTCATTCACCAAGCTATCGCGAACGGCCACATCGCCAATGCTTTCGCCCGCATTCACCATGCTGAAATAAGAAGCTGTAGGTTCAACAGGCACGTCATACAGGTACTGATAATATGCTTCAACCTTCAGGCGCAGCTTCGGAATAATGCTCCAATCATAACCGAGAATGGCATGTACGCTCCGCGTGAAACCGACA
>CAYWET010000090.1:0-5424 GCA_964457245.1 uncultured Chryseobacterium sp. | reverse complement strand
GTTCGGATGCTGCTCTTGGCGCTCAACTTGGTATTCAATTGCGAATGCACACTCGCTCCAATGGTCACATTCTTGTTGAAATTCTCCAAAATGGTGTTGGAAGTAGAATCCGTTTCCCGAAACACCAATTTCTCCTGCCATTGATGTAGAACAGTGGCTGCTACCGTGGTTTTCAGACTGGTTTTTTCGCCAAGAAAGACAAGATGCGTTAAACCTGAAGCGCCCATGTCGGAACCCAGTTTTTGGTCGCGCTCTTCTTGCGCACCTCCGTTAAACCCAGGGTTATCGGTAATGTGAATGGAACTCAAACCACCAATTCCCCAAAGGGTAAAACGCCCCGCTTTTTTCTTGGTCGGAACATCGATTACAAACGTTAGGTCTTGATACAACGGCACGGCCGAAATACCGATGTCGATTCCCATCAGACTAATAAGCGCCATGGTAGAATAGCGGTAAGATGCCAAGTAAGAAGCAGGATTCTTTTTCGTGAACGGCCCTTCCAAACCGAACTCCAAACCGTTCAACCCAAGTTGGAAGTAGTATTCACGTTTTTCGTTGTTTCCTCGCCTTAGATTCAGGTCGAAAGCACCCGCATTGGCGTTTCCATATTCCGAAGGAAAAGCACCCGTGAAGAAATCGCTGTTGGCCAACATGTTATTGTTGAGGATGCTTACGGGGCCGCCCGTGCTCCCCGAAAAACTCAAATGGTTCGGGTTGGGAATGTTGATGTCTTCTAATCGCCACAGCACTGCGGTGGGTGAATTACCGCGGATGATGATGTCGTTGCGCTCATCAGAACCGCCTGAAACGCCAGCGTATGCCGCTGCAGCTCTAGCGGGGTCTTGCCACGAACCAGCAAACCGTCTGGTTTCTTCCACCGAAAAAGCCCGGGCACTGATGATGGCCATTTCGTTGAGTGGTTCGCCCTTATCGCGCTCGGCTTTCACCACCACTTCATCCACCTTATTAATCTTTTCTTGCAACTGAATGTTTAGCACTAACTGCTTCGATGGGCTCAGTACAAGATTTTGCAAGAATTGGTCTTCGTAACCGATGAAGCTAACCTTGAGAGAAACTCGGCCAATGGGAACATTCTCCAAATGGAAATTGCCATCAAAGTCAGTTGCTGCCCCTTGGAATTTTGTTGAGTCGAGTACAACAACACTAGCGCCAGGTAGAGGCCGTTGAGAAATAGCATCAATCACTTTTCCGCGAATGGTCTGTGTTATCTGAGATGTCGCGGTGAACGAACTCAGCAGAATAAGCAGAAGTAAAGCTGGGCGGAACATGGGCCGCAAAGATTATTATTCTTTGAACGCGAAACCCGCTATCAACCCACGGTGGTCAGAACCTGCAAGTTTCACCGTTTCGGATGTAGTTGGGGTAAGACCTTCTGAATAGGCGATATGGTCGATTGGAATCAATGGAAAACCGAAATCCATCGGGTAAGTAGCCTGAAAGCCGTTTCGGGCAGCTTGCAGCTTCCCAGATTCCAGAAAGGCTTTGAACTCCTGATCCCAAGGCACCACATTGAAATCTCCGAGAACAATACAGTCGGTTAGTTCCGCAGCTACAATGCTCGCAACGCCTTCTAATTGCAGGTTTCTTTCCGCAGTTTCGTTCGGGAAAGCAGGAGGTCGTGTATGTAAGGAAACTATTGTGACCGTTCTATTTTGAACTGAAACCTGCGCAATAATGAATGGTGTTCTGCCAATTTCCAACACATTGTAGGAAACCAGCGGGTACTTTGAGAAGAGGCCGATGCCATAGCAACAATCCTCCATTGGTGCTGCTACCACGTATGGATGCGAATCCTCAAAAACAGAATCTATTACAGATGACCATTCATCGTTGAATTCCTGAATGGTGAAAATATCGGGCGATTTTTCAGCAATTGAATTGATGGCCATTTCAGGGGTGGGGTTATCATGCCACAAATTGAATTGACCGACCGTCAAGTCTGCTTCTCCAGAGTAATTGGTTGGAAGAAAATGGGGAACGACCAACGCTCCGTTGATGACGGTTGAAACAATTCCAGCAACCAACAGCAACCGAAATCTGAAAATCGCGGAAATTGCAACTACAGCAATTGATAGAAGCAGCGTAAAATGTGCAAAAGCGCCTAAAAGTTCTAGGAAGTTAATTCCAAAGGAGAACCAATGTGAAGCTGAAAGAAGCAACAGGCCAATTGCAAGCGAATTGATGACTGCGGGTTTGCCGAATAAGTGCGTTCTCAACTGGTAGGCTTTTCAGGTGTACGAAACTAGTTGATTCTAATTCTTGGTAGTGTACATGATTGAAGGGAACACAACAAAAAGCAAGGGTTCAGAAACATACATTTGCGTACAACTTATTTTAAGTTCATCGCACCATGAGATTCAACACTTTTCCAACCTACCTTTTTCTGAGCATGCTTTGCTTGTTTCACGTTTCCGTGCAAGCGGCTTGCCTTAACGGCACTTACACCATTGGCGGCATATCGCCAGACTTCGCAACATTTCAGGAAGCTGTTACGGAACTTGACGCTGAAGGAGTTTGTGGCTCCGTGGTTTTTGAGGTTAGGAACGGAACATATAATGAACAGATTTCCATTGGTGAAATCAGCGGAGCATCTGCCGTAAATACCATTACGTTCAGGTCTGAGTCAGGCACAAACACAGATGTAACCCTACAATTTGCCAGCAGCGGCACATTCAGCGACCCGAATTACACTTTGCAGCTGAATGGTGCCGATTACATCCAGCTCGAAAACATGACTATCGAAAGAACCCTGGCAAGCACTTACGCCCGTGTTATCGATTTCAGCGGCACAGCCTCGAATAATGTAATTGACGGTTGCATTCTTTCTGGAAGAGCTACAGGATCAACATCCAACGATAACTCGGCAATTGTTTTTACGGATGAAGCTAATTCGGGCATCTCCAACAACACATTTAGCAACAACGAAATCCTTTTTGGCTTTGCTGGAATTGTGTGGGAAAGTAATAGCAGTAATTCCAAACCTGGGTTGATTGTCACTAACAACAACTTCATCAACTATCGATATGGCTTGCTGATAGATTATGCAACTGATGTGGTTATTACAGGAAACACGATTACAAACAATCCACTTAACCACAACAATGCTCAATTAAAAGGGATCGAGTGTTTTCGTTGCGAAGGAGACCTGAACATTTCAGGCAACACAATCACACTCTTAGACGGCACGTCAAACTATGGAATCGACCTTCAGGCATCGGTTGGCAGTAGCGGTGAAATCGGGTTGGTTTCAAACAACATGGTTGTCGTTGGCGGAACAGGAACCTCTCACGCCATCAACTCAGGTAGCTTGACGTCATACAAGAATTACTACCACAATAGTTGCTACACCACGGGAACGAACGCAACCAGTTCAAGTGCCTTTTACCTGAACGGAAGCAACAACATTAACATTGTCAATAATGCGTTTTACGGAACGGTTGGAAATGCCATTGAGGTGCTGACTACCAGCGGAGTTTTAGTGTCCGATTACAACCTGCTTTATTCTACTGGGCCGTATGTGGGAAAATGGAGTTCAGACCAAGCAACGTTGGCAGATTATCAGACCGCAAGTGGTGGAGATGCGAATTCTGTTTCTGCGGATCCCGATTTCGTTTCTGCAACCGATTTACACATTTCTACTACCAGCCCAGCAAACGGTATGGCTTTGGCAGGGCTTGGAATCGCAACAGATATTGATGGTCAGGCACGTGATGCCTCCAACCCAGACATTGGAGCTGATGAAGCTGGAGCCGTTGTAACGGGACTGAATGAACTTACCGATCGATTCCACATTTATGTGAGCAATCAAAACCAGATTATGGTTGAGAATAGAGGCAGAAGTATTTCCAATGGCGTGCTTCGAATTCACGATATGTCTGGCAGGATGGTTAACACGAGCAATGTTGCATTCGCCAATGGCAAATGGAGTGTTGCAGCCCCAGAACTAACGCAGGGAATTTACTTGGTAACGCTTGTCAACCGAGAGGGAAAGCTTATTACAGCCCGTAAGTTGGTACTAGGCCAATAAACAGCACTTACTTTTTAGCCTTGTACTTCCTGTACAGATATTTCTGAGGATTGTCCAGATCAATCGGGCGACCTTCTATGAACGCGTGCGTAACGTTGTTGGTCATCATGTCCAGCGCATCACCTTCAGAGACGAAAAGCGTTGCATCTTTTCCAGCTTCTAGCGAACCACAAACATCATCAACCCCCATGATTTTGGCCGTGTTAAGCGTCAATGCCTTCACCGCTTCTTCGTACTTCAAACCGTAAGCAACTGCGGTACCAGCCGTAAATGGAAGGTTACGAGAGCCCATTGCTTCCATATCTCCAGCGTAGCTGAAACAGAACAGAATCTTGTTGTCGAAAAGTGTTTTGGCGGTTTTGAATGGTTGGTCGATGTCGGTATCAGCATCATTCGGTAATGAATGCGTACGCTCCAGAATTACGGGGATGTTCTTGGTGCTGAGAAAATCAACAACTAGCCAAGATTCCGAACCACCCACGATAACAGGTTTTTTCACCCCGATAGACTCGGCCCAAAGCACAGATTCCATTATGTTCTTGGCATTGTCCGCGTGTAAATACAGTTTCTGCGAACCATCAAAAAGTCCTTTGCAAGCGTCTAGTTTTTGGTTGAATTCTGGACTTGGGTTTTCTGAGTATGCTTTGGCGCGCTGCATGAAAGTCTTGAGTTCTTCCACCTGTTCGTTGTACTTCTCATTAGGCTTGGTTGGGCCTGGCGCAGCCCACCAGCCTGTTCGCTGAAAGCGGTCGGGCCAATTAACGTGTACGCCATCATCGGCACCAACTGCGGCATCTTCCCAGTTCCAGCCGTCCAAATGCATCACAGAACTGGTTCCTGAAATACGTCCAGAACGTGGTGTGACCTGCGTCATCAAAATGCCGTTGGAACGTACAGTCGGAGATATTTTGCTGTCGGTATTGAAGGAAGTCAACGCCCGCACTTCAGGGTTGAACGCGCCTGTTTCGGCATAATCTCGCGTAGCGCGAACAGCATCAATTTCTGTGATTCCCAGCGTGTTGTTGGGGTTGATGAACCCAGGATAAACATGTTTTCCTGTGATGTCGATAATGTCGGCTTCCTCAGGGTTCAACTTCACGGAACCCATTGGTTTAACAAACGTGATCTTGCCGTTTTCTATTCCGATTACGGAATTCTCAAGCACCTCTCCGTTTCCGATGTGGGCAATTCCGCCCGTTAGCAGAATGGTTTTTTCGGGCATTTTTCCTGGCACAGGAATTTGAGCCCAAGCTTGTGCGGTGGTAAAAAGTAATGCTGCTATTAAAAGAGTTCTCATCGATTGAATTCGGTTCAGTTGACTTCTTAGTGATAACATCCAGAGTGAAATTTGAACTTGGCCAACCAATCGGTTGAAT
>CAYWET010000089.1:0-7033 GCA_964457245.1 uncultured Chryseobacterium sp. | reverse complement strand
GCGGTCCGGACGGGACTCGAACCCGCGACCCCCTGCGTGACAGGCAGGTATTCTAACCAACTGAACTACCGGACCTTGGTAATCAAATGGGCTGCAAATGTAAACTAATTTGATAAATCTGAAACGCCTTCAGAAAAAATTAATCTGAGACGATTTCGTAGGTGATTTTGTTGATTCCGTTGATGCGTGTTGAACTCATATTCGACATCACTTGAAAGTAATATGTTCCAGGTTGTGTCATGTCAATTTCTTTGATGTCAAGAGAGTAGGAGCGGGTTCGAAGGTCGATGGCTGCATTTTCGTTCACGTCAATGGATTTATCCAGCATGACAATGCCATCTTTCGGACTGATGACTTTCATTTTGAAGTAGAACTTGTCGTACTCGTAGTTCTGATTAAAGTCCATTTTTAAGCGAAAAAACTGTGGAATAGAATCAGAAATAGGAATTCGGAATAGGGGAGTCTGGTCTGATTTCCAAACACCACTTAAAAAAGTACTCTTGCCAAGATCGTCTGTTGGTTGGAAATCTGGGTTGCGCACAACGCGAAGTGAACCCTCCATTCCTTCCAAAACTTCAATATCTCCGTTGTTGAGTTGAACGGCTACGGTCAGTCTTTCGCCCTCATCAAGAAATAATTGCTTGACCACATTATTGAAGCTTCCTTTTACCTCGATGTTGTCATTCAAGGTATCGCTGCCGATGATGTAGGTTACCCGAAGAAAGACGGGTTTTTCGTAAACATCTGTAGCGTTTACGAATAACGAGACATCGACATAACATTTGAAAGTTGCTGGGTAAACAGTTGAAACAGGTTCGGCTCTCGAAAGTTTGGTGAAGTCAACTCCGAAACATGTTGCGGCCTGAAGCATCAGCGCCAAAGCAAGGAAAAATCGCATCAGTACAGTTTTTTTCGTTTGAGCAGATAGGGCAGAAGCACTTGGTCGAACCCTTTGGAAATATCCGCTTGCACGAGGTCTATACTGTACTGCCCGCATTTCAGTTTCAGATCATGCTCGAATTTCTGCATCGACTTCTGATACGCTTCGCGAACTTCCAACGGATTCAACTTTAACTCCTCGCCAGTTTCCATGTCAACAAATCGGTACGGACGGTTCTCGAAATCGAAATCGAGTTCCTTCTTTTTGTCGGTTACGTGGAAGAGAATAACCTCATGTTTGTTGTGCTTCAAATGCTGAAGCGCATTCCAAAGGTCGTCTTGGTCTCGTTCTGAATTCTCAATCATATCGCTGAACAGAATGACCAACGATCTTCGCTTGATTTTATCAGCAACTTCGTGCAAAGCTTTTGCGCCCGAACTGCGTTTGTGCTTGTCTTTCGGAAGGGGTTCCAACAGCTTTTCCAGTTCGGTGAAAACCAACTTGGAGTGCGTAGTGGTTGACCGTGAATCTGTATGAATCTCAACATCATCAGAGAACAACGAAAGCCCAAAAGCATCGCGTTGTTTCTTCAGTAAATGAACCATGGCTGCAGCTGCGTAGGTCGAGAATCCGATCTTGTTCGCATCATCCTGCGAGCTATTGTCTTTCAGAGGAAAGTACATGGAAGAAGATGTGTCAATTACAATCTGACAGCGGAGGTTGGTTTCTTCTTCATAACGCTTCACGAACAGTTTTTCCGTTCGGGCGTAGAGTTTCCAGTCAATGTGACGCGTGGATTCGCCTGTGTTGTAAAGTCGATGCTCGGCAAACTCGACCGAAAACCCATGGAACGGACTTTTGTGCAAGCCTGTGATGAATCCTTCAACCACCTGCTTGGCAATCAATTCCAGCTTGCTGAACTGCTTAACCCGCTGACTATGTATCGAAATGCTATTCATGGAAATAGAACTGCCGTCCTGCTTCAAATATCGCAATTGCGTTGGAGCATGGGACGGCAGCCCGTGAATGTTATTGTGATTGGCTTACATCAAAGCATCCAACTTAGCTGTGAAAGCCTGCTTTGGCGCAGCACCAACTTGCTTGTCAACGATCTCGCCATTCTTGAAGAATAGAAGCGTTGGGATGTTTCTGATACCGAATTTGGCTGCAGTTTCTGGGTTGTTGTCAACGTCAACTTTACCAACTACGGCTTTTCCTTCATAGTCGTTTGCCAATTCTTCAACGATTGGGCCAACCATACGGCAAGGGCCGCACCAAACTGCCCAAAAATCCACCAAAACTGGCTTGTCAGACTTCATGACAAGCTCCTCAAAATTCGCGTCTGTTAATTCTAATGCCATTTTATTGTGTTTCTATTGTTTCAAATCTAGGCTGCCAAAAGTATAAAAACCGCGAGGCAGCGTTATCGTTTTGCCGACAATCATTTCAGTATCACATCAAGCCCCAATTGGTCGCGGATGTCATAAATCATCTGCTGTTCTGGTTTCACGCGCAAACTCTTCGAATGCATGTCAACATAAACCCCTTCTTTGTTGATGACACGCATGTTCACCTTACAACTTCCAGGGTGTTCAATCAGAAACGCCTTTAATTCTGAAATGTTCTCAGGCCGAACTTCATCCAACGGCATTGTGATGGTAATGCTGTTGGTTTTCTTCTCCAGAATCTCATTCAGCAACTCAATGCTGTTGATCTTGAACTCCTTTTCAACTGGAGCCGTGCTGTCCTTACCGCCCCAACGTCTTTCTTTCCAAACGCCACGCACGTAGAGGAAGAATTCCATGTCGAGATACTGGCGGAATTTGGTGTAATCTTCACCAAAAAGTCGGATTTCCATCGAACCAATTTTGTCCTCTAGTTCGAAAATCCCGTACGGATTGTTCTGTTTGCTCATGCGATGCTGCACCGATGAGATTACGCCAGCAAACTTGTACTCACCTGGACTTTTCTTGGCTTCTTCCGATTGCAATCGGTTGATGTCGATGTTGCAATAACGGTCAAGAACCAAGTCGAAATCATCCAGCGGATGCCCCGAAATGTAAACCCCAACCACTTCCTTCTCCGCTTTCAATGCTTGAATATTTCCCCATTCTTCGCACTTGGGCGGAATCGGTTCTGGAAGCTGAACATCCGAAGCTTCTCCAAAAAGCGAAACCTGCGAACTGTTGGCGGATGCTTGGAAATTCGCACCGAATTTGATGGCCTTTTCCAAGAACGGGCCTGTTCCATCATCAAAGAAATATTGTGCACGATGACTGTTTTCGAATCCATCGAAAGCTCCAGCAACGGCCAAACTTTCCATGCATTTACGGTTTGCCGCGCGAAGATCGATTCGTTTCGTAAGGTCGAAAATGGAAGTGAAGTTTCCGTTCTTAGTACGCTCGTTGATGATGGCTTCGACAGCACCCTCTCCAACACCTTTGATGGCGCCCAATCCAAAGCGGATCTCACCTTTATCGTTTACCGCAAACTTGAACTGCGATTCGTTCACATCTGGTCCCAGAACGGGAATTCCAGCCCTTCGGCACTCATCCATGAAAAACGTCACCTTCTTGATGTCATTCATGTTGTGCGTCATCACCGAAGCCATGTACTCGGCTGGGTAATTTGCCTTCAAGTAACCCGTGTGGAATGCCACAACAGAATAGCACGTGGAGTGCGATTTATTGAACGCATAGGCCGCGAATTCTTCCCAATCTGCCCAAACCTTCTCCGCAATTTTGGTGTCGTGACCATTCTTGGCGCAACCGTCCAAGAACTGCGGTTTCAGCTTTTCCAGCAGGGCGAAGATCTTCTTACCCATCGCTTTTCGCAGCACGTCCGCATCACCTTTGGAGAATCCCGCCAGTTTCTGCGACAGCAACATCACCTGCTCCTGATAGACTGAAATCCCGTAGGTCTCAGCCAAGTATTCCTCCATTTCTGGGAGGTCGTACGTGATCTCCTCCTCGCCATGCTTACGTGCAATGAAGTTCGGGATGTACTTCAGCGGCCCTGGGCGATACAACGCGTTCATCGCAATGAGGTCGGCAAACTTGTCGGGTTTCAGCGCGCGCAGGTGCTTCTGCATACCAGGCGACTCGAACTGGAATGTTCCGTTCGTCTGTCCCTTTTGATAAAGCTCGTAGGTTTTCGGGTCGTCCAGCGGAATCTCATCGGGGTCGATGTCGATGTTGTGGCGCATCTTCACCAGCTTGATCGCATCCTTGATAATGGACAGCGTTTTCAGGCCGAGGAAATCCATTTTTAGCATCCCTGCCGATTCCACCACGCTGTTGTCGAACTGCGTTACCGCGAGGTCAGAATCCTTGGCGGTGGTTACGGGAATGTGATTGGTGATGTCATCGGGCGTGATGATCACACCGCACGCGTGAATACCCGTGTTTCGGATGGAGCCTTCAAGAACACGTGCCTCGTTGATGGTCAGCGCGATCTCGTCTTTTCCTTGTGAGAGTTTTTTCAACTCATCTGCTTGCGCGAGACGGTCGCTATCACCGTTCAGTTTTTCTTTGAGCGCCTTATCATCTAAACCGAAAAGCTTAGCCAAACTGATGTCCGGAATCAGCTTCGCGATGCGGTCGGCATCGGCCAATGGTAGGTTCAGAACACGCGCAGTATCGCGGATGGCCGACTTGGCCGCCATGCTACCGTAGGTGATGATCTGCGCCACCTGATTCTTGCCGTATTTGTTCACCACCCAATCAATGATCTTGCCGCGGCCTTCATCATCAAAATCGATATCAATATCGGGAAGTGACACACGGTCTGGGTTCAAGAAACGCTCAAACAGGAGGTCGTACGCGATCGGGTCCACATTCGTAATTCCGATGCAATAGGCAACTGCCGAACCCGCAGCTGATCCACGACCTGGCCCAACCGAAACGCCCATCTTGCGCGCTTCGGAAGTGAAATCCTGCACGATCAAGAAGTAGCCAGGGTAACCAGAATTGGCAATGGTCTGCAACTCGAAATCCAAACGCTCGCGAATCTCATCTGTGATTTCTCCGTAACGCTTTTCAGCACCTATATATGTAAGGTGACGGAGGTACGCGTTTTCACCTCGCTTGCCGCCATCTGTCGCATCTTCTGGGTCAACGAATTCCTGAGGAATGTTGAACACAGGAAGCAACACATCCTGCTTCAGTTTGAACGGCTCGATCTTATCCACGATCTCACCGATGGTCTCAAAAGCCTCAGGCACATGCGCGAAGATCTTCTTCATCTCATCCTGAGACTTGAAGTAGAATTGGTCGTTCGGGAAAAGGCGTTTGATGTAATCCCGTCCGCGCGATTCCTCATCAATCTTTACGCCTTCTTTCAGGCAGCAAAGAATGTCGTGCGCGCGCTGATCCTTCTGATTGAGGTAGTAAACGTTATTGCTCGGAAAGTACTTTACGTCATGCTTTCTGGCGAATTCCAGCAACGTTTCGTTCACCCGCTTATCACCAGCTTCTCCATGGTCAATGAGCTCCACATAAAAGTCGTCTCCGAAATGTTCTTTGTACCAAAGAAATGCTTCCTCGGCTTGCTTCTCACCCACATTCAAAATGAGGTGCGGTACTTCTCCGCCAGGGCCTCCAGTTGATACGATCAGGTTTTCCTTGTACTGAAGAAGAACTTCCTTGTCAATTCGTGGAACGTAGTAGAAACCTTCTGAGAAGGAAATGGAACTCAGCTTCGCGAGGTTGTGGTAGCCTGCTTTGTTCTTGGCCAGCAAAACGGTCTGATAACCGTTGTTCTGTTTGGTTCGGTCTTTTAGGTCATCGGTCACGTAGAATTCACATCCAACAATTCCTTTCAGTGGCGTTTTTGATTCGCCTTGCTCTTCACCAGCCGCAATTTTCTCGTTCCAAGCGTCAATGTCCTTGTTGGCATTTTCCACTTCCATTACGAAATGGAAAGCCCCGAACATATTGGCATGATCGGTAATGGCAACCGCAGGCATACCGAATTCTACTGCGCGCTTGACCAGATTCTTAATCTGTATCGTGGCCTGCAACACGCTGAACTGCGAATGACAATGCAGGTGCGCAAAGTCATGCTTTACGGCCTTGGCCGAGGTCGCGGCATCGGAAGAAGTGGTTTTCTGCTTCTTTTTGGAAGATGCTACTTGGTCTTCAATTTCAATGTCTTCCGTTTCGAACGGAGTTGGATTGGTTGTTTGAAAAACCTGAAATTCCTCTGGTGTTAGACCCGTTTTCTCGGTTGGAATAACCTTCAGACGAATCAACTCCAAGAAACAACGGGCGGTAGCTGCCACATCGGCTGCTGCGTTGTGCGCTTCATCGAATGCTTCTCCGAAAAGCTTTACGTGCAGCTCCGTGAGTTTCGGCCATTTGAACTGACCGCCACGTCCACCTGGAATGGCGCAGAACTCGGTCGATTCATCTTTGGTGTCGATGGAAGGCAGATCCATGATCGGGGCCGAATCGCCCATGCGCATGTACTCCGCACCCATAATGTTGATGTCGAACTCGATGTTGTGCCCCGCAACGATCTGCGACTTGCCCAACACTTCGGTAAAGCGGTCCAACGCTTCCTGAAGCGGAATACCTTCTTCCAGCGCCTTTTTGGTGGAAATGCCGTGAACCTGCTCCGAGTTGAACGGAATGTCGAACCCATCGGGCTTCACAATGAAGTTCTGCGCCTCTATCAGCGAGCCGTCCTTGGCATGCAACTGCCACGCCAACTGCACCAAACGCGGCCAGTTTTCCGCGTCAGTTATGGGGGCGTTGTAGTCTTTCGGCAGACCTGTGGTCTCCGTGTCGTAAATCAGGTACATGAACGGCTTGGCTTAATAATTAAGACACCCCGAAGTTAGGTTTTTGAGCCCCTGAAATGGCCGATGTTGAAAACTGTTTGAAAGATGATTTCTCGCTTCAGAAACGGGTGGAAAGCACCTTTCAGTCAGTAGTGGCAACATCCACCGCAAGGGCAAACAGAGCAGCTGAAAATATGACGTACGCGAGTACCATTGTAATGGGGTGTTTTGCTGCATAAAACGACACGTTTTGAGGTGTTATTGTTCACCGTTCGGGATTTTTAACATTTGCCGATCGGGTTAGGGATTGAAGCGATTACCCCGCATCCGCCTCAGGCGGAGAGGAGTAAAAGCGGAAAGCCCGACCCGCA
>CAYWET010000088.1:0-7270 GCA_964457245.1 uncultured Chryseobacterium sp. | reverse complement strand
TTCTCTGGGTCCATTCCGCCAGCAATAAAATCGTTGATGCAGTTCTCGATGTCCTGACCAGCACGGTATGTGGCAGATTCGTTAACCCATGTTAGGATAGCTTGCTGCGCCAATTTGTGCTTAATGGCTCCGTATTTCGTAATTGGACGACCGAATTGCTCACGCTCGTTACCGTAGTTTACTGATTGCGTAACCGCTTGCTTAGCACCACCAATAGCGGCAGCACCCAACTTGATACGGCCGATGTTCAGGATGTTCACAGCGATCTTGAAACCGTTTCCTCTTTCAGAAAGTAGGTTCTCAACTGGAACTTTAACATTATTGAAGAACACCTGACGCGTAGAAGAACCTTTGATACCGAGTTTCTTCTCTTCAGCATTCAAACTCAAACCTTCAGAATTTCCATCTACGATGAAAGCAGAAAGGTTCTTGTCGTCATCAATCTTGGCGAAAACCGTGAACACATCTGCAAAACCTGCATTGGTGATCCACATTTTCTGTCCGTTCAAGATGTAGTGTTTTCCGTCTTCAGAAAGAACCGCTTTGGTTTTTCCAGAGTTAGCGTCAGAACCTGAAGAAGGCTCAGTAAGTGCGTAAGCCGCTTTCAACTCGCCACTGGCCAAACCTGGCAAGTAACGTGCGTGCTGATCGGCATTTCCGTAATACTGAATTGGCAATGTTCCGATACCCGTGTGCGCTGAAATAGCAACGGAGAACGAGTGACCCGAACCTGTTGCCTCTGCAACCAAGCAGCTTGTGTTGAAGCTTGCGCCCATTCCACCGAATTCTTCTGGAACTGTGATGGCCAACAGACCCAATTCGCCTGCTTTGTCCATCAGGCCTTTCATTAGACCTTCTTCCATTGAGTCGATTCTGTCCAAGTTTGGAGTTACCTCCTGAGAGATGAAATCACGGCAAGTTTGCGCAATCATCTGCTGTTCTTCTGTCCACTCTTCTGGCGTGAAAATGTCTTGGAACTCGGTTTCCCGAATCAACCACTCACCACCTTGAAGTGCTTTCTTTTCTGCTGTTTCCATTATCTAAATGATTAATGATTATTGTTTTAGTATTAGTTTGTCCAATTCGCTAATTGGCATTACATCATTTCGAAGATTCCAGCAGCGCCTTGTCCAGTACCCACACACATGGTTACCATACCGTACTTACCACCAGTTTTCTTCAATTCGTTCAAGGCTTGAACCGTCAACTTACCACCTGTACAACCAAGTGGATGACCAAGAGCGATAGCTCCACCGTTCACATTCACTTTAGAATCATCCAATCCTAGTGTACGAACAACCGCCAACGATTGAGATGCGAAAGCTTCGTTCAACTCAATGATGTCCAGATCATCTTGCTTCAAGCCAGCAATTTTCAACGCTGCTGGAATAGCTGTGATCGGTCCAACACCCATTTCGCGTGGTTCCAAACCAGTTACTGCGTAAGAAACTACTCGTGCTATCGGCTCAACGCCAAGCTCTTTCAATTTCTTCTCAGAAACTACCATTACGAAAGCTGCGCCATCAGAAGTCTGAGATGAGTTACCAGCGGTTACCGAACCACCGGTCTTGAATACTGGACGAAGTCGAGCCAATGCCTCAACACTGGAAGCACGTGGGCCTTCATCGGTATCAACTACAAACTCTTTTTCTTGACGCTTTTCGTTTCCATCCAAGAACACTTCTTTCACTGTAATTGGAACGATATCGTCTTTGAATCGACCTGACTGAATGGCTTTCAGAGCGCGCTCGTGAGAACGTACTGCAAAAGCATCCTGATCTTCGCGGCTAACGTTATACTTTTCTGCAACTTCCTCTGCCGTAAGGCCCATTCCCCAGTACCAATCTGAGTGATATTTGGCTACCTCAACGTTTGGAGTAACCGTCCAACCACCGAATGGCATTGGGCTCATGCTTTCAACACCTCCTGCAATAATGCAATCGGCCAAGCCTGCATGAATTTTTGATGCGGCAATACTGATGGTTTCCAAACCTGAAGAACAGTATCTGTTCACGGTCATACCAGGAACTTTAACCGTATCCAATCCCATCAAAGAGATCATACGGCCAATGTTCAATCCAAGTTCCGCTTCTGGAGTTGCACAACCAGCGATTACATCGTCAATTGTGTCTTTATCGAGATTGGGAACAGAGTCAACCAGATGCTTGATTACATCTGCGGCAATGTCGTCAGGGCGTGTAAACCTGAACTGGCCTCTTGGCGCTTTACCGACTGCCGATCTGTATCCTGCTACAATGTATGCGTCCATTTTACTTAATGTTTATCGTTTGATTTTTTTCGTTCTCTTGTCTTTTCAATTCTTCGAGCGAAACTCCATCCTTGGCAACAAGCACTCCTTTCTCGTAGGTGTAAGTGTATTTAAGGTCACCCTGTGAGTCGTAGTACTTCCAATCGCCTGTTTTTTTACCGCGGTCGTAACTGCCTTCAGATCGCATTTCACCTGTGTTGAGGTAATAATTGACCCAATAGCCGGTACGCCTGTTCTTTTCGTACTCACCTTCGGTTTTAGCTGCTCCAGTGTAGTAGAACTTGCGGTATTCGCCATGCTTTTTGCCATCGAAATACTCGGCTTCTTCCATAAGCTCGCCCGTGTGTGGGTAGTAGCGTCTAGACATGCCGTGTTTTTTATCATGCTGATATTCGATTTCTGCAATGAGTAGGCGAGAGGCGGAATAGAGTTTCCAAAGTCCTTGCTTTCGGTCAAAATCGTCTTTAACATTTCGATGCTTGTCTTTCCTAGGCGCATATTTCGGTCGTCTTGATGACTGACCGAAGAGCACCATCGGAGCTGTGATAAGCATGAATATGATGAGATATTTGACACGCGCGTTGGACATTGCTCTCCTTCGTTATTTACAAAGGAAAGGATCAGTTTCTAAGTGGTTTACCAGTGGTTACCAAGCTTTGCATCCTTTCCATTGACTTACGCGTCATGGCCAGTTTGAGAAAAGCTTTTCTTTCAAGACCCAACAAGTAACGCTCTGATACTTGAGTCTCTGCAGAAAGGTCTCCACCTGCCATTACGTAACCGAACTCTTCAGAGATAACTCTGTCGTGCTCAGAAATGTATTTGGCGTCTTCCATGCTACGTGCACCTGCAACGAAAATTCCCAGCCCTTTCTTGCCCAGAACCGTAATGTCTTTTCGCTCCGCTGGTTGAGAATAACCTTGCTCGTACAGTTCAATCACCGCACGTTTTGCTCTGCCAATTCTTCTTTCAGCACTTACAGATACTTCGTCAATTCCTTTCCTAAAGATGCCAAGTTCAAATGCTTCTTCTGCAGAAGTTGCCACTTTGGCCATACCAACAGTCAGGAAGCGCTCTCGCAAAGCAGGAAGCTTCAAGTTTCCTGTTTGGTAATCGTCTGAAGCTCTTAAAGCCATTTCCTTAGAACCCGCTCCTGCAGGAATAACTCCCGCTCCGAATTCAACCAAACCAATGTAGGTTTCTGCTGCCGCGACAACTTTATCTGAGTGCAGACAGATCTCGCAACCGCCACCCAACGCCATTCCGTGTGGTGCTGCCACAACTGGAACAGAAGAGTAACGCAAACGCATTACGGTGTCTTGGAACTGCTTCACAGCCATGTCCAATTCTTCTACTTCTTGCTGCGCTGCAAGCATGAAGATCATACCCAAGTTGGCACCTGCAGAGAAGTTGTCTCCTTCGTTGGCAATTACCAAACCTTTCCACTTCGCTTCGCCTTCGGCCATGTCAAGTGCTTTGTTCAAACCTTGAAGAACTTCAGCACCAATGGTGTTCATCTTGGTGTGGAATTCCAAGTTCAAAACGCCATCACCAAGGTCGAAAAGTGTAGTTCCTGCGTTGCTCCAAACTACGTTCGTATCGCGCAGGTTATCCAAGATGATAAGGTCTTCCGTTCCTGGAACAACTTTGTACTCGCCAGATGGAATATCGTAGTACATCTTATTGCCATCCTTCACAGCGTAGAAAGACTCTACACCTTTATCAAGCATGTCGTAAACCCACTGAGCTGGCTTTCTTCCAGCTTCTTCCATGGCTTTAACTGTTTCTGCTACGCCAAGCGCATCCCAAGTGTCGAATGGTCCGAGCTTCCAGCCGAATCCTGCACCGATAGCATCATCGATTTTGTAAAGGTCGTCTGTGATCTCAGGAATTCTGTTTGAAGAATACTCAAACAATCCGTAGAAAGCTTTTCTGTAGAACTCGCCAGCTTTATCTGTCCCGCCAGCAAGAATCTTCATTCTCTTCTTGAGGTCATCTTCTTTCTTAGCAGCGGCAAGCGTTGGGAAATTCACTTTCTCTGGAACTTGATATTCAAGTGTTTCAAGATTCAATTCCTTGATGACCTTCTTGCCATCAACTACATCTTTCTTGAAGAACCCTTGACCAGCTTTTGAACCGATCCAGCCATTATCAACCATTTTGGTGATGTAATCTGGAACGTCAAACAGGTGATTAGCTTCGTCTTCTGGGCAGTTCTGCTTCAATCCGCCAGCTACAAGAACTAGCGTGTCAAGACCAACTACGTCACAAGTTCTGAATGTAGCAGATTTGGCGCGACCAAGAACTGGTCCTGTCATCTTATCAACTTCGGTTACACTCAGCCCCATTTCAGCCACCAAGTGGAAAAGCGCCTGAATGCTGTAAACACCAATTCTGTTTGCGATAAACGCTGGAGTGTCCTTACATAGAACCGTTGTCTTTCCGAGGAAACGATCACCGTAATCCATCAAGAAATCAACAACCTCTGGGTCTGTTTTAGGTGTTGGAATGATCTCCAACAACTTCAAGTAACGTGGTGGGTTGAAGAAGTGAGTTCCAGCAAAGTTCTTCTGGAAATCTTCGCTTCTGCCTTCCAACATCATGTGAATTGGAATACCAGACGTGTTTGACGTGATCAACGTTCCAGGCTTGCGGTATTTCTCCACGTTGGCAAAAACCTGCTGCTTGATGTCCAAACGCTCAATTACAACCTCAATGGTCCAATCGCAATCCGCGATCTTGGCCATGTCATCATCAAAGTTTCCAGTGGTAATGCGGCTCGCAAACGACTTCTTATATAATGGTGCAGGATTCGACTTGATGGCGAACTGCAACGCATCGTTCACAATGCGGTTTCTAACTGCCTTATCGTCTGTGGTAAGTCCTTTCGCCTTCTCTTTATCGTTCGGCTCGCGCGGAACAATATCAAGAAGAAGCACTTCTAGACCGATGTTGGCAAAATGACACGCAATACGCGATCCCATTACACCAGAACCGAGTACGGCTACCTTTTTAATACTTCTCTTCATTTCTATTATTGGGTTATTCCGTTAATATTTACTTTATCATAGATTGACTTCTTGTCAATTATCTCATTTATAGTGTTGGCTACTTCGAAGAAGATTTCCAATTTCTCAGGAGGAACAACATCTCTCACGGCTTTGTTGAAAGCAATTACACCTGTTCTTGCCAGATCGCGTTTCCGTTTGCCTTCTTGAGTCAGAAAAATGCGTGTAACTCGACCGTCTGTTGGGTCTTGCCTTCTTTCCAAATAGCCTTTTTCTTCCATGGATTTGAGCATGCGGGTCAAGCTCCGAGGCTCCATTCCAAGCATTGGTGCGATCTTGGTTGCTGGGGTTCCATTGTGCAGGTCAATGTTCAGCAAAACAAAGCCAGTTGAAGCACTTACATCGTGCTGAGAACCAGTTGTGTTATACAATCGCGAAATAGCATGCCACGTGGTTTTCGTAGTGAAACACACGCTTTCTTCTGGTCGCAATTGGCGTTTTTTACCCATAGGGTGCCGAATGTATAAATTTATTATGCATGCATACCAAATGTGGAAAATTATTATGCATGCATACGTTTTCTAGTTGACAAAATTGGAGGTGATTTTGTTCAATTGTTCGAAACCATTATGGGTTTACCTTTGGCGAAAATCAAAGTATGAAAGCCTTCCGAATTCTAGTCTCTGTCCTATTGCTTGTATTGGTTGCATTAATTGCGTTCAGATCAAATGGTATAACTGTATATGCATTGGATTCCTTTGGTCTTGGGTGGATGGCTTCTTACTTGTTTCCGCGCTTCTTGGTGGTTTGCTCATCAATATTGGTGTTGATACTGTTTCTCCCTGTATTGGCGGTTCCAAAGATTGGAAAGGTGGTTATTGGTGTGCTGATTTTTGCTGCTTGTATTGGAGGTTACTTGGCGGTCAATATCCCTTATATCAATGATTGGACTAAGCAGGGGGATGATGTTTCTTCAGTGGATGACGGAAAGGTGATTGAAGAGTTTTTGCGCAATAATTCAAATTATGAAGGTCTGGTTTGTTTGGTGCTTCCTAGCTGTCCCTACTGTGTTGCTTCTATTCCTAAGTTGGAAAAGTTGACGAATAGATCGCCCAATGTCCAAGTATTAGTGTTGGTTGTATCTAAGGATTCAACGGGCGTTGGTCGTTTTCGTAATCATGTTGGGGATACTGATGTTCGCATTGATCTCGCGCCTCAACCTGAGGAGGTGGCCAAACTTTCGGGCGGTCGTTTTCCTACGTTCTTGTATGTCAAGGATGGAAAGTTGGTTCATCGTTGGTCGAACAGTCAGTTCGGTTATCCTGCTTTGGATTGGATAGAAGCTGGGCTTGAGTAGTTAAGCCCTCCTATGTGCAGGAATAATGGGCGGTTGTCCGTTGAACGGATTCGACCTTCCAATTCCTTTTGAACCCATTGCCACCGCACGTTTCACGGCATCTTGTCCATACTTATTACGCATCTTGTCCATGGCCTGATAAAGGTTGATGAGCTCTTCGCTGTCTTCAAACAGATTGATCTGGTAACCGCCACCCACCAAATGACTGAACCGCACACCAACCAATCGGATGAGCACTCTGCGATCGTAGAGTTTATCGAATAGCTCTTCCACAACTCTTATAATGGTGTGATCGGCACTTGTGTACGGAATGCGAAGCTGTTTGCTCGTGGTCTGGAAATCTGAATAACGGATCTTGACCGTAACACACGAAGTGAGTTTATCACCATTCCGAAGCTGATACGCCAAATTCTCCGCCATAGCCTTGATGATGCTTTTCAGTTTTACCATGTCGGTGGTGTCGCGCTCAAATGTGCGTTCAATAGAGATTGATTTCCGCTCATGATATGGGATAACGGGCGTGTTATCGATGGCATGGGTTTTCTTCCAAAGCGTGATGCCAGGCTTGCCCATCACGCGTTCCATCAGTTCCATCGGCATTTCCTGTACGGTACGAACTTTCTCCACGCCCATACT
>CAYWET010000087.1:0-7896 GCA_964457245.1 uncultured Chryseobacterium sp. | reverse complement strand
ATTTCTAAAACGGATGAGGACTATCTATGGATGGAAGAGTATCCTAACTGTCCAGGCTCGCCTCAAGTGCTGAATGGATTCATTTTTGCGTTGTTCGGTCTAATTGAATACTGTGAATATTTTCCCAGTGACCAGCGCGCTAATAGGTTAAGAGAAACGCTGCTGAACTCGCTAAAAGAACTTTTGCCCACATACGATTCCCGCAGTTGGTCCAGATACAATAAGCGCACAATCTATCCTGTAAGAGAATTCTATCTACGGATTCAGATTTTTCAAATGAGGCATTTGTATTCTCTTACCCAAGACCCTTTCTTCCTACGTCAAATGTGTATTTGGATGGGAATGGACTATCAACAACCGATGTCTGATACTATAGACTTTGTTCATTTTGACCACCACCAGTTTCTGGTACCCGCGGTAATCGAAGGCGAGAAACTTGAAGTTCAACAACCAAAGCAGATAATCAGCTATGATGATTTCGAAACCGAAGCAATAAACGGCAGCAATGTCCCAGGTTTCCCATGGTACGCGTTTACCACTACCATTGAATATGATTTTGAATCGGCCAAACAATTTGAAATATCATTGGATACGACCATTACGGAGGCTCATATTTTTTACCGATATAATTGGGATAAAGAGCTTTTTAAACTTGAAAAGTGGCAAGCTAAAAATGCTGTTAGCTCAAATCAGCAGGTTTTTCACCTGCAACCAGGCACCTATCAGTTTGCGGTATTTTACAAACTGAAAACGGATACAGGTCCTAAGCATGATGTTTATCGATTTCATTTTAAGGACCCCTAGTTCAACGTTTGGAAACCACTACACAAATAAGACTTGTTGCAGCCGTTGCTCTAATAGTAATTCCCTTATTGGCGGGGTACGTGTTTCCCGAACAACTATGGGCTGCACATTTCCTGTTATTCATGAACGATTGGCTGGTGGCTGGGCTAATGTTAATAGGTTCTATTGCTTTCTGGATAGCCTCAAGTGAATTTCTAACAGAACATCAAGGAACAGATTCTCTGGAAGATGAGAGCATCTGGAATCGATTGAAACTTGTATTACCATTACTAGCAGGTGCCTTTGTAGTTTCAACACCGATGGTCGTAGATGCGTATGGCGACTCCTTTTCAATAATTCCGCATTTCAACCAAAGAATTACCGCTTGGAATTCGCAAATGACCCGCGAGTTGTTAACCCTTGATTTTACTAACCCTAAAATTGGCGAACAGACATTTTACAGTATCAGTTTTCTCTTGTCATGGATCTTTAATACTACTCCGTTAAATGCTGTTAAATACTTGGAGGTTATATGTTTGATGTTAAGTGTTTATTTCTGGGCCTACCTTGCTCAGCATTCGACAGAAAATCTTGCTCTACGCTCTGCGCTAACAGTGGCAGCAGTATTTGCGCCATTTACTATCGTCTTTCATGCGCATACCGAAATGTATGCCTTGCCGTACACTTACATACTAGGTTTTATCGCCTTCAGCAAATGGGTGTATAACAAGGGCTGTAAGCCTTTGGATTTGATTGGTTTAGCCGTTCTTTTCATTCTTGGCATCAAGCTTCACATCTTTTGCGTATTGCTGTTTCCAATTCTGTTTATGGCTTTAATCAGCAAAATCAAACTGAAGAATTTTGAAAGAATTAAAAACTACGGGCATTGGGTACTTCTGCTTGTTGGGACCGGTGCGGTAGTCTTATGCTATGTATTTGTAACAGACAGTGCAAATGGCACCAGAGTATTTACCAAGAATAACCTATATGAGGCGGTCTTTCTTCCGATCATCTCTAAGGAAGGCCCTCCACTAGACCGTTACAATCTTTTAAGCTCCGCACATATTCTAGACTATCTGAATATGTTCTATCTATGGGGTAGCGTATTCTGGAGTGCAGCAATAGTAGGAGCTTCTGGTTTTCTTATCCGACTAAGAGAGAATTCTTACGCAAAAGGCTTGTTACTTAGTTTTTCAGCCTTTGTCCTTGTTTTTTTCATACTCAATCCTCTGCTTAGCATGCCAACTGACTGGGATCTTTTTTTCTTCCCTGGGCTTCTGCTAATGCCCTTATTGCTGGAATTCATTAACGAGATAGAGCCAAAGCTTCAAACCAAACTTGCATTGGTAATTGGTCTCTTAGCATTATTGAATCTGCCGCTGTTTATCACACACTTGAATAAGGCCAGCCTTTCCGAAAGACTCACCCATGTTGGCTATCACGAGTTCAAAACCTACTGGAAGGGAACCAGCAGTACAATCATATTGGCAAATGAGCTGCAAAATCCTGATCAACAAGCTAATCATCTAACAGAATCAATTGAAAGTTTGAGACCTGTTGCGGTAGAGGGCTTCGATAATGAGTTTGCTGAGCTAATTCGAAGCTTGGCTTCAATCAAAGAAGTAAAAGCGGATCCAATACGTAGAGTCAAGCTTTTAGAAGAGGCCTACGCTTTTAGTCCGTTTCTTCTGAGTAATACTTATGACCTCTGCGTTGAATACTCGAGAAGTGGGCAGTTTAGGAAAGCAAAGCCGCTGGTTATCGAACTTCTTAAAAATCAGTTTCCAAACCCTATGCAGGTAACCAACTTAGGTATCTACGTGTTCCTCATGGCCAATGACACCTCATCGGCCATACAACTGTGTAGAGAGGCTAGATTAAGATGGCCAGATAAAACCAAATACAACAAGCTTCTACAAGCTTTGGAAAACAGTGAAATTGACAAAGCAATAGCTCTAATTGGGAGCAACTAGCGCCTTACGAACAATTGCCGCAGCTCGTCAGGTCTGTCCATTTTGTCCAATCTGGAATTCACCTCAAGAATGAGCTTGTCATCTGGCTTGATTTCCAAATATTCAGCGCAATGATTGTGCGCCTCTGCATATAAGCCCGCCTCCAAGGCACAATGAATAACTATTCGCAGAGACTTTATTCTACTGGGATACGCTTTTTCGACCAGCTTCAGCGCTTCATAATAGGCACCGGTGAAATCTCCTTGTTGAAACCGAGACTCCATCAGAAACATGACCAGAACCGTTGAGTCTGGATAATCCTTAATTGCCGATTGGAAGTGGCCTTGAGCATTCTTGAATTGCCTGAACTCACGCATGAGTCTTACACCGTAACGCTCAATTCTATAGTACCGATCCTCATACTTATCCGGGTCGTTTGAATCCGCAAACAGAGTTGCTCGATTCAACATTTCCTCAATTTGCCGAGACTCTGGGTTGTAACGTTGTGCGGTTGTAAGCTTCTTTTTGGCTTTATCATAATCATGAGCGGTATTCAGGTAATAATAGCCGTCATCCATGAACAGGTTAGCATATAATTTATCATTGCCAACAATGGCATATGGGCGAAGGTCTATTTCCAGCCTATCCTTTCTTTCCATGTAATTCTCCATATCTCCGTACATCCCAACTGAGGAAATCAGAATTCGGTTCGAATGCAAATAGTAAGTTTTGAAAACGTGTCTTCCCAAAGTTTCCAATCGATGAGAAAGAGACTTTGCACTTGCATTTACAGGTACGAACGCTGATGTTAAAATTGTCAAACCAACAATTCCTCCTATTAATGATTTGTCGGTCAATTCATGTTGGTACCGACCAACCAAAACTACCGTTAGTACTAGTAGGGAAATTGCCGGAAACGAGAAAAGATCCCAGTCCATTGGCATTGAAACCAAGGGATTCAGCATAAAAAGGAGCATGGCCTGAAGAACGAGAACCGCAATAAGACCAACTGTTACTGACTGTTTCTGGCTCTCTGACACTTTACGTTTAAACACAAGGGTGATAACTCCAAATGTGACAAGCAACGGAACCGACCAATGCAGTATAACATTCACAAAATCCAATAAATGATTGATACTAAATAAGTTGTATCTATCTAAAGGAGCGTCAGGCGAAACAATTGGCAGAAACAATCTATCAATATCTCTAACGTTATCGAGATGTCTTGGATCTAAATGATCTTTAAAAACCACCAAATACAGGAACAAGCCAGCCACAATGCAAAGTCCAACGATGAGTCTTGCAACTTTTCTGAGATCAAATTTGCTCTTTCCCTTTTCCGTACGCATGTGGTTCAGTCTATAAACCCAACCCAGAATCAACGGGGCAAAAAGTAGCCAAGAAAGAGGATGTAATTTCAACAGAAAAGGTAAGGCAATCGTCAGGGTCACGAGTATACCTGTATTTCTAGTTTCAAAAAACTTAACATAAGCGATCAACCAAGTAAACGTGGCCAAGAAAATTGGCGCATATGATTCAGCATGTAGATAGAAAACCTGTGTAAGTGGTGCGAAACAACCAACACCAATCATGGTCAATTGCCAAGCGCGGCTCTTTATCTGGTTTCGGACAAACCATACGAGCAACAAGATAAACCCAATACCACAAATTGCATCTACCCACTTGAATACCTCAAGATAGGTCATATCAAGTTTATATGATAATAGGCCGTATAAGAGTAGAACCGTTTTTCTACCTGCCGCTGGTGTGAATTCTAATTCATAAATCTGACTCACAAATCCTGCTGGCAACTCGGTCAAGACTGTGCTTAACCTTGATTGAAATCGATATGCATCTCCATACTGATCCTGATAAATAGGAAACAGCAGAAACAGCCCAAGCATGAGTCCCACGATAAACAGGGAAGTCAGAAATCCCAATTGGCCACTCTTATCAAACAGCAAAGAGAGCAACTTCTTAAAACCATCCAGAACTCTAGGAAAACCCAAAAACATTCCGGCCACCAACAGTGCTGTTATTTTTTGAGGCAGGGAAAGAAAAGCCAAAAAATGGATACCCCATAGTTTTTCCGGAAAGAAAGATGCCGCACAGAGAAGCAAAAACGTGAACCCCAAAAGAAGCTTTATTCCATTTTTTTTCGACATGGTGAATTATGGATTACAAGAAGAACTAATCGAATAATGCTCGCTCACAAATGTCGAACATTTGATCAAGCTCCATCCTACCGAAAACAGAATAAAACTCCTGTCCTCGTCTATCCACAAACAAAATTGCCGGAAACTCGGAAATCCGAAACTGTGTTATCAAATGGTGACCTTTCTCGGATGCAGTGTCTGCCTCCAAGCAAACAAAATTGGCTTTGAGTATCGACATCACGTCTTGTTGAAGAAAAACGGTATCTCGGTAGTATGGTGTAAGCAGAGTATCCGTTCCACCATAAAGAAAAACCATGAACTTTCCGTCCCTCCTACTTACTTCATCAGATGCCTCAAACAGGGTACCTTGAAAAAAATAATCAGGAAACTGTAACGACTCTGAAGCTTCCTGACCTACAATATCTGTTGAATACGCTGTTAACACAAGTGAACAGAAGAATGAATACATAAGAAGTCTTAACACACCTATATTCATTCCGCAAGTGGCCTCCTATTTCAGGCTGAAACCAGCAGCCGCAGTATTCGAACGTACTTGCAATTTCAAAGCTTCTAGGTCAGAGCGGGTTTCGCTCAACGAAGCTTCAAGCATTTCAAGCATTTCCATCTGTCGATCAATCAACAATTGCTGCTTCCGGTTCTCTTCAGAAAGCTCCTGTGTGGCTTTGATCAATGGAACCACGAACTCAGCATAACGAATACCGTATTTTCCATTCACCTCGTCTTGAGGAACCTTTACACCACTAAACTCATACCCTAAAAGCCTTGCGGTGGAAAGAACCTCCTGAGCAATAAGACCTGTGTAAACAGTACTCTTCTTACGATCATCATTCAAGCACCACTCTTCGTTATTGTAGGCTTTCATTTTGTCCACATCAAACTGGTACGTAACTGGTCTTAGTTTCTCAACAAAATCAAGCCCAGGAACATTCTCCTGAACATTTGTTTTAAAACGCCCATCAGAAAGAGCTGTCCAATTAACATAACCACCGATAACTTCAGTAGATGCATTACCCATAACTATTTCGTTATCAGAAGTTACAGAAGCCTGGTATCCAATAGCAATCGAATTCGAACCTTGAACCACCACGTTGGCACCTATTCCAATAGCATAAGCAGAATCAATATCCGCAGAAACACCAATTCCTATAGCATCGTCCGCCTCTGCGGCAATAGATGTTGAATAACCGATGCCAACTGCATCAGCCACAGCAGTGGAACAGGATGCGCCAAACGCCACGGCATAGTTCCCTCCCGTGTAAGAGTTGGCTCCAAATGCCATCGCTCTATTGAATCTAGAGTCCGCATCATAACCAAAGCATATTGCCCTTGTGTTATCCGCATAAGAGTAAGGACCAAAAGCCATGGTACCGTTTGCTTGCGCCCATGCATAATATCCAAATGCGCAAGCATCATTATCTTCAATACCTATATCAGCACCTACAAAGGTGTTTCTATATGCCGTATTATCTCCAGAAAAATCTGCTAAGGCACCAACACCTGTATTCCAGTTCCCTTCTCGATTTGTGTACCCACACCTTGAACCTACATACGTATTATACCATGCCTGCGTACTATTATTTGTTCTGTTGTTATCGTACCCTGCATAGGCCCCAACAAACGTAACGTGGCTCGAGTACTCAGAGCCCGCTCCAGATGCTGCTCCAATGTATGTATTCCAGTCTCCAGTAGAGTTATCAATACCGGCTGAGTCTCCTAGGGCAGTATTATGGTGGCCGTCACGGTTATCATAACCAGCTTCACTTCCAACAAAGCAATTTCTATAACCAGTTGTATTTGTTCTACCCGCTGTGGAACCGATAAACGTATTATCGCTTGCTGTGGTATTGTTGTAACCGGCATCCTCCCCGACAAACGTAAGGTCATCACCTGTGGTATTATTAAGTCCACATTCTTCGCCAATGAATACAACATCCGATCCGACCGTGTTGTTATAACCTGCATGCGTACCGATAATGGTTACATCCGTATCTGTATTGTAATACCCAGCACCATCACCAATACACGTATTGTCCTGACCTGTTGTACAAGTGAAACCGGCTTCTTGACCTATGTAAGTATTTTGCTGACCTGAGGTGTTGTTGTAACCTGCGTTTTCACCGAAAAAGGAATTTTGCGTTCCCGAAGAAGTTCTGTGACCTGCAGAATCACCGAAGGCTGTGTTGTAATCACCCGAGGTAATATTACCAAGAGCCCCTGCACCCTGAGCCTCGTTGTTGGTCTGACCAAATGCTTGCCCACAAATTACCATGCAAGCACCAATAATTGCCGTTACAAATAGGTTCTTTTTATTCATAATCATATCAGTTATATATGTTCTTAATCCTGTCTTACACAGCGCACCCGTGAAGTCTTGGAGTTGGGGTTAATATCTGGATTACCATCATAAAATCGAATAGCATAAGCATTGCTACCATCGTATGATGTACTACTCCAGTATAAATCTGTAGCTCCCTGGCTTAACCCCGTCAACAGATAAGACTGTTTGAAGATTGCATCCAGCTGAATTCTGTCAGGTAATACCCAGTCTGATTCTCCAAAAGCAGTTAGGTTGGAGCAAGTGGTCTGAGCAGTAGAATAGTTCTGGGCAGATGCATTGTCTGTAGGGTGAACATATATAATTCCTCCTTGGTACCGAATTGCTACAGGGTTGCTTGGGTCGGGAATCCCCATTGTGTCAGGGTTTGCCCAAGAACCAACGCCATTAGCATCAGAAGCCAGAACATAACCATCAGATTGATTACCATCAACCATTTTAATGCTTCCAGCTACGTGTAATTTCTCATCTGGTGAAGTTTCTCCAATTCCAATGTTCGTTCCATCATTAAAAAGTAAGCTGCTAGCTTCCCAATCACTAGCTCCATATCGCAATGTCTGCCCTGTTGTTGCAGAAACATTAATGCTTCCAGTCGGACCTGTAGCTCCTGTGGCTCCGTCAACACCGTTTGTTCCTGCCGCGCCTGTTG
>CAYWET010000086.1:0-8503 GCA_964457245.1 uncultured Chryseobacterium sp. | reverse complement strand
CGGTGGACAGGACTGCGTCCCGTCTCCCGCCCGAACACTTAGCTGAACCGTTGTGTGCAAGTTGAAAATGCCGAAACATAAGTTCATATCGACAGTTCTGTTTTGCTTGTGTTGGTTAACGACTGAAGCCCAAGTGGTCGACAGTTTGAAAAATCAGCTCCAGCACACATTTTATGAATACAGGTTAATTTATCCTGACGAAGCATTGAAAGCGGGAATTGAAGGCGACATCAATCTCACATTTGACGTGTCGCCAGACTGTGAAATCGTTAATGTGCGACAAGACACCGTTCTCGGACACGGTACTGAACAGGCAATTAATGAAAGTCTTGAACTGGTGAAAAAAGAATGGTCAGGACAACACAAAGGAAAATGTGAGGAGCTAAAGGACGTTGAAGTTTTGGTCAACTTCCGACTGAAATAAAAGAAAGAAAACCAGCACACAACAAAAGCTAAGTGTCAGGGCTATGGTATTGCGTAACTTGGGGCAAATCACATCGCGCTCGTGTTCGTCACGGTGGACAGGCTATCGCCCGTCTCCCGCCCGAACACTTAGCTGAACCGTTGGCTGCAATTGAAAATGAAACGAATTCAAATCCGACAAGGAGACATATTTGAGGTGTCAGTTACAAACGGTAAAAAGTATTTCCAATTTATTGGATTAGATATAACGCAACTGAATAGTGAAATCATAAGAGCGTTTAAAAGCACCTATGACGCGGACGACATTCCAACGGTTGACGAATTGGTCAATGACGAAATCGAATTTCACGCTCACACTATGATTAGACTGGGTTACAAAATGGGATTGTACACAAAAATTGGAGCTTCAACGAACAACTTGACTGAAGACGTTATTTGGAGGCAATCTGAAGACGTTGGCAATCCAGAAATTAAAGTGTCCAAGAGATGGCTAACTTGGAAAACAGGAAGGAATATGAAACAGTTCAATGGTGAATTAGAGGAACTGAGAAATACTGAAATCGGGTGCGTACATAATCCGATTGACGTGGTTGAAAAGATGACGAACGGGGAATACAGATACTTTCACCACAAGTTCGAATGAAATAAAAAACAGCTGCCAACAACCGCTAAAATCTAATGCTTGTGACAGTGCGTCAGTCGGTCTCAGTTTCGTCCTGCGCTGTCCATGCATGGCGAAAGGACGGCAGTTTCTAACGCATTATCTTTAGCGGAAACCGTTGGCGGTAATGTAAAACGACATTCCCAAAAACAAAGAAAATGACCCAATCTGAACTTATAACTTTAAATTTTACAGAAATAAGGAGAAGAAGTATAAAACTTTGGAATGGGCTACCTGAGAAATATTATAATTGGAAACCTGACGAAAAAGCTATGAGTGCCTCAGATATGATAAGACACATTTTGGAGGCTGATTATGGATGGAATATTATTATTAATCAAGGTGATATGAAAAATTATAGAACACCTTGGGAAAACCGACCATTCATTAACGTTACAGACGAACTTGAATTTGCCGAACCTCATAGAAAAGCATTTATAGAAAGTGTTAGGAAATTTTCGGATACGCAATTAAACGAAACCGAAATCATTCATCCAGGGAACGGAGAAAAGAAAATACTTGGAAAATATTTATTACGGATTGGGTATCATGAATCTGTTCACGCGGGACAGTTCCTTTCATATTTGAGAGCAATGAAAGTTAATCGTCCAGACATATGGGATTAAAAGTAAAAAACACTACAGCCAACATCCACTAAACCTAATGCTTGCGACAGTACGTCAGTCGGTCTCAGTTCGGTTCTGCGCTGTGTGTGCATGGCGAGAAGACGGCAGTTTCTAACGCATTATCTTTAGCGGAAACCGTTGGGGTTAATAATGTAATGAGGACTGTATTCAAACTATTTGGCCCAATCTGCTTGATTGCAATTACAGGTTGTACTACTACAACCAATCCCATCACTCCAGTAGATTTCGATAAGTACAATGAAGAATTTATTCCGAAAGAGAAAGGGCTTACACAAGAAGATGTCAATAGGACATATCGAAAAATATATTCTGAGGTTAAGCAAAATACAGTAGGAAGAACATTATCAGATGTCACGGTCGAAGACACCACTGGACATAAGCTAGACTTAAGTTCGTTAATAAATGAACTAACCTTAACCTGTTTCTCTAGCACTCATTGCAGTTGGGGTATGGAAGCTCTTTCTAATGGTTTGCCAAAAGCAATACAGAAAGCAAAAAAAAACGGCACTAGTACTGAAGTAATTTGTGTTGTCGTTAAGGAAGAGAGGGACGCTGAAACCCCTGAAATCTTTAATTCAAAATTGAACCAGTTGAAATCTTTTTATGACAAGCTTTATGTCATCTCAATCGCAGAAGCCAAGCGCATCAACGTATTTGCCGACCCCACATTATTGTTGGTTAACGCTGAAAAAGTAGTTATTGACATCTATCCAGGAGACGGTGAAGAAGGTGCGCTGTATGAATATTTTCAAAAGACTAACTCCAACAACCGCTAGCTATTTCTTCCAACCCACCTGACTCAATTTGAACTTGAAATCGCTGTTAACGCGGTTGCCCACAACATCATAATTCTTGAAGTGAATAAATGGGTCATCGGTCCAGTGCACTTCAATCATAGGTGCAGAGTGGATGGTCTTATCGGCTTTCATGGCGCGGTTGGTAGCAATGCCTGGCACTTCATTCTTGTTAATGCCAGCAGCCATTATCTCAAAGGTTTTGTAGTCTACATTGCTTGGACTATGCAGCACCTCTACATAGTGCTGGTCGCCCGTTACAAAAACAATGTTTTCGGCCTTGGTACTCTTAATGAGGTTGAATAGTCGGTCTCGTGATGTGCCCAGTTTTATCCAAGCCTCCCAGCGGGTTGGTTTGTTCAATAACACCTGATATCCACTAAGGATAAACCGTAGGTCCGCTGGTTTCTTCAATTCTGCTTCCAGAAACTTCCACTGGTTTTCGCCCAGCGCATCGGCATTCGGGCCTGGGTCATCACGGTTAAACCTGCCATCTAGCATAATGAACTGAATGGTTTTTCCATTCGGCTGTTTCTCCATCTGAGCGTAGTAGATACCATCTTGACCGGATGGAATTTCAGCTTCCAATTGCCAGAACTTGCGGTGTATCTGTTTACTCTCTTCTTTGAAAACGTAGGTCTTTCCAGCATCGTTCAAACCAAAATCGTGGTCATCCCAGGTTACCAGAAACTTAGATGCTTCGCGCAGCTTCTTGAATCCGTCTTTGTTCTCAAGTACCTGCAATTGTCTCAAAATGTGCTGCGGGTCGGTTTCCGTATCGGCATATACGTTATCGCCTATCCAAATGCTGTAATCGGGTTGAAGCTTATCGGTAAAGTAGGGGATGGCCGGAGCGGGTTGTCCCTGATTGTGGCAGCCCAAGACCGCAATTTTTGTAACCAGTTCGTTTTGCGCGTTACAGAGGTTGGCAACTAAAATTGAAATGATGATAACGGTTGTTCTCACGAAGTTGAAGTTTTGCGCAAAGTAAGACTTCAGAGAATCAGGCTTGTTACCGCCAAATGAAATATGACGCAGCGTTTTTCGTTTTTACTTCATGAACCGAACAAAATCCATATCAATTGCCTTTCTTATTCTGTTTGGCTTAGCATTGCTGAGTTCTTGTGCAAGCACTCACCATGCCCGCAAATGTGATGGGAGACGAGCAATTAAGACGCCTATGGGGCCGATGTGAGAAGCACTTGCGAAACATTAACGGAGTTTATGATGTCCATGAAATGTGTTAATGTACATTTGTTATATGCCTACTAATTCGAGTTGGAAGACGTTTGTTTGTTGGTTTTTCATTTCAACGCTGTTTATTTCTGCGTTGCAGGTAACAATAGCCGGCTATCAGGCAGATGAGAATTCTTGGTTCAGTATTATTTCTCTATTGATCGCTGAAGAAGAGAGCGAAGAGTCTGAGACAGAGGAGAAGGAAGGAAAAGAAGGAGTAAAAGAATGGCTTCCTTTTCATCAGCATTTGAAAACGGTTGCTAGTACACAGATGGTGGTAGAAAATCAATGCACGTTGCAATGTCAAGGTGTGCTTAGGGAAGTGCTTTCCCCACCCCCGGAATTATCATAGTTCATTTCGTTGGCCTTTCTGGCCGCTGAGACTGCTTGTCTCAATTTTTCAACCAATTTGAACAGGGTTTGGCCTAGCTCGACCCAATTATTATCGAACTATGAAAGATTATTTGAAGAATCTCGGCTCCGATATTCCCGCTGGTATCGTTGTCTTTTTTGTGGCGGTTCCGCTTTGTTTAGGAATTGCACTTGCATCGGGAGCACCACTTTTCTCTGGCATAATTGCCGGAATGGTGGGCGGTATTGTTGTTGGTTTGATCAGCGGCTCGCAGCTTGGGGTAAGTGGCCCAGCCGCTGGCTTAGCGGTAATCGTGCTTACTGCTATACAAGATCTGGGTGCTTATGAGGTTTTCCTGATGGCAGTTGTGCTTGCAGGAGTCTTTCAAATTCTTTTGGGAGTGCTGCGCGCTGGAATTATTGGCTATTACTTTCCGTCAGCGGTGATCAAGGGAATGTTAGCTGCCATTGGAATCATCATCTTTCTGAAGCAGATACCGCATGCCTTCGGTTACGATAAAGACTATGAAGGTGATATGGATTTTTTTCAGGCAGATGGACATAACACCTTTTCGGAGTTATTCTATATGCTTGATTTCATCTCTCCAGGAGCAACGTTGGTTGCGTTCATATCGCTCGCCATTCTGATTCTGTGGGAACAGAAATTCATGAAAAAGATCAAGGTGTTCCAGATTGTTCAAGGTCCGATTGTAGCCGTTGTGGCAGGAATAGGATTTAACCTCGCATTTGCAGGAACTGAACTTGCGATAAGTCATGAGCACACCGTTAATCTGCCTGTTTCAGAAGGATTAAGTGGCTTTTTTGGCCAGTTCACGCTGCCTGATTTCAGCGCAATTACCAACAGTAAGGTTTGGGTTGTAGGTTTAACCATGGCCATTGTTGCAAGTTTGGAAACGTTATTGTGCGTAGAAGCAACGGACAAGCTTGACCCACAGAAACGGGTTACACCCACCAACCGCGAGTTATTGGCTCAAGGAGTTGGAAATGCTGTTTCAGGTCTGATTGGAGGTTTGCCAGTTACACAGGTAATTGTGCGCAGTTCTGCAAACATTCAATCTGGTGGTAAGACCAAGGTATCTGCGGTTTTTCATGGTTTGCTTATCCTGTTCTCTGCTATGGCCATTCCAACGCTTTTGAATTTGATTCCGTTGGCAAGTTTGGCTGCTGTTCTTTTGGTTGTGGGATACAAATTGGCAAAACCAGCGTTGTTCAAAGAAATGTACAGCGCAGGACGTGTACAGTTCATTCCGTTCATAGTAACGGTGCTAGGAATTGTGCTTACAGACCTTTTGGTTGGAATTGCGTTGGGAATGGCAGTGGGTGTTTTCCACATTCTCTACGAGAATTTAAAAACCTCTTACTTCGTTACTCAACGGGTTGAAGGAGAACACATCGTAATTGAATTGTCGGAACATGTTACCTTTCTCAACAAAGGGGCAGTTCTTCAGTTACTAGAAAACGTTCAGCCTGGTTGTAGTGTGAAAATCGATGCAACCCGAAGCGTTTTTGTTCATCCAGATGTTGTGGAGATCATTGAGAATTTTGCCAGTAGTGAGAAGCATAAAAACGATACAATTGAGATAATTGGACTTGACGCAGATAAGTCAAAGTACGAGAGTCTCACTATTAAAAAGCTTGTAGATCAAGCATAATAAAACATTATAAACGAATCAATTAGGAAATTATGGAGTTCGCATTTTACAAGAAACTGATAGAAAACAATAAGAAATGGGTTGAGGAGAAGTTAGGGGAAGATCCAGAGTTCTTCAAGAAGCTGGCTGAAGGACAGCAACCACCCGTACTTTGGATTGGATGTGCAGATAGTCGTGTGCCGGCAAACGAGATCATTGGTGCGCAACCAGGCGAAGTTTTCGTTCATCGGAATATTGCCAATATGGTTGTTCCAACCGACCTCAATATGCTAAGTGTGCTGGATTATGCCGTTAACGTGCTGAAAGTGAGACACGTTATTGTCTGCGGACATTACGGATGTGGCGGTGTCAAAGCTGCCATGACCAACAACTCATATGGCATTATCGACAACTGGATCCGACACATCAAAGACGTTTATCGCTTCCATAAATCTGAATTGGAGAAGATTGAGGATGAAGAGGAGAGGTTCAATCATTTTGTTGAACTGAACGTTCAAGAGCAAGTGAAAGACTTGGCTAAAACAGCTATTGTTCAGAACGCTTGGAACAAAGGTCAGGACCTGCATCTACATGGTTGGGTTTATGGAGTTGGCTCTGGAATTATCAAAGACCTCGAAGTGAATTTCAATGACAACTCATCTCTGGATGATGTCTATAAATTGAAGTTCTGAATTTGAATTAACAAACTCGAAGTGGTCAATATGGCCGCTTCGGGTTTCTTTATCTTGCGCGCTTGGAAATCCCGGTAGTTACATATTCAAGGGCAGAGGAGAAGGCCAACACCATTTCGCATGCGGTTGGTTTTCTGATTGGGTTGATAGCCGTTGTTTATTTCTCGATTCGAGCGTGGAATCAACTCACTTTGATCGGTAATGTTGGGGTTTGGGTTTACGGATTGACGTTGCTTTGCACTTTGGCTGCATCAAGCCTTTACCACGGAACAATGGAAAAACGGCTGAAGTTTCTATATAAGAAGCTGGATCATATTTGTATTTACCTGCTTATTTCGGGTAGTTACAGCATTTTGATTTTCAATCGATTAATGAATGCCGAGGGTTATTTGATTTTGACCGCGTTGTGGGGTATGTCGGTAGTCGGAATCTGGTTCAAGGCCAAATATGTGCATCGTTTCAAGGTGTTCTCAACCTTCATGTACGTGGTAATGGGCTACATTTTCTTCGTGAATCCAACCGCCTTTTATAACGTGTTGAAACCCGAAACCATCGAAATCCTCACAATTTGTGGTGGCATTTACACGGTCGGTGCTGGATTTTACCTCTGGAAATCGCAGAAATGGACTCATTTCACATGGCACATTCTGGTGTTGATCGGAGCGGGGTTGCACTTCTATGCAGCGTACACGGAGCTGATTCCATAGTTCGCAAGCGCAAATCTTAAAGACATTAGAAATGAAGCATTTACGTGCTACACTATTATTGGTGTGCTTGAGTTTTTCTGCGGTAGCGCAGTATGTGGTCGATGACCAGTTCAACTCGTGGTACATGTATTTCGGGAATCATCGTATTACCGACCGCTGGGGAATTCATACCGAATATCAGTTCCGAAGACATGGGATTATGGAAAAATGGCAGCAGTCGCTGATGCGTGTCGGGGTTGATTATCACGTTAAGAACGACATGATGATAACGGCTGGTTACGGTTGGATTGTTTCCTATCCGTACGGAGAACATCCCATTGGCCGAACCGCAACCGAACACCGCATTTGGCAGCAGTTGATTCTCAAACAAAATGTTTGGCGATTGTATTTCAATCACAGATTCCGTTTGGAACAACGATTTATTGAAAACTGGCAAAAAGATGATTCGGATGAGTTTGTTCTTGAAGGGTTCAATTATCGAAATCGTGGGCGTTATCGGTTCATGGTTTCTGTTCCTCTTTCCAAAAAAGAAATGACCAAGAACACGTTATTCTTAGCGTTGTATGACGAGGTTTTTCTTGGCTTTGGAGATGGAATCGGTTTGAATATTCTGGATCAGAATCGTTTGTGTGCGGCTTTAGGTTGGAAATTTTCGAATAACCTGAACGTTCAGCTTGGTTATCTGAATCATTTCGTTATCAAATCTGATGCAGTCACGCGTGAACGAAACCATACGCTACAAGTAAGTTGTACGTACAATTTCGATTTCAGGAAGAAGGAGAAGGAATGACCACGGGTTAGGATCAATTCTGTTAACGAAGTGTTAAACCGCTTGACGGCATGATTCTGCGATATACTTTTGCGCAGAATTCAGTTGTTGTGAAACAGAAGAACGTCTTCTTCCTTCTTTATTTGTTTCTCGGAGTATTCGTGTTCAACCACGTTTCCGAACTGATCGATCATCATAAGGAAACTGCAGCGTACTGCTGCGAGTTGGAAGAACTGGAAGAGCTTTCTGAATTGGAGGACAGACTGAAGTCATTCTCGGCTTCTGAACTGGTTTTCATTGCTTTTCACTTAGATGTCATACGACATTTATTACCCGAGACCGACTGTGTCTGGTCAAGGTCATTACAGCGGGCGTTCTTCCCGCACTCGCTCCATGTCCCCATCTATTTGGACAAGGGCGCCATATTAGTTTGATACCGTAATTCCTAGCCCGTTTCTGGGCTTTTCGTGTTGCTCTCGCAAGATGGGAGTGATGCGTTCCGTGCTTCCTGTTTCCGAAGCCAAAACTTCACGAAAGTGAACCCATTAACCTTTTCAAAATTCAAAATACC
>CAYWET010000085.1:0-8517 GCA_964457245.1 uncultured Chryseobacterium sp. | reverse complement strand
AGCGGAACAATCCATTTGCCAATTCGGGAATTGTGGTTCCTGTTGAGCCAGAAGATTACAAGCAGTTCGCTTCGGCTGGTCCGTTGGCCGGATTGCGGTATCAGCAATTCGTGGAACAGACCGTTTGCAAAATGGCTGGAGGAACGCAGGCCGCTCCAGCGCAACGATTGTCCGATTTCATAAATGGAAAACTGAGTTCAGATCTTCCCGTCAATTCCTACAAACCAGGCACGGTTTCCATGCAGCTTTCAGAAGTATTGCCAAAGGCCATCCAACAGCGTTTGCGCGGAGGTTTTCAGGAATTTGGTAAGAAAATGCGTGGCTATCTAACGAATGAAGCTGTTGCCGTAGCGGTGGAAAGTCGTACGTCATCTCCTGTCCGCATTCCACGAAACGAGAATGGAGAACATCCGCAGATAAAAGGACTTTTTCCATGTGGAGAAGGCGGTGGTTACGCGGGTGGAATTGTCTCTGCAGCTATTGATGGTGAAAAATTATCAGAAAACATATCATTTTAAGTTATTGATAATCAATGATTAAAAACTAATTGTTTAATAAATATGAAAAAAGATTAAACAAAATAATTTCTTGTGATGTTGTATTGCCAAACCATTAAAAACAACATCATGAAAAAATCAAGACTTTTTCTCTCCGCGTTGTTGGCCGGCATAACTTCGGTCAGTGTATCGCAAGCCCAGACAACCGCAAGGTTGGAGGTAATTCACAACTCTGCCGATGCCGCTGCTGCCTCTGTGGATGTTTATGTAAACGGAGCGTTACTACCACAGTTGGACAACCTGGAATTTAGAACCAGTACTGGCTTTCTAGATGTTCCAGCTGGAGTTGCATTAGAAATTGGTGTTGCTCCATCTACGAGTAACGAACCTGGTGGTAACGGTGCCGCGGATATCATTCCGTCTACAGTGACTTCTGGAGTGACTCTAACGGCTGGTGAGACCTACATCGCCATTGCCAATGGTATTGTTTCTCCATCTGGCTACATGCCTGCCACACCATTCGCTCTTCACCTCTACACAGGTGCAAGAGAAACAGCTTCTGGCGGTGCAGGAACCAACGATGTATTGGTATACCATGGCTCTACGGATGCCCCGATGGTTGACGTGGACGAATTGGAGGTGCTGGGAGCCCAGGCCGTTGATGACCTCTCTTATGGCGGATTTCAAGGTTACTTGACCCTAGGGGAAGAAGATTATATGCTTCAGGTACAAGCAGCCGCGAATGGAGCAGCGGTTGCAGCTTTTGATGCTCCTTTGTCAACATTAGGAGTTGATGGAGCTGCTTTGACAGTTCTGGCATCAGGGTTCCTTGACCCATCGATGAACAGCAACGGAGCAAGTTTCGGACTATTTGCATCAGCAGGTGCAGCTGGAGCGTTGATAGAGCTTCCGATGTCAATGACGCGATTGGAGGTAATTCATAATTCAGCAGACGCTGCTGCAGCTGTGGTTGACGTATTCGTAAATGGAGATGAATTGCTTCCCGATTTCGCTTTCAGAACAACATCAGGTTTTGTTGATGTGCCAGCGGGTATGCCTTTGGCAATTGATGTAGCTCCGGATGGAACAGGAATTGGAGGTTCTGTCGGAACAATCAACATTCCATTCCTTTCATCATATAAGAAGTACATCGCTATTGCAAACGGAATCGTTAGCGGTTCTGGTTATTCTCCGGCTCCAGCATTTGGGTTGGATGTTTACGACCAAGCTCGTGAGGAAGCCGCAAACCAAGGTATGAGTGAAACAGACGTGCTGGTTTATCATGGTTCTACCGATGCTCCAACGGTGGACGTTGCGGAAACTGGTGTAGGTGCTGGAACTATAGTTGATGACATCTCTTACGGAGAGTTTCAAGGTTACCTAGAACTTGGCACAGCAAATTATCAGTTGACAATTCAAGATGAGACTGGGATGACGAATGTTGCTTCCTTCCAAGCACCATTGGCCGATTTGATGCTTGAAGATGCGGCAATCACGGTATTGGCTTCAGGATTCTTAGATCCATCCATGAACAGCAATGGAGAGATGTTCGGGCTGTGGGTTTCTTTAGGGTCTCAGGGTGCGTTGGTTCCGTTGAGCAACGTTACTGGAATTGAGGAAGTGGAGTCGATTGAAAATGCTTCCATGTTCCCAAACCCAACCAATGATAACGCCATCATGTTCTTTGACCTTTCTCAAGATGAAAACATCAATCTTGAGGTGGTAAACACAATGGGCCAACGCGTTATGGTTGAAAGCTTCGGAGAAATGTTGGCTGGAAACCACAGAGTGGAAATTCCTGCAAGCCAGTTGGCTCCAGGTTTCTACTTCGTGAACCTACGCACCAACTCTGGTGTTGTATCAACAAAACTGCAAGTAGTTCGATAAACAAATTGCGGTAATTGGCGCCCCGTTCCTTGGTTGGGGCGGGGCGCCTTTCCTTTCAAACTAATGGCAAATATTCTCATAACAGGCGGTTCAGGATCTATTGGAAGAGCTTTAATTCCGCAGCTTCTTTCCAATGGACATAAAGTTTCCGTAATCGGCAGAAGTAAGCATCCCGATTTGGAGGTGCCCAGTTTTACATGGGATTTGAATACGGAAACCATGGATGAGAGCGCACTGAGAGATGTAACGCACATCATTCATTTGGCGGGTGCTGGAATTGCAGATAAACCGTGGTCGCCATCCAGAAAGCAAGAAATTGTAGAAAGCAGAGTAAAGCCACTTCAATTATTGGCAAAAACCTTGGCAAATCGAAACCAACGAATTGATGCCATCATATCATCCTCAGCTGTAGGCTTTTATGGTGGCATTACTTCCGAAGAGATTTTTGAGGAGCAAGCCAAGCCAGCCTCAGATTTTCTGGGTGCGACTTGCAAAATGTGGGAAGAAGCGGTTCAACTTTTCAAGCCGTTGGCAGATAGGGAAGTGAGAATTCGAACCAGCGTGGTTCTGATGGAAGATGCTGGTGCACTTCCAAAACTGGTTACACCTACAAAGTTTGGTGTTGGTGCACCTGTTGGAAATGGTAAGCAATGGATGCCGTGGATACATATTGAGGACATGGCGCGGGTTTACGTGAAAGCCGTTGAAGACACCAACATGTCGGGTGCTTACAACGCTGCCGCATCGCAGCATGCTAATCAGAAGCAGATGATAATTGAAATTGGAAAGGCCATTGGTCGACCAGTTTTTCTACCTCCTGTTCCTGGTTTTCTGGTCAAGACTGTACTGGGAGAAATGGCTGCCGTCATTACCGAAGGTTCAAGGGTTTCAAACCAAAAATTGCTTGATACAGGTTTTGAATTCAAGTATGATAAGGTTCAACCAGCACTTGATAATCTATTGAAATGAAACTACACGAACACAAACACGAGCAGTTTCTTCCTATTTCTTTAGATGAGGCTTGGGATTTCTTCTCACGGCCAGAGAATTTGAACGAAATTACCCCTGAAGATATGCAGTTCGAAATCCTGTCAAAGGATATACCGCGGATGTATCAAGGACAGATAATCCAGTATAATGTCACCCCTTTTTCATTCGTTAAAATGGGTTGGGTAACGGAAATAACACACGTGGAAGACCGTAAAATGTTTGTGGACGAGCAGCGTTTCGGTCCGTATGCGTTTTGGCATCATCAGCACATTTTCGAAGAAAGGGAAAATGGTGTGCTCATGACCGATATTCTACATTACCGTGTTCCACTTGGCATTGTTGGTAAGTTGGTTAATGCCATCGCTATAGAACGTAAGGTTAAGGGCATATTTGAGTACAGATTTCGCATCCTTGAGAACAAGTTTGGTAAAAGTGTGTTAACAGGAACAGAGCGGTTGTAATGGGAAATTACAGTATCAAAGATCTTGAAAAGTTGTCGGGCATCAAGGCTCACACTATCCGTATCTGGGAAAAGCGTTACGACATTATTAAACCAGATCGCACGGATACGAACATTCGTAGATATTCTGATTGTGAGTTGAAGAAGCTACTCAACGTGGCCATTCTCAATAATCACGGTTTCAAGATTTCCAAGATTGCCAAGTTTTGTCAGCAGACGATGAACACGGAATTAGAGCGTCTGAACGAAAAAGAGGCGGAGTTCCAAGTTCAGATCGATATGCTGGTTGTGGCAATGGTTGAGCTCGATAGAAGAAAGTTCGAGAAGATTTTGGGCGATAGTACGCTGCGTATCGGGTTTGAAGAAACTGCCATCAGAATTCTCTATCCATTCCTACAGAAAGTGGGAGTGATGTGGCAGACGGATGACATCAACCCCGCACAGGAGCATTTCATCAGTAGTCTTATCATTCAGAAGTTATACGTAGCCATTGATCAGGCGTACCAACCTGATAACGAGAACGCGAAGAAGGCCCTGCTGTATCTGCCAGAGGGAGAGTTCCATGAAATGGGATTGCTGTTCTTCCGCTACTTAATGAAGAAGCGTGGTTTTGAAACCATTTATCTTGGTCAGTCTGTGCCTTATGATGATGTAGTGAAAGTCATCAATGCGCACAACCCAGACATTCTTGTAACGGCTTTTGTGGCTAACGGACCGTGTGGCTTTATGGATGATTATCTCAACAAGTTGGGGAAAGAGTTCAACAACAAGACCATATTCGCATCGGGTTATCAAGTGTGTCAAAAAGATTGTTCGGTTCCCAAAAATGTGAAGCCTGTTCACACTCCTTACGATTTCATTTCTCTTATCGAGAAGGTTTAATTTGTTGACGGTTGACGGTTGACGGTTGACGGTTGACGGTTGACGGTTGACGGTTGACGGTTGACGGTGGTTTCGTATCGTCTTCATCACTTCATCGCTTCATTTCTTCCTGAGAAACTAGAATACGATAACCCACTTACGCCTTTTACCTTATGGCTTGGGACTTCTTATACTGAAATTCTCCCTTTAAGATTGTTTAACATTTGAGCTGAAAACCTTGGCAATACTGGGGTTTCGGTATCGTTATTGCGCTGATTGTCTAAAACAGTTGAAAAATAGTTGAACAAAAATTTGGATGTTTAAACATTGAAATATATGTTTGTTCAACAATTAAATCAGATAGTTAAACAAAAGATATAAAACCATGTCAGCACTAACATTCAACGACAAGCTTCTCAAGATGAGTGACGTGCTTGGATACTTCGCTCTGAGCTTAACCAAAAACAAGGAAGATGCCGATGACCTGTTGCAAGAAACAATGGTCAAAGCCATCACTTATCAAGACAAATACACACCGAACACCAACTTCAAGGCGTGGTTACACACCATTATGAAGAACACGTTCATCAACCAATACAGGAAGAAGAAACGTGCCAACACGGTTATTACTACCAAAGACGAAGTTGAGGTGTTGGATTTTGTTCCAGCGGCAAATGATCACACACCAGAAAGCATTAACGCGACCAAGGAAATCACGAAAGTGATCGATGCGCTGGATGACAACACACGAATTCCTTTCACAATGCACTTGAAAGGGTTCAAATACAAGGAGATTGCGGCTCATCTCGACATTCCGATTGGAACCGTGAAGAGTAGAATTTACTTCGCGAAGCAATCTTTAATGAAGGATTTGAAGGACTACAGAAAGTAGGATTTAGGTAGGTTGGTAAGAAGAGGTCGTCAACGAAAGTTGGCGGCCTCTTTTTTTTGCGCTAAATCGGACACGACTTTACGCCAAACAAAAAACGACTTTTAAACAAAGTTTTCGATTTCTTTTGGAAAGACCTTTACACCAACAAAACAAGCCAACGTGCTTTTAAAATTGGAGTAATGAAAACGAAAAATCAATTTGGATCAAAGGGTTGGACACCTGAGTTAATGAAGTCTCAGAAAGGAAAAACCTTTGTGATAACAGGAACTACCAGCGGAACAGGTTTTGAAGCTGCGAGAATATTGCTGAGTAAAGGCGCCAAGGTGGTAATGCTTAATCGCAACTCAAAAAAAGCCGAAGACACCATCGCCTCTTTGAAACAAATCGTTGGAAATGATATTGATGTACTGAACATTCAAATGGATTTGTCGGAACAGGCATCTGTTAAAAAAGCAGCAGCGGAAGTATTGGAGAAAGTTTCGAGAATTGACGCTTTGTTGTGTAACGGGGCGATTGCCCAAGTGCCAAAGCGTGTGTTAACTGTAGATGGTTGGGAAAGTCAGATGGGCGTGAATTTCTTCGGGCATTTCACGCTGCAAGCGTTACTATTTTCGTTGATTGAAAAATCGAACGGAAGAATAGTAACTGTTGGTAGCATGGGTTACGATATGGGGCTTAAAACCATCAAGTTCGATGATTTGAATTGGGACAAGGACTACACACCGAATGACGCCTACAGTCAAAGTAAGCTTGCTCAGATCATGAGCATTTATGAGTTGCAGGATAGATTGGCCAAAGCAGGCAAAACGGACGTGAAAGCTTACGCGTGCCATCCTGGTTCATCCAGAACATCGCTCATTGACACAAGTGGCGGTTTTATGATGCGGATAATCTTTGGACTGATGAAGTTATCGCCATTAACACAGCCTGCAGAAAATGGCGCTTATCCCGAACTAATGTGCGCTACCGAAGAAGACCTTGATCAAACTGCTTTTTACGGTCCTACAGGCCGAAGCAATTGGGTTGGGCCTGTTGGAGCACATGAGATAAAACCTCACGCTAAAGACAAAGCGGTAGCCAAAAGGCTATGGGAACTTTCGGAAAAGGAAACTGGCGTAACTTGGAATTTCTAATTCAAGCATAATGGAACTACCTAACGCAACAGATAAAGGCAAGGTGTTTATGACTTGCACCATTGATGAGGTCAGAACGTGGGAAAACATCTACCCGCAACATATTGTGGCTTATATCTACTCTGGAGAACTTACTATTACTTATGGCAAAAACACGCTAACTTTTGTGCCTGGCGATACCATGCTGGTGCCTAAAAATCAGTTATCGCGCAGCGTAAAAACGCCTACTAACGGACAACCGTTCAAGTGTGTGTCGATGGCGCTTCCAGACGAGCAATTGCGCGCGTTTTATGCTAATCGTTCTACGTTAGAAACTTGGACAGAAAACATCTCCAAGCAACGGCCCTTAAAATCGCATCCATTGTTAGAGGGTTTCTTTGGTTCTTTACTTCCTTACTTCGAAATGCAAGATGAACTTCCTGCCGCGTTGGTGGCTATTAAAGTTCAGGAAGTGCTTACCATAATTGATAATGTAGATAAGAGAGCAAGTGCCATTTTAGGTAGGTTCAGCGAACAGGGAAAAATAGACCTCGAAAAGTATATGGAAGAGCATTACATGTACAATCTTCCGTTGGAGCGGTTTGCTTTCCTCACAGGCAGAAGTCTTACCACGTTCAAGTCAGATTTTAAAAAGATCTTCCACACTACGCCTGGTAAATGGCTTACCGAGAAAAGACTGAATCTAGCACATCATAAACTTGCTGCTGAAAAGCAGAAGACCACAGACGTTTATCTCGCGGCAGGTTTCGAGAACCTATCACACTTCTCATTCGCATTTAAAAAGGCATTTGGCTACAGTCCGAGTGCGGTAGCCGCAAACTGAAATCATTACCTAAAAACATAAGACAATGGATATTTTAAAAGCAGCCACAGATTGGGCAAGGGCAGAGGTCTTCTCCACATCATTTTTCATTCTTGCAGGAATATTATTCTTCGCCATAAGCGTTGGCTTCTGGTACTTGGGGAAAACGGAATTGGCAAGAGCTTATGTTATTCCAACTTCGGTGGCGGGCGGGTTGCTCCTCATCATCGGCCTTGGGTTATTCTTTACCAATATTTACAGGATTTCCAGCTTCGAAACAGCCTACAATAAAGATGCTTCGGCCTTTGTAGCATCCGAAGTGGAACGAGTTGACGCCACGTTGAAAGAGTATCAGAACGTGGTGTTCAAGGGTGTTCCTGTAATCATCATTATTGCCGCGCTATTGCTCATGTTTTTTGATCAACCCATTTGGCGCGCATCTGCTGTTACAACCATTGCCATGTTGGTGGTTATTCTACTGATAGACGGAACTGCACATGGGCGAATTAAAGATTATCAGGAACAATTGCAGTTGGTGGAGCGTTAATGATTTAGGTAGGTTGGTACAGAGGTCGTCATCGAAAGTTGACGACCTTTGTTATATCTGAAAATGAGCAAAGAGCAGGTCATATTAGTAAACGAACAGGACGAGCAGATTGGTCTGGCGGAGAAACTGGAAGCGCATAAAAGCGGTCAGTTGCACCGCGCGGTTTCGGTTTTCGTGTTCAACAAGAAAGGCGAATTGCTGCTTCAGAAACGTGCTTCAACCAAATATCATGGCGCGGGTCTGTGGACCAACACCTGTTGCACACATCCGAGAGATGGAGAAACCATTGAAGCATGTGCCATCCGTAGATTGAAAGAAGAAATGGGAATTGATGCGGAAGTCGAAAAACAGTTCTCATTCGTTTACAAAGCCGAAGTCGAAAACGGGCTCATCGAGAACGAATACGACCACGTTTTCTTCGGTGTTTACGATGGCAAAATCGAATTAA
>CAYWET010000084.1:0-8886 GCA_964457245.1 uncultured Chryseobacterium sp. | reverse complement strand
AATAAACGCCAGTACAGATAAGTACTGCCGAAACCACTTTAATTCCATCCAAATGATCTTTACCTAGTACAATGGCAAAAACAGATGCTAGTACTGGTTGCAGATAGATGTAGGTACTCACAACCGATGGACTAACGTATCGCAACGCAACCGTGTTAAACAGATAAGCGAAGAAACTCAGCCCTACCACCACAAAAACTACGGCCCAGATAATGTGTGGCGGGAAAGTTGACCACTCTATTTGCGTGAATTCCGAAAAGCCAAAAGGCAACACCTGAATCAACCCGAAAAGGAATATCCATTTGATGACCGTAAGTGGATGGTACTTCTTCATGAAAGGAGAAACAAGTACCAGATACACACCATAAGATGATGCGTTGACCCACACCATCAGATCGCCTTTAAACGTATCCGAACTGAACGAAAGCTCTTTTCCAACCAGCAGAATAAGAAGTGTTCCCACTAAACCGATTCCAATACCAGCGGCTTTAACAGTTGTAATTCTTTCTTTGATAAGGATGGCCGCCATTATCAGCACCAGAATGGGTGTGGATGTCATGATAACAGCCGCGTTAATTGGATTGGTATAATTCAACCCCTTGAAAAACATCAGCTGATTGATGGCAATTCCGAACAGTGCGCATAGCGCCAGTTTCGGAAGGTCTTTTTTATCAACTTTTTCTTTGATGAAAAGACCAACCATCCAGAACAAGGTTACTGCTCCAACACATCGCAAAACAATGAAACCGAACGGCTGGATGTAATCTGGCATTACCTCTTTGGCAATGGTGTAGTTAGCTCCATAAATGAGCTGTGCACCGATAAGGGCAAGATGCGCCAGTAATTGCTTATTCATTCAGCATCAGACCTTCAAAACGCCACGGAAACCGCGTGCTGCATAGTACGACTGCGCTCCATTGTGATAAACAAATACTTTTCCATAGCGGAAATCGCCAAAAATAGCACCACCCAACTCACGGATTTCCTTTGGCGTCTTCAACCAACTGGAAGTTTTCGCATCAAACTCTCCGAATTGTTGCAGATGCCGATATTCTTCCTCGGTAAGCAGTTCAATGCCCATTTCAGCGGCCATATCTACTGCATTGTTTTCGGGTCTGTGTTGCTTACGCGAAAGCAGACCTTCCAGGTCGTAACAAGTGCTTCTGCGCCCAGCTGGACTCTCTGCAGAGCAATCCATGAAGATGAACTCGTTTGAATCTTTGTCGAAACCAACAACATCAGGTTCCCCTCCTGTCCCTTCCATCTCACTTAAGGAAGAAAGTTTCCGCGAGGCGTTTTCCAATTTCGACTTAACATCTTCCCACGAAAGGTCTTGGTGGCGATTCATATTCCCGGCAAATCGCTTCTCTAGCACCTCGAGTAGCTCCGAAATCTGTTGTTTGTCCAATGCCTTCATTCTCAAGAATTACCCTTCTAACGCAGTCTTAGCGGCTTCAACCGTTTTCTTGGCATTGCCCACAAACACCTCGTCCCCAATCCAAATGAAAGGACGCTTCAAAAACGTGTATTCTTGTAAAATGTACTTACGGTAATCTGCTTCGGTCAAGTTCATCTCATTCAATCCCATACTGCGAAATTTCATGGCACGCTTGCTGAAAAGTGCTTCGTAAGAACCGATCTTCTCCTTGGCAACATCCAGTTCTTCGGCAGAGATATTATCCGCTTTGATGTCCTGAAACTCAAAATCCTTTTCTTTCAGGCCAAGTTCTTTGATGATTCGCTGGTTGGTATCGCAAGTAGATAGATGATGAATTTTCCGCATAGCAAGAATTTGCCGCGAAGATACATGTCTGACAAGCGTTCCAGCGTTAAAGGTTCTTTATAAACTCACCCATTTTTTCCTGCGAACGTTTTCCAGCCAAAAAATTTCCGTTTTCGGTTCCACCCAGAGAAACATCTCTGTGTGGTTCAGAAAGCCAATGACCTGCATCCTTGAACGAAATATGTTCATAAGAGTGCGCAAATTTCAGTGAGTCCAGCTGATCAATTATCATGTTACACATATCGGTTGCGGGCCACATGTTGTCATCTTCTCCAGAGAAAAGAAGTATCGGTCCGTTTATGTTTTCAACTGGAATTATAGCATCGGGATATTTGTCCAAATGAGTGAGCGATGCTCGATACATATCGGCTATCTCATTGCCTTTGACCTCATGTGGTGCTGCATATGGAAGAAAGGAGACCCGCTCTTCTCGATACTCCCAAGATGAGTATGCGCTGAAACTCCAATCTGCTTTCAATCCTTGAAAAGCAACATTGCTCGGAACATACCCAACAACAAACTTTATCTTCGGGTAGTTACTTGCAATTAGCAAAGCAAGTTCTCCACCTTTTGATACTCCAATAATCCCGATCTTACTTGTGTCAACCTCTGGTTTTGATCTCAGGAAATCGATTGCCTGGGCAACATATTCCAGTTGTATCAATTCCAAATTTGGAGGCAGATTCTTGTATCCAAAATAGGCTACGCCCAAAGCTGCCACATTGTATCTGTGCGAAAGATCATTCGCCCAATTAGCAGCACTGGCCAGTCCACCTTCAGAACCTCCCAGAACTATCAATCCTGGAACTTTTGCTAAGCCTTCATTCGGGGAGTGATAGGAATAATGCAGCTCCGGAACCCCATAAACGGATTCAGTAATTGCCGTGGAGTGTGAATCCTCTCGGTACTCATTACACGAGAGAACAAACAGCACCAAAAAAGCAAGTAGACCCCGTTTGACCATCTACGTAAAATAGCCAATTGGAGCTTGACTTATTGAACTACCAACTTCTTAATCGACCTTCCCGCCCTTGCTTCTACAGAAATGAAATAGATTCCAGCGTTCAGGTTTTGAATTTGGAACTGATGTTGGCCCGCGGAGAGTTCTCTTTCGGATACAACTCGAATCAACTTTCCCGTAACATCATTTACCGCTATTCTGTAAGCGTCCGGCCTCTCCACTGTTAGATTCAATACGGCTTGGTCCAACATTGGGTTTGGGTTGATTCCGAACGAAAAATCAACTTCATCTTGCCTAACCCCCAACGAACCGGTAATCTGAATATCATCAATATAAATGTTGTTGCCAGCATCACTGGTGCATTGGAATTTTACAAGGAGGTGTTCCTTATCGGCATACGGCCCAAGGTTTACATCAATCAACTCCCAATCCGCCTCCGAACTTGGCACAAACGAATTGCTTTGAGTGGAAGAAACAGTGGACAAAGACGCTCCGCTCTTATTGTATCTCAGGCTCCAAGATTCGCCACAATTACTGGAAACATAAATTCTCAACATGTCAGAAAAACCTGAACGCTGTGCATGTGCCAACCTGAAGTAAAGATCTGGGTCATTGATCTGGGTCATGTCAACGGACGGTAATTGAAACTCGTCAACACTACCGGTCGGATTTCCGTTTCTATTGTTGATATAAATGGATTTTGAACCCGTAAATGCAGTGTTGGTCTCTTCCCATGTATTGCCCGCATCGTCAGACAAAACCAAGTAGTCTTCTACGGTTTCTTCAAATCCTTCGAAAGCAAACCAGCTTGAAACTTGCGCTTCGCCTGGAATAACGGTAATGAAATCTGTCATGGTGTACGTGTCAGAACCCGCGGAATTGCTTACCTCCAGCGTTACATCATAGACTCCTGGAGTCATGTAAACCACTTGCGCATTTTGATCAGAAGAACTTCCTGTTGTAGTTCCAGGAAGTGTCCAGTTGTAGGTTGTAACCTCCCCGTTGTAGGAATTGTCTGTCAATTCGATGGTTTCTCCAGCGCATACAATGCGTCTTTCGGCAAGAAACTGCGCCTTAGGAACACAGGTTGTTTGTGGCAGTAATACACCTGTGTCGTTAAGGTTTGATTGGCTGTGCAGATTAGACCGACTTCCGCTCAATACACCGTCCATCCTATCTTTCTGATCGAGTGTGTACATGTTCTGGCAGCCGCCATTGGAATAATCCATGTAATTCTCCACCATATCCGGAAGATCTGGATTTCCATTCGTGCATGTATTGGCATTCTGCGGGCAATTACTGGGCGTGGCTTCTGCCTGCTCAGGCGTATCATCACACATATCACTAAAAAATCCACTACTGCATCCTCCTTGGAATGTATGAAACAATCCCAACCAATGTCCTGCTTCGTGGGTCAAGGTTCTACCCTTGCTGCCATTATTTGCTCCAGTGCCGATGTCTCCAATGTAATCTGCTCTAACCACAACACCATCGGTTGACGCACCTCCAAATCCAGGAAATTGCGCATAGCCCAAAATCGTACCCTGTTCGCCACCATTGTCAATGGTCTTTACCACCCAAACGTTGAAATAATCTGAGCTTGGCCAGTAGCTCACCCCTTTCACTCCGCTCTCGTCAGACGCATTCTCAGTAAGTGGAGAAATGACGCGAACAATTCCATCGGTGCAATTGCCCTGTGGGTCAAGTTTTGCCAATCGGAACTCCACATTTGGATTTGCTGCTACATCCTGAAAGACGGCACGCGTATTTACGGTATCAGCATTCAATCTTTGAAAATCCTCGTTCAGAATTCTCATCTGGTCTTCGATCTGCTCCTTGCTGATATTCTCGATTCCTCCGTTGTGAATGACGTGAAACACCGTTGGGATAATTCTTGGGCCTCCACCGCGCTCAGCATCTCCGTTCAACCTGGCTCGTTTGATCTCTTCCGATGCCGCGTTGAGTTCCTGCATCGCCTGTGTTCCTGAAGGGTCTTTCTCCAACATTTTTTCGAGATGATGGTCAAAACCGCAATGCGCGTTTTGTGCCTGAGATAACGTGGCCGAAATCATCAGGGCAATAAGTAGAAATAAGTTTTTCTTCATTTGAATTTGGCTTGAAAACAAATATACGACCGAGAAACCCAACCGTTTGTAATACTGAATACGTAAGTTCTAACCGAGAGCCTTTTGCAAATCGGCAACTAGATCTTCAGCGTCCTCTATTCCAACGCTTAGGCGAATAAGCGAATCAACAACGCCAGTCTTTGCTCTTTCCTCCTTCGGGATGGCAGCATGCGTCATTGTTGCAGGATGCCCGATAAGCGATTCGACACCTCCTAGGCTTTCTGCCAACGCGAAAACATCTGTTGACGACAGCACTTTTGTTGCGGCCTCAACCGTGTTTTCCTTCAAAGAGAAAGAAACCATTCCACCAAAACCACTCATCTGATTTTTGGCCACTTCGTGATTTGGATGGCTTTCAAATCCAGGCCAATAGACCTTGTCTACTTTTGGGTGGTCTTTCAAAAAGTTGGCAACAGCTTTTCCATTCTCGCAATGCTGCTTCATTCTGATGGAAAGTGTCTTCAATCCGCGCAGCACCAAGAAACTATCCATCGGCCCACAAACTGCACCGCTGCTATTCTGGATGAAGAACACCTTCTCTGCAATTGCCTCATTGCTTGTGGCCAATGCGCCCATCACAACATCCGAGTGGCCACCCAGATATTTTGTCACGGAGTGCATCACAATGTCTGCACCAAGATCAAGCGGTTGCTGCAATGCTGGTGTGGCAAACGTATTATCAACGCAAAGCAATGCTCCAGCTTCTTTTGCCACTTCCGACATGGCTTTGATGTCAATCACATTCATCATGGGATTGGTGGGCGTTTCCACCCAAATGAGTTTGGTGTTTGCATTTACTTTTTCGCGAACAGCTGCAGCATCGCCCATCGGTACGAAATGGAACTTCAAACCAAAGCCTTCATAGATCTTTGTGAACAGACGATACGAACCACCATACAGGTCGTTGGTGCTGATCACCTCGTCTCCTGGCTTCAGCATTTTCATGATGCAGTCGGTGGCTGCCAACCCACTTCCAAAACACGCACCATACTTTCCGTTTTCCAACTCCGCAATGGCATTCTCCAACGCGTTTCTGGTTGGGTTTCCAGTTCTCGAATACTCGTACCCTTTATGGTCTCCAGGCGCTGCCTGAACATATGTTGAGGTCTGGTAGATCGGAGTCATGATGGCTCCTGTGGTCGGGTCTGGCTCAACCCCTGCGTGTACTGCTTTCGTTCCGAATTTCATCATGTCGTGTTTGCGGCAAATGTATAGGAATCTTTATACTAGCTTCATCTTCCAAACGAACAATCATGAGCCACGAAAATTCTGCGTTTATTCCTTTCCAACCTTTGAAATTTTCCGAGGATGAAATGAAACAGCGTTCCAAGGAATTCTTCGAGTTTATGGACAAGCGAAGGTCGCTACGGGTTTTCTCAGACAGGCCTGTACCAAAAGAGATTATCGAGAATATTATTCGAACAGCTTCTACCGCTCCGAGTGGGGCACACATGCAACCGTGGACGTTCTGTGCAGTCCGCTCGGCAGAGATCAAATCGAAAATTCGCGAAGCAGCTGAAAAAGAGGAATACGAGAACTACCATGGCCGCATGAGCGACCGTTGGCTAAAAGACCTTGAACCATTCGGAACCGACCACATCAAACCGTTTTTGGAAATCGCGCCTTGGCTCATCATCGTGATGAAACGTTCTTACGAATTTGTTGATGACGAAAAGAAGAACAACTACTACTCTACCGAGAGTGTTGGGTTAGCTACTGGTTTTCTGCTTGCAGCCATTCACAACGCTGGTTTGGTAGCTTTGACTCACACACCAAGTCCGATGAACTTTCTTGCAAAAGTGCTTGGCAGACCTGAGAACGAAAAGCCGTTTCTGCTAATTCCAGTTGGTTATGCAGCCGAAAACGCTGAGGTACCAAACCTCACAAGAAAGTCGTTGGACGAGGTCGCGGTTTTCTACTGAGATTCGCTTAATATTGATTACAAATTCAACCCCATGAAAAAACTACTTACACTTCTGATTTTCGGTCTTTCGATTACTGCTTTTGCGCAAAGCCCAGACGCGTTCAACTACCAAGCTGTGGTACGAGACGCAGGGGGGAACATCCTCACAAATCAAAACGTAGGTTTTAGAATTGCGATTTTACAGGGAAGCCAAACAGGCACTATTGTTTATCAGGAATCGCATGCGTTAACAACAAACGGATTCGGTTTAGCGAATATGGTTGTGGGGACAGGAACGGTTTTGAATGGCAACTTCTCAACCATCGATTGGAGCAACGGACCATACTTCGTACAGACTGCAATTGATCCAGCGGGTGGAACATCTTACGCAGTTATGGGCACAGCACAATTGGTTAGCGTTCCTTATGCGTTGCATGCAGGTAACGTTCCAACCAATGTTTCGGAATTAACCAACGATGCAGGTTACGTGACTTCATCAAACGATGCAGATAGCGACCCAACCAACGAGTTACAGTCATTGAGCATCAGTGGCAGCAACCTTACACTTTCTGATGGCAACACGGTTACGCTTCCATCTGGAGGTGGCGGAAACACGCTCGATATGGCTTACGACCAAGGTGGTGCTGGTGCTGGAAGAACCATTACGGCAGATGCTGGCGAAGTGGAAATCATCTCATCTGTTTTTAACGGAATTGGGCTTAGAGCAACCAGCAACAATTCAGGAACCGCAGTTTTGGCGAGCTCCAACAATGCGGGTAATACTTACTCAACGATTCAAGGCCAAACCAATAGCAACTCCACGGCCGCTTCTGCCATAGTCGGTAGTTCAACGGGCGCTGCCTGGGCCGTTAGCGGTCAAGTCGAATCAACCGCTACCGCGCAGGCAGGTGTTTACGGAAGCAACCTTCGAACAAACGGTGGTCACGGAGTACGAGGAGTTGGTTTTAACGGAGTGGTTGGAGAAACTGAATACAGCGAAGGAATTGCTGTTTTTGGCGAAAACTACGATCAATTGCCACCACTCGGAAACGGTGTGGGTGTTGCTGGAACTGGTTACTGGGGTGTTGTTGGTGAGGATCGATATTTAGGTAGTACGGCTGGTGCTTACGGGGTTTATTCAAACGGGAACACTGGTGCTTCAGGAGTTAAGTCTTTTCAAATTGACCACCCTGCAGACCCAGCGAATAAGTTTCTACGTCATTTCAGTTCAGAGTCGAACGAAGTGTTGAACATTTACAGAGGAAATGTAACGTTCGATGAAAATGGTGAAGCGGTAGTAGAGATGCCAGAGTATTATGAACTCATCAACAAAAACCCGAGTTATCAGCTTACTCCAATTGGCGGCTATATGCAATTGTTCGTCAAGGAGAAACTTGAGAGTGGTCAGTTTGTCATTGGCGGTGGAACGCCTGGAGCCGAAGCATCTTGGACGGTTTATGCCGAGCGAAACGACCCTTACTTGCAGCAATATCCATTTCATCGCGAAGCTGAAATTGAAAAACGCGAAGGACAGAAAGGCAAATACCTAATGCCACAGCTCTATGGCGAAAGCATGGACAAAAAGATGATCCAAACGTCTGGTAAAACTGAGGTAGAGCAGACGAAAGTAAATGTGAAGCGATAACGTTCCGTCACTTCGAGTGATTTTGAGGCACGAAAAATCGTATCGAGAAGTCTAACTTACAGTTCTCGATACATTTCGATTTCATCGAAACACTCGAACTGACCTACAGCTTATTCTTCGCCTCAATCCAACGACTCATGAATTCTGTGCTGCGCATGGTATGATGCATCAGCATAGAACCAATGAAGTTCTGATTTCGATGTGTTTCCAGATTCTCCAATAACTCTTCTATTCGCTTGATGAAGGCGTTGCCGAGTTCTGCTTTTGGATAAATCTGATTGACGATTTCCACACCATTCTGCTGCGCGACTTTCCAAGCAATTTCTTCCGTGTAAAGTGAAACAGCTGCTTGCGCGAAGTCTTCCGCTGAATCGGAAATGGTTCCGCTCCAAGCTAGGTTTCCATGCATGGCTTCTGCGCCAATGGAAGTAGCAACACTTGGCGTGCCGCATTGCATGGCTTCTACCA
>CAYWET010000083.1:0-8964 GCA_964457245.1 uncultured Chryseobacterium sp. | reverse complement strand
ATTGGATTACGAGAAGCCGCCAATTCATAAGAAGTAGAAATATGGTAACCTACAACCCGAAAAGCTGGTTCACAATCATTTTCCAGCTCCATAAGTACGACACATTCAGACAATTGCTGCCAACCATGGCGGTTCTGGCTGTGCTTACCAGTGTCTTTTGCTATGTAGAAATTGAGCTGTTGAATCTGGAATTCACGAGCACGATGGCAGTGCATTCACTCATCGGTTTTGTGATTTCCCTACTGCTGGTTTTCAGAACAAATACGGCTTACGACCGCTGGTGGGAAGGCCGCAAACAGTGGGGTGCGTTGGTCAATAACACGCGCAATCTTTCTATTAAGCTCAGCAATATCGTTCCTGAAGATCAGCCCGAAAGAAGGCAGCTTTTCCGGGTGCTTATCACCAATTACGTGTTTGCCATGAAAGAGCATTTACGAAATGGTGTGCTTCCATTCGAATTCGAAAATCATCCTGATTTTGACATTGACAAAACCATGGAGCGCGACCATGTTCCCAATGCCATCGCGCAGCAACTTTATGCGCAGATATTGCTTTTGAAAAAAGACGGCTTGATCTCCGAAGAACAGCAGATTGTTTTAGATAACGAATTCCGTGCGCTGACCGACATCATCGGAGCCTGCGAACGCATTAAGAAAACGCCCATTCCGTACTCGTACAGCGCGTTCATCAAGAAATTCATTTTTCTGTACGTGATGAGTTTGCCGTTCGGGGTAGTGCGTGATTTTGGCTATTCCACAATTTTCGTGGTTGTCTTCATCTTTTACATCCTTGCCAGTTTGGAGTTGATTGCAGAGGAAATTGAAGACCCATTCGGTACAGATGCCAACGACCTTCCAACTGATACGCTTGCTCAGACTATCCAAGCAAATTTGAAGGAGTTATTCTAGAACAGTCCGTGTGCGGCATTTATCATCAGAAAGAAAATGGTGGAAATCACCACCAAACCCAATCGCGGAACGATTTTCAATTTGGTGTGAACGTCTTCTAATTGCGCATCATCGCCATCTTTCCCAAGTCCGATCTTCTTGGCCAGTTTGTTTTCCATGAAAAAATGGAACAGCGTCAGGATTGTTCCCAATGTTCCACCAACCAAAATGGATAGTCCCCAGCGTCCATTGGTCAATAAACCCAGGTCTCCATTTGTAAGGTAGTACACCAAGAAAACGCCTGTAACGACAACCGTTGCAGAAAGCACCGAAGCCAAGTTGAATATCATCGGGAATACAGTTGTGAGATATTGTTTTCGTGCCTTGCCAACAAGCTTCGATGCCGCAGGAATCAACACAAAGTTGATGACCACAACTTCACCGATCCAAAAGGAACCAGCCGCAGCATGCAGCGTTCTGATTATTGGAAAAAACTCATCCATGCGTCAATGTTTTTGTGGAGGTTGAAATTCGCATTCCCGTGTTCATTGTGCCATACCCGAAACAGGGTATTCCAGAAAACAGAAGCCCCATCTCAAACGAGACAGGGCTTTCTGATTTCTGAAATCTGGTGTCTGACTACTTACCCAAGTAAGCCGTCAACATCCAAACCGTTTTTTCCTGTTGCGTGATGTAATCGCTCATCTGCGAATTGGTTCCTTCATCATCGGCTTCTCCAGATAGTTCAAGGATTCTTCGCTCAATCTCCAAGAGTGTTTTAAAGTTGGCAAGCGTGGTCGAAACCGTTCCCGTGCTATCGTTCACGTTGGCCGCTTCCTCAATGGTCGACTGCTTCAGATAGTCGCTGAAAGTATGTAATGGCGTTCCACCAAGCGTCAGCACACGCTCGGCAATCTCATCCACCTTCATCACCGCATCGTTGTACAATTCCTCAAACTTCACATGAAGCTCGAAAAATTGCGGTCCTTGAATATTCCAATGGAAACCGCGAAGGTTCTGGTAAAACATCTGGTAATTCGCTAAGAGCGTGTTCAACTCATCCACCAATTGGTTTGATTGCTCTTTATTCAATCCTATTTGATTCGTGCTCATTTTTTCAATTTTTTGTTGTTCGTAAAGTTCACTTTTCTGTGTTATGAAAGTATGACCTCGGTCACACACTCAATCCTCGTAAGAGTTCCGTTCCATTGGCTTATCGCTCAAATACTGGATAAACTCATACTCGTTGCAATCACCGTCCAAGAAGTAATCGCGAATGCGGAATTTCTGCTTCGTCAACGGGTAGCTACGCTCATAACCGGCATCTTCCAGACGTTTACCAACTGCTTCCACATCCGAAACCACAAACCCCATGTGGTTAAAACCAACCCCCGAATAGCGCTCAGCTTCCTCATATTTCAAAGTCGCCTCATTCAGCGCCAAATAACTCTCGTCAGTTCCAATATGAATCCATTTTCGGCCGTTATGGACGCCACTTCCGCGAATTTCAAATTCTGGCATTGCCGTCTTTAAAAAAGACACGGTCTCGTCCAAATTGTTCACAGTAATGTTGTTATGCTCTAAATATGCTGATGTTCTCATGGTCTTCGTTTTAATTGTTGATTCAAAGGTTCTTCAATTTTCAATATCAGTCAAATCAATAGTATCTATCTTTGAATAGATTTTAACTATGATATGACACTACAGCAACTCGAATACATCCGTGCCCTCGACATTGAACGCAACTTTGTCCGCGCTGCCGAACGCTGTTTCGTTACGCAACCATCGCTCACCATGCAAGTGCAAAAGCTTGAAGAGCAATTGGGTGTCAAGATTTTCGACCGTTCCAAGAAGCCGCTCATTCCTACTCCATTGGGAGAGTTAATCGTAGCGCAGGCCAAAGTGGTGCTCAAGGAAGCCGAACGCATCAAAGAACTCATCAACGAGCAAGAAGGAAAACTTACTGGTGAGTTGGTCATTGGTATCATTCCAACCCTTGCGCCATATCTGGTTCCACTTTTCGTTCCTCAATTCGAGCGGGATTATCCAGACATCCGTTTGGTGGTGCAAGAGTTGCAGACAGATATCATCGTCAAACGACTTCGTTCTGATGAACTCGACCTGGGCATTCTCGTTACGCCATTAGAAGAAAAAGGCATCCACGAATCGGTGCTTTTCAACGAGCCGATGATGGCTTACATAGGAAGAAATCATCGTCTGTTCAACAAGAAATCTATCAGTGCGTCCGACCTCGATCTGGATGATACATGGCTGCTTTCAGAGGGTCATTGTTTCAGGGCTCAGGTACTCAACATCTGTGCATCTAATAAGAATGACCATGGCTACAATTTTGTGTTTGAAAGTGGCTCATTGGAAACCTTAGAACGTTTGGTAGAAGAACATCGCGGCATGACCATTTTGCCGTATCTCGCAACGCTTAGGCTAAAAGAGGATCAACGCCAATTGCTCCGCGAATTCAAAGGAACGCCACCCGTTCGTGAAGTAAGTATTGTCACGAACCGCCTTCATGTAAAAACCGCCATGATAGATGCGTTGGCTTGCACCATCAAAGCTTCTGTTCCGCAAGAGTTGTTACAGACAGAAGGAGAAGTGATTGGAATTTAATTGGCCCACTTCGATTGAAGAAACCAATCAACGGTTTTCTCAATTCCCTGTTCCAAACTGGTAAAGTCGGTGTTGCAATTGTTGTCTTCCAGAAACTTCAAAAGGTTGGCGTTGGAAGTCACTTTCTTAACCTGCCCGACATTCTTTTCTCCGCCCCAGACAATGTTGCCCTGAAAGTCCATTTTATCGGCAATAACCTCAATAAGCGTTTTGATGGAAGTCTGCCCGCCAGTTGAAATGACCAACGGTGCGTTGGTGGTGTAATGCTCAAAAATGTTCAGGAAAATAGGCTCCAGGTCGCCTACAAACATGAAGTCGCGAACAGGCGAGCCATCGCCATAAACCTCAAGGTCTTTTCCTTCCTTCTTTGCCAAGTAGCACTTGTGGATGAAGTTGGAAACCACGGTCGCATACTTCAGGTCGAAATTGTTGTGAGGACCGTACATGTTGGTCAGCACAGCACAGGTGTAATTAACGCCATGCTGCTCGTTGTAAGAGCGGCACAACACATCGATCATTCGCTTTGCGTAAGCGTAAGAATAGCACGATGGATGAGGCTCGCCAAAATGCAGGTCAGCCTCTGCAAGCGGCTTGTCTAAGTGATGCGGAAATGCCGTTACCGATGACATAGCGATCAACTTTCTGGTCCCAGCCCGAAAAGCCGCTTCCAACACATTCATGTCAATGGTCATGCACTCGCGATAGAACCCGACCTTATCGTTGGCCATATCCTGAAAATTGCCGTGCTTGGCAGCGCAATGGATTACCGCATCTGGTTTGAAGTCAGCAAAGAACTTAACCGTGGCATCAAAATCCATCAGGTCAACATCCTTCGAAGAAATCTTCGTTCCAACCGAAATGTTCTTGCCTATAAACCCACTACCACCCGTAACCAGAATTTTCATTGAATGATTCTTATTGATTCAAGAGCCATAAACTTAACCATAGTTGCGCAAGTGTGGATGAGTCTGGTGTTTGACGCATCAAACCCTAACGCTACATTTGCGCTATGCTGAAAAATGACCTGTTTCTGCGCGCAGCGCGAGGAGAAAAAGTGGAACGAACCCCTGTTTGGCTCATGCGCCAAGCTGGAAGAATTCTTCCTGAATACCGAGAGGTTCGGGCAAAAATGGGTGGTTTTAAAGAATTGGTGGAAAGCCCAGAGTTTGCTTGCGAGGTTACCATTCAGCCAGTTGACCATTTGGGTGTCGATGCTGCAATCATCTTCTCGGATATTCTGGTCATTCCAGAAGCGATGGGGCTGCCTTATCAGATGGTTGAAAAGAAAGGGCCGTGGTTTGAGAATACGGTTCAAACCGCTGCTGATGTGGAGCGCATGCAAGTTGCGGAAGCAGATGGTGTTCGATACACCATTGATGCAATTGCTTTGACCAAAAAGGAGTTGAACGGCCGCGTTCCGCTCATCGGGTTTGCAGGCGCACCTTGGACCATCTTCAGTTATATGATCGAGGGAAGCGGTTCAAAGACCTTTTCGAAAGCCAAAAAGTTCCTTTACACGGAGCCAGAATTGGCGCATAAACTGTTGCAGAAAATTACCGATAGCACTATCAATTACCTGAAAGGGCAGATTGAAGCAGGTGCAGATGTGGTGCAGGTTTTCGATAGCTGGGCGGGAATTCTGAGTGCCGAGCAATACAAGGAATTTGCGTTGCGATACATTTCTCAGATATGTGACGCTATTGATGAAGTTCCGATTACGGTTTTCGCCAAAGGCGCGTATTTCGTGCGTAAGGAACTTGGCGAATTGAACTGTAATACCATCGGTTTGGATTGGAACATGGATATTGCCGAGAGTCGTCAGCTAATTGGGCCGAACAAGACGCTACAAGGAAATCTTGATCCATGTGTGCTTTATGCAGAAGATGAAGTGATTGTTTCGAAGACCCAGGAAATGCTCAAAGCATTCGGGCCAGACCGACATATTGCCAATTTAGGACATGGCGTTTATCCAGACATTGACCCGCGAAAAGTGAAGTTGATGGTGGATACTGTAAAGGAGTTTCGGTTCTAAGCCAAGAACTCAATCAGTCTTTCTTCAAACACAGTTGCGTCAAGCGTAAACGATTGATTGGAATCAGCCTCGCTACCAAGCATCATATCCCATTCTATTCCTAAAGCCGTGGAAAGCCAGTAGAACTGCGTGCCAATTCTATTGTTGGAACACAACTCCAACACCTTGGTTTTCGGATGGTTGCAGTACATCAGGTTGGTCAAAGCCGCACCGTGAATACTGATAACGTGAGTCGTTGTGTTGAATGCAGAAGCTTGCTCAGCCATTGATAGTTTTTCTGGCGCGAAAACCTCAACTCCATATTTAGTCAGAATCGTCTCAATCTCATCAAAATTCAAGATGGTTCGTGTAGTGTTTACGCGATTGAGAAAGATGGCTTTCTTCCCAGTAATCGGTAAATCTTTCTTGATGAAGATCTGCTTCGTTTTCAGCCAATGGTTTTTGTCAAATGGCATTGGACGTGAAATCCACAGTTCTTCAGCTTCCACGGGTTCTGTAATCAATTGCCAATCGAGGTTCTTGTATGGAGAATCATTTCGAATGAATTTCATCATCGATTTCTCCCAAATGGCTGGGCCGACAAGAATCGGACAATCCAGCTCTGTGAATTCGGGCAACACGTAGATTTTGTGAAATACATCGGCATAAAAGTGATTGTAATTGCCACCCATCGTACCATCGAACAGAATAGCTTTTTTCAGCGATTTCTTCTTCCCAAGAAACTTGGCTTTTATCATCGGAATTGGCGATGGCAAGTTCTCCCGTGTGCGAATACTGGCACCGATAATCGTTCGTAAGCCGTCAACGGCATAAGCATATTGCGGTTCAACCGTGGTATTCTTTGCTCTCACTACCAGTTCGTTGTGAAACCACTTTTCGTTGTGATACTTCACCGCATCAACAACTCGCTGATCGCGGAACGGCAATGGAGCATTTTCAAAAGGCTTCACCGAGCGTTTATGAAGAATCTCATATCCGTCATCCTCAATTCTCCAGAAAGCCGACTTTATGCGCTGATTTAGACTCATGCTTGAATTCGATGCTCAAAGAAAGAATAATTGCCACGTTTTACGGTATGGAAAACTCTTTGATCGGGGTGTTGGTAGTAATCTTGGTCTGACTAAATTCGAACATGCCTTTAGCATCTATCATTCAGGTTTTGATCATGCTTGCCTTCCCGATTATCGTTATCGAAATCGTGAAGCGGAATAAACTTGCTGGTATGGTCGGCCCAGTAATTCTGTGCTATGCAGTTGGGTTAATAGTAGGAAATCTGCCGGATTCTCCCGTTGATACCAAGCTCAGCCAGACAGTTTCGGAGGCGATGGTGCCGTTGGCCATTTCGCTGATGTTACTTTCAACGCGTTTCATGGCTTGGTTGAAATATGCCAAGCAAACAGCCAAGTCGTTTGCGTTGGCGGTGGTGGCCGTGCTTACTTCATCGTTTGCTGTTTCGGCCTATTTCCATTTACAAGAATTGGGCGTGGATGATGTCTGGAAACTCAGCGGAATGATGGTTGGCGTTTACACAGGTGGAACGCCCAATTTGGCCGCTATTGGAACGGCTTTAGGAATTTCAAACGAGGTTTTCATTGTGCTGAACGCCTGCGATCTGATGCTGAGTGCGCTGTATCTGGTGTTGCTGCTTTCAGTTGCGCAGAAGATTGCGCTTAAATTTTTGCCATCGTTTGTTCCAATGAAATCGAACGACCGAGACGAGACTTTCCATTATCAGCGCTTACAGCAAATGACCCCGAAACGAAAAATTGGTCTTTCCTTGCTTTCAGCATTTGGAATTTCGGTGGCAATTGTTGGAGCAAGCATTGGATTTGCACTAGCCGTTACAGGCGAGTTGTCAGCTCCAGCGGTTATTCTCGGAGTTACCACGCTGAGTATTGGTGCATCGTTCATTAAAAAGGTGCGATTTCTACCGCGTACGTACGAGTTTGGAGAATACTTTTTGCTTGTCTTCTGTATGGGAATTGGCTCTATTTCCAATTACCATGAAATGCTACAGGCAAGTCCGAACGTGTTGCTTTACGTTACGTGTGTTTTCATTGGAACGTTAGCACTGCATTTCCTTCTCTCGTGGATTTTCAGAGTGGATGCCGATACCACATTGATTACTTCCGTGGCGGGCATTTTCGGCCCTGCATTCATTGGCCCTGTGGCGAGTGTTCTCAAAAACAAAGACATCGTGGTAAGCGGCCTTACAACGGGTTTGGTTGGTTACGCAATTGCCAATTATCTCGGACTAGGAATGGCGCAGGTGTTCCATTTGGCTTTTCCTTGAAAATCTGACTGCTTACTGTCTTTAACCTATAGGTTCAATTGGCTTTAGGTATTGTTGAGGTTAGTTTTTCTTTACCAAACGCAACTGGTCGCTTTTCGGAAGATTTCTGCTCGTTTTTCATTATCTGCTAAAATTGGATTTTCACCTGTTATGCTTTTTATTTTAACAGCTTTGAGAGTGTAATTCTGAAAAGTTTCAATTGGCTCGTCAGTAAGTTTAAACCCGACTACATAGACAGTTCTGGTGTAAACAGTTGTACTTCCGCCCCCGCTTGAACTAGAAGTGGTTATTACAGGTTTGTCAATGATGTCAGGTATTAGTCTGACAACAGTTTTGCCTGATGAATTAAAAAGGCTGAACTCGATTTCTTCGTCTGGATTAATTTCGGACTCCATTCCTCCTGGAAAATTCAAGACTAGAAAAAGTTTTTTCTCCTCGCTTTCGTGTCTGGCTCTAAGCCATAAAAAAGGTCCCACTCTTATGCTTTTGCTTGCCACCCTTATCCCATCGCTAAAATCATCAGGCTCAGTCTCGGTATACTTTTTACATACTTTTTGTTGGGCTTTTTCCTCTTTAGTTAGTTTCTGTCCGAAACTCAAAGTAGAACAAAACAGAATTGGAATAATTGAGATCAAGTATTTCATTTGACTAGTTTAAGGTTGAGAAGGTGTACGGAATTTGGTTGACACTAAATAGTGTGGTTTCAAAATTAACCACAAGCGCCCAGCTATTGAGCATTGAAAGTAAGTGAAGGTATCCATTCTTGCTAGTATCCCAACTTTGTAAATTCGCGGCATGGCTGAGAACCAAGTTTTTGACGTCTGTATAGTTGGTGGTGGAATTGTAGGAGCGGCAACGGCTTACAGTTTTCAGAAGGCGTATCCAGAAATGAAAATCCTTCTGATTGAGAAGGAAAATCGTCCAGCGCCACATCAAACGGGGCATAACTCAGGTGTTATTCATTCGGGCATTTACTACAAGCCTGGTTCTTACAAGGCAAAGAACTGCGTTAAGGGGAAAGACCAACTCATTGCGTTTGCCAAAGAGCATGGTGTAAAGCATGATGTGTGCGGGAAAGTGATTGTTGCCACAGACGAGAGTGAGTTGCCGCACATGGAAAAGGTCTT
>CAYWET010000082.1:0-8983 GCA_964457245.1 uncultured Chryseobacterium sp. | reverse complement strand
GTGTGGCTATCGGTACCGATCATCATCCCACCAGGGAATGCGTAATTCTCCAATACTACTTGGTGAATGATACCGGCTCCTGGCTTCCAGAAACCGATGCCATATTTATTCGAAACGCTCTCAAGGAAATTGAAAACCTCCGAACTCTTGTTCATCGCTTCTTGCAGGTCGGCACTTGCACCGATGCGCGCTTGGATCAAGTGATCGCAATGCACGGTTGACGGAACGGCTACCTTTTTCTTCCCAGCCTGCATAAACTGCAACAGCGCCATCTGAGCGGTTGCATCTTGCATCGCCACTCTATCTGGGTCAAAATCCACGTAGGATTTTCCGCGCTCGTAGGCTTCTTTGGCCTCGCCATCCCAAAGGTGCGCGTAAAGAATTTTCTCTGACAACGTGAGCGGTTTGCCCACCGCTTTTCTGGCAGCAGCAATACGCTCAGGAAACTGAGCATACACCTGCTTGATCATATCTAAATCGAATACTCCCATTACTTCTTCAAATTTGTTTCGTACTAGTTAGCAAATGCTTGGCAGAAATAAAAGTTCCGCCTCGTAGAAACTCAACAAGCGTAACGGTTTCTTGTTGTGAGAAATCGATTTATAAGGCACAAAAAAAACCGAGCGAATTTCTCGGGATATCCAGCCACCTTACTGTCCATTCATCACTCAATAATCGGTACACTTTCTGTTACACCATATCGTTACCGCTATCTTTGCCGACCGTTATGCGCAGCACTCTAGTCTTTTTCACTTACGCCTTACTCCTTATTCCTTTCGCCTCCTACGCGCAAAACGAAGACTATTTTGATGACAATTACCTGCGTTACGAAGACCGCACATATCAGAAAAGCATCAAAACCGTGCAGTTCAACATCCGTAATGTGCCACTCAGCCTACCCGTTATCAAACTAGGTGCTGGTGAGCAATTGCAGCTTCAGTTCGATGACCTTGATGCTGACTATCAGGACTACACCTACACCGTTATTCATTGCGATAGAAACTGGGAACCCACCAACATTCCGCAGCAGGAATACATAGACGGTTTTCTGGAAGAGAATATCATGAATTACGATTTCTCCTTCAATACCGTGCAGCAATACATTCACTATTCATTCAGCATTCCCAACCAGAACCTAAGGCTTAAGATTTCGGGCAATTATGTGCTGTTGGTGTACAAGAACTTCAATCGCAACGAACCGATAATCACCAGAAGATTCCGAGTGTACGAAGACCTGGTACAGATCAATGCGCGGCCGCGGGTTCCAATGGTCATTACCCAAAGACGTACCCATCATCAGATAGATGTTACCATTGATCATCCGGAGTTCGATATCCGAAATCCGTTCGGTGACCTGGCGCTGCATATTCAGCAGAATTACCGCTGGGATAACATCAAGACCGACCTGAAACCCATCTTCATTAAAGACAAGAAATTGGTGTACGATAACATGGGCGAAGTGCTTTTCGAAGGCAGCAACGAATTCCGTTGGATAGATACCCGCAGTCTGCGTTACCAACCCGAAAACGTGACCAACATCTGGTACGATCCAGACTCTATGAGAAACCACGTTTTCATGCGGCCCGATAAGGTTTTAAGCAAAGACCACTATCGTACCGAACCGGATATTAACGGTGCGTACAGCATTGATGTACGCGAGGGCAACGAACCCAACCGCGATGCAGATTATGCCCTCATTCACATGCAATTGAGATACTACGATCCGGTTATGGATGGAGGAATCTACCTGTTCGGTGGCCTTACCGATTGGCAGGTGAAACCCGAATACCGATTGGATTACAATGCGCGAGACCGCATGTACGAAGGCGAGATCTACCTCAAGCAGGGATATTACAACTACCAATATCTGTACGTACGAGATGGACAGACCGAAGGAGAGACCGAACTAACCGAAGGTTCATTCTTTGACGCCCGTCAGATCTACACATTTTACGTTTACCACCAGCAGATGGGCTCGCGATACGATCGCCTCATCGGCCACACCATCATTTCTTCTCAAAACTGGTAGAACTGTAATTTATTCACAGTTTGTCGTTGACCGAAATTGACCAAAATCGGCAACGGGTTTAGAAAATGATCGTTTATTTGTCACAAGGGTCATTGAAATGCCTAAGGTCTCAAACGGAATAAAGATTACCGCGCGTGTCCAGTTCAAAGAGGAATACTCCGAACCGGACAAGAACTACTTTGTGTTCTTTTATCGCATTACCGTTGAGAATTTCAACGAATTCGAAGTACAACTTCTCCGCAGACATTGGGACATCTTCGACAGCAACGGCATCAAAACAGTTGTAGAAGGCGAAGGTGTTGTGGGCGAAAAACCCATCCTTGCTTCTGGCGAAAGCTTCTCTTACGAAAGTGCCTGTAATCTCGAATCGGGCATTGGTAGAATGGGCGGCTTCTACGAATTCATGAGAACCGAAAACGGAGAACTCTTCCAAGTGGAAATTCCTGAGTTCATTATGGAAGTTCCATACATGCTGAACTGACTCGCAGTTTCGCTGTCCATTCAAAACCCTTTCTTGCTAGCGCAAATCTTACATTTGCTGCCTCTTGATTTGAAGGCAATGCTCCACTCTATTGACTTCTGATCTGGAATTCTAAAGTTGTTGAGTAAGCTTGATTTGAATAAGGTCATTTCATTTTCCAAGAATATCGTTGTCCAACTGCTGCTCGTGGTCATGTTTTTGGGAGCCGTTAAGTTCTATTTCGACTTTCGCGATCACCACATCATCTCAGACGGAGTCGGGTACTACGACCACCTTCCCGCCTTGTTCATTCATCATGACCTTCACCGAAAGGACAAACCGCTTTCTACCGAGCCACAAGCTTACGAGCGGGTTCAGGCATTGGGCGTTCCCGGAGGTTACGTTCCATACAAAGACCGAATGGTGAACAAGTATGCTGTGGGTACTTCCGTGCTTCAATCGCCATTCTTTCTGGCCACTTATTCTTTCCAAAAACTGAAAGGTGAAGTTGGCAATGGCTACGAGCTTGTCTATCAGAAGACAGTATTCTGGTCAACCATTTTCTACTTATTCATCGCGCTCATTTTCCTACGGAAACTGCTTAGACTGTATGATGTAAACAGCTGGGTTATCGTATTTCTGCAATTGGTTTTGGTCTTCGCAACACCCGTTACACACTATGCCAATGCCGAAGCCGCATTCAGCCACATTTATTCTCTATTTGCCATTACCGCATTCCTCTATTTTGCTAGGTTAGCCCTCACAACTTACGGTTCCAGAGCACTCATTCTGGCGGGATTGTTCTTCGGCCTAACCGTCATCATCCGACAGGTAAATCTGCTGGTCATTCTGCTTGTGCCGTTCTTAGCCGGTTCGCTCGAAGGTCTCATATCGGCTTTATACCATTGGCTTAGTCATTGGAAAACGCTCCTTACCAGCATTGCGGTTGGCTTAGCGGTGGTTTCCCTACAGTTGATCACTTGGTACTTACAGACCGGAGATTGGGTGGTTTACTCCTATCAAGGCGAGACATTCAACTTCAGCGACCCGCACTTCATCGACATCCTTTTCAGTTACCGGAAAGGGCTATTCGTTTACACACCGGTATTGCTGCTTTCGCTGATCGGTGTAGCGAATTGGCTGATACGCGGCAAGCAATTCCTAGCCATGACATGGCTCTTGTTCTTCCTCACTATTACCTACGTGCTATCTTCTTGGAGTTCGTGGTATTTCGGATGCAGCTTCGGACTCCGCGCATACATCGACCACTTTGCAGTTTTCTTCATCCCAATGGGAGTCTTACTTACCAACGTAAAGTGGATTTTCAAACTTCCGCTGATGCTGGCTGCGTTTCTCTGCATTCCGCTCAACGTAATCCAAACCGTTCAATACCGCGAGTACATCCTTCATTGGATCGATATGGACAAGGAGAAATACTGGAACGTGTTTCTCGAAACCGAGACAAGATTCAAAGGCTTGGTCTGGAAAGAGAATCTCAACCTCAACAATTACGAAGTGGTGCACGAGGCCAATCTTGGACGCATCATGGTTCCGCAGCAACCAGCATCCATCGCGAAAGAACTGAGCAGCTCAGACATTCCGAATTTCGAGTCGGTAAGTGCCGTTCAAATTGAACTCTACAACAACTTTGACAGAGAGAATGACCTCGATGTGGTCTTAGAAATAAACGACACGGAACCTCGCGCCAACCGACATTGGGCACATCGCCACCTCATTCAGTTTGCAGATAATGAACTGGGCAAACCACAATTGGGCCAGTACGGTTTCGCATTCCAGAACATGCCCGATTCTACTGACAAAACAGTGGTTCTCTTCTTGAGCCAAGCTACTTTCCCCACACAATTGGATAGCGTCAAAATGCGCTTTCTGAAAGCGAAGTAGCCCAGTAGCCCAACTCACTTTCCGTTTAATGCATCCGTTGTACATTCGCGGCTCAAACAGAAATTTTGAGCCATGTCGAAAGGATTCTATAACGTACCAAAAGCAACCAACGAACCAGTATTAAGCTACGCTCCGGGCAGCCCCGAGAAAGCCGAATTGAAGAAAGCCCTTGAAGTACTTCGTGGAACCGAGATTGACGCTCCAATGTATATCGGTTCAGAAGAAGTAAGAACGGACGACAAAGTGCGAATGGCGCCTCCACATGACCACAAGCACACGCTGGGTTACTTCAACCGAGGAACACACGAACACGTTCAGCAAGCCATTGACGCAGCGCTGGCTGCAAAAGAAGATTGGGTAAATCTCGGTTGGGAACACAGAGCTTCCATTTTCTTGAAAGCAGCCGATCTTTTGGTCGGACCGTACCGCGCCAAAATGAATGCAGCAACCATGCTGGCTCAGAGCAAGAATGCTTTCCAAGCGGAGATTGATGCCGTTTGCGAGTATGCAGATTTCCTCCGCTTCAACGTGGAATTCATGACCGAGATCTACAAGCAGCAACCACCCTACTCTCCTGCTCCAACTTGGAACAGAGTTGAACAACGCGCGCTTGAAGGATTCATATTCGCACTAACGCCATTCAACTTTACTTCCATCGCGGGAAACTTGCCAGGTGCACCAGCGCTAATGGGCAACACAGTTGTATGGAAACCCGCTGATACTCAGGTCTATTCAGCTCAAGTGTTAATGGAAATATTCAAAGAGGCTGGATTGCCCGATGGCGTTATCAATCTGGTTTACGTTCGAGGTCCAGTAGCTGGAGATGTCATCTTCAAACATCCTGATTTTGCGGGCATCCACTTTACAGGATCAACAGGCGTTTTCCAAAATATTTGGAAGACCATTGGAGAGAATATCCACACGTACAAAAGCTATCCGAGAATTGTTGGAGAGACTGGCGGTAAGGATTTCATCATTGCACATCCATCTTCAGATGCTAAGGAGGTTGCAACAGCAATGGTCCGTGGGGCATTTGAATTCCAAGGACAGAAATGTTCGGCTGCTTCACGATGCTACATTCCTTCCAACATTTGGAATGACGTAAGAGACTTCTGCCTAACCGATCTTGAAACCATCAAAATGGGCGTTCCAGAAGACTTCACCAACTTCGTGAATGCCGTGATTGACGAGAAATCGTTCGACAAGATCGCTGGTTACATCGATGCAGCTAAAGCGGATGGTCAGAAGATCATTGCTGGTGGCAACTACGATAAGAGCAAAGGTTACTTCATCGAACCAACCATCATTCTTACAGACGACCCGAAATACACCACCATGTGTGAGGAGATTTTCGGGCCTGTTCTTACAGTTTACGTTTATGATGAGAACAAATGGGAGGAAACTCTCGACCTTGTTGATCAAACTTCTCCGTATGCACTTACTGGTGCCATTTTCTCAAAAGACCGTTACGCTATTGAAAGCGGCATGAAGAAACTGGAAAACTGCGCAGGTAACTTCTACATCAACGATAAACCAACAGGAGCTGTTGTTGGACAACAACCATTTGGCGGTGCAAGAGGTTCGGGTACTAACGATAAAGCTGGTTCGATGATCAACTTGCTGCGATGGGTTTCTCCAAGAACCATCAAAGAGAACTTCGTTTCTCCAACCGATTATCGCTACCCGTTCTTGGGAGAAAGCTAAACGACTCGATATGCAATGATAGAACGGTGGCCGAAAAGCCACCGTTTTTATTTCAACTGCTCCAGAATCTCCTGCGCTGCTTTAGCAATCACAGTTCCCGGACCGAAGACAAACGCAACACCTTTTTCAAACAGGAATTCATAATCCTGCTGCGGGATGACGCCACCAGCTACCACCATGATGTCTTCTCTTCCGTAGTTCTTGAGTTCTTCAATAACCGCTGGTACTAAGGTCTTATGTCCGCCAGCCAATGAGCTTACACCAACGATGTGAACGTCATTCTCCACAGCTTGCTTAGCCACTTCTTTCGGAGTTTGGAACAACGGACCTATATCTACATCGAAACCAATATCTGCAAATGAAGTGGCAATGACCTTCGCTCCACGGTCGTGACCATCCTGCCCCATTTTGGCAACCAAAATACGCGGACGTCTACCCTCCTTTTCTGCAAAAGCATCAGCAGCTTCTTGCGCGGCTATGAAATCCTCGTTCTTTTTCACCTCGCCCGAATATACACCCGAAATGGAACGGACAACCGCTTTGTAACGGCCAAATTCCTTTTCCATAGCGTCTGAGATTTCACCCAAAGTTGCTCGTTTTCTAGCGGCATCAACGGCAAGTTCAAGTAAGTTTCCTTCTCCCGTTTTAGCACATTGATAGATCGCTTCAAGTGCTGCCTGAACTTCAGTTTCGTTGCGTTTGGCTTTCACTTCCTTTAGCCGCTTCAACTGACCTTCGCGTACAGCGTTATTATCAACCTCTCGGATTTCGAGTTCCGCTTCTTCTTCTAACTCGTAGCGGTTCACACCAACGATCACTTCTTCACCACTATCAATTCGTGCTTGTTTCCGTGCGGCAACTTCCTCAATTCTCATTTTTGGAAGCCCCGTTTCAATAGCTTTGGCCATTCCGCCTAGCTCCTCAATCTCCTCGATTAACGTCCATGCTTTTTCGCAAAGCTCGTTGGTCAATTTCTCAACGTAATACGAACCGCCCCAAGCATCAATACTCTTACAGATATCCGTTTCATTCTGAATGAAAAGCTGTGTATTCCGCGCAATTCGAGCGGAGTAATCAGTTGGCAATGCAATGGCCTCATCCAAGGAGTTAGTATGCAAACTCTGCGTGCCACCAAACACAGCCGCCATTGCTTCCATGTTGGTTCGCATCACGTTATTGTACGGATCCTGCTCTGTCAAACTCCAGCCCGAGGTTTGACAATGCGTTCGCAAAGCCATGCTTTTCGCCAATTTCGGGTCGAACTGCTTGACGAGTTTTGCCCAAAGCAAACGCCCTGCGCGCATCTTGGCAATCTCCATAAAGAAGTTCATGCCAATGCCCCAAAAGAAGCTTAATCGCGGTGCGAAATCATCAATTTTCAAACCTGCTTCAATTCCAGTTCGGATGTATTCCAAACCATCAGCAAGCGTGTAGGCGAGTTCAATATCTGCAGTTGCACCTGCCTCATGCATATGGTAGCCAGAAATGCTGATGCTATTGAACTTCGGCATGTTCTTACTCGTGTAACGGAAGATGTCGCTGATGATGCGCATGCTTGGCAATGGCGGATAGATGTACGTGTTCCGAACCATAAACTCTTTCAGAATGTCGTTCTGGATGGTTCCTGTGAGTTGATCTGGACTAACGCCTTGCTCCTCTGCCGCTACAATGTAAAACGCCATGATGGGCAACACCGCCCCGTTCATAGTCATAGAAACCGACATCTTATCCAATGGAATACCATCGAAGAGAATTTTCATATCCTCCACCGTGTCGATAGCAACACCCGCTTTGCCTACATCTCCAACTACCTTTTCGTGGTCAGAATCATAACCTCTGTGTGTGGCCAGATCGAAGGCTACCGAAAGTCCTTTTTGCCCTGCTTCTAAGTTTCTACGGTAAAACGCGTTGCTTTCTTCTGCTGTGGAGAAACCTGCATACTGTCGGATAGTCCACGGGCGACTGACATACATGGAACCATACGGACCACGCAAGAATGGTGGCAATCCCGAAACGAAATCGATATGCTCCAAGTCCTCAATTTCCGCTTTATAATTATCAGCGGTAACGGGAATTCCTTCAGGTGTTTCGAATACTTGACCAGCTTCGGTCGATTCCAGATCGGAGGACTTCAAATAGAACTCGGTGTTTTTAAAATCAGGCTTCATCTTCCTCCACTTTATCGTTCGACTTCTCAAATGGCGATGGGAACTTATTCGTTCCGATCAGTACCCGTTGCAATTCCTCCACTTCTTTGTAATAGGATTCATCAGACTTGGCGAATTCATCTTCCAATAAACCATCCGAAGCACAAACAGAATAACCTCCGCGTTCTTCTATTTCTAAGAAGAAATCCCAAGCTTTCTTGCCAAGAATATCCGTGAGATGTTCCACATAATAGCTTCCAGCCGCAGGGTCGATAACGCGATCCAAACGCGCTTCTTCCTTCATCAAATGCTGCGTGTTGATGGCCATTCTATCAGCCAATTCAGGTTCATCCAGTCTGAAAGGGTTGATGGTCAGCGAATCCACACCTCCGAACACCGCACTCATTGCTTGCGCATTCTCGCGAAGAAGATTAACGGGTGTATCCAAGCTGCTCAAGTGGCGCTCGCCTGTTTGGGCATGAATCCACGTTTTCCAGCGTTTGGATGCTGCACCATGCTGTTGCAGCACTCGCGCCCAGAGAAAACGCATCAATCGGAACTTGGCTATTTCTGGCAGAAACGAATTCCCAATTGCCAAGCTGAATCCAAGGTTATCCGAAACCTGCTCAAAGGAAATTCCCCGTTCCCGAAGTCCGTTCAACAGCTCATTTCCCCATGCGAGCGATGCTCCAAGCTGCTGTGAGATGTTTGCGCCTTTCATGTAGAACTGCTGGCAATCCA
>CAYWET010000081.1:0-9030 GCA_964457245.1 uncultured Chryseobacterium sp. | reverse complement strand
AACCTTCTCGGAGTTGAGGGCGGCATGCAGTTCACGTTTCCCGTTAGCGTATTGTAATAGGTCATCGACATCGGAACCCACTCGAACGGAATTTGCTGCAATTCCAACAACCGATTAAACAGCGGGTAAATGGTGGGCGAAAACCAGTTGGCACCATCATCCACGTAGTGCATAATGCCGTTCACCTCAACTTCAACCGTGTGCGTATTCCCACCGAGGTAATCTTTCTTCTCAAAAAGCGTGATCTCATGGCCTTGATCCAGTAACCAAGCCGTACACATTCCAGCTCCGCCAGAGCCTACAATTCCAACTTTCAAACGTTCAATCTTTTAGAGATAATGCACCCGAAGGACACTTGGCCACCTGCGCTGTAATTTCTGCCGAAGATGCGTTTTCTATCTGAACCCACGGTTTCTCGCGTGGTTTGAAAACCTGTGGCAACCCTTTGGCGCAGTACCCGCAATGAATGCACTTATCCGCCTGCCAGACAACCGTGACCTCTCCGTTGGTGTATTCTTTCTTCATATCTCAAATATAGAAGGCAACACTATATTCGCTTCAAATTGATGGAAATGCGAAAAAAGATACTCTTACTCGGAAGCGGAGAATTAGGAAAGGAATTGGTCATTGCGTTGCAACGATACGGCCAATATGTGATTGCGGTGGATAGTTACGAGGGTGCGCCAGCGATGCAGGTTGCCCACGAGTTTGAAGTAATCAATATGTTGGATGGAGATGCGCTGGATGCGTTGGTTGAAAAGCATCAGCCTGATCTGGTTGTCCCTGAGATTGAAGCCATTAGAACAGAACGTTTCTACGATTACGAGAAGCAAGGTTTGCAGGTAGTTCCGAGCGCAAAGGCTGCCAATTATACCATGAACAGGAAAGCCATCCGTGATCTTGCAGCGAAAGAACTTGGCGTGAAAACGGCTAATTACCGCTACGCAACTTCGGCCAATGAATTGAAAGCGGCTGTTGCTGAAGTCGGGATTCCCTGTGTGGTAAAACCGCTGATGTCTTCTTCTGGAAAAGGACAATCTTCGATTAAAAGTGAAGATGAAATTCTGAAAGCTTGGGAGTATGCGGTTTCAGGTTCGAGAGGTGATTTGGTCGAGGTGATTGTAGAAGAGTTCATTCCGTTTGAATCGGAAATTACGCTGCTCACGGTTACACAGAAAAATGGCCCAACGCTTTTTTGTCCAGCCATTGGCCACAGACAGGAGCGAGGAGACTATCAAGAAAGTTGGCAGCCTGCTGCATTAAGCGAAGCGGCTTTGAAAACGGCTCAAGATATGGCCGATAAAGTAACGGCCGCGCTAACAGGTGCGGGAATCTGGGGCGTAGAGTTTTTCATTTCTGGAGATACGGTTTGGTTCTCAGAATTATCTCCTCGTCCGCATGATACAGGAATGGTAACGCTTATTGGTTCTCAGAATTTCTCAGAATTTGAGTTGCACGCAAGAGCAATCCTCGGATTGCCGATTCCAGAAATCACCTTGGAAAGAGTAGCCGCAAGCGCTGTAGTTCTAGGCGATTTCGAAAGTTCAGATTACCCAAGCATTTCAGGTTTGGAAGAGGCTTCCAAGATTCCTCAGACAGATTTCCGAGTGTTTGGGAAGCCAACCACTAGAAAGTATAGAAGAATGGCTGTTGGTTTGGCTTATGAGGATTTGAATGGTTCTACTGATAACGTTCGGGTAGTGGCTAAGGAGGTTGCTGATTCGATTCAGTTGAACAAGTAAGGCTAAGATTGAGTTGCCGTTGGATTTGCCCAAAAAGTAGTTCCTGGAATGGCCAAAGCGTATTTATGCACTTCGTTAATGGTGTTCAAAACGTTTGGTCGAATCATATTTGGAAGTATTTCCACCTCATAAATCTCATCTACACTAGTTTGATAGACTATTTCGCCAACTTCTGCTTGAGTTGGCAGATGAATGACCTTAACTCCCGCGAAATTTGCTCGATCTGAAAACGGAAGCTTCGCAAACGTGCTTGAGTTTTTACGGAGTTTGGAAAAACCGATGAATGCGTAATCGTTGTAAATGCTAAGTCCTCTGCAAAAGCCATCGAATTTCTTAACTCGTTCCAAAGACTTGTTGGCCACATCCACTTTTACCATTTCCCCAGAAGCGGAAAGCAGCATGTATAATTCACCATCATGAATACGAGGAGAATGTGGCATGGCCAACCCGTTCAAAACAATCTCATTGGTATCTACATCAATTAGCACCCCACCGCTTACAATAGTGTCTCGCCAACCTTGAGCCGTGTTGGTAGTTCCGAGGGCCGTCACGTATTTTGGTTTGCCATCCAGCATTACCATTCCGTTCAAATGACAACGGTCTTCCGAAACCAGGTTATCAATGAACACGGGTTTCCAAACAGGTTTGAAATTGAAGTTACCATCGACCTTGCAAACACATGAAAAGGATGTGTTTACTGCGTAGACACCATCATTGCCAAAGGCAATGTCATGCATATCAACCTGTCCAGTGAAATAAGTGACTCTAGGCAGCCATAAACTGTCGTAAGTGTTCTGTTTGTTCGGATAATGAGTAGCTAATTCTCTTGAATTCTCTAAGAGAATTACCTCATCTTTTGAAGCCACCGCCATTCTATCTCCATCAATGGCAATCCCCATCGGCTTATTGAAAGAACGGGGTAGGGTAGTAAGCCTTTCCTTATCTGGAGTTGGACTTATCAAAACCAGTTTGCCAGCTTGATAGGTGGTTAGGGCAATAGAGCAATTCAACGCAAGCAATAATTCTGGAAGTTGCGGAGAAAAATTTGCCGAAAATGGCCCTAGTGGCTTAGAACTTGGATTCATCAATCGAATAATTCCAGTTACTCCAAGATCAGCATGTGAACTGAGCGCGCAGCATTGGCGCTAAGCTCAATGGTGTAGACACCCTTTGCCTCAGTACTTAGGTCAATCCTCAATTCAGTAGACTGAACCATACCTGATCGGATCAATTTTCCTTCTGCAGATAATATCTTGTAGCTGGCTCCGATCGCTGATTCGCGAAGCGAGATGTTCACCAAACCAGAAGATGGGTTCGGATAAATGCCCGCAGCCAGTTCGGATGATTCTGAAACACCGATAGCAATCACATTTATACAAGGTGAAGTTTCCGTACAACCATTGACCGTTACTTCAACGGCATAGTTTCCATTATTGGTTACCGTATAGGTCTGATCCGTAGCTCCGGAAATAGGAGCATTACCATTATCACAGTCGATCCACTGATATGTTGCACCAGATTGGTTTGCGGAAAGCGTTGGAATAGAAGTGTCGTCAACACTCTCATCAATATCTGGTAACACATTCAAGTTCACTGATACTGTGCTATCACAACCATTAGGGCCGATGTTGGTGAAAACCTCAGTTCCCGTTGGGTTGCCCGCATCATAGATGGTTCCGTTAATGTCAACACTTTCATCATTACAGATTGTGGTGGTGTTGGTTCCCGTAAGTTCGGGAAGAACATTCAGGTTAACTGTAACGGTGCTATCGCAATCATTTGGGCCAATTCCAGTGAATACTTCCGTGCCTGTTGGATTTCCCGCGTCATAGGTGGTTCCGTTAATATCTACACTACCGTCATGGCAAATGGTAGTGTTGTTTGTTCCTGTTAGTTCGGGAAGCACATTCAAGTTTACCATGACTGTGAGGTCACAACCATCAGGGCTAATGTTGCTGAAGACCTCAGTTCCAGTTGGATTTGCCGCATTGTAAGTGGTTCCGTTGACCTCCACATGACCGTCATAACAGATAGTGGTGTTATTCGTTGCAGTCAATTGTGGAAGAACGTTCAAATTGACCGTAACAGTGCTGTCGCAATTGTACTCTCCGATTCCAGTAAACACCTCAGTTCCTGTTGGATTATTGGCATCATAAGTGGTGCCGTTAATAACAATGCTTTCTTCAAAACAGATGGTTGTGTTATTGGTTCCTGTTAGTACACCACAGAGATGAGAGCAAGGATTCAATTCTCCGGGGCTTGCCAACAATGGCAATCCATTTACCGTAATACCAACATCTGCAGATGCCGCAGACCAATTGTTACCATCGTTATTGTCATCATCTACATCGCAAAGCACTATGGAAGCGCCACCACCATCTGGTAAACCAGCTGATGAACCTGACGGCCATAGACCACCATCACTGAAGTCCACAGAATCAACCACAGCACCATCGGCTGTTTTGATAACGATGTCTTCACCGCTATTGCTTAATCCGTTGGTGAATACACCGTCTGGGTAAAAACCATAGGCAGCATTAAACGACACACTGTCAATGGCTATTACGTAGAACTCACCTGCAGCAAGTGTAACATCTGGGAAAACATAATCTCCACCCGTACAGGTGAAATTTTCTAATTCTACATCTGAGCCGTTATTGTAGATTTCTATGAACTCCAACGAATCAACATTCGACTCTGGTGGATTGTACATGATCTCGGTAATTACCAATGCTGGTGGTGCAAAGACGTTAATAGTTTGTGTTGTACTACAACCACTTTGAGTCGTGTACGTAATGTCTACATCTCCTTCTGTAACGCCTGTAACTTCTCCAGAGGCATTGACTGTAGCAAGACTTGTATTAGAAGACTGCCATGGATTGACTGATGCTGGCGTACCATTTCCGGTCAATGAAATGCTTGAGCCGATTTCCACTTCCGTATTGCCCGACAGAGAGATTCCCACTCCAGAAACGATTGAAAGATTATCGCTTGCTGAATTGGAAACAATAAAATCATGCCTTCCATCTTGGTCAAAATCTCCAATGGAAATGGACCCGGAACCGCTGTTCACTGGAATGTCATCAACAGCAAAAAATCCACCTGTTCCGTCACCAAGTCGCATGGAGAGGTTATTATCATTTGCATTGGCAGTTAGAAAGTCTAGAATACCATCGCCATTAAAATCACCTACAGCAATTTCTACCGGACTACCTCCGACAGGTACATCGGAAACAGCCGTAAATCCTCCTGACCCGTTTCCTAATCTTACTGAAACATCAGCGTCAATTCCGTTCGCCACTACAAAGTCCATTTCTCCATCTCCATTGAAGTCTCCAACTGCTATTGATTGAGGGGTGTTTCCTACTGCCACATCCAAAGCAGAGGTAAACTCTCCAGATCCGTCTCCCAATCTTACCGAAACGTCATCCGAACTATAGTTACAGGTTACTAAATCTTGAATATTATCTCCATTAAAATCTGCAGCTGCAATTGATTGAGGACCGATCCCAACTGGTACATCAGAGCCGTTGATAAAGCCTCCTATTCCATTACCTAACCGTATGGAGATGCTATTGTCAGATCGATTTATGGCCGCTAGGTCTTGAATTTTATCACCATTAAACTCTCCTACGACAACTGCTCTTGCGGTCTCGCCCACTGGCAGAGTGAAACTCGGGGTAAAGGTCCCATCTCCATTACCAAGCCCAATGCTCAGATCATCGGAATTTAGGTTGCTAATTACCAAGTCCTGATTTCCATCTCCATTGAAATCTCCAAGACCGATATGACCTGGGGAAAAACCAGCAGGAAATGATGAGTTGGTTGTGAATCCTCCAACTCCATCACCAAGATACACGGAAGCATCTTGACCAAAAAAGTGTGTAACAATCAAATCTTGGAACCCATCTCCATTGAAATCTCCTACTGCGGTGCCAGTCGGATCTGCATCCACAGTAATGTTGATCGTGTCGTATTCAGCAGCACATTCGGGATTTGTTACGGTGAGTGTGAAACTGCTTTCCCCACAACCCAACGGGGCTGTTACCGTTACATCGTAAACCCCAGCATGCAGGGCATCGGTAATAGTTACCTCTCCAGTAGACGGATCTGCTGCTAGAACGCCTGCAAAACCCGTTTCCGCAAAGGCGTTGAGTACAGTAGCACCTGATGGCGCTACGGATGGGATAACCGTTGCATTTTGACCAGCAACCACGGATGCATCTGGGTAAATGCCTGCTACAACATTACAAATGTCGAAGCATGGATTTGATATTCCGGGACTAGCCAAAACAGACAAACTATTGACAATACTTCCAGTATTTAATGTGCTGGCCGACCAGTTGCTTCCAACATTGTTATCTGCTTCTATATCGCAAAGCACAATGGAGGCACCGCCACCATCTGCTTCTCCGGCAGAAGAGCCTGAAGGCCAAAGGCCGCCATCACCATAATTAACGGAATCTACAACGGTACCGGCCGGTGTTTTGAGCACAATGTCTTCGCCACCATTACTTAAACCATTGGTGAACAAGCCGTTAGGATAGAAGCCGTACGCAGCATTAAAGGAAGCGCTATCTCCAGCCAGTACGTAGAACTCTCCTGCGCCAAGCGTTACATCTGGGAAAATATAATCTCCACCAGTACAGGTAAAGTTCTCCAAGTCTATTTCAGCTCCATTATTATAAATCTCTATGAACTCCAAAGAATCTGTAAAAGATTCTGGTGGATTGTACATGATTTCTGTAATAACGAGGTTTGGAGTAGGTGGAACAGTGTAATTCTCGAAATAGAAGAAGTCACCATTTCTTTCACCGGCCAGCATATCCATATCTCCATCATTATCCAGGTCAATGAATGTAGGTCTGGTAAATTCCCCAATATCGGTTAGCCCAAACGGGTTGTTTTGAACATTGGCAAAAGATGGGGAGATGACACTTCCGGTATTTTCAAAGTAGAAAAAAGCGTTAGAAGAATAACTGCTGACCTCACCAGACATAACATCAAAGTCTCCATCTCCATCGAGGTCTACAAATGCTGGTGCGGAGAAAGAACCCACATCGGCTAGACCAAATGGGTCAGTCTGGACAGCAGCAAAGGAAGGTAATAGGTTTGTTCCAACATTTTCAAAATACCGGAGTGAACCATTCGGTGCACCTGTATTACCGCCCTTTCCAGATAGAAGGTCAAAATCCCCATCGTTGTCTAGGTCCGCAAATGTTGGTATTGCGTATTTGTTATTTGTAAGCCCAAAGGGATTGTTCTGTACTGCTCCGAATGCTGGTGAAGATGCATTTCCAGTATTCTCAAAAAATTTGTAGGTATGTGCCCCACTGCCTTGACCGGCCAGTATATCGAAATCACCGTCATCATCAAGATCCACAAAAACGGGGGCAGATTCACCTCCAATGTACGTTAGGCCAAATGGATTGGTAACTCCAGTGGTAAAAGAGGGCGAAGAATTGGTTCCTATATTTTCAAAATAGGTAAAACTACCGTATCGCATACCTGTTAGAAGGTCGAAATCACCATCGTTATCCAAATCAGCAAATGCCGGAGATGTATAATTATCGCCAATATTGGCCAAGCCAAATGGGTTGGTCTGAACCGGTCCAAAAGTCTGAGCTTGGACAGCTTGTGGTGCAAATCCAATTGTGCTAACAGCAATAGCTGTAGAAGCCGTGGCTAATCGTACCCTTGCTTTTAACGCGGTTAACTTCCGGTAAAGGCGCTCGATGTGCTTTGCTAAGATGCCTTGCCTACGGTGGTTTCGATTGGCCTGTTGAAGATTGGCCAATCTGCGCTTGCATTGATAATACTTTCTAACTAAATGGTTGTAAAGGGTAACGTTTCTGTTCATTGGACAGTTGGTTGAATGCGTAAGTTAGGATTAAAAAACATCCCAATCGCCAAGGGTAAGCAACCAGTTCTGTTCTTGTATCAGCGGTTTCTCTTCTAAATCGCTAGAAGTTCTCGTAAGTAGATTTAGAATACGCGGGTTTACTTTTTCAGGAATCTGATAAAACCCAATTTGTTTCAAGTAAGGTAGGAGTGGCGTGATGGCGGAAATGAACAGCAGGTTGCTTGGTACATCCTTCAAAACCTTCTTTTTTCGAACTTGATCAATGAGGAAAAGTAAGGAAGTTTGCTTTCCTTCTAAATGAGCGAAATCCATAATCAGCAATGCTGGATTCCCGAGCATTTCGTCTTCTTTCAGAACAAGCACAGCAGCAAGTTTCCCAGCTTCGCGAACGCCAAGGATATAGTGCTTGCCACGAACAGATTTCAGATAACGCCAATCCAACCAAGCTTTATCTCGGATTAGATGATTTCGGTATGGTTTTGAGAACTCGGTGAAGACGGATTCAACTTCGGTCGTTATTTCCGTTATTATCTCAATTTTCGCATCGTGAAGTTGTACGCTTTTGGACAGGAGATTGACGAATCCATCAGCAAACCACCCAGCTACTTTTTCCAGTCCTAGCAGTTTGATTTTGCTGCCAAGAATCCAACCAGAATTAATAGGCCGCAGGTATGTATGTACAGCGCTTACCATGCTGAACTTGTTGTATTTCAAGAAAGTGCGAATGCTCTTATCGTTCGGGAACGTATAGATTAGGTCAACCTCTGTTTTGTCCAGATCTTCGTTGGCAAACTCAGCCAACTTTCGGAACAGCCCCATTCCACGATAATTCGGGTTTACCGCTACATCCTGAATGTTGCCGATCAGTTTTTCCGCGCCATCAATGAAGCAACGGTAAACAGGAATGTGATAGTAACCAATGATCTTATCTGCATCCCAAGCGGCATACACGTAGCTTTTGCCAGTTGGTAGGTGCTTGTATTGCCAATCCCAATACGCTTGGTTGTAAATCTCAACGTTGTGAGCACCAACTTCGGTCAGAATATTGTGGATTTCCTCTAGCAGCTGTGGTTGCTGCTCGGGTTCAATCCTTGAGAATCTCAATGCTGTACTCATTGACTTCTCGTTCTGCTTTGTATTTCTTCACCACGTTACTAACGGTATCAAATTCAAACTGACCAAGCAGCTTATCCGTGAATGGGATGGTTTTGCTCAATCTGGTATAGTGCGTGATCTTTGCCTTGCGCTCCATGTCAACCACAGGGTGGTGCGGGTCGTATTCCCACGGGTGAATGTAAAACATGTTCACCTTCCCTTCTTTGGCGCGTTGCTTCAGTCCGTTGCTTGTAAGCATATACGGAAACAGCCGAAAATACGCACCACCAATTCCCAAGTTCTTGGTCAGCAGTTTGAACGTAGAAACAG
>CAYWET010000080.1:0-9232 GCA_964457245.1 uncultured Chryseobacterium sp. | reverse complement strand
AAAGAAGCTCGCAGAAGAATTGCTCAGGTAATTATTGACGAGAACAAGTATCCTTTCTAAGGAGACACTTTCATCAACATTATTAGGAAACCCTGCACAGCAATGTGCGGGGTTTCTTTTTATGTGTATTTCGGCAAACAATTATCACCAACTCTGCTTCTATATTTACGTTCTATTACCAGACCATATCAAATGAAAAATATCTTTTTACTCATCATCAGCGTGTTGCTGATCTCTGTATCAAATGCACAGAATAAGCCAGAATTCATTCCTGGAAATCTTATTGTTCAAGTGCCCGATGGTCAGATCGATCAGGTGGTGGCTCAGAACAGAACCTTGAATGGATCACCAACCGACCTGAAGCTGAATCGACTCCTGTCTGCGCCAATGGCCGCGTACCTATTGGAGTTTGATGAAACGGTACACCACTGGAAACTTCTTCAGCAGATCTGGAATCACCCAAGCGTTACTTTGGTACAGTTCAATCACAAGATTCAGAACAGGAATACAACACCTAACGACACCCAATTCGGGCAGCAATGGTGGCACGTGAACGATGGTTCTGGAGGCGGTACAGCTGATGCCGACATAGACTCTGACGAAGCTTGGGACATCACCACAGGAGGCGTTACCGCAACCGGAGACACCATTGTTGTTTGCGTGGTTGATGATGGAGGAGACCTCGACCACCCAGACCTCATTGCCAACAACTGGGTAAACTACAACGAGATTCCAAACAACAACATTGACGATGACGGGAACGGATACGTAGACGATTACCTGGGTTGGAATCCTCAGGGCAACAACGACAACGTAGATGGAGGAAGCCATGGTGTAAATGTGGCAGGAATGATAGGGGCCGTAGGTGATAACAACACGGGAGTGGTTGGCGTGAACTGGAATGTGAAGATCATGAACATGACCTACGCTAACACGCAAGAGGCAAGTGTTATTGAGGCCTACACCTACCCTCTCGTTATGAGAAGGTTATACGAGCAAACCTCAGGGGCTCAGGGAGCATTTGTAGTAGCCACAAACTCTTCTTGGGGCATCAACTATGGAGACCCAGCTGATGCTCCGCTATGGTGTGCGTTCTACGATACGCTTGGTGAAGCTGGTATTCTAAGCGCAGGAGCAACCGCCAATCTAGACATCAACATTGATGTTGAAGGCGACCTTCCGACAGGCTGTTCAAGTGAGTATATGATATCTGTTACCGCAACCAACAATCAGGATGTTCGAACCTTCTCTGGTTACGGAGCCACCACGGTAGACCTTGGTGCCCCTGGCGAAGACGTTCTAACAACAGACCCAGGTGGCAGTTACGGTACAACTAGCGGAACCTCATTTGCATCGCCAGCTACCGCTGGTGCTGTTGCGTTGATGTATTCTGCACCTTGCGCATCTCTGGCGTCTATAGCACATGCTGACCCAGCACTTGCAGCACAAATGGTGCGAGATGCCATTTTTGATGGTGTAGATCCCGTTGCCAATCTCAGCAGTGAGTGTGTAACAGGTGGCCGACTGAACCTGAAAGGTGCGCTAGATCAGATTCTGGGCAGTTGCGCCAGTGGCGGATGTCTTCCTCCTTTTACCATCACCACCTCCAATGTTATTGACGTTTCGGCAAATATTACTTGGAATGCCTTGGCCGATATCGATTCGTTCAACATAAGCTTTGGGCAGGTAGGGGGGTTGGCAACTGATGTGAACAACTTTACTGACACGGAGTACCAAATGACCAATCTGATGGCGTGTACCGATTATTGGTTCGCTGCCCAATCTATCTGCGATGGCACTACCAGCGATTGGTCTGATACACTTTTCTTCTCTACAGATGGTTGTTGCGAACCACCAACCGGGTTGGAGGCAACCAATATTGGCGATTCTACCGCCACTGTATCTTGGAATTCCGTATTAGCAGCAGACAGTTACATCATATCCATCACCAACCTTACCAGTGGCGGAACGGTACAGGCCAATTCAATTACCACAACCAGTTACCAGCTCTCTTCGCTTAAGCCTTGTGAAGAATACCAGATAGAGGTAGCCACCGTTTGCAATGGCCAGAACACAGAATTCTCTCCTAGTGTTTTCATTATCACCACGGGTTGCGGTGCCTGTACAGACCTTCAGTACTGCGAGTCATCCGGAAACGTAGATGATGAATACATCGGTAATGTAACCGTCAGTACACTTGACAACACCACTGGATCTGGTGTAAATGGTTACCAAGACTTCACTTCTAGCCTATCGGTAGACCTGCAACGGGGCGAGACCTATTTCATTTCATTTACACCAGGATATACCGGAGGGGCTTTCACAGAGCATTTCCGATTGTGGATAGACCTGAATCAGAACGGCAACTTTACTACAACCGAACTTCTGTTTGATGATGCCAACGGTACGCAGGGCACCATTACAGATAGTATTACCATTCCACTAAATGCAGCACTCGGTTCTACCCGCATGCGCGTTTCCATGGCTTTCGGGTTTGTGCACCCACAGGGCCCTTGCCAAGAACTGGCTTACGGAGAAATAGAAGACTATTGTGTTAACATTTTAGAAGAAGAAGAAGAAGACACCGCCATTGTACGCCCTGGTATTGTGGAGCAAAGCGGCCTATTTGGCATGCACGTTTACCCAGTACCCACTGCCCAGCAGATAACCGTAGAGTTGGATAGAACCGCTACTGGTGCCGTGCAACTTCAGGTTATGGACATGACAGGCAGAAGCGTAATGAGCGTCAACACCTCCGCCCAACGCACCATACTTGATCTATCAGGATTGTCAGATGGTATGTATATGATACAGGCCCTACAAGGCAACACCATTAAAGGCAGAGCCAGAATGCTGAAGGAATAGGCAAGACATCCTTGGTATTGATTGAAAATGAAGGCGGGTTATTCCGCCTTCTTGGTTCTCCGAAATTCCGTATCTTATATACATGTTCAGTTCGGGTGCAAATAAGGTCATGAAGTTCAATCGGGCTCAGTTGCTTGAAAGACGCTCTTTTAAGAACATTGCTGGTACTTATGCCGAAGAACACCGCCCAGTTGGCGGTAAGGAGATTTCTCCTGCCCAATTGGAACGCTTCAAAATTGAGCTTCAGGAAAAACGCAGACGCGAACGGTTTCTCAAAGCCCTGTTACTTTTCGTGATCAGTTTCTCCGTAGTGACAGGCTTCATCCTGCTTTTGCGATAGTCAATCCTTCCACTTGGCTAAGAAAAGGTTGGTATCGTGCGTACCTCCGTTGTTTCTGTTACTGCTGAAAAGCAAATACTCGCCAGACCGCGAGAACATCGGGAAAGCATCGAAAATGCCATCGTAAGTGATCTGCTCCAGACCAGTTCCATCCACATTGATCATAAACAGATTGAACGGATAGCCTTTCTCAGAAGCGTGGTTCGATGAGAAGATAACTTTATCTCCGCTTGGGTGGAAGAACGGTGCCCAGTTGGCATTGCCAAGGTCCGTCAATTTCCGAAGTTCAGAACCATCCACATTGCAGATGTACAGCTCCATTTCGGTTGGCGTTACTAAACCTTGCTTCAGCAAGGCTTTGTAATCGGCAATTTCCTCCTCTGTTGTCGGGCGGCTACTTCTAAAGATCAATTGCTCTCCATTTGGCGAGAAGAACGCACCGCCATCATAGCCAAGTTGGGAGGTGATCTGCGTAACCTCAGAACCATCAATGTTCATGGTGTAAAGTTCCAGGTCGCCACTTCGCAAGCTGGTAAACACGATCTTATCTCCCTTCGGTGAGACGGTTGGCTCGGCATCATAACCTTCCTCGTTGGTCAACTGCGAAATGATATTGCCTTGCAGGTCGGCCACAAAAATGTCGAAGCCTGAGTAGATCGGCCAAACATACTTTCCGTCTTCGCGCTTTTCTGGTTTAGGCGGACAAGCAGCATCTGCCAAGTGCGTTGATGCATAAATAATGGTTGTATCGCCCGGCATGAAGTAAGAACATGTGGTTCTCCCCTGCCCTGTGCTAATGAGTTGTGGACGCTCGGTCATCATTCTCTCCGCATCTGCAACAGGGGTAAAATAGACCTGATCACACGAATCTCCCCAAGCTGAGTTGGTAGCTTGAAAAACGATCTTGCTATCGTCAAAACTCCAGTAGGCTTCGGCATTATCGCCACCGTTGGTCAGCTGAATCACGGTATCGAAATGCGTCTCTTCAGGATATTGGATCAGAGATGTTTTGGTGGCTCCAGAATAACCATCCTCCTCGTTGGCATGTTTCGGTTCACTTCCACATGAAAACAAGGTAATTGCAAGGGCAAACAATAGCGCGTTTCTCATCATATCAGGGTATTTCGGGCGCAAAACTAAACCTATGTTGGTTTTGTTCCGAAATTCGCGGCAAATAGACCAAAAATGAAGTACACTGCTTTTCTTCTTTCCCTTTTCATTTACTCATTCAGTGCCTTGGCGCAAGGTGGCATTGACCAATTAAAAGCCGATGTTTCTTACTTGGCCGATGACAAATTGGAAGGACGTGCAGTAGGTACCAAAGGAGAGCAACTGGCTGCGGAATTCATTGCAAAACGATACAAGGAACTGGGATTGTCTCCGAAGGGAACGGATGGTTTCTATCAAACTTTCTCACGAAAACTGGAAGCCGACCCACATAGCACCACTCCAACAGACACAGGAGTTGTGGTTGGTAGAAACGTGGCCGGGTTCATGGACAATGGCGCGAAAACTACCGTCATTATCGGTGCGCACTACGACCATTTGGGCTACGGAGAATACGGCTCACTGCATACTGGTGAGCCAGCCATTCACAACGGTGCAGACGATAACGCCAGCGGTGTAGCATTGATGCTTCAGTTGGCGGAGAAACTCAAAACGACCAACAAATCGAACAACTACCTTTTTATTGCTTTCTCTGGCGAGGAGCGCGGTCTTTGGGGTTCTAACTTCTTCGCGAAGGAACCCACATTGAAGCTGGATGATGTGAACTACATGATCAACTTGGATATGGTTGGTCGGTTGAACGAGGAGAACAAACTTGCTATAAATGGTACTGGAACTTCGCCAGTTTGGAAGGAAACGTTGGAGCGCCTGATGAACGGTCGTTTCAGTCTCGTGCTTTCTGAAAGTGGTGTTGGCCCAAGCGATCACACATCATTCTACCTGAAAGACATTCCGGTGCTGCATTTCTTTACTGGTCAACATGACGATTACCACAGACCTTCTGACGATGTAGAGAAGATCAACTTCGAAGGCATGAACCAGATCGCCATGTACATCTTCAACCTTATTTCAGAATTGGATGATGACGGTCAAATTGAGTTCACCAAAACCAAGGACGAAGACAGCAAGAAAGCACCGAAATTCAGCGTAACGCTGGGTGTAGTTCCCGACTACCTGTATGATGGAAAAGGCATGCGTATTTCGGGAGTAAAAGAAGGTCGCACTGCGGAGAATGCTGGCCTGATTGAAGGTGATATCGTCATAAAAATGGGGGATATCGAGGTGGTGGATATGATGAGCTACATGAAAGGTCTTTCCGCCTTTAAGGAAGGCGACAAAACCACCGTTGTCATTATTAGAGACGAGAAAGAGTTGAAGAAAAAAGTGAAGTTCTAATAGGGCAATGTTTCGCTTGTTCATGCGTTTACCGCGCGTGAAACCCCACATCCCTACTCTAGCTTTAATCGTTTTACTTGCTTCTTCCTGCAAGAAAGACGCACTTGAAAATCCCAGCATCGCGGAATTTGAGAAGACTTTCAGTCAAACCGGAAATCAAGAAGCGAACCGTCTCATTTCAGTCGCTGATGGAATCGTCATCATTGGAACTTCCACTATTGGAGGCGAAAGTCATCTTCAACTCGTTAAAACCGACTTTAATGGAAACGAACTCTGGACCAAGGAACTGAGTTCAGAAACCACCGGTTTTGGAGTTAAGCTAACGTCAGACGGCAACCTGATTCTGATTGGCACTAAGACACATTTAAATGATAATCAGGATGCATTTCTTGCGAAAACCGACCTAAACGGAAATGTAATTTGGGAAAGGGTGTTTGGCGGATTCATGGTCGAACAAGCAAAAGATGTGATTGAATTGTCACAAGGCGGGTATGCTTTTGTTGGCGTCACCCAAAGCATGGGGCCAGGAGTTGCCGCCTTATATGTTGTGCGAACCGACACAGACGGAAACGAGGTCTGGTCGAGGGCCTTCGGTGGTTCTGGGTTGGACAGCGGTTCAGAACTTATTCAAACCTCCGCCACAGAGATAAAAGTGCTTGGCTTTACATACAGCTTTGGGGCTGGCGACCGCGATATCTACTTACAAACGGTTTCTGCGGACGGAGATAGTTTGGCCTCTTTCACATATGGTGGTGCAGGATACGAAGAAAGCCAGGCCATTGCTTTAACAGATGACGGTGGTGCTATCATGTGCAATCATTCTGCCAGCGAAGACCCAACGCATAATCTTTGGGCCACGAAATTGGATGCTAATTATCAAGTTGTTTGGGAAAAGGAATTCGGTGGATTGACGGAGCACGAAGGCGGTGAAGGCGTATTAGCAGACAGTCAAGGCAATTATGTTTTCCTTGGGCGTACCAACAGCTTCGGAAATGATGAGCAGGTTTACTTCATCAAAACCGATGCGGATGGAAACGTGCTTGATGAATTACAATTGGGCGAAGATGGCGATCAGCGAGGTAACGATATTATCGAACACAACGGTTCGTATTACATCTGCGGAACATCAACCATAAATGGAGATTCAGATGTCCTTCTCATCAAACGACCGATGTAGATCAGTTCGTAAACAGGTCTAGGATATTCTCCGCTGTGCTCCCCGACTTGTTGTAGAACTCGGTATAACCACATCGCTGGCAAGAAATGGTAATGAACTTCCTATTCTGGATGTCAAAGATCTTACTCCAGAAGCCACCAGTGGTTCTCGCCTCTCCAGATGTGTACTGACGGCTCTGGCACTTAACGCATGTATATCGATTTCTATTCATCTTCAGGTTTCTTTTTCGGCAACCGTTTGGCCTCTTTCAAAGCCTTGTTCACTATCCACTCCAATTGCCCGTTAGAGCTGCGGAATTCATCCGCAGCCCACTTCTCAACTGCTTTCAATGTCTCTGGGTCGAGACGCAATACAAATGGCTTTTTCTTGGCCAAACCTCAGGTTCTTTTAGGAATACCCCTCTTAATAAAGCGAGCCTGCATTGACTATCGGAGCGGCAGCCTTATCTGAGCATAACACCACCATCAGATTACTGACCATGGAGGCCTTTTTCTCATCATCCAAATGAATAATGTCCTTTTCGCTCAGCTCTTCCAGGGCCATTTCCACCATTCCAACAGCACCTTCCACAATCTTTCTTCTGGCAGCTACAATTGCCGTTGCCTGCTGACGCTGAAGCATCGCTCCTGCTATCTCATTGGCGTACGCCAAGTGGCTGATTCGCGCCTCAAGAACCTCGATTCCTGCGATGGCCAATCTTCTATCAAGCGCCTGTTCCAGCTCATCGTTTACTTCCTTACCGCCAGACCGTAACGAGATTTCTCCTTCCTCGCCTTCATCATGAAATTCATCATACGGATAATGCCCGGCCATTCTCCGCAAAGCTGCTTCACTCTGTATCTGAACAAACTCGAAGTAATCGTTCACATCGAACGCAGCCTTATAAGTATCTTTCACCCTCCAAACCACAACAGCTCCGATCATAATTGGGTTACCGAGTTTATCGTTCACCTTAATAGGTTCATTATCGAAGTTGTGTGCTCTCAACGAAATTTTCTGACGCTTGTTAAACGGGTTTGTCCAGAAGAATCCATCAGACTTTACGGTTCCTTGGTATTTCCCGAACAGCACCAAAACAATCGACTGGTTCGGATTGACTATGAATAACCCGATTAGCATGGTCAATGGGATCAACGTAAGTGCCAACAATCCAGGTTGATTTACGGCAATAGCGGTATAAATAATGGCTGCCAAAGCAACAAGCATCAAGGGCAACATCACCCAGCCAGACATCGGCTTAATTGTCTTTTCTTCTTTCATCTTCTTCTAATTTACATTAACACTACAATGATATCATTTTAATATCATTTATCCAAGCAACTTTATTCAGTCATGAATTGGTTTATTGCTTTTCTTCATGGCATGAAGTTTTTGACGTTTGGATTTCTATTACTTACCTCCTGCGTTTGGGGACAATCGAAGTCTACTGAAGGCTTTCAGCGATCGGTAGGGAGAATTTATACCGGAAAAGCAATCGTTGAAAACCGAATTGTGGTGAAACCAAGTAAGACAGGACAGCCTCGTCCGATAAACTTGAATGGCAAGAATAGGCCGATTCGGGTTTCTGCCACGGTGGCAAATGAAATAGAAACTGCCGCTAAAGGGCTTTACAACATCGAGAACAAAGTTGTAGACATAAAGATTGGAAATCAAAAGAGGAACATTCTTGGCTTAACTAGCCATGTTGGAATGAAGGGTTGGGAGACCAGGGCAACCGGGATGCTATCCAAAAAGCGAGGATCAACGTTTGATTTCAATTATCGTTTTTCGGTCGAAGACATGTTTAAGAATGGAATGGGGCATCGTTTGATGTGGATCACCAAGTTCTAGCGGAATCAAAAAACCCCATCCGCTTCCGCGAATGGGATTCTCTCTAAACCAAATGGAATCTGCTAATCCAATTTGAAGACAATTGGCAGCGTCAATTCAACGCTTACAGGTTTTCCGTCTTTCTTTCCAGGCTTCCATTTCGGCATTTCCAGAACAGCCCGTACTGCTTCCTTGTCAATATCCTCCCTGACACTATTGGTAGGAATAGCTTTGATGACATGTCCTTCCTCAGTTACAATGAACTGAACATAAACACGGCCTTCAACTCCATCGGCCTCTGCCGTTTTGGGGTACTTGATGGTGGTACCAAGAAACTTTCCGAGTTCCTCCATTCCACCAGGGAATTCTGGCATTACATCGGCTTCCTTGTACACTTTCTCCACTTCTTCGTTGACGGATTCTGTTGGAGTTTCGGTGCAAGCGGCCAATAATCCGATAGTCGCAATTAGAGGAATAGCTAGCAAATAGCGCATTCCTCCCCACTTGGATGTTTTTTCTGAATAAATCATTTCGATACGTTTTTTAAGATCATTTGAATTATGAAAACTGTTAGCAAATGAAAGTTCTGACGGTAGCTGAAACAGTTGATCCAATTGAACCTTAACGTAGTGCTCCTT
>CAYWET010000079.1:0-9589 GCA_964457245.1 uncultured Chryseobacterium sp. | reverse complement strand
CCTTTCGCGATGTTGTTGATCAACTCCTGAATAAGTACTGTTTTACCAACACCAGCACCACCGAACAGACCGATCTTACCACCTTTTGCGTAAGGTTCGATAAGGTCGATTACTTTGATACCGGTGAAAAGTACTTCTGTAGAAGTTGAAAGGTCTTCGAACGCAGGCGGCTGTTTGTGAATTGGGTAACCGCCTTTCTTGTCGCAATCAGCCATTCCATCGATCGGGTCTCCAACTACGTTGAAAAGACGACCGTAGATCTGGTCTCCAACTGGCATTGTGATAGGCGCGCCCATGGCACGAACCTCAGTTCCGCGGCTCAAACCGTCTGTAGAGTCCATCGCAATTGCACGCACGGTGTCTTCACCAATGTGCTGCTGGCACTCCAAGGTTACTACTTGTCCATCAGGACGTGTTACTTCAAGAGCATCCATGATTTTTGGAAGCTCTCCAGACTCTGAGTCAAAACTTACGTCCAGTACCGGACCGATTACCTGGGCGATTTTACCTGTTAGAACTGACATTTATAGTTGCTTTTATTCAGTTTGAGATGTGCTCAATTTTTCGGCTGCAAAAGTATGTGTTAAAAGTGGTTAGACCAACGCCTGTTCAAAATTTGTTGACAAGCATTGATAAACATCATGGAGTTGAGCGAAATCGTTCATGAATCGCCTCTGTAAATGGATATTTTTGCGGCCTGCTAGCCGATGAAGGTTTACCATTCCATACACGATTTTCAGCAAGTTAAAGGCGCTGTTGTTACAACTGGCACTTTCGATGGTGTGCATGTTGGTCATCGCAAGATCATCGATAGACTCAATGAAATTGCTGGGAAAATTGATGGCGAAAGTGTTTTGCTGACCTTCCATCCTCATCCAAGAATGGTGCTGTTTCCAGATGACCATGGTTTGGAGCTGATCACAACCATGGATGAGAAAATTCAATTGTTGGAGGAAGCCGGAATTGACAACCTTATTATTCACCCGTTTACAAAGGAGTTCTCACGCAAGACCTCTTTGGAGTTTATTCGGGAAGTGTTGGTGGAGAAAATCGGAACTTCGGTTCTGGTCATCGGTTACGACCATCATTTCGGTAGAAATCGCGAAGGAAGTTTTGAACACTTGAAAGAATCTGGTCCGCTTTATGGATTTCAGGTTGAGGAAATTTCTGTTCAAGATGTAGATGACGTGGCGGTAAGTTCAACTAAAATTCGCAAAGCACTACAAGAAGGAGATGTGGCCACCGCAGGCAAATATTTGGCGCACCCATTCCAACTTACTGGTACAGTAATTCACGGAGATAAGCTTGGCAGGGAAATTGGATTTCCAACGGCAAACATTCAGGTTGACAGTGATACCAAGATCATACCAGCCAACGGAGTATATGGTTGCTACGTCTTATTGGGCGAAGAGAAATTCAAAGGAATGCTCAATATAGGCCTGCGCCCGACCGTTAGTGGAACAGAACGAAGAATTGAAGTAAATGTCTTTGGTCTGGATAGAGAATTTTACGGAGAATCGATCACGCTTGTTTTGAAAGATAGGATAAGGAATGAGCAGAAGTTTGAAGGTGTGGAGCAACTTAAAGAACGACTTGCAATTGATAAGAAAATAGCGGAGCAGATGCTATGAGAATCGTATTGCTCATCATATCGTTGTTTGTTGTTTTGTTTTCCAGCGCTCAGAATTGGACGCTTGAGGCGTTGGAATCTGAAATTCATCAATATGAATCGCTTGAAGAAGCTTTAACCGCACACAAAGACAGCGTTTATAGCCTGAAACTGAAGAGCAGACTCAAAACAGTACCGCCAGAAGTATTTCAATTTCCCAATCTGCAATGGTTAGATCTGAGCGGTAACCGACTGCGGGAGATTCCATCGGAAATAGGGTTGTTAAAAAACCTTAAAAAACTCATTCTCGAAAAGAATAAAATTGAGTCACTTCCTCCCGAAATCGGACAACTCGAAGACCTCCGAGAATTGATCATTAACCGCAATGAATTGGAGACACTTCCTGATGAGATCGGAAACTTGAAAAAACTGCGTTACATCGACATGTGGAGCAACAATATCACGGGTTTGCCACCAACAATGGATCAGATGTACGCGCTTGAGGAGGTCGATCTCAGGGTCATTGTTTTTACTGAACAAGAGCAGGAAAACATCAAGGCGGTGCTCCAAAATGTGACACTGAAAATGGACGAACATTGCAATTGCGGCAATTGATGTCCTGTTGCAAATGCTTGCGGTGTTTTCTACTTTCAAATGCAAATTCAAACGCCATGAAGAAGTTTCTACAATTTACAGTTGCCATCTTTTCTGTTCTATCGCTGTCTTCATGGACTGGCGGTCCGGCACCTGAATGTGCAAAGGATAGCTTGGCGATTGTTCGGGTTGTCAAACCGATGAACGAGCTTTTTGATATAAAGCCAGTGATGTTTGTTTCGAAAGGTGAGTGTGGAATTGACCATGTGGAGGTTTCAGATAGTGACAATGTTGATGGTGACCTATTGCTCAAGCAGACATTGACCGATTTTCTCTCCAATGGTTATACCATTCAAACGGCAACAGAAGTTGTGGATGGTGGTGTTCAACTGAACACTTATTACCTTAAGAAAAAGGTGATCTGATTCTCAGAACAGTAAGCCTTGGCTGCTTTCATGTTCCAACAACCATTGTTTTCTTTTCAATCCTCCAGCGTAACCTGTTAGGCTTCCGTCTGAACCAATTACTCTGTGACAAGGAATAATGATGGCAATAGGATTCTTGCCATTGGCCGTTCCTCCTGCGCGAATCACTTTCGGGTCGCCAAGGCGTTTTGCTAGGTCCATGTAAGAAATGGTCTTACCATGCGGAATTTTCTGAAGTTCTTCCCAAACGGTTTTTTGAAAGTCGGTTCCAGATGGATTCAATCGCAAATCAAATTCAGTCCGTTTATTCTTGAAATACTCGCCCAACTGTTTTACGCATTCATCCAAAATTGGGCTTGATTCATGAATTGATGGACCTTCATCCAAGAACAAAACTTGAGAAATACCATCTTCATTACCCGATATTTCGAGTGTTCCAATCGGAGAAGAAAAATGGGTAACCCGCATGCTTGCAAGTTACCCATCGGAATGCATTTCTAGAACTTCAGCGTTAGCATCGTCATAAAGTTGAAGCCAGCTTGCGGATAGTAAGCGTTATCCGCTGAAACACTTCCATCAATCCTGTAAGGATAGGTGTAGCCGTTTGACTCGTACAGTTGATTGAAAATGTTGTTCAGCTGAACACCAACTCCAATTTCTCTAAAGAACTTCCAACTGAAACTATACTTGGCTCGAAACTGACCAAGCACGTAATCATCCAGCATTCGGTCTCGGTTTGAAGTGTTGTCCAAGAATTGTTCGCCAACATATTTAGTGATGAATGATGCCTCCAAGCCTTTTACTGGTTTGTAGGTTAAATTCGCGGTTGCGATGTAATTCGGTGAGAATGAAATATCGGTCAAACCGTGATGAACCTCGTTTTGCCCGACCCAAGTCCATTCTCCAGTTTGTTCATCAGAAATGTAGTCATCCATATACTCCGTGAAATCCCAGATCTTGTTCTGGCTCCAAGTGAAGTTTCCTGAAAGGTTCAAGTTCTTCAAGATGTTTATACTCCACATCAACTCGATTCCGTACCGATCGCTCCAATCCACGTTCTCGCGGATGTAAGCTCCAACGTCATTTATTCGTCCGCTCAAGACCAATTGGTTCTGGTAAACCATCCAAAAAGCATTGATACCAATAGAATAGGTTCTCGATTTACGTTCGTAACCCAATTCCCAATCGTATAGTGTTTCGTGTGTCGGACGCGAATTCTGCGTGGCATCAACAATATCCGTTCTTGCAGGTTCGCGATTCCCCATGGCCAAGGAAGTATAGAAACGGTTTCGGTCGTTCAGCTCATAATTGATACCGAGTTTTGGGTTGAAAAACAACCAGTTCAATTTCTGTTCTGTGATGGAAACGTTTCCGAAAAGGTCAGATTCTGGTCCTTCAAACGCATATTCGATGGAGCGCACTTGCAAATCGGCAAACAGGTTCACCTTTTTGTGAACCTGAAAATTTCCGCGCAAATAAGAACTGATATCTGTCTTTCTCGAATCATCGAAATAGTACCGCTGATTCAATTCTTCGTACTCGGTGAACTGCGTCTGAATCACCTCTCCGTAGTGGTCGCCAACGTAATTGTTCCAACCACCGCCCAACGTCAGCTGGGTTTTGTTGCCGGTGTAGTTCACGGCATAGGTCACTCCGTAGAAATGATTGTCGAGCCAGCGCCTTCTTACAAGATCTGAAATAGTGAAAAGTGAATCACCAACAAGTTCAGGTTCAATTCCATAATTGGCTAATTCATCCTGTTCGCGATACTGTTCAAAATAGCCTTTGCCACGTGTGTAATGACCATTAATGTTGATGTTCCAATTGCGGTCAAATTCGTGGGTGAATGTCAATTGATAATGATCTTGACCGTAATTGTCGACTTCATTTTCGTACGTGTAGTAATTGAATGTACGATCGGTTTCGAGTAAATTTTCTGGTGTGCCATACCATGCTTGATATGTTCTTTCTCTTCCGCCTAAAACGTTAAACCGGAGCAGGGTTTTCTTTCCATGATACGCAGCTGACGCATACCAACTCCAAAGGCTTGAAGTTGCACGGTCTATGTAACCATCTGAAGAAATTCTACTGAACCGCGCATCAACGGTAAACTTGTTGGCAATCAGTCCAGTTCCAGCCTTTACGGTGTGTCGCCATGTATTGAAAGAACCATAACCGTTCATCGTTTCCACGTACCATTTCTTACGGAACGTGTTGGTCTGCATATTGATGCTGGCCCCGAAAGCTGCTGCTCCGTTGCTGCTTGTTCCAACTCCACGCTGAACTTGAATGTTGTCCAAACTCGAAGCTAGATCGGGCATGTTCACCCAAAACACTCCGTGAGATTCTGAATCGTTGATTGGAATTCCGTTCAGCGTTACGTTAATACGCGTTGGGTCAGTTCCTCGTATTCGAATTCCTGTATAGCCAACTCCCGCTCCAGCATCCGATGTGGAAACAACGCTTGGTTCTAATTCTAACAGCACGGGAATATCCTGACCGTAATTTCTACGCTCAATGGTTTCCATGTCAACATCTGTGTAGGCCGTGGCGGTATTCCTATTGGCACGCGTGGCGTTTACAACCACTTCATCTTTATCGTACGCGGTAGGAGTGAGGTAAATGTCATACGGTTTCTCATTTCCCCCAACGGCCGCAATTTCCTGGTCGTTAAAACCAATGAAACTGAATTTCAATTTCACCGAATCCGACTTCCCGTAGTTGATTTTGAAAGCGCCTTCACTATCTGTAAAACTTCCACTGTAGGTGCCAACCACGGTGACATTCACACCTGGAACGGGCGATTCGTCAGCAGATGAATAAACACTTCCCGAAATGATCTGAGCCTGAATTTGTAGAGCGCTCAGGATAAGCGCGTAGCATAGAACTACTTTTTTCATGATAATCTCCTTACGCCAGTATTACCTGGATCAAGTTGTAGGGTATAATCTCAGCCCGATTTTCGGACACCCCCGATTGGCGGTAAAGTTAGGTGCAAATTGCAAGAGTGCAATATGAAATGATGGCGGTATATTCGTGGCAATGGAAAAATTACGCGCGCACTTTAGCGTTTGGCTCACCAAACGTATTACGAAGTTGGCCGGAATTACTGGCTGGGTTTGGTTGGTTAAACTAATGCGTAGGCTCACCGGAACGCAAGTTACCGTGGAGCAAATGATGGCAGTTCGTCAGGCAATAAAGGAGAACAACGCTTGTAAGCTGCTGATTTTTGGAGTTGGTAACGATAGTTGGTTCTGGATGAATTCCAACAGTGGCGGAAGAACCGTTTTTTTGGAGGACGATGATTTTTGGCTTCGAAAAGTGAAAAAGCGTGTTGCTGGAATTGAAGCATATTTGGTTGATTACGATTCGAAGATTGAGGAGTGGAAGGAGATGATTGATAAGCCAGAGCGACTTGAAATGAAGTTTCCTGATGAAGTAGCGAGTACGAGTTGGGATGTGATTCTGGTAGATGCACCCACAGGTTGGGGAGAAGGAACCAAAGGGCGGATGAAAAGTATCTATGCAGGCAGAAAACTGGTTTCTGAATCAGGTCATGTCTTCGTTCATGATTGCGACCGCGAAGTTGAAATTGCCTATTGTGATGCACTTCTTAAGCCAGAAAACTTCGTGAAGGAAATAACCGCAGTTGACGTTGGTTATCTCAGACACTATAAATTCCGAGCTTAACAGCTAAGAAGTAAAGAGCAAAGCCAGTCAAAAAGATGATTCCAGCCCAACTCAGAGTCTTGAGCCAAAGGGCTGGTTGGTCTTTCTTTTGAACCTGATTTCCAGTAACCAATCTGAAGTTCACAATGGCAATCAGCGGGGCGATTAGAAAGCTGATAGTGGTTGCGAGATCTACCAATGTTTTAATGTGTTTACCGAGCAGGAAGATGATTAAGAATGCTCCGATTCCAATAACTGCCAACGAAAGGTTGTAGGCTTTTTTTGTGCTGAGATTTTCTGCTTCGGGAAGAAAAAGTAGTTCGATTGTCCTCTCAAAACTTCTGGCAAAGCCATCGAACACGGCAATGCATGTTCCGAACATGATGCTGAACGCTGCCGTAGCAATTATGATGTAACTCCACTCTCCAATGTAATTGGTGTAAAGCCCAACAACCGCATTTGCAAATGCACCACTGCTGTCGGGAAGTTCGGTTCCTGTTCCGTACAGCATGTAAGCACCCAACGTAACGAAGCAGAGTGACAGCACGGCCGAAATGATGTAACCAAGGTTAAAATCGGCCAGAGTTTCCTTCATACTTGGTCGGTAGCCTGTTTCCTTGATGCGCTCAAGCGTCCATAGACTGTTCCAGGCGCTGAGGTCAACGGCTGTTGGCATCCAACCCATCAATGCGATGATGAAAAGCATGCTTCCTTCATCCCAAATATTTGGTGGAATGAAATCAGGAATCTGCGGATTCGGCCCTTTGAAACCTGCCAAGGAAAACGCCAAGATGGTTGATAGAAGAAGCACCGCTCCAATGACTTTGGTGAGTTTGTCCAGTACTCCGTATTGTCCGCTTGCCAGTATTGCCACACAGAATGCGAACAGCGTAATGGTGGCGTAAATTCCCCAAGAAGTGATTCCAAAAAGATTCTGAAGGAAACCAGACGTGACTGCACCTACCGCAGCCGAAACGAACAGCATGCTAATAATGGTGATTACGAAATACAACCAAAGCATCCATTTTCCGAAGCGTTTGTAACCGTCTATCAGACTTTCGCCCGTTGCATTTGCGTAGCGACTTCCATATTCAAAGAATGGGTATTTGAACAGGTTGGCAGCAATGATGAATCCGACCAATGCAAACCCGAAATTGGCTCCTGCTCGTGTGCTTTGCACCAAATGTGAAACTCCTATTGCTGTGCTAGCAAAAAGAATCCCTGGGCCTAGTGCCTTCAGGAATTTGACGAGTCGATCTGAGCTCATCAGAAAATCAATAAAACGGATATGAATAATGCAATTCCAACGCCCATTAATGCAACGGTGTATGGAAGAATTTCGTTGGCTTTCAGACCAGTGATTCCAAGGAGAGGTAACGCCCAGAAAGGTTGAAGCATATTCGTTAACTGATCGCCATAAGCTAAAGCCATGATGCTTTTGGGAATGCCAACACCGAGCTGTGTTGCTGCTTGTAAAATAATTGGCCCTTGAACACCCCATTGTCCGCCACCGCTTGGCACAAACACATTTACAATTCCTGCGCTAATGAGTGTGAAAATCGGAAATGTGGTTTCGTTGGAAATACTCACGAAGAAATCTGAGAAGGTGTTCACTAAGCCTGAGCCGTTCATGATTCCCATTATGCCGAAATACAAAGGGAATTGAATGAGAATTCCGGCTGCTCCGCCAATGGCTTCTTCCACTGCTGCAATGAATTTCCGGAAGCTTCCGTGTAGGGTAATTCCTAAGCCGAGAAGCACAAAGTTGATGAAGTTGGGAGTGATAAATCCCAAACCTTTTGTGCCGAAAGAATTCGTGGCGGAATACAGCGCGTAGCCAAGAATCAAGACGCCAAAAATGAGGGCGAAAACCGTTGAGTTATCCAGTTTTTCCGCGCCAATTATCTCGCCTTTGTCATCATTAGTTGAAGCCGAAATATTCGGCAAAGTCGTCTTTCGGTCAGCGCGTTTCCCTAAAAAGAACATGAATGCAGGAAGTAGAATTACAACCAAAGCAGTGGCTGTAAGATTCATGTTTCCGAAAACGGTTTCTGAGAATGAAACGGAGTCGGGGAGAAGCGAAAGTTGTTCTGGCGAAATGATGTCTTTCATCAAGGCTCCGATATGACCATTTTCTGCCACTTTGATCGGTGCCGAACCGGAAATTCCGCCATGCCAAACCATCAAACCTGAATAGCCCGCAGCTCCAATTAGCGGATAATTGAGTTGCAGGTTTTTCTTGGCAGCATGTTCACCCACTTTTCGGGCAAGGATGGCCCCGAAGATCAATCCCAAGCCCCAGTTGAACAGCGCCACGTTCACAGTAAGAAAGGTGACGATGGCTGCAGCCGAAGCCGTTGTATTACAGTAATGCGTGGCGAAGCTGATCAGTCGGTCAACGGGTTTTGTGAGCGCGAGTGTGTGGCCGAGCACAAGGATTAGCATCATCTGCATGGCGAAAACCATCAGTCCGCTGTTCCAAATGCCGCATTCCCAAAACGATAGGATTTCGATTCCGCGGTCAATTCCGCTGGCTTCAGAATCGGTCATAAAAAAGGCCAAAGCCATCGTGACGAAGGTCAAAACCACGGCAATGGTAAATGGCGCTGGCAGCAGCGTTCGGAAGGCTTTTTCGAAAGAGGATGCGAAACTCACGCAACCAAAGTAACCGAAATTCAGTCGGTTAACGCAGCTATAGCGTTTTCCAGTCGGTTGGAACCTGTTCCTTTCACAATGGAATAATCAACGCCCAATCTATTCAAGGTAGAAATGTAGAGTTCGAAAATGGCGTTCAGTTCTTTCGGATTTTCGCGCAGCGGATCATCTTGCCACGGTAGGTCAGGATAAGTGAGAAGATACTTTCGTTCTGGTTGCCGCTTAAAAAGTGCTTCGAGTTCCTCGCTTTGTTCACCGTATTTGAATTCATGCCAAACCATCACCACTACAGCATCGGTGTCGCAGAAAACAGGCTTTGCACCTTTAGCAATGACCTGGTTTTCAAGGTTTAGTTGACCTTTTGCGATTGTTGGAAGATCGGCTTGAGAATACTTTCCGTTCCGTTCCTCCAAAAAATCACGAGCAAATTCGGGCACAAAACTGCCGCCAAAATGAGCGGCCAACTGCTCGGAAAGCGTGGTTTTACCCGTGCTTTCGGGACCAACCAAGGCAACAATCCCAATATCTTCTTTCTTCACATCCATCCAAAATATCCTGCGGTTACCAAAACGGTGTAAGCGGCAAAAAGTGCGGAGCCGAAGTAAAGTTTTCTTTTCCAATAAAGGTGCACCGAAAC
>CAYWET010000078.1:0-9751 GCA_964457245.1 uncultured Chryseobacterium sp. | reverse complement strand
AGCGACTTTCCTTACTACTCCTGCTAAGCATTATAATAACTCATCTTCAAGCACAACAACATTCGGTTGCCAGGCGTTGGAATGAAGTTCTACTTGAGGCCATCCGAAACGATTTTGCGCGGCCAACAGTGCATTCAAGAAATCTGTTCCACACCTCGATCGCATTGTATGACTCATGGGCCATTTTCGACCCTGTAGCCGAACCGTACATGCTCGGCAAAACGGTACATGACTATGACTGTCCGTTTAATGGAATACCAACGCCAACGGATATTCAGTCGGCACAAGAAGAAGCGATGAGCTACGCTTCTTACCGTTTGCTTTCTCATCGTTTTGCGAATTCGGCCAATCCCGTGGAAAATCAAATGCGATTTGACACGCTGATGAGTAATCTTGGTTATGACATCAATTTCACCTCCACAACCTATTCCAATGGTTCGCCAGCGGCATTGGGAAATTACTTGGCGGAAAATCTGATCAACTATGGATTGCTGGATGCATCCAACGAGGGCGAGGGTTATATCAATCAGTTCTACGAGCCGGTCAACGAGCCGCTTGTTCCTATGTTTCCTGGCAACCCCGAAATCACCGACCCAAACAGATGGCAACCACTTACCTTACAGGTATTTATCGACCAGGCTGGAAATGTGTATCCGATAAACACACCCGCATTTGTTGGGGCAGAATGGGGCCAAGTGCCAGGCTTTGCTTTAAGTCAGGATGACCTGACGGTTTACAATCGAAATGGACAGGATTATTGGGTTTTCCACGACCCGGGAACGCCTCCGCTAATGGACACCACCAACATTGACGCGATCGTTGAACAATACAAGTTCACATTCGAAATGGTAGCTATCTGGTCATCCCACCTCAGTGCAGACGACCCAACCGTTTGGGACATTTCCCCAGCTTCTATCGGAAACGTGCAATCCTACCCTACCGATGTTGCCGATTACCCACAGTTTTATCAAATATCAGGGGGTGATCCAGGCCAAGGTTGGAATCTCAATCCGGCAACTGGACAACCTTACACACCTCAGTATGTGAAGCGTGGAGATTACACAAGAATATTGGCTGAATTCTGGGCGGACGGACCCGATTCTGAAACCCCACCCGGACATTGGTTCACCATCTTGAACTACGTTAACGACCACCCATTACTTGAAAAGCGTTATGAAGGAACGGGCCCCGTTCTCTCTGATCTCGAATGGGATGTAAAAGCCTACTTCACTATGGGTGGTGCCGTGCACGATGCAGCTGTAACCGCTTGGGGAATTAAAGGTTGGTACGATTATCTGCGTCCGATTTCCGCGATCAGATACATGGCCGATCTGGGACAATCCACCGCGGCTAGCGAGCCGAATTATCACCCTGCTGGATTACCGCTTATTACGGGTTATGTAGAGTTGGTTGAAGCTGGCGACTCACTTGCTGGATCGAACAATGAGAATGTTGGAAAAATCAAGTTGTACACTTGGAAAGGTCACGATTATGTAAGCAATCCAGAATCTGATGTTGCTGGAGTAGGTTGGATTCTGGCTGAAAATTGGTGGCCATATCAGCGCCCATCTTTTGTAACACCTCCATTTGCGGGTTACATCAGCGGGCACTCAACATTTTCTCGAAGTGCCGCAGAGGTTATGACCTTATTTACTGGCGATGCATTTTTCCCTGGGGGAATGGGCGAATTCGAAGCTCCAATGAACGAGTTTCTTGTGTTTGAAGATGGCCCAAGCGAAGATGTAACGTTGCAATGGGCAACTTATCGTGATGCTTCAGATCAATGCAGCCTTTCAAGAATTTGGGGCGGTATTCATCCTCCAGTAGATGACCTTCCTGGCCGCCACATCGGGATGGTGGTCGGCCCAGACGCCTTTAACCTCGCAAAGGAATATTTTGAAGGAAATTCTGTGGTTACAGATGTGACCGAAATGAAAGAAAACGACCTACAGATATATCCGAATCCGATTTCAGAGAATTCGATTTCTATTCGTCTTGAGCATTCTACCTCAAATCTGAATGTTGAGATTTTTGATTCCAACGGACGGCTTTGCTTGTCGGAAACTTGGAACAGTCCGATCAAGTCAAGTGTCATACAACTTGATGTGTCTGCATTGCAAAACGGCATCTATTTCTTCAAGGCGCAAGATGGTGATGATGTGTTCTCGGAGCGCTTATCCATCGTTCGTTAGGTTTCAGTTACCTTTCGGCTCATTTTGAGCTTATGAAACGTTTTTTACCGTTAATAATAATGGCTGTGATCGGTTGTGGAGAAAAAGTAGAAAAGCAGGTTTTCAACTACCCTGAAACGAGAAAAGACACCACCGTTGTTGACGATTATTTCGGCACCAAAGTGGCCGACCCATATCGTTGGCTGGAAGACGACAATTCTGAAGAAACAGCAGATTGGGTCAAGCGTCAGAATGAACTTACTTTCAACTATTTGGAGTCGCTTTCAAATCGAGATAAGATTCGTGAGCGATTGGAAAAACTTTACAATTACGAACGCTACGGAACACCATTTCAGAAAGCTGGCAAATTCTTCTTCTACAAGAATGATGGCATGCAGAATCAGAGCGTGCTTTACGCTCAAGATTCGCTGAATGGTGAGCCACAGATGTTGATTGACCCGAACACACTTTCAGAAGATGGAACAGTAGCGCTTGGCGGAACATCTCTCTCCAAGAATGGCAGGTACTTGGCGTATCAATTGTCGGCTTCAGGTTCAGACTGGAACGAGATTCATATCCGAGACCTGGAAACTGGCGAACAACTGGACGAAGTGATCAAATGGGTCAAATTCTCCGGTGTTTCATGGAAAGGAAACGGTTTTTACTACAGCCGTTATGATGCTCCTGAAGAAGGCGAAGCGTACTCTGGAAAAAACGAATTCCATAAGGTGTATTATCACGAATTGGGCACTTCTCAAGCAGAGGATGAACTCATTTACTGGAATGAGAAGGAACCTTTGCGCAACTACTATGCTTGGACACCAGAATCTGAAGATGCAGTAGTGCTTTTCGAATCGGAATCCACTAGCGGTGAGCAGCTTTACTACAAGGCCGATGGCGATGCAGATTTCGTTCAGATTGCTGAAACTTTTGATTCTGAATACAGCATTCTGAGTCATGATGGCGGAAAACTCTTGACACTGACCAACAATGGAGCTTCCAATTATCGAGTTGTGGAAATCGACACAGAAAACCCGGCTCCTGAAAACTGGAAAGAACTGATTGCCGAAAAACAGGAAGTGCTTGAGGCTGCAGAAATTGCTGGTGGGAAGCTTGTATGTTCTTACCTGAAAGACGTTGCTTCAATCATCAACATTCATGAACTTGATGGAACGTTTATCCGAACGATCGGATTTCCAACCAAGGGAACTGCCGAATTCAGTGGCGACCGGAACAGCAACATCGCTTTCTATTCTTTCACTTCATTCTCCTACCCGACCACTGTTTTTCAATATGACATGGCCTCAGGCGAATCGTCCGTTTTCAAGCAACCATCCATTGATTTTGATGCGGACGATTACGAAGTGAAGCAAGTGTTCTTCCCAAGTAAGGACGGAACTGAGATCCCCATGTTCATCGTTCATAAAAAAGGACTGAAACTGGACGGCAACAATCCATGTTTGCTGTACGGTTATGGCGGTTTCAACATCAGCGTAAAGCCGTGGTTTTCTGCCGATAGGTTGGTTTTCTTGGAAAACGGTGGCATCTACGCTCAAGCTAATATTCGTGGCGGTGGCGAATACGGGGAAGCGTGGCACGAAGCTGGAACTAAACTCAAAAAGCAGAACGTTTTTGACGATTTTATCGGAGCTGCGGAATACCTGATCGATCAGAAATATACTTCCTCACAGAAATTGGCCATTTCAGGAAGAAGCAACGGAGGTCTGCTGGTTGGCGCCTGCATGACACAGCGTCCGAATCTATTCAAAGTTGCCCTGCCGGGGGTTGGTGTTTTGGACATGCTTCGGTTCCATAAATTCACCATTGGTTGGGCTTGGACAGGAGATTACGGTTCCAGCGATAACGAGGACGAGTTCAAAGCACTTTACGCCTATTCTCCACTCCATAATATTTCGGAGCAGGCTTATCCAGCAACATTGGTCATAACTGCCGACCATGACGACCGTGTGGTGCCAGCGCATTCATTCAAGTTCATCTCAGAACTGCAAGACAAGCACACGGGCGATCTACCTGTTATGATTCGCGTGGATGTAAAAGCCGGACATGGCGCTGGGAAACCGCTCTCCAAGCTAATAGATGAAAATGCCGACACGTGGGCGTTTGTGTTTGAACATTTAGGCGTTCAATTTCAATCGAAATAATTCATGGAACTAGGCAAATACAACAAGCTCATTCTGCATCGTTTTACCAGCGTTGGTGCGTATCTGGGAAAACCAGATGCCGACTATGAGGACGTGATTCTGCTTCCAAACAAGTACCTGAAACCAGGTATGAAGGAAGGAAGCGAAGTAGAGGTTTTCGTATATCTCGATTCGCAGGAACGCCCTGTTGCCACAACGCTGAAACCCTACATTTTACCTGGAGAATTCAAGGAACTTGAGGTGAAGCAAGTTTCGCGGGTTGGTGCATTTTTGGATTGGGGATTGGAGAAAGACCTGTTCGTTCCGTACGGAGAAATGGTGGAGCGGATGTATGTTGGAGAGAAATACTTGGTTGGTGTTTATCTCGATGAGCACTCAAATCGTCTGGTAGCCACGCCACGAATTGGCCGTTTGCTAGATCAAAAGAACCTGACCGTTTATCAAGGCGAAGAAGTTGATCTGAAGGTGTACAACGAGACCGAACTCGGATTTCAGGTGATCATCAACGGAAAACACGGAGGACTCGTTTATGAGAATGAAGTTTTTCAGGATGTCGAGATCGGGGATGAATTGAAAGGTTTTATCAAACAGATTCGTCCTGATGGCAAAATCGATGTGAGTCTTCAACCGTTGGGAGTTGCCAGCATCGAACCGAATGCGCAGAAGGTATTGGAGGTGCTGAATGCCAATGGTGGAACGCTCGCGTTATCGGACAAAAGCAAACCTGAAGAGATCACGGCTAAACTCGGAATGAGTAAGAAAGCATTCAAAAAAGCGATCGGTTCATTGTACAAGAAACGATTGATTGTAATTGAAGACCACGGAATCCGCGCCATTGTTCAGAGCTACACGCCTCAAGGGCCGAAGCATTTAAGAGACAAGAAGAAATGAAACGAGCACTCAAACTATTGGCTTTCGGATTGATCGGACTCCTTTTGGGGTTCATTGCTTCATCTTGGCATGCCGATATTCCCGTTGAGGAACTCATAGAAAAGTATGGCTACGAAAATTCTGAGTTTCTCGAATTGGATGGCATGAACGTACATTACCGGGTCAATGGCGATACAGGCGAAACCGTTGTGTTGTTGCACGGAACGGCAGCCTCGCTGCATACTTGGGAAGGCTGGACTGAAGAGCTTTCCAAATACTATCGGGTGGTGAGTTTCGATATGCCTGGTTTCGGATTTACGGGCCCAGAACCGAATAACGTTTATACCAGAGAACGCTACCTGAAATTTATTGATGATGTGTTGGTGAAGTTGGGCATCGATTCGTGCTACATGGCGGGTAATTCGTTTGGCGGCTACATGACGTGGAGCTACGCGGTTCATCATCCCGAAAAGGTGAAGAAAATTGCCATTTTGAATTCGAGCGGCTATCCGCGTGGCGACCAACCAACACCAATTAGTTTTAAGATGCAAAAGTTGGAATGGATGCGTCCGTTCATTACGCGCGTTACTCCAAAATCCTTGGTTAGAAGATCGGTAAATGTGGTTTATTATGATGATTCAAAGGTTTCGGACGAGCTGGTAACGCGTTACATGGAATTGCTACTTCGCGAAGGAAACCGAGACGGATTTATGGGCAAAACCCAGCAGATTACGTACGACAATACGGATGAAATCAAGCAAGTTCAATGCCCAACGTTGATCATGTGGGGAGATCAGGATATGCTGGTTAATGTAGATGCCGCTCCACGTTTCCATGAAGACATTCCGAACTCAGAATTGCTGATCTATGAGAATATGGGGCATGTTCCGATGGAGGAAATTCCAGAAAAATCTGTTGCGGATTTCATCCAGTTTCTTCAGAAATAGGCGTCATGCTGAACTTGTTTCAGCATCTATCTCAAGACCCTAAAACAAGCCTGTGCTGAGCAAGGTCGAAGTATTCTGGCTGACGAACTCACAGTCTTAAAGAGCCGCTGCCAATCGACTTCCTTGATCAATTGCACGCTTCGCGTCCAGCTCAGCAGCTACATCTGCACCACCGATCAAATGAACGTTTACACCTTTCGCTTTTAGCGGTTCGTAAAGTTCGTTGTTGCTCAACTGACCAGCACAAACAATCACGTTATCCACTTCCAGCAACTCAGGTTGTCCGTTCACGAGAATGTGAAGTCCTTTGTCATCGATCTTTTGATACTGAACCGCATTGATCATCTGCACGTTCTTGTTTTTCAACGCTAAACGATGAATCCAACCCGTGGTTTTACCCAATCCAGCACCAACCTTCGATTCCTTTCTTTGAAGCAGGTAAACCTCACGTGGCGATGGCTCTGGTTTCGGAACAATCCCCTCAATTCCAGCGCGCACTTCGTTCTCAGGGTCAATTCCCCATTCTTCTAGAAATGCCGCCAAATTCTGTGACGTGGCTTCGCCTTCGTGCGTCAAGTACTCGGCAACATCAAAGCCAATTCCACCAGCACCAATAATGGCCACTCGCTTACCAACCGGTTTCTTGTCGCGAAGCACATCCAAATAACCCAATACCATTGGATGATCAATTCCCTCGATCTGCGGAGTGCGAGGTTTGATTCCAGTTCCGATCAACACTTCGTCAAAACCAGCCAGATTGTTTTCGTCTGCCTTTGTGTTCAATTTCAGGTCAACGCCATGCTTTTTGATCAGCGTATCGAAGTAGCGAATCGTCTCATAAAATTCCTCCTTACCAGGAATTTGCTTCGCGATATTGAACTGACCACCGATTTCATTTTCAGCTTCGAAAAGCGTTACGTCATGTCCGCGCTCTGCCGCAACCGTTGAAGCGGCAAGTCCTGCTGGACCCGCTCCAACCACAGCAACTTTCTTCTTGGCTGAAGTAGGCGTGTAATTCAATTCCGTTTCGTGGCAAGCACGCGGATTGACCAAACAACTCACAATCTTCCGTTGGAAAACGTGATCCAAACACGCCTGATTACAGGCTATGCATGTGTTTATCTCATCTTCGCGCCCTTCCTCAGCTTTCTTCACTAAATGCGAATCAGCTAGGAATGGACGAGCCATAGAAACCATATCGGCATCGCCTCTTGAAATGATGTCTTCCGCAACTTTCGGGTCATTGATGCGATTGGTCGTGACAAGTGGAATATTCACTTCGCCTTTCATCTTACGCGTTACCCACGTAAATGCCGCGCGCGGTACCATCGTAGCAATTGTTGGAATGCGTGCCTCGTGCCAACCGATGCCTGTATTGATGATGGTAGCACCAGCTTTTTCCACCTCTTTAGCGAGTTGAACAACCTCAGGCCAAGTGCTTCCGCCTTCTACAAGATCAAGCATGGAAAGACGGAAAATGATGATGAAGTTCGGGCCAACGGCCTGACGCGTTCTGCGAATAATTTCCAGTCCGAAACGAATGCGATTTTCATAGCTTCCACCCCACTCGTCCGTTCGTTTGTTGGTCTTTTTAGCAATGAATTGGTTAATCAGATAACCTTCCGAGCCCATGATTTCCACACCATCATAATTGGCATACTGCGCCAACTTAGCACAGCGCACAAAATGCTTGATGGTTCGTTCGATTCCAGCCTTGCCAAGCGCCCAAGGTTTGAAAGGGGAAATAGGCGATTTCAATGCAGAAGGTGCAACCGCAATCGGGCTGTAACTGTAACGTCCCGTGTGAAGAATCTGCAAGCATATCTTGCCGTCATGCTTATGCACCGCTTCTGTTATGACCTTATGTTTATTGGCCGTTCGTTTGTTCGTCAATGTGCTAGCAAACGGGCTCGTCCAACCGTGAATATCTGGCGCAATTCCGCCTGTCACGATAAGACCGCAACCGCCTTCAGCGCGTTCTCCGAAGTAAGCCGCCATTCGTTCGTAACCACCCTTTTCCTCTTCCAGACCCGTATGCATTGAACCCATCAAGGTTCTGTTGCGGATTTTGGTAAATCCAAGATCAAGTGGTTCAAAAAGATGCGGGTATTTCGGATGGCTCATAGTTTAAGTCTAAAAGCAATGCATGCATTGCAAATTTCAATCGCTAATTTCTGAATTATTCTGAAACGAAAAAGGGCGGCCTAATGACCACCCTTTTCTGTCTTCGATGCTTGTAACTACCCGATAAGAGAACCGAGTTTCATGGCAACGCTCATGTCGCCTTTTACTTTGATTTTGCCGCCCATGAACGCATTCATTGGGTTAAGATCGCCTGCGATCATAGAATTAAGGTCTTCCAACGAAACATCCACGGTGCAATCTGCTTCCGCTGCGTCATTTTCGGTTACCACATTGCTATCTCCTTTACCATCGAGTAGAATGTTCTGCTCTCCGAAGTTGAATTTCAACGTGTTACCTAGCGGTTTAGCTGCTGCCGCTTTCTCTTTGATTGCACTTGATACTGCTTCAAAACTCATTTCTGGTTGTTTTTCTGTGTTAGTATTTGAATTTGATTCTGTTTTCTGTTGTGGAGCCGCCTCCGTTTTACGAGGCGATGAAGGTACTGATCCTGCCCGTTGATACGAAGTATCGTCTATGACCATTTTGGCAATGATCTCGCGCATCACTTCGCTGGTTCCCGCACCGATGGTTCCAACACGGCAATCGCGGTAAGCACGGGCCATTTTGTACTCTTCCATGAACCCGTAGCCTCCAAAGCTCTGCAAGCATTGCGTCATTACTTTTTCGGCCAATTCGCTGGAAAGGAGTTTGGCCATTGATGTTTCCTTCACGATGTATTCGCCCTCGTTATGCATTCGGCAGCAATGGTACACGAACTGCTTGTTGGCTTCCACTTCTGAAATAAGCTGCGCCATTCTGTGTCGCAACACTTGGAATTTGTTGATCGGACGTCCGAACACATTACGTTCGCTCATGTACTGAAGCGTGTAATCGATAGCCCATTCGCAGGATGCGTAACCTGCGATTGAACCGACCAAACGCTCTAACTGCAACCCGCCCATCAGGTAATAGAAACCTTGGCCTTCATCGCCAATGAGGTTCTCAACAGGAACTTTCACATTATCAAAATGCAGTTCGGCCGTGTCCGATGCATGCCAACCGAGTTTCTTCAATTTGTTGCGAGTTACGCCTTCTGAGTTCAGGTCGATGACCAACAAACTCACACCAGCCGCGCCCAATTCTGGATTGGTCTTTACAACGGCCACAATGAAATCGCCATAAACTCCATTGGTGATGAACGTTTTGGAACCATTCACCACATAATGACCGTCTTCCAAGATGGCTTTGGTCTGAATGTTCGCCACATCCGAACCCGCTCCTGGCTCAGAAATTCCGATGCAGCATATCCATTCGCCAGAGATCACTTTGGTCAGGTACTTCTCCTTCAAAAACTCCGAACCGTGCTTGTAGATGTATGGCGATGACATGTACTGCTGCACCGCTGGCAGGATCATGAAACCTCCACTCTCGCACTTCGAGATCTCTTCCATGAAGATGACCGAATACAGGAAATCGG
>CAYWET010000077.1:0-9852 GCA_964457245.1 uncultured Chryseobacterium sp. | reverse complement strand
ACTGCTGCCTCCCGTAGGAGTCTGGTCCGTGTCTCAGTACCAGTGTGGGGGATCATCCTCTCAGAACCCCTAGACATCGCAGTCTTGGTGAGCCGTTACCTCACCAACAAACTAATGTCACGCATGCCCATCCTTTACCGTTGGAACTTTAACTACAAAAACATGCGAATTTGTAGTACTATGGAGTATTAATCCAAATTTCTCTGGGCTATTCTCCAGTAAAGGGCAAGTTGTATACGCGTTACGCACCCGTCCGCCGGTCGCCATCTTCTAGCAAGCTAGAAATGCTGCCCCTCGACTTGCATGTGTTAAGCCTCCCGCTAGCGTTCATCCTGAGCCAGGATCAAACTCTCCATTGTAAGTTTGATTTTCTCTCGGTAAACCGAGAATTTCCTGACAAGATCGTTAAAACTCAATTCTGTCTAATGACAAATAATCTTTGGACTTTTGCTTGCTACCTAATCTTCCAATATTTTCAAAGAACGAATTCAAATTCTGAGCGAGTTTTACCTCGCTTCAACCCCTGCTTCCGCAAATGGGTCGGCAAAAGTACTAATGTTTTTTATTCCGACAACATCTTTGAAAAAATATTTTCAAAATTCTGTTGTCGAGTTAAAAAACTGACATATCTCGTATGCCTTTGCTAGTTGTTTTTCCGACTATTTAAAGAACCATTTCCGTGAAACGGGCCGCAAATGTACTACCAGTTTTCATACCTGCAACACTTTCGCGAAAAAATATTTCAAATTATGGTGTTGTCGAAGACACAGGGAGCACTTTCCCATTGAAGTACTTATGTCCATTTAAGGCAAAATCAAGCACGAAATCAGCCATTTCTACTGATGTAAGAGGTGCCTTGAAACCTGGAAAAGCCTGCGCCAACATTTCTGTCTGCACAGCACCAAAAGCCAAACAATTGACCTTTATGTTGTCATCTTTAAACTCTTCTGCCAAACATTCTGACAGTCCAGCAATGGCGGATTTACTGGAACTATATGCTGCTAAACCTGGGAATTTTGATGCTCCTTGAAATCCTCCCATGCTACCAATGTTGACGATATGAGATGATTTCTCCCCTCCCATCATCGGTTGTAAAATGCGAGTCAGCCTTGCAGGAGCAAACACATTCACCTTATAAACCTGCTCAAAATCTTCCTCTTTCAGCTCGGCAAAGGACTTATTAATGAGCAGACCAGCGTTATTGACCAACACATCTACTCTATTTACATGATCTGAAATCATGTCGGATGTCACCTCAAAAACATCGGAGGCAATAGGAACATACTTCCAGCCCTTTCCTTTGGATGCAGCAAATCCAGCTAGCAATTCAAGTTTCTCTTTTCTTCTGGCAATGCCAATTACTTTCTCCACTCGGTCATCAAGAATCAGCTTTTTGACCAACTCATGCCCTACTCCAGAACTTGCTCCTGTTACTATAACGTTCATGTCTTTGTCTTTGAGGCAAACTTAGCGATGATCATCATTTGGTTGACAGATTCCGCCATGATGGCTGGATTTCATTTCTAAATTCGAAGTATGATTCGATGGTTTACAACACTTATTCTCGGTTTTAGTGCAATCAGCACCAATGCGCAACTCCGAGATTTCGAGAATATATATGTTGAGGACTTTGCTCAAGCTTATGCAGAACATCCCGAAATCCCTCATGGACTGCTGGAAGCCGTGGCTTACAACAAGAGTAATTTCCGTTTTCTGGACGAAACTGATTTGGAAAGCTGCGCTGGCTTACCGAAAAGCTTTGGTGTTTTCGGCTTGATAGAAGATGGCAAAAGTTATTTCAGCAACACATTGGAATTGATATCTGAGTTATCTGGTTATGAATTGGTAGACGTTAAATCGAATCCGCACACACAGATTCTAGCGTACGCTGATGCGTTGGCTGCTGTTCCCGTCAATGATTGGAACATTGAAAGCATTACTCAGCGGTTAGCTCATTTGTCGGAACTGCCCAATGGAACAGATGCACAAACATTCGCATTGGAAATTCAACTCTATGAAACTCTTTCCTTATTGAATAATTCACAGTTCATGTCTCAACTGGGTTATGAACCGTGGAGGCTTGACCTAGAAGACCTATTCGGAGAGAACTTTGCCGTGCTTTCCGCGAAGCGAATTCTCATGAATGGAGAACACATATATAATGAGAGTGGCGAAACCTACAGAGCGGGCGGTGGAATTGCTCCGTGCTACAATTACGCTGCCGATGCGTATGTACAAGCGCATAGCAGCAATTATAGTTCGAGGGGCGGAACTACCGTCAGCGCGGTTACCGTGCATACCATTCAAGGAACATACGCAGGTGCTATTTCTTGGGCCCAGAATTCACAGGCTAACGTCTCGTATCATTATGTAGTAAGCAGTTCTGGACAGATCACACAGATGCTTTGTGAATCTGATAAAGGCTGGCACGTTGGGTCGGAAAACCCATATACTATTGGAATAGAACATGATGGTTACGTGAGTGACCCGAACAACTACACCGCAGCGATGTACGCTACGACTGGCGACCTCTGTTACGACATCACGCAAAGCGGATATGGAATAAGCGGAGTTCGAACGGCATATTTTCCTTGGGCCGCAGACACTTATTATAATGCTTCGAGCATTCCCGGATCGTGTGTGCGTATAAAAGGACATCAGCATTTTCCAAACCAAACACACACCGATCCAGGCGAGTATTGGGATTGGGATCATTTCTACAAACTCGTGAATCAGAACACCTCCACAACAACATTGACAGCTGCTTCAGGTGATTTCTATGATAGCGGTGGTCAGATAGGTGTTTACAATAGTGATGAAAGAACGCTGACCTTGATCGCGCCAACTGGAGCGAGCTCAGTTTCGGTCACATTTCAGGAGTTCAGTCTCGAGAATGAGTGGGACTACCTTTACATATATGATGGCACAGATGTATTCTCGCCATTGATTGGCATTTACACTGGAACCGACAATCCTGGAACGGTTACATCCAATAATGGAACACTTCTGTTTGAATTTAGGAGCGATTGCGCGACCGCAGAATCAGGCTGGGCCGCAACTTGGCAATCTAATGGGGCCGATAATGTTGATCCTAGCGTTTTGGTAAGCACAAATAATTGGGAAACCGATAATTTCTATGCGACCTATTCTGAAAACGACAACCAGGGAGGAAGCGGTGTAAATCAGGATGAGCGATTCTCTCAGGTACTCGATTTCGATGGAAGCCGCTGGAGTGGAAATCCTGATCACGGTTATATATATGATGATTTCAATCCTGGATTGGGAGATTGGGTTTCTCAAACTGGTTTGTGGTCATTGAGTGGCGGCACAGCGACTCAATCAGACGAAGGAGAAAGCAACACCAATCTTTATATCCCCGTTGAGCAGGTTCAGTCCAACAATTATCTCTATTCATTCAAAATGAATATGGATGGTTCAGGAACGGTTCGTAGAGCTGGAATGCATTTCATGTGTTCAGATGCTACTCAGGCAAATCGCGAGAACTCCTACTTCGTCTACCTACGAGTGGATGCCGATAAGGTGCAGATATATAAAGTCACGAATGATGTTTGGTCACTGCAGACGGATGATGACCTGACGGTTGACCCGAACACTTGGTACGATGTGAAAACGGTTTACAACCAGTTTTCGGGTGAGATTCGGATTTATGTAGATGGCGTTTTGGTTAGCGAATGGACCGACCCAAGTCCAATTACAACTGGAAACAGCATCTCTCTTCGAACTGGAAATTGTACTACCGAGTATGATGACATCCGTGTTTACAAGAATCGAATTGGTGCACAATTAGTAAACATCGGCACGGCTAACGACCCAGTCCGTTATCAGAACCCTGACCCGAACACACCATCCTGCGAAATCAGAACTTACATTTTCGATAACGCTGGAAATTGCTCTGCAGAAGATGTTCAGCAGGTAAACATTGACTGGACGGCACCGATTCTTTCTGGCGTAAACGATGGTCAATCAACAGATATTGATCAAACCAATGATGGCACACAACTTTTCGCAAACTGGGCAACGGCCACCGACCCGAATTCAGGAATCGACCATTATGAAGTAGCAATCGGTAATGTTGCTGGAGGAACAAATATTCACTCATGGAGTAATGAAGGTTTGAACACTTCTATAAATGTGCCTTATGCGCTTACACCAAACGAATGGTATTACACCACCGTAAAAGCCATTAACGGTGCTGGGCTGGAAGAAGCAGATACTTCAGACGGGCAGCAATACATTGATATAACTGTAGGTATTGAAGGGTTTATGCGGCAATCGGTTTATCCGAATCCTACGACTGGCATCGTGAATCTGCCTCAGATTGAAAACTTGAATTGGCAATTGTTTGATTCAACGGGCAGGTTGGTCGGCAAGGGAGCAAACCAACTCACATTAGATCTGAGCTCCTACAATCTTGCAGAACAAGTATTGTTATTGCAGTTGATTTCGGAAGAAAATCAAACAAACCTGAGACTTACTTATCTCAAACGGTAGCCTACTTCTTTCTGTAAATCAGATAACTGAAATCCTCTTCGTTCAGTTTCTCGTTGGCAATTCTGAGAAGAGTTGAAGAGGTGAGTTCGTTGATTCTATCGGCAATTTCTTTCCAAGTTCTGACGTCATCGCGAAGCAGAATACTTTTACCCAAACCCAACATTTGACTTTGGTTGTTTTCCTGCCCGATGGCAACCTGACCCAGCAATTGCTGCTTTGCTTTATGCAGTTGCATGGTTCCCAATCCTTGCTCGCGGAGTTTGCGCAATTCGCGATGCGTGAGGTTGATGCATTTTTTGAGGTGTTTCTCATCCGTTCCCAGATAAATCGAAAACAGCCCCGTGTCTGAATAAGCCGAATAATTCGTCTCCACATTATATGTGTAGCCGTGCCGCTCGCGCAAACTCATATGCAAACGCGCATTCATTCCTGGTCCGCCAAGTAGATTGGAGAGGAGAAACAACCCGATCCTGTCATCATGATCCGCATGATACGCCACGCTTCCCATCATGACATGCGTTTGGTAATTGGCGCGATTCTCTTCAACCTTTTTGGGCTTGTAACCACTAAAAGGTTTGCGATCTGGTTTTCCATTTGAGCCAACCTGCTCCCCGAAATACCTGTCAATAATTCGCTTGAGCTTATTCAGGTTGATCTTGCCAACCGAGGAAATGACCATTTGATCCGTTCGATAGCCACGGTCTAGAAACTTCCTGACGGACTTTGAACTGAATGTGCTCAGACTTTCTTCCGTTCCGAGGATGTTTCTGCCAATTGGGTCATTCGCAAAAACAAGTTCATCAAACGCATCGAAAATCATGTCTGATGGTGTATCGAGATAGGAATTGATCTCATCGGCAATCACCGATTTTTCCTTTTCCAACTCCTTTTCTGGAAACGTAGAATGGAACACAATATCATTGAACAGTTCCGTTGCCCGCTCGTAATGCTCATTCAGAAATGTGGCGTGCACCACCGTTTCTTCTTTAGAAGTATATGCGTTCAATTCACCGCCAATGTCTTCCATACGGCTAAGCACATGGTACGCTTTCCGCTTTTCAGTTCCCTTGAAAATCACGTGTTCAATGAAATGCGCTAAGCCGTGTTCATCTGGCAACTCGTCTCGCGAACCCATATTCACGAAAAAACCCAAATGCGCAACGGGTGAATCCACTTCCCTGTGAATGCACCGAATGCCGTTATCTAGCGTCCACCGCTCAAACCGTTCTTCTTGCATAGGCGTCAAAAGTACCGTTTGAGAAACGGAAGTTTTCTAAGGAAGAATTGTTCGATGGAATCGGTATCGATCAACGCAAAAAGTGCGCATGTTAAAAACGGAAGTGCTGGAACCTTGTATCGCACAATGGCGCCAACCACCGGTGTTACCAACCCAGTAAGAATCAGAATCGCCAAAGCGAATAATATCGAAACCCAGAAAATCGGACTGGAAAACGCCCCACTCTGAAATCGGAAAACAGCTAGAACAATCAATAACAGAATAATTAGGTTTTCGACTCCAGACAAAAGCATGAATGGAGAACGAATATTCCACGGGAAAGGTCTGAACATGGCATTGATCAAAGCCGTTGGCGATGCTTTCAAAACACTCCAAAAGTTGGGCTCCAAACGGGGCGTTTCAATGGTACTTCCAGTTTTTCCGTAATCGGCAATTACATAGAACTCCGTTTCCTCCGGAAGGAGAATCGTTTCGCTGCCAGTGGTTTTAGCATCTTGCCAATGAACAGCATAAACCTCAGTAATCAGATGGGCATCATCCCTATCTAATTCAAATTGAATCGCGTCATAATCCTGTGCAGCTATATATAAGGTATCTCCACTCTTAATCCTGACATAAGCACCACCCTCGGCCAACTGATAGAATTCGTACTGCTTCTTGGCCAAACGAGCAGAAAGTCCCTTATCAGGAACTGCCTGATCCAGTGCAAAGGCCGCAAGTCCGAGAAACATATAGACACCACCAAAAATGGCGGTGACATTCAAACCCTTCCATCTCTTACTTAAACCCCAGGCAATCACTGCGGGCAGCAACGCAACTAGGGCATACCTTTTAACCGACAATAAAAGCCACAGCCCAATTGCCATCATCACCGCAGTTTTAAGCGTTGTTCGTCCAGTAAAAGAAGCTAGCAAACCGCTGAGCAACATTCCAAGCCCTAAAAGCAATAATGGCTCCTTCAACACGCCAGATGTCCAAAAAACAATGCCCGGCATCAGGAATACACCTGCAAAAAACCACCTCTCTTTAGTCACATCAAGTTGGCGCAGAAAGGTGAAAATCCCAGTTAGGCCAATTAATCCAAGAAAATTCATGACAACGCTATGAGCGTTATAATGTCCTAACGAAAACAGACGAAGAAACGCATTGAAGCGAATCACCAGATGTGTGTCATTTACCATACCATCGGCATACGACCGATCCCAATTACGCATCACATCATAATATTCTGTGAATCGAACACGATTATCTACTCCCCAACCGACTAACATCTGCAAATAGTTTAAAGGCTTGTCTTGCAACGCAGAAAACATGACCATTCCATCGTCATAATACTTCCAAATATCAGATGTCGAACGGTCGGTGTAGTAGTATGTATATATAAGGTATAGCACGAAGCCGCTCAGCACCTTTAAACCGAAAACACCTTGAAACCATTTGACAGGAATGGAACCGATTCGGAAGAAACTCATCCTCGGAATGAGAAACAGAAAAAAGGCCGTGAAAGCCAGAGTCAGAACCGTTCCTTCCAAATGATACATGGGCCAAATGTAAGTCGTTTCTGTGTTGATAACTATGGACGAACGATTGACCGTTTGAAACCCGGACAACCAAGCGGTTGGTTACTTTTGCAGCACAATTCGAACGTATTTCTTGCCAAACATGAGCACATCGACCGACCAACTCACCACCGTAGAAACAGCCGAAAAACTAGGATTACTTCCAGAAGAATTTGAGCAAATCAAAGGCATTTTGGGACGAACTCCAAACTTCACCGAGCTCAGTATTTTCTCCGTAATGTGGAGTGAGCATTGCAGCTACAAGAACTCTATTACGTGGTTGAAGACGCTTCCGCGTGAAGGTTCTAAAATGTTGGTTGAAGCTGGCGAGGAAAACGCGGGTATGGTTGACATTGGTGATGGCTTGGCATGTGTTTTCAAAATCGAATCACACAACCACCCCTCTGCTTTGGAGCCGTATCAAGGAGCTGCCACCGGTGTTGGTGGTATCAATCGCGACATCTTCACAATGGGTGCGCGTCCGATTGCCCAATTGAACTCATTGCGTTTCGGTAATCCAGATTTGGATAAGACCAAGTGGTTGGTGAAAGGTGTGGTGAAAGGAATTGGTGATTACGGCAACTCGTTCGGAATTCCGACCGTTGGTGGAGAGGTTTTCTTCGATGAATGCTACAATCAGAATCCGTTGGTGAATGCGATGTCGGTTGGAACGCTAGAAGTTGGAAAGATGGTTTCAGCTACTTCGCACGGCACAGGTAACCCCGTTTTCATTGTAGGTTCATCTACAGGAAAAGACGGAATTCACGGAGCGGCTTTCGCGAGTAAGGATATCACGGAGGAAAGTGCAGGCGATCTTCCAGCGGTGCAGGTTGGCGACCCTTTCCAAGAGAAGTTGTTGTTGGAAGCTTCTTTGGAAGTAATTGAAACTGGTGCCGTAATCGGCATGCAGGATATGGGTGCTGCGGGAATTACTTGCTCTACTTCAGAAATGAGTGAGAAAGGCGGTTTCGGAATGGATATCTGGCTGGATAAAGTTCCAACGCGACAAGACCACATGCTCGATTGGGAAATCCTTTTGAGCGAATCGCAAGAAAGAATGCTGATTGTTGTGGAGAAAGGAAAAGAGGAAGATGTTCTTGCTGTATTCGATAAGTGGGACTTGAATTGTGTGGAAATAGGTGTTGTCACTGAGCCAAATCTTGGAGAAAAAGGTGGAACTCTTCGCTACTTCATGAATGGCGAATTGAAAGCGGAAATTCCAGCTTGGGATCTCGTTCTTGGTGGCGGTGCCCCAGTTTATGAGCGAGAATACAAAGAGCCAGCTTATTACGCTGAATTCCAAAAATTCAATATCGACCAGCTCTCAGAACCAGAGGATTATAAAGAAGCCGCATGGCATTTGATTTCTCACTTGAACATTGCTTCTAAGAATTGGGTAACTGAGCAATACGACAGCATGGTGGGAACCGTGAATATGAGCACGAATTCGCCTTCAGATGCGGCAGTAGTCAATATCAAAGACAGCAACCGTGCTTTGACCATGACGGTAGATTGCAACTCTCGATACATTAATGCTGATCCAGAAAAAGGAACACAGATCGCGGTTGCAGAAGCTGCAAGAAATCTTGTTTGTACAGGATCAGAACCAACCGCAGTTACCAACTGCTTGAACTTTGGAAACCCATACGTACCTGAAGTTTACTGGCAGTTTGTAGGCGCCATCAAAGGAATGGGCGCTGCTTGCCGCAAGTTCGATACGCCAGTTACAGGTGGTAACGTGAGTTTCTACAATCAGTCGGTTTTCGGAGACAAAACAGAACCTGTTTTCCCTACCCCAACCATCGGAATGGTTGGTTTGCTTGCAGACAAGGAAAACCGAATGACACTCGATTTCAAATCCGAAAGTGACCTTATCTATTTGGTTGGAACTGCCAGAAACGATATCAACTCGTCTGAATACCTGTACAGCTATAGAGGTGTAAAAGGTTCTCCTGCACCCCATATCGATCTGGATGAAGAATTCGAATTCCAGCAGCAAATTCTATCACTTATTCGTGAGAAAGCTGTTCAGTCGGTTCATGATGTTTCTGATGGTGGATTGTTCGTGTCACTATTTGAAAGTGCGCAGCCAAATGGATTCGGTTTTGATATAGAAACGGATGACGAGATCAGAAAAGACGCTTTCCTATTCGGAGAAAGTCAAAGTCGTGCAGTTGTCTCTGTATCTCCCGAAAACCAAGAACGTTTTGTGGAACTGATGTCGGCTTCGGGAGTTGACCTTACGCTTCTCGGAACGGTAACATCCAACGACAAAATGGTGGTTGACGGTGAGGATCTTGGTTCTGTTGCCGCTGCATCACGCAAGTACAACTCGGTACTAGCTGAAAAGATGGCCTGATCGCCTACAAGTACTTCTGAAAGCCTCATTTCGGGCGAGTTTGCGAGATTTCGGCTAAGCCTTATTTTTGATGGCTTGACAAAAAATCAATAAACCTTAAACCCCGAATATGAGTTACCCACTTCCTCTTGACATGCTTTACCGCTGGGAAAAAGAATCTCCAGACCTGGTATACATGCGGCAAC
>CAYWET010000076.1:0-9931 GCA_964457245.1 uncultured Chryseobacterium sp. | reverse complement strand
CGAGAATGATAGCAAACGATGGCAGTTCCATCAGCAGCCACCCGAACTTGTTCTTGATCAAAGGTCCCCAACCCGACTTAGTATGCCGCCCGAACGGTGCTGTTACGAATTGCAGTAGCACAAAAACGCCCAACGCCAAAGCGATCCATGCATAAACGAATAGTTCAAAATGCTCTGCAAACCATGTTTTCATATGTCGAACATAGGTTTTCCCATGAAATGGTGGATTGACCTAAAACATCCGCAAAGTCAGGCAGACATCAAGCGCCAATAGCCTTGGTCAGATACACTCTCATCGGTTGACTCGACTGAAAATATTCCATCACCAAATCCGCAAAATCATCTTTTAGAATAGTTTCAGGTGGCAATGAAGCATAGAAGTAGAATTGCTTATTGAATATAAATGGTTGCTTCTCTGCCGCAGCCTTGAATTCCTTTGGCAGAACCTTGTTCTTCTCACCTTGAAGTTCACCGAACTTGGCAACAAACTCCTTATCAGACACCAATTGGTCAAGTTCATCCGAATGCTCAGAAATGTAGGTTCTGACCTGATTCAGCACTGCTTTTTCTGGCATGTATAGACCGCTGTAAAATCGAAAATCCTCAGGGCCGAGCTGCAAATACATTCCTGGAATGCCCATGCCGGTTTTCCGTCCGCCTGGAGCAACAACAGCACTCATATGAAGTTTGTAAGGCGTCTTATCCTTACTGAATCGAATATCCCGATAGATTCTGAACACAGCATCTTTGGCAAGACCATCAAACCGGTCATCAATCTTAGCCGTTCGGTCAATGATCTCCTGAACAAACGCATTGAACGGTTCTTTAACCGACTTTTCGTAGCGTTTCTTGTTTTCGTGGTACCAATCTCTGTTGTTATTGGCCGCGAGTTCTTTGAAATAATCGAGAAAGTCCTGATTGAAGTATGCCATGAGTGTTAGCCTTGAGCAACTAAAGTAAGTTTTAGAACTATCTAGCAAACCCTATTATGGTGTTCAACAGGTTAAGCCAACTTCCGCTGGGAAACCTTCAGCAACTTGATCTTCTCCTGTAGCGATTCGATCTCAACTTTCAGAGACTCAATGTTTTTCTGTGCATTGACCAACAACGGATTATCGGGTGCTGCATTGGCGAAGAATGACATATTCGTCTCGTACTGACGCAACTCCTCTTCTTTCTCACGCAATTTCTTACTGAGGAAGTTCTGCTCCTTGCGCAGTTGATAAGCTCCCTTATCGCCTTCAGACAAGCGTTCAATTTTGTTCTGGAAGCGAACTTTTTTCACTTCGTCCTTTTTCAGACCCGCAGCCAAGTAAAGTTTATCAATGGCCGAATCGTAGTCTTTCTGAATCTTGGAAATCGCCTTTTTAGGAACAAACCCAATGGCATTGAACTCATCTCCAAATGCCTTGATGGCCGCTAGTTTCTCTTCGTCAGAGCCTTCCAGTTTGGCTTCAGACATTTTCTTCAGCAATTCTTCTTTGGCCTTCAAGTTGGCTGCTTCGCGATCTTCCTTACCATCGAACCACTCCTTTTTACGATTGAAGAATTCATCGCAAATACCGCGGAAACTATTCCAAAGCTTGTTCTCGTCACGAGGGCCAGCAGAACCAACTCTTTTCCATTCGTTCTGAAGACGTTTGAACTTCTCGGTGGTCTCTTTCCACTCATCGCTGTCTTTCAGCGCCTCAGCGCGTCCGATCAGCTTCTCCTTCGCCTCTTTATGCTCTTTGAATGTCTCCTTGGCCTCTCCAAAGAATTCCTTCTTCTTATCGAAGAACACATCTTGCGCTTTTTTGAATTCATCCCAAACCGACTTGTGAAACTTTCGCTCCACCATACCGATCTCCTTCCACTCATCGCGAAGCTTCATCACCTCATCGGTCAGCTTATTCCACTTACCAATAGATTTCACTTCTTGCTCAGCTAGCTCAATAACTCGCGCAACCATGGCTTGTTTGGCCTCCAGGTTGGCCTGCATTTCTTCTTTTCGCTCGGTATAGAAATCCTGAATTTTCTTGTGAAGCGTTCTTACGGCATCGTAATACTTGCTATTCAGCTCCTTGAAAATCTCAGGTTTTACAGGGCCCGCTTCATCCCACTCTTCTTTGGCGGCATCTAGAATCAACTGAATGTCTTTGATCACTTCAGCCGATTGCAATTCTTCTAGTTTTTTGACGATTGCCTCACGAATCTCCAAGTTCTTGGCAAGATCGTACTCCTTCAACTCCTTGTTGATGTTGATGTTATAGTAGAAACGATCAACCTCAGCTTTGTAGTCCATATTCAGGTCGGCAACCTTATCGCTCGGAACAGCTCCAACAGCTTTCCACTTGTCTTGGAAATCCTTGAAACGATCAAAGCTCTTACCAATGTTCTCTTCGTTATCGATAAGCTCCTTCAGTCCTTTTAGAATCTCAGTTTTCTCGGCAAGATTCTTCTTCTCTTCCTCTTCTTTCTGATGCAGAAACTTGGCTTTCTTATCACGGTAGCGACTAAAAAGCTCTTTGAAGGTTTCTTCCAATGGATTTGGCACAGGAACGAAATCCTCCATTTTTGCGCCCAATTCGCGGTGTTCTTCCTTTTGCTTGTTAAGCTTCTGATGATTCAGCGCGTAAAAGGTTGATTTGAGGTCGTTTGCTTCGCGCATGGTTTCTTCCACGGGCAGTTCAAGCAACTCCTCCATTCTGGCAATGATCTCCTCTTGTGTCTCCATTTTATTCTAAAAGGGCTGCAAAGTAACGGGGCTACTGTTAATATTGCAAAGCGCAGGCAAGATGAACTACGAGAAGCTACCCGACATACCCAAAGAATTCTACAATTCTGAGACAGATTCGCCATTCAGAAACTGCTTAGTGTGTGAGTGCGACCTGATGCAGGAATCGCTACCGTATGCCATTGAGCGAGCCATTCGGCATTACCCGGAAATGGAACTGAAAAGCGTGGTTTTTGAGTATGCGATGTGCGCCAAATGCATTGCTCAAATGGAGAATGAGCTCTCGGATGAGACCAAGATGTCCATCATGCAGTATTTCGCGCAGAATCTGAATGTTGCTAACCGACCGCAATGGCAGCCAGCCGAAGATGAAACGGCTGAGGAAGATGCTCCACCTGCCCATTTCGATGTGAACGAATGGATAGATAACTGCGCGGTTAAAGGTGCTTCGCGAAGTGAATTGTACGAATACACACTCTGCGCCAGGTGTATTGGCGACAAGATCATACCAGAGGTTGTTCCGTATATGATCAGCGGTTTGGCGCAAGACGACCTGATTGAATTGTTCTCGAATAAGTCGCTCGGATTTCTAGATGACTTTACGGACAAACACTTTTCGGGTCCGCCTGAACTGAAGGAACTTTTCAAAGGCCGCCCGATTCTCGTCTGACGCTCGTCAGTTTTTAACAAAACCAATAAGTTTAACTTGATGTCATGTCCAGCATTCACATCAGGCCAAGATTCAAGGAACGCTATAAAATGCGCCCCGAAGAAGTTGTTGAGCTGGTTCAGGAACACATGGCCAAGTTGGATTGTGGCTGTTCTGCCATTGTTCGGAAGAATTTTATTGTTCTCCGCATTCGGCCAGACGAGCGCCATTTCTGGTCGCCTCAATTAAGCTTGTCTTTTGAGTTGGATGAAGAGGATGATTCGTTCACGGTTATCCGCGGACTTTACGGTCCAAATCCTACGGTTTGGGCAATATTTACGTACGGATATGCTGCTCTCGGAATCCTGGCCACTTTCTTAGGTATGTATGGTTTCTCTAAGTACTCACTCGGACAAGAAGCAACCATACTTTGGTCTTTGCCATTACTTGCTGGTCTTGCCCTCGTGCTTTACATCATCGCCCAGTTCGGGCAAAAAATCGGGGCTGAACAGATGTTCACACTCCATCATTTCTTTGAAGATTCGGTCGGACATCGAATTCACTTGGATTGAAAATTGTCCTTTGGAATACATTTTTCGTTCCTTTGTAGCTGTTAAGCGAATACCCTATTTCGCTTCGACCGGATAAGAACTGCAAGCTAACCCACATGGCTTCGATTTTCTCACATGCAATTGCCGCAAGTGCTTTAGGCACGGTGCGCTACCCAAAGAAGCAGGTCTTCAAATACTTTGCATTGGGAATTTTCTGCGCAATATTTCCGGATATGGATGTGATTACGCTGGACCTTGGTATTCCATACGAACATCCTTTCGGACATCGAGGCTTTTTTCATTCGTTGCTATTCGCGTACCTGCAAGGACTTTTCATTGTTCGAATATTCTATTCTGAACACAAATTCATGAGTCGGGCGGCACTTACCACAGGGTTCTATTTCTTCTGCTGTGGTGTTTCTCACAGCATTCTGGATGCGATGACAAATGGCGGAAAAGGTGTGGCATTTTTTGCTCCATTCGACAACACACGATACTTCCTACCGTGGCGACCTATTAAGGTCTCACCGTTGGATGTAGATTCTTTCTTCGGAGAATGGGGAATGCGCGTGCTGCAAAGCGAACTCTACTACGTGATGATTCCTTCTCTGCTGCTTGTGATCGGCAGTTTTGCCGTCCGAAGATTCAGCAAGTAACCGATTAGGACTCCAGCAGCTGAATCTTATTTCTGCCCAGTTTTACGAGGCCTTTACGCTCCATTTGCTTCAAAATCCGTGAAATCACTTCGCGTGAAGAGTTGAGATCCACAGCAATTTCTTGATGTGACATCTGGATTTCTTCAGTGTTCATGGCATTGGATTTCTCGGTCAGATACTTTAGAACCCGCTCATCCATTTTATGGAATGCAATGCTATCGATGGCCTCGAGAAGCTCTTCAAACCGCATACGATACGTGTTCATCACATAACTTCTCCAATCTCGGTACTTCATCCACTCATCCATGTATTCTACCGGAATGGCCAGCATCGTCACTTTTTCCTGTGCAACAGCTCGAATTTCGCTTCGCTTAAATGCCATACAACAGGTTAACGACATGGCACAGGTTTCACCAGAATGAACGTAATAAAGCATCAACTCATTGCCATCCTCGTCTTCTCGCATCACTTTAATAGAACCGGAAATGATCATGGGAATGTTCTTGATCACAGAACCAATATCCATCAAAAGATCTCCTTGTTCAACTTCGCGATAAATACCGTGTTCCTTGATCCCCTCGATCAAATCGGTATCTAAGAGCGTTGGAAAATGTTTGTCTAAAATCTCTTCAATATTCGGGTTCATGGTCAAGGATTGGGTATGCCGTATTGCTTTGCCTAAGTTTGCCGCAAATTAACTGAAATGAACATTGAAAAGAATAAAGTGGCTTTGATACACTACACATTGAAGGACGATAAAGGCGAGGTACTGGACTCATCTGAAGGGAAAGACCCATTGGCATACATCCAAGGTATTGGAAACTTGATTCCAGGTTTGGAAGAAAAATTGGAGGGAAAAGCTGCTGGCGATAAGATTGAAACAGTTGTTTCTCCAGAAAAAGGCTACGGAGTTAGAAGTGACGACAATGTTCATGTGGTTCCGTTAGCAAGCTTTCAGCCTGATGGCGAAGAGAAATTGCAAGTTGGCATGCAGGTTCGCGTAGAGACCAACCAAGGTGTTGCCTTGGCAGATGTTTCGAAGATTGAAGGTGAAGAAGTAACGCTAGACCTGAATCATCCGCTTGCGGGAGAAACGCTTCACTTCAATGTAGAAGTGATTGATGTTCGAGATGCAACCAAGGAAGAACTTGACCATGGTCATGCGCACGGACCTGGTGGGCATCATCACTGAGAAGTAACCAAATTTGAATTCAAAAGCACCGATAGCCTCGGTGCTTTTTTGTTTCCAATCGGTTGAAAATCAGTTTTGCATATCAATGATTTCTTAACATTGAGGTAATGACTGAGACCTTCGACATCTGGAAGCTACTTGCGGGTTTAGGAATCTTCCTTTTCGGAATGTTTCTGATGGAAGAAGCGGTTAAGAATCTGGCTGGTCGCTCTTTCAAGAAGTTCATTCGGACTTCCACCACAGGTCGTATCCGTTCGATTGTTTCGGGTGCTTCCGTAACCGCTATTCTACAGAGTAGTTCTGCGGTTTCGTTGATGGTACTAGCGTTTGTTGGTGCTGGAATCATGGCAATGGATAACGCTATTGGTGTAATACTGGGTTCCAACATTGGAACAACCATTACCGCTTGGATTGTAGCTTACTTCGGGTTCAAGATCGATATCGAGGCGTTTTCACTTCCGTTGATCGGAATTGGCGGTCTTGGCCTCATCTTCCTTGGTAAATCAGAGCGCTATTCCAATCTCAGTAAACTGCTGGTTGGATTCGGTTTTCTGTTCATGGGCCTCGACTACATGAAGCAGAGCGTTACGGAATTGACCCAAACATTCGACATTGCCTCTCTACCCGATTATGGCATTGTTGTGTATGCTTTGGTTGGAATGCTACTTACGGCTACCATGCAAAGCAGTTCAGCAACTATTGCAATTGTTCTGACCGCTTTAAATGCACAGGTTATTGGATTCCATATGGCTGCAGCCATGGTTGTAGGTGCCAATGTAGGAACAACTGCCACGGTAATTCTAGGAGCAATTGGTGGTTCTCAGGTCAAAAAACGAGTCGCGCTAAGTCACTTTGCATTTAATCTGACCTCGGCAATCATTGGCCTTGCCATGTTACCCGTGCTGGTTTGGGTAATTACGTTGATCATCGGTTCACCAAATGAGAATGCTGTGATGGGCGTAGCGCTGTACCACACGCTCTTTAATGTTATAGGTGTGTTGGCTTTTCTACCATTCATTGGGCTATTTGCCAAACTGCTGGTCAGGGCTTTTCCGGATAAGGTCACACTAGTAACCGAGTTTCTTCAGAACGCATCACCGAACATCAGCGATGCCGCCATTGCAGGGCTACAAAATGAAATAACGCACCTTATCAGAGAGACCTTTGAATACAACCTGAAGACCTTACGGATTGACACTTCCTTGGTGTTTGCTGGACAGCGCAAGTCTGGAAATCTTTCCTTAGAAGATCATTACGAGAAACTCAACCTGCTTCAGGCAGAGATATTCTCTTTTGCAGCAACCATGTTATCATCCGAAATGGATAAGGAAGAAACTGCTCTGGTAAACCGCCAGTTGCATGCAGCGCGAATGGCATTGCATTCGGCTAAATCGATTAAAGATGTCCGCCACAATTTTGATGACTTTGATGCCTCAGAAAGCACATTCGTAACTCAAACGAATGCTGAATTCAGAAAACGACTCATTGAGCTGTATCTAAAACTTTCTGGGCTATTGGGTGAAACCCGTCATGCAGAAATTGCTTCCAAACTTGATAAATCGCTAAAGCATTTGAGTAAGGAAGACGCTCAATTTGTCCGATCTATTGCTGAACAGACATCAAAAGGAATATTGCAGGATATGGACATATCGCATTTGCTTCTGGTTAATCGCGCGTTCATTCAGTCTTCGCGCCAGCTGATACTTGCTATTAAAGAAATGACGCTGACTGATGAAGAGCTGGGGATCTTTGACAAATTGACCGAACAATCCAATTCGTCAATCAATGAATGAAAAACGGCCAATTGAATTCAATTGGCCATTTCATGCTTACAGATTCTTCTTAGTTCAACCAACCGTTGCAACAGCAGTTGGATAATCAGTGTACCCTTTCTCTCCAGGAGTATAAAAAGTATTCTGGTCGAACTCCGCCAACTCAATTCCTTCTTTCATTCGCGTAACCAGATCAGGATTACTAATGAACGGCTTTCCGAATGCAGCCAACTCCCCTTTTCCTTGCTGCAAGGCTTCCTCTGCTGAGTCTTTGGTCAATCCACCACTCACAATGATAGTTCCACCAAAAGCTTCTTGAATGGCGCCTTTAATCTCATCGCCAACTTCTGGCGCACCCATAGATGAGTGATCCACTATATGAATGTAAACGATACCAACTTCTTTAAGCGAAGCGGCCAATGCAGCATACTGTTCTTTGGTACCTTCAAAAGGAGCCAACCCGTTGAATGCACCATTTGGTGAAACGCGAATACCCACTTTGTCACCACCGATTGCGGCAGCTGTTCGTTTTGCAACTTCCACTGCAAAACGGTTTCTATTCTCCGGAGAACCACCCCACTCGTCTGTTCTCTGATTTGTTGTAGGGTGCAAAAACTGATCGATCAAATAACCGTTTGCTCCGTGCAATTCCACTCCATCAATACCTGCTTCAATGGCATTTTTTGAGGCCATTACGTATTCCTCAATCGCTGCTTCAATATCCTCTGCAGTCATGGCTTCCGGCTGCGGATGATCTTGCATTCCGTTTGCATCTGTGTACATCTTCCCCTCAAAAGTTACAGCCGAAGGAGCAACTACACGAGCACCGGCTGGCATGTTATCCGGATGTGAAACACGGCCCGTGTGCATCAACTGCATGAAGATTTTTCCACCTTCTTTGTGCACGGCATCAGCTACTTTTCTCCAACCTTCGGTTTGTTCTTTGCTGTAAGCACCCGGAATGCGCGCATAGCCCAGTCCGTTTGGAGATGGCGAAACGCCTTCGGTTATGATCAAACCTGCTCCGGCACGCTGCTCGTAGTATTCGGCCATAAGGTCGTTAGGAATATTATCTGTTGCTCGGCTGCGCGTCATAGGCGCCATTACTACTCTATTCTTGAGAGTGATCTCTCCTAGTTTGAATTCGCTGAAAAGTTTTTCTGACATGGTAGATATGTGTAAATAATGAATAATCGATGTTTAAACATTGACAATTAAGGAATGTTCGAAGAAACTCCAAAATAGTTCTTCAGAGTTCTGGAAGAATCTGAAACTGATTGACAATCATAACCTTAAACACATACATTTATAGGAATCTAAAGACGGAATATTTTGAAAATAGGAGTTCCTAAGGAAATTCAACAGCGCGAAACCCGAGTGGCCATAACGCCAACCATCGCGAAGCAACTAAAAGCCAAAGGATTTGAAGTCGTTGTGGAAAGCGGAGCTGGAAACGGCTCATTTTTCTCAGATGGAGATTACCAAGAAGCTGGTGCCGTTATCGGAGCCAAATTGAATGCTTTTGAGTGCGATGTAGTTGCAAAGATCAATCCGCCTACTGTAGAGGAAGCAAAGCAACTCAAGGCGAATTCAACGCTCATTTCATTGTTGTTCGCGGCTACAAATTCTGATGTGGTAAAAGCCTTGGTCGAACAAGGTGTGAATGCTTATTCGCTAGATGCCATTCCAAGAACATCTTTGGCGCAAAGTATGGACGTGCTCAGTTCTCAAGCCAACTTGGCAGGCTACAAAGCCGTGCTATTAGGTGGCTCTGAAATGGGCAAGATCTTCCCTATGCTGATGACCTCAGCAGGAACTATTAAACCTTCTACCGTTGTCATCTTCGGGGCAGGAGTTGCTGGATTACAGGCCATCGCCACCGCCAAACGATTGGGTGCAAATGTTTGGGTTTCGGACATCCGTCCTGAGACGAAGGAGCAGGTGCAGTCACTTGGAGGAAAGTTCATTGAAGTGGAAGGAGACGACAGCGTGAACATGGCTGGTGGCTACGTGACCAACGTTTCGGAAGAGTTTCTGAAGAAGCAACAGGAAGTTGTAACTGCTAAAGTTGCGGAAGCCGACCTCGTTATCACAACTGCGCTCATTCCAGGTAAAAAAGCTCCTTTGCTCATTACAGATGATATGCTTGGTAAAATGAAACCAGGTGCGGTTATCGTTGATATGGCGGTTTCTCAAGGCGGTAATGTTTCTGCAAGCAAACTGAACGAAACGGTACGTGTTGGTGGTGTAACCATCATCGGAGAAGGAAACCTCCCTGCTACTCTACCAATGAATGCTAGCGAACTCTTCGCCAAAAACGTATCGAACTTCTTGCTGCATCTAACGGAAGAGAACAAATTCAAATGGGACATGGAAGATGAGATTACCGCTGGTT
>CAYWET010000075.1:0-10651 GCA_964457245.1 uncultured Chryseobacterium sp. | reverse complement strand
AAGTTCAGGGTGACGCAACCAGACTAGATTCAGAAGTTCACACTTCCTTGGCAACAGTACTAGAAACCACCCCCAAAACCTCCGCTTCTTTCAAGGAAGCATCGTTCAGTTTATACGTGAGCCAGTAATTGAGGACTTGCTCGTATTCCTCTTTTTCTGGGTTGTGACGAAGGAAATCCAACCAAAGCAAGGCAATGGTCAGTTCGGCCAAGTAGAACGCTACATCGCGAGAATAAGCCACCATGTCTTCCGCAGATTTCACACTGGATACAAATCCGAGGAACGTATTCAGCTTAGCACCAACCTTTGCGTGGAAATCTTTCAGCGAAGCAGGAAAATCCTGTTTCATCAAGTCCTTTGAATAAACCGCGAAGGCATTCAATCCGTTCTCTTTTTCAGCTGCGCGAAGCATATCCAACGAAAGCACATTGGTGGTTCCTTCCCAAATGCTCAGCACTTGGCTGTCGCGCAGAATGGACGGAATGCCGCTGTCTTCCAAATAACCTAAACCACCGAACATTTCAATGCATTCTGAAGCCGAAGCAATGGCCTGCTTGGCCGTGTAGAGTTTCGCAACGGGCGTTAACAATCGCAACAACGATTGTTCTGTTTCCGAAGCCAAATTGCATTCTTCCTTACCCAACAATCGCGTAAGGAAAAGCGCCAACATTAGGTTCGATTGGTAGGTGATCTCCAGTTGCTTCAAACTCTTTTCGTACAGCACATGCCTTCCGATCTTCCGCCCAAAAGCTTCACGCATATCTGAATATGCTTTCGGCAGCGAATACGCTCTGCGCATGTACGAGGTCGCGCTAATGGTGTTGTAAATCCGTGTGATGTTGAACAACGTAGAAATGGTCTTGACGCCCTTTCCTTTTTCGCCCACCAAACGCGCTTTTGCGCCTGTCAACTCCAACTGTGCTGTTGGTAACGCTTTCGTTCCCAGCTTATCTTTCAGCGCCTCAACTTCAATGCCGTTCAGTGAACCATCTTCATTTCTGATAGGCAAGTAGAAAACCGTCAACGGAGCACGTTTTCCGTTCTCAGGTTGTTCCGTAGAAGCCAACGTGAAAGCCATATCGGCCGTAATAGCCGAAGTAAACCACTTGTGACCTTTCAGTTCGAAATCATCTCCATCGGGGTAAGCAAACGTCATTGAGCGCGACACATCCGAACCGCCCGTTCTTTCGGTCATCCATTGCCCACTGGTTTTGAATTTCTCAGGGTCTCGCGAAGTCAATCCTTCAAAGGGCTCACCTTTAAGAAATTCATTTCCATGCACCTCAATCAATCGTGCCGCACCGTCTGTCATCGCCAACGGACACGTGTAAATGGCCGAAGAAGCCGTGTACATGTACAACTTCACGAACTGATACATCCGAGAATATTCGCCTTGCTTGCGCTCGTAACCAATGGCCACCAGACCGTCTTCCGCAGCCACACGCTCCAACTGTTTCCAGCCGTCTGCCACTTTGATCTCATCCACGCGGTTTCCCCACGCATCAAATTGCGTTAAGGTCGGCTCATTCACTTCGGCATCTCTCGCCCAAACAAGGAACTCATTGCCCACTCGCCCACCGAACTGCTTCAGGTCGGGTTTTATCTCTGCAAGCGTTTCTTCTGGCAAGTACGTTTCCAGATAATCGTTCAGGAACTGGTCGTCCTCGAACTCATTTCCAAGTTGCGGTATCTGCTGAATGAAATCGGAATAAGGGGTGTGCTTTTTCATGTTGCGTAATTCTCCTGCTAAGTTACTCCTGATAAGGGAACTCGCCAATCGAACCATCCGAGAAGCGTTAGTCACCAATTCTCATCCTACCTGAACCTTGTGTAACTCTTGTTACGGTGGAATGATTGGCCTCACACGACCTTTGTTTGCACGAACAAGACACAGAAATCATGGGAATATTTTCAACATTATTTGGAGGAGGAAAGACAAGCGAAAAAGTGACGGAGCTTTTGGCAAAAGGTGCGTTGATCGTTGATGTACGAACGCCAGAGGAATATCGCGCAGGACACATTAAAGAGTCGGTGAATATTCCGCTGAATAAGATTCCAAATAAAGTGAATGAACTGAAGCGCAAGAACAAGCCAATTGTTACCTGTTGCCGATCAGGAGCAAGAAGTGGAATGGCTGCAGACCAGTTACGCAGAGCTGGAATTGAAGTAGAAAATGGTGGGCCTTGGGGTAATGTAAAGGTGCTGATGTGAAGTGGGATTATAGGTTGATGGTTTAGGTCCATCTAGGTTTGCCCCGTACAGCGAAAGTTGTGCGGGGTTTCTTTTTAGCTGCAAGCCCCGAGCTTCAAGCCACAAGTAATTCTTGAAGCTTGCCGCTTTCTACTTGTAGCTTTTCACCCAAACCTCCTCTCCAACTCATCCAACCCAAGGGTAATAAGCGTTGGTTTTCCGTTGGGAGCGGTGTAAGGAAGGTCGCAAGCAAAAAGCTCGTCAATAAGCTGTGTCATTTCCTCTGCCTGTAGGATTTTACCATACGGAATAGCGGCTTTTCGCGCCATGGCCTGAGCCAGTTTCTCTTGACGTTTGGTGCCTTTAAGGTTTCCTGAACTGTTGTATTCTTCCAGAATTTCATCAATCACATCCTTCACCGAATTCTCATCGATGTATGTGGCTAAACCTTGAATCACAAACGCATTCTTCCCGAACGGCTCGATATCCATTCCGAAGAGTTTCATTTCGTCCAAAATGCTGGTCAGCGTTTTCGCATCAGCGCTGTTCAGTTCAATATTGATTGGAAACAACTGCTGTTGTTTCGGAATCTGCTGCATCGCCAAACTGCGTATGATCTGTTCGAAGATCACGCGTTGGTGCGCACGTTTCTGGTCAATGATAATGGCCCCAGATTTCACAGTAGAAAGAATGTATTTACCGTGTAACTGAATCGGACGTTTCTTCACATCATCCCCAACCGACATGCTGCTCTGAACCGTGGTTGTTTCTTGCGGTTCCGATTGTAACCCTTCGTAAAGTTTCTGCCAGTCGTCATCAGGCTGCTTTGTCCAACCTTCTCGTGTGCTGACCATTGCCGCAGAATGCGCGCCTCTTCCAGAAACCGAACCTGATTGCTTAACTGGCAACTCTGGCTGGAACATTTCCACATTCTTGGGTGGTGGCGGAAAAGTGATGCTCATCTCCTGATCGAAATCCAACGTTGGGGAAATATTATACTTACCCAACGACTGACGCGTGGCAGAACGCAAAATGGCGTAAACCGATTTCTCATCTTCAAACTTGATCTCCGTTTTGGTCGGATGAATGTTAATGTCGATGAAACTCGGATTCACCTCAAAGAATATGAAATATGCAGGGTGCATTTTCTCTTGCAACAGATTATCGTACGCACTTGCAATCGCGTGATTCAGGTAGCCGCTTTTAATGAAGCGGTTATTCACAAAGAAGAATTGCTCACCACGTTTCTTGCGGGCATATTCTGGTTTACCTACAAAACCGCTGATCTTGGCAATGCTGGTTTCTTCAGAGATTGGAACCAATTTCTCGTTGAAACCTTTTCCGAATAATTCTACAATGCGCTGGCGAAGGTTTCCTGGTCTGCAATGGAAAATCTCATCGCCATCGTGGTGCAGGCTCATATCAATATCGGTGTGCGGCAAAGCCACGCGGATGAACTCATCCATAATATGCCGCATTTCCACCTGATTCGACTTCAGGAAATTCCTGCGAGCAGGAACATTGAAGAACAGATTCTTAATGCACGTGCTTGTCCCAACAGGCGTCTGACAAGCTTCCTGCTTCTGAATCTTCGAACCCGCAATATTTATCTGAATACCGATCGGATTATCCTCCGTTCGGGTTTTCATTTCCACTTGGGCAACAGCAGCAATCGAAGCCATTGCCTCACCACGGAAACCTTTCGTGTTAATGGCAAACAGCTGATCGGCAGATTCAATTTTGGAAGTAGCATGACGCTCAAAACACATGCGCGCATCGTTCTCGCTCATGCCTTTGCCATTATCGATCACCTGAATCAGAATCTTGCCCGCATCTTCAATTATGAGCTGAATCTTACTCGCGCCAGCATCCACAGAATTCTCCAGCAACTCCTTCACAGCCGAAGCAGGGCGCTGAATCACCTCACCAGCAGCAATCTGGTTGGCAACAGAATCAGGAAGTAATCGGATAATGTCTCCCATAAGATCTACTCGGTCTAGCTAAGGAAAAACCAGACCAGCCCGAAAAGTACGGCCATGATCACGATCAATCGCATCATTTGGTTCAGAGACTGTTGTTTTCTGTCAATTCGCTTGTCAGACATGCGGTGCCCGAAGATCTTCCGTAACCGCGCCTGTCTCACCTCATCGCTCAATTCGCCACTTTTCTGCGCTTCCACCAGCTCATCCAGCTTCCGTTTCTTCTCCTTCCGCTCATCATAGATCATGGGCTTGTAGTCGAAGGTGCGGTGCCTCGGTGTCTTAAACATGGACGGAATGCGCATACTCATGGCTCAAAGGTATTGAACTGACACGAACGTGTGAATAATTAACACCTCAAACGCAATTCCACGGCACTTTATTTGTTCACCTTCGGAGGTAGGTTCTGACTTTGTTGAGGTTGAATATGGGCGTTACCGCGCGTGCTGGCCGTACCCTGAGCGAAGCCGAAGGGTACAGCGCAGGCTAAGATGTAGCAAGCGTTTGCAAATGCGCGGTCGGGCTTTCCGCTGTATCTTTTCTCTTTACCCTTCGAGAACCTCAGGGTACGAGAAAAGGATGCCGCTTTAATCCCTAACGCAGCCGCAGCCAAGCATCGCAGAACCCGAAAAACAATTTGCATGAAATCCACTCTTCATAAAATATTCTCATTCAGTTTCAACTCTGTTTCTCTGCATCTCTGCGTGAAAAACTATCTTCCGTCAGTCTCTCACTTCGCGCCTTTGCGCCTTCGCGAGAGTAAAACCAAATCCCCCGTCACGAAAAATTCCGCAAGCTCCATTTTCGCGCCACCCCCTTTAAAAGGGGGATTGAGCCCCTTCCTTCTTCAAAAGGAGGTGCCGAGGAACGCCTGTACTGAGCGAAGTCGAAGTAAGGCGGAGGATTTATATAATCACTTCTCTTTTTCTCTTTTCCCACGCGTGAAATCCCTTTTTCCATCAGTTTCTCCCTTCGCGTCTTTGTGTCTTTGCGCGATACTTCTTTTTGCATGGACAACAACGCAAGCCCAAGAACGCCCCGTTTTCTACAACCACAACAAACAAGCTTGGGTCGATTCGGTATTCAATTCGCTCTCTCCAGACGAGCGATTGGCGCAACTGTTCATGGTCGCGGCCTATTCCAATAAAGATTCGGCACACATCAAAGAGTTGGAAAAACTCATCCGCGAACACAAGATCGGTGGACTCATCTTCTTCCAAGGCGGGCCCGTTCGTCAAGCCACTATGCAGAACTATTTACAGGAAGCCTCTGATGTTCCGCTCATGATTGCCATGGATGCTGAATGGGGCGTTGGCATGCGTCTGGATTCAACCATTGATTATCCGCGTCAGATGACACTTGGAGCAATCCAAAACGATTCGCTGTTGTATGATTTTGGAGTTGAAGTCGCCCGACAAATGAAGCGCTTGGGCATGCACATCAACTTCGCACCCGTGGTCGATGTGAATAGCAATGCGGCTAATCCCGTCATCGGAACGCGAAGCTTTGGTGAGAACAAGATCAATGTGGCAAACAAGGGAATTGCTGTGATGAAAGGCATGCAAGACAACCACATTCTTGCTTGCGCCAAGCACTTTCCAGGTCATGGAGATACAGATGCCGATTCTCACCTCACATTGCCAATTATCAAGCATTCATACGAACGTATCGACTCCTTGGAACTCTATCCCTTCAAACGAGCTATTGCCGCTGGCATGGGAAGCGTAATGGTAGCGCATCTCTACATTCCAGAACTCGATAACACCAAGAATCAAGCTTCTACGCTTAGCCCTAAGATCGTCAACGGATTACTCAAAGATTCACTGGGTTTTGAAGGGCTCATTTTCACGGATGCGCTCAATATGAAAGGCGTCAGTAAATACTATGGTTCTGGCGAAGTAGAGCTGATGGCTTTCCTTGCGGGAAATGACGTGATGGAATTTGCGGAAGACGTTCCAAAAGCCATGGAACTTATCCGCAAAAAGGTAGAAGAAGGAACCGTTTCGCAAGCGGATATTGATGCCCGTTGCCGCAAAGTCCTCGAAGCAAAAGCATGGTTCGGTTTGGACAATTACCAACCTGTTGATTTAAAGAACCTGACTGCCGATTTGAACAACTGTCAGGCACGCGCGGTACACAACGAGCTGGTGGCTAATTCACTCACGTTGCTCTCCAACAAAAACGCTGTTCCAATAAAGAGTGTGGAGGAAAGCATTGCCTCGTTGGTGTATGACGATAAGGAAGGAAACACCTTTCAGCAAACACTTTCCAAGTATGCACCAGTGGAGCATTTCCAATTGCAGAAAGGTGCTGACCAGGAAACACGCTTCAAGGTTCTGAACGAACTCAAAACCTTCGACAAGGTTATTCTTAGCATCCACAGACTGAGCACCAGACGCAGCAGGAATTACGGTATCGAGCAAGATCTGTTGGACATTATTGGAGAACTCAGTTACAGCACCGAAATCATCATTAACGTTTTTGGCAATCCATATTCTTTGGAGAGAATGCAAGGGTTGGAGCATGCCAATGCTTTGCTGTTCTCTTACGGTCAGACCGAAATTTCAGAACGCATGGCGGCACAGGCCATTTTCGGTGGAATTGGCGTTTCAGGAAAACTGCCCGTTACGGCAAACAGCGAATTCAAAGCTGGTGATGGCATCAAAACCATGAAAACCCGATTGGCTTATGGAGAACCTGCGCAGGTCGGGATGGATGAAAACGTTCTGAAGCAGATTGATGAGATCACCTTAGACGCCATTGCGAAGAAAGCCACGCCTGGTGCGCAGGTTTTGGTAGCAAAAGACGGCATGGTGGTGTATGAGAAGAACTTCGGTCATCACACGTATGAAGGCAAACAACCAGTGAGGTCAGAGGATGTGTACGATTTGGCTTCCATCACCAAAGTAGCGGCTTCGCTAATCTCCTTTATGAAATTGGTGGATCAAGGAGAGATCTCTGTTGACGATAAGGTTTCTGACCATCTGCCAGAACTTAAGAACACCAACAAAAAGAATATCACTTTTCGTGATATGCTGGCGCACTACGCGCAGCTCAAAGCATGGATTCCTTTCTTCTGGGCAACAGTTAAAGATGGAAATCCCGATAGCACGTATTATCGTAGCACAGCATCTGCGGAGTTCCCGATCCAAGTGGCGCAAGACCTCTATATCCGCAAGGATTACCCTGATACGATTTACCGAATCATCAACGAATCTGACCTACGCAGCCGCAAACAGTACAAGTACAGCGACCTCGGTTATTACTACATGAAAAAGGTAATTGAACTCAAGACGGGTGAGAAACTGGAAGACTACACAATGGACAAGTTCTACCGTCCACTTGGTTTGGAAACCATGGGATTCCTTCCGCGCAAGCGAATAGAACTGGACCGTTTGGTGCCTACCGAATACGACATGGCTTTCAGAAAGCAATTGGTACAAGGCGATGTGCATGATCCTGGTGCAGCCATGTTGGGCGGAGTTGGCGGCCACGCTGGGCTGTTCTCCAACGCCAATGATCTTGCGGTTATCATGCAATTATTTCTCAACGAAGGTGAATACGGAGGCAAACGTTATCTGTGGCAAGAAACCATCAAAGAATTCATCAAATGTCAGTTCTGTAAAAACGGAAATCGCAGAGGTCTTGGGTTTGACAAACCCGAACCCGATGGCAACGGAGGCCCAACGTGCGATTGCGTTTCTTACCTCAGTTTTGGCCACACAGGTTTTACGGGAACCATGGCGTGGGCAGACCCCGAAAAAGACATCGTTTACATATTCTTATCCAACCGCGTTTACCCTGATGCGGAGAATACTAAACTGCTGAAAATGGATGTGAGAACCAACATTCAGCAGGTGATATATGATTCGATTGTTGAGTGATTTTCTTCGCTAAGCACTTAACGAATTTCTCTGAGAGCCCTGCTCGCGCAAGTCTTCCGAAGGCGCTGCCCTGAGCATAGCCGAAGGGGCGACTTGTGTGATAAGCACACGATCAGTCTGAGACTGATCTCAAAGTTTCATCCACAGATCCTTTATTCCATCGCTGACACAGTTCGCTGAACAGACCACAACTTCACTGACCCGACATACAATTTCAATCATCCAAGAAACCATTTCACTACACCAAGAAACAATTTCACTGGTCAGAGAAACAATTTCATTACACCAAACTGCCATTCCAGCAGTCCAGCATGTCATTCCAGCAGTCCAAGAAACATTTTCACTATCCCAGCATCGATTTTCACCTATCCAATAAACAATTTCATAACTCTAGACCAAATTCCACCACCCCAAGAAACGTTTTCACATGTACAAGAAGCAATTTCACCACTCGGAGATAAAACTTCACAACCCCAACAAGCAATTTCACCCAACCAGACAGGCTTTCACAACACCAAGAACCTTTTTCCGCCCCACAAATACATAACACGTGTAAACTCCACCCCTTCCGGCCACCGAGCCACCCGCACACTAACTACTTCCCAAACAAATCAACCGTAACCACGGTTACACAACCGTGTGACCAAAATCTCACTTCGTGGAAAACCGCTACCTTAAATTTGTGTCAGCAATTAGAAGTTGAACCTACTAACACATACATTATGAAAGTAGAACAGTTATATACAGGATGTTTGGCTCACGGAGCTTACTACATCGAAAGCAATGGCGAAGCAGCCATCATCGACCCACTACGCGAAGTTGATCAGTACATTAAAATGGCCGAAGACAGAGGCGCAAAGATCAAGTACGTTTTCGAAACGCATTTCCATGCAGATTTCGTTTCGGGTCACGTAGATCTTTCAACCAAAACAGGTGCACCCATCATCTACGGTCCAACAACCATGGAAACAGGGTTTGATGCGCACATCGGTAAGGATGGTGAGAAATTCAGGTTGGGAAATGTCACAATCACTTTGATCCATACACCGGGTCATACTATGGAAAGTAGCACATATCTACTTACCGATGAGAACGGAAAAGACACCGCCATCTTTACAGGAGACACACTTTTTATCGGTGATGTTGGTCGCCCAGACCTTGCGCAGCACGTTATTTCAGACCTAACACAGGAGAAATTGGCCAGCCATTTGTTCGATTCGCTTCGCAACAAGATCATGCCGTTGAATGATGACATCATCGTTTATCCGGGCCACGGTGCAGGAAGTGCTTGCGGCAAAAACATGAGCAAAGAAACTTCTGACACGCTTGGAAATCAGAAGAAAGTGAACTACGCATTGCGTGCAGACATGACGCGCGAAGAGTTCATTAAAGAACTCTTAACTGGCCTTACGCAACCTCCAGGGTATTTCCCAAAGAATGTTCTGATGAACATTAAAGGCTATGATTCGATTGACGATGTGATGGAACGAGGTGTAAAAGCGCTTTCGCCACGCGAGTTCGAAGCAGCCATGGAAGAGCAGGATGCGATTGTTATCGACACACGAAATCAGCAAGTTTTCGCCAAAGGATTCATTCCTGGATCATACTTCTTCGGAATTGACGGAAGCTTTGCCGTATGGGTTGGAACCTTGGTTACCGACATCAACCAGAAGATTCTTTTGGTAGGCGATGAAGACCGAATTCCTGAAGTTGTTACACGATTGGCGCGTGTTGGATACGACCACGCGATCGGATACTTGAAAGGCGGCATTGAGGCGTGGAAAGCTGAAGGCAAAGAGCTTGACTCCATCAAGTCTATATCTGTAGATGAGTTTGCGGCAATAGAAGCTGCGGACAAGAGCATCAAAATTGCGGACGTGCGTAAGAAGAGTGAGTACGATTCTGAGCACATCGTTAACGCAACCAATGCGCCTCTCGACTACATCGATGACAGCATGACCAAACTGAACAAGGATGAAACCTACTACGTGCATTGCGCGGGTGGTTACCGCTCCATGATTTTCACATCGATTCTTCGCTCAAAAGGCTATAAAAATCTGATTGATGTGGACGGAGGTTTTGGAGCGATAAAAGCTTCAGGCAAGTTTGAGGTTACGGATTATGTGTGCCCAACAACCTTGCTATGATAGAAGGATAAATGAGAATAGGTTAAAACGAAAAAGGTAGAAAAATGAATAATTCAGGTTATACAATTGTGGATGTGAGAAGTCAGATGGAATTCCAAGGCGGTCACGTTGCGGGAAGTGTGAACATTCCGCTACAGGAAGTTCCAGATAGAGTTCAGGAATTTGCAAATATGCCGCAACCGTTGTTGCTATGCTGCGCAAGCGGTAACAGAAGCGGCCAGGCAGTAGCTTACTTACGCCAGCAGGGAGTTGAGTGCGAGAATGGTGGAGGTTGGATGGAAGTGAACTACCGTTTGCAGCACGCATAAGTAGAATTCCACTATTAGTTTCTGAAGAAGCCGTCACAGCGAAAGTTGTGACGGCTTTTCTGATTCTGGTCAATATTGTGGAACTCAAAATCAGTAACTTCGAATCACCGTCAGAAAACGTTACTATATGAAGCGACTTTCCT
>CAYWET010000074.1:0-10695 GCA_964457245.1 uncultured Chryseobacterium sp. | reverse complement strand
AGCAGTTCATTGGCTACATTTGAGGCCAATTCTGAGTTCAAAATATCCATGGCGCAAAGCTATAAAGTTTTCATCGGAGGGTCGGTTCTATGCATCGGAAATGAAGCCGAAAATCAAGCAGTTTTCAACAGGAAATTGACGAACCCGAAACCTGCTGTTTGGAGCGACTTAATTGCCGATCTGGAAACTTCTGACACTTCTGTCCTCATTGAAGGAGAAATCGAATCAAACTGGAAGAATTTCAAAGCCAATTACCAAGTGATTGAAGCTGCCGGAGGCTTGGTAAAAAACAATAAAGGTGAGTGGCTTTTCATTAATCGCAACGGAATGTGGGACCTTCCGAAAGGCAAGCTAGAAATCGGAGAAAGCATTGAAAAATGTGCGGTGCGAGAAGTCGCTGAAGAATGTGGCATTGATGAACCACGTATCATTAAATCACTCAAAACCACTTACCACACTTACTCACTCAAAGGTCAAAGAATTCTCAAGCCAACCTATTGGTTTCTAATGAATAGCGAAGACTCTTCTGAACTCATTCCTCAAACCGAAGAAGGAATTACTGAGGTAATATGGGTCTCAACTCAAAAGGCAAAAGAACTCGCTGAAGATTCATTTGCATCCATAAAAGAAGTGCTGAATAGCGGCCTTTAAACTACTCTTCCCAGCCGAGGATGGAGGTCTCGCCACTTGAACCACCAACCCAATGACGCCTTGGGTCTTTTTTCTTCTTGGGCGTGGTATCGTTCTTAGCTCGAAGTTCCTCTTCCATAATGGCTTTTTGAAGCAACGGAATGTAGTCTTCATCTACCGTTCCTTCCCCCTTTTTCTTCTTCACAATAACACGCCCTGAAGCATCGCGGTTTCCCTTCAACTCAGCTGAAATTGAAGCAATAAACAGCGTGGCTTTGCCTGAGTTCAATTCTCGCGCCAGCAAATTCAAACTGTCCTTGACAAATCCAGTTCCTTCAGGTTTATAGCCATTTTCTGAAAGTAAACTCTTGAATCGCTCCATACTGGATGGCGTAACTGCCCAGTAGAATCGCTTGCAGGTATCGTTCTCAAAAAGTACCGTCTGATGAATTCCAGATTCGATATTATGCACCTCTCTCTCCTGTTTGTAATCGAGAATACGGTATGGCTTGAGCATTGCTTGAACCCTGATCCGTCTTTGGCCGATCACCTCATCAATGATCTGCGAACTGGCAGTTGAAAAACAGACCATCAATAGGGCCAGAATAGCCATTGGTCGAATTGAAAACAACTTGAAAACTTGCATTGGGTCTTATATGCAAATGTAGCTGTTTGCAACGCTCATGACGAACTGGAAATTAATTGGAAATTGCAGGAACTTTCATGACATTTTGCCGTAGTTACGCATTGCACGTTAGAAGAATGAGAGAAAACCTAGTAAGCTCTATGCGCGGATTCCTTTGCTTTTTACTGTTGGCCGTTACTTCGGTAAGTTTTGGTCAGGTCAATGCTGACTTCACCGCCAACACCACATCTGGCTGCGGGCCACTGATTGTCAATTTTCAGAATCTTTCAACCGGAAGCGGATTAACCTTCCAATGGAATCTCGGAAACGGAAACACTTCGGTGGCGGAGAATCCAGCGGCCAGTTACATTAATCCTGGAACTTACACGATTACTCTGACCGTAACGGGGCCTGGAGGAACCGACACCGAGACCAAAACCGAATACATCACGGTTTTCACCCCACCTACTCCAGATATCACGCCTTCGCAAACCATCGGTTGTTACCCGTTTACGGTAGATTTCACAGATGTATCTGTTCTTGGAGATTCGCCCATTGCTTCGTGGTCTTGGGATTTTGGTGATGGAGGAACTTCCACCGATCAGAATCCAAGCCATATGTACACAACTCCTGGAGTGTTTGACATTACGCTTCTTCTTACCGATGCAAATGGATGCTCGTCCAGCATGTCGTTTCCTGACCTTATCGAATCGAACAACAACAACCCGACAGCCGAGTTTACAGGCGACCCACTGGTCAGTTGCTTACCTCCTAGCGATGTTGATTTTTCGAACACCTCTTTTGGCGGAACTGGAAACCTGACCTATATCTGGGATTTTGGAGATGGCAACACTTCGTCAGACCTAAATCCGACCAACACTTACAACGCTTCTGGTCTTTTTGATGTGAGTTTGACGGTGATTGATGAATTAGGGTGTAGCAATACCTCCGATCAAATCGGCTATGTTGAAATCGTTGACAATGTGACCATCGATTTTGCAGCCAATAGCACAACGGTGTGTTTGGGTGATCAGGTTTCTTTTGTTGACATATCGAATCCGGTCCCTTCAGGTTGGGAATGGGATTTTGGAGATGGAAACACTTCCACTCTACAGCATCCAACGCACACTTATGCAACACCTGGAACCTACGAAGTTTCGCTTACCTCAACCTACAGCGCTTCTTGTCAGGGAACCGAAACCAAAACGGCTTACATCACCGTTGGAGAAATTCCATTTGTTGATTTCTCCGCAGATACAACCAGTGGTTGTGAAACACCGTTTCCGGTTCAATTCACCAATAATTCCATTGGTGGCGGGGCGCTAGATTACGTTTGGACGTTTGGAGACGGCAACATCTCAACCGATGAAAACCCTATGAACGTGTATGCGGATAATGGTACTTACACTGTTAGTCTAACCGCGACAAACAGTAACGGATGTAGCAGTACGATAACGGAACCCAATTTCATCAATATTGCGCTTACCGAAGCCGATTTTCTTCCCGATCTGTTCGGATTCTGCCAGCCTTTAGAAGTGAATTTCGGGGATTCGAGTACATCAGGAACACCAATTGCCAGCTGGGAATGGGATTTCGGTGATGGAAATACTTCGACCGATCAACATCCAACCCATACCTATGCTGACACTGGAATTTTCGATGTTTCGCTGGTCATTACCAACGACCTTGGTTGCTCAGATACTTTAACTCGAACCAATTACATCTTCGTTTACACACCGCCAGAAGCCAACTTTTATGATGGCGACACGGTTATCTGTCCAGGTGAGTTAGAATTTACCGACCTCTCTACAAACGCTACCGACTGGTTCTGGGATTTTGGCGATGGCGAATCCTCCACCGACCAAAACCCAATACATGAATTTCAGGACACGGGGCATTTCAGCATCACACTCATCACCCTCAACAATGGATGTTCGGACACGCTTATTGTTGAGAACATGGTTTATGTAAGTCCACCGATCGCGGGTCTGGAATACACTTTCGATTGCGACCAACCCAACGTTTTCACCTACACGAACGAATCTTATGGATACACTAGCTGGAACTGGATTCTGCCAGATGGAAGTACAAGTACAGATGATCCATTGACACTTACCCTTCCCGATCCTGGGCAGTATATCGTTCGAATCACGACATCAAACGACACTTCTGGATGCGTTGACAATGCCGGTGACACCATTAACGTTACCAACCTGATAGCTGATTTCAGTGCCGCCAACACGCAGGGCTGTGGACCGTTAGATGTTGAGTTTACTGATGAAAGTAATGATGCCGTCTCTTACCAATGGTTCTTCGGAACGGGAGATAATTCCAACCAAGAGAATCCGAATTACACCTACTCCGATATTGGAAGCTATGACGTAACACATGTTGTAACTGATGTTAATGGTTGTACGGATACCATAGTCGAACCAAACTTGGTAACGGTTATCGGTTCGGTTGTGAATTTCCAGATTGACACCACCATTGGTTGCGATACGTTAGCGGTTACATTCCAAGATCTGACCACACCACCCAACTCAGTTACAGATTGGCTGTGGGATTTTGGAGATGGAAACACATCAACTGCTCAGAATCCAACTAATATTTATCAGGATGCAGGATTGTATGACGTTTCTCTTACCATTACTGATCTTGGCGGGTGTACCAACACCATTCTACTTACAGACACGGTGAATTACATTCCCTACCCTGTTCCACTATTTGAAGTTGACACCAATGTGGGTTGTATGGGGCAGCCATTTACGTTTACCAACAACTCTACGGGTAATGCAGTAAGCTACCTGTGGAACTTTGGAGATGGCGGAACATCCACAGATGAAAATCCTGTGCACACGTACAGCATGGAAGGCACCTACAGCGTTACGCTAACCGCATTTAATAGCAACGGGTGCGACAGCTCAATCACGGAAATCAACCTTATCAATATCGACCATCCGGATGCTGATTTCTCTGCTTTCCCAACGTTTGCTTTCTGTCCACCTCTATTAGTGGAATTCACCGACCTGAGTTCACCAGATGCCATTTCTTGGTTCTGGGATTTTGGAAACGGAAGTACTTCTAGCCTGCAGAATCCATCACATATTTACACGGAGTCGGGTTCATTTAGCGTTACGCTAATTGTTACCAATGCAAATGGTTGCACCGATACCATTTTCGCACCTGATCTGGTCAACCTTTCAGGTCCTTCGGGAGATTTTACCTTCTTCCCAGATTCTGTTGGTTGCCCTCCGTACGATATCACATTTACATCCACCGCGACCAACGTTACCTCCTATACATGGGATTTCGGAGACGGTTCTCTTGGTTCTGGAGAAATCGCAACGCACACCTATACGCAGATAGGTTCTTACATACCTACGCTTATCTTGGAAGATGATAATGGATGTGTTTTCACCTATCAATCGACCGATACATTGGAAATTCAACCATTGGCAGTGAGTGCCGGTTCTGATGTCACTATCTGTCAAGATGATACAGTGCAATTAGGTGCCACAGGTGGCGATGCTTACAGTTGGTCTCCTTCAACAGGGCTGAGTAACCCAAATGCCCAAACACCCGATGCTAGTCCAAGTCAAACAACAGAATATGTGGTTACGGTCAATCTCGGACAATGTGAGAATACCGACACGGTTACCGTATTTGTCAATCCTTCACCACAAGTGAGTTTCGTAGCAACGGAGGTTTGCTTCGGTAGCGAAACACAATTCACGGACTTTTCTACGATTGTTGCTCCAGACAGCATTACTTCTTGGAGTTGGGATCTGGTTGAACAGCTGAGTACTGATACCAACCCGTCCATCACCTACTCCACTGCTGGAACGTTTGATGTTTCCTTAACGCTCGAGAGTTCTTCTGGATGTACTGGTTTCGGTACAGGCACCGTAACCGTTAATCCGGCTCCCAATGCTGATTTCTCATTCAATGACACTTGTCTTTTGGAAACCACATTCTTCACGGACGAATCAACGGTAAATCCGGGAAGCATTACAAATTGGAGTTGGCAATTGGGAGATGGCTCCACCTCATTGCAACAGAATCCTTCTTTGACCTACAATGCCGATTCAATTTACGATGTCACGTTGGTTGTTACCGCCACCGGTGGTTATACTGATACAGTCATACAACAAGTGGAAGTATTCCCATTACCAGAAGCCATTGCGGTGGTTGATAATGTTTGCTTGGGCGAAGTTGTTTCATTCATAGATTCCAGTACCATAAGCACTGAAAACATTACCGAATGGAGCTGGACTTTTGGAGATGGCAATACTTCCGACCAGCAAAATCCGGAGCATTTGTATGATAACGACCAATCGTTTGTTTACTCCTTGGTTGTTACTTCTGCAGAAGGTTGCACAGACAATACATCAGGAGTTGTAACTGTTCATCCTGTTCCAGAAAGCGATTTTCAAATGACCTCCACTTCATCTTGTGTATCTCCAGTTTCGGTAAACCTGTTCAATCAATCTTCTGGTGCTAACCAATTTGAATGGAATCATGACAATGGAACAGTTGAAACCACCTTCAACAGCTCCGCCCTTTTCGACACCATCGGCCAGTACAATATTCAATTGCTGGTTACCAATCAATTCGGATGTCAGGATAGTTCTACGCAATTGTTCGAGGTCTTCCCGACCGTAACTGCTGATTTTGAAACCAGCAATCCTGCCGGATGCGAACCATGGACCGTTGATTTTACCGACCTATCTGTAAACGGAATCGACTACGACTGGGAATTCAATTACGGTGATGGTTCAGGAGAAACCGACCCTACCCACGTTTTTGAAGAAGCAGGTTCTTATTCAGTAACCCTAATTGTAGAAGGATTGGGCGGTTGTGCCGATACGGCCACGTACTCTAATTTGGTAACGGTTTGGCCAAATCCAACGGCAAGTTTTGAGTATGATAACGTTCCTGACCCGATTACCAATGGCACTATTGCTTTCTGGAACACTTCTACCCCACACGTTACCGATTGGTGGGATTTTGGCGATGGTGATACTGATGACAGCGAGAATACCACGCACAACTACAGTTTCTTCGGCAACAAGCTGGTCACGCTTGCTATTGTTGATGCCAACGGTTGTGTAGATACCCTTCAGAGATACATATCTGTGGATTTCTTTGGCGGATTGTTTGTGCCAAACGCCATCATTCCAATAGACCAGAATCCGGAGGTGCGTGTTTTCCAGCCAAAAGGCACCGGATTAGGCAATTACCATTGCATGATATTCGATAAATGGGGGAATCTACTTTGGGAATCTACCAAGCTAGAAGAAGGCTCCCCTGCTGAAGCATGGGATGGAACATATTTGGGTGAAGAAGTTCCGCAAGGAGCTTACGTGTGGCACATTGATGCCATTTTTGCCAATGGTGAAATATGGGATGGAATGATTGACAAGAAAGGTAAATACCATTCGGCAGGTACGGTAACGGTTATTCGATAGATCTCGCTACCTGAACAGTTTTTCGTTGGAAAAACAACGCTAGCCTGCCCGATTGTTTAGGATAAACACAAAGCTTCTTTCTGCCCTGACAATTCCCCTCTCGAGAGGGGTTAGGGGTGTGTATCAGTTAAGCATTAACCAATCCATTCAACCTATGCGATTTTCTATCCAGCTATCTATACTCCTAATCACCGCATCTATGTCATCAAACACCTCATCATCATGGAATCGAAGAACCGTGATTCCCAACTCATTCATTCTCTGCGATTTCAACAAGTCCTTTTCCTGCACCTCATCGAACATATGACTGACACCATCTAACTCAATTCCAAGCATCAACTCATGACAGAAAAAATCAAGAATGAAGTTGTCAATAGGTTTCTGTCGATGAAAATCATGGCCCAAACGCTGTTTCCCCTTCAACCGTTTCCACAGCCATATTTCAGATTGAGTGCTGTTGTTTCTTAAATGTCGCGCCAGTTCCTTGAGTCTTGGGTTGTATGGAATAATTCTTCTAGGCATTTGAACGTAAAGTACAAATTGAGAAAGACACACCCCTGTATCCCCTCTCAAGAGGGGAAAACTACCTCAACTATTCCCTTTAACTCTTTCATTCTTCTTACTGCATTTGATAGCGGCTGTTATCTTCGCGCCAAACAACAATGGCATGAAGAACATTACGGTTATAGGTGCAGGTACAATGGGCAACGGAATTGCTCATGTTTTTGCGCAAACAGGCTTCTCGGTTTCGTTGGTTGATGTGAGTAAAGATGCGCTGGAACGCGCCAAAACCACCATTGCCAAAAACCTTGACCGTCAGATTGCCAAAGGCACTCTTACCGAAGACCAAAAGCTCAAAACCCTTGGTAATCTGAACATCCACACCAGCTTGGAGAAAGGAGCTTCTGAAGCCGACCTAGTAGTTGAAGCGGCAACAGAGAATAAAGAGCTTAAACTGAAGATTTTCGCAGAGTTGGAACTGGTTTGCCCAGAAAAGACCATTCTTGCCAGCAACACCTCCTCTATTTCCATTACCCAGATTGCTGCGGCAACTAAACGTGCTGATAAAGTGATTGGTATGCACTTCATGAATCCCGTTCCGGTAATGAAGCTAGTTGAAATCATTAGAGGTTATTCTACTTCTGATGAAACGACTTCTACCATTGTGGAAATGAGTAAGAAGCTAGGTAAAGTTCCGGTTGAAGTAAACGACTACCCAGGGTTTGTGGCCAATCGTATTCTGATGCCAATGATCAACGAAGCTATTGAAACGCTGTACCACGGAGTTGCGGGAGTGGAAGAAATCGATTCCGTTATGAAACTTGGTATGGCGCACCCTATGGGGCCGCTTCATTTGGCCGATTTTATTGGTTTGGACACGTGCCTGAGCATTATGCGTGTTTTGCATGACGGCCTTGGAAATCCAAAATACGCTCCATGCCCACTGTTGGTAAACATGGTAGAAAGCGGCAACCTGGGCGCGAAAACCGGTAGCGGTTTCTACACCTACACACCTGGTTCTAAAGACAAGGTGGTTTCGCCATACTTTTTGAAGTAGAAACATGGTAAAACTCCCCGCGGAGCACAGAACGAACCGCAGGGAGTATGCACCTCGTTTAAGGTGCTGACCAGCAAACTCATGGCGCAACTGAACTGGCTTCCTGACTATAAGCGCCCAATTCATCATTGCGTCCAATACCTGCCACTCGGAACCGATAGACCTTGCCAGTTGTCAATCCGGTAACCAAGTACTTAGATCGGCTTGTAACAGCAATTTTATCCCAAAAGCCGTCACCAGCATCATCTTCTACCCACATTTCTACCTGGTAGTAATACTGATTTCCGAGCGGGGTCCAATTAAGTTGAATTTCGCCCTGTGTGCGTGTTGGAAACCCATCCAGATTCTGCACCTGCTCTGGTGGTGGTACGGGGCTTGGTTCTTTGCGTACGTCCATACCCGATTGCAGAATAATACCAGCATCGCCACCGCTGATGTTCTGCACATAATTTGCCAACTGACTCATCAGTTGGTCAAGCGCCTTTTCCGCTTCATTTTTGGCAAAGGTCAGTGCATGGCCTCCAGCCTCTGCAGCCACCGCTTTTGCGCCAAGGTCGTCCTTGGCAGCCTCTACATCGGCAAGTGTTGGGTTTGGAGTTGCAAAGGTGGCCACATTGGCCGTCATCTGATCAATAATGTAACTACACTTGATCAATTTGTCGGATACCGGTCTTCGGTACCACTCTAATTTTACTTGAGACATGATTTCTACGTTTTAGTTGTTGTCTCAAGTGGCTTACCGTCACCACTATTTATCTCCCTGCACTTTTACCGTTCGGTATACGGCCTCTGGTCGGTAATTATTACGCTACCATTGGTAAGCTTATTATATGAGGTAACAGGATATAACATTCGTTAACAGTTAACATTGCTGCCGACTGTTTTTAAGACAAAAACAGCAAACACAGAAGCAAAAACAGGAACTTTAGAGATGAAAACCGCTGTTTTTATGAAAGACACGGCAATTTTCAATCTTATGACCGCTCTTTCTATGATAAAAACCGCTACTGGCAATACAAATAATGCTGTTTCCGGATCAAAACCAGCGATCATTAAAGCAAAAGTTGCTCTTTTAGAAGTTTTAATCGCAAGCACTGCCTTATAAAAAGGTGTTTTGCCAGAAGGCCAAACTAACAAAGCAAGTACGTATATTCGGATTGTTAATGTCGAAGACAACCGTCATATTCAGAAAAGAGCTGCATCGCAATCTCGTAGTGCTTTCCATGTACATGGAAAAGAATGATCAATTAAACGGAATTGCGAAGCAACTGAATGCCACATATAGCAATACAAAGAAAATGTGGTGGTTGGCTTTCTCTAAGCAATCGGTAAACAAGGCATTTGAGGCCTTTCAGAGTATTGCTTGGGTAGATTATTCTGCCTTGAAAACCGAAAAAAGAGAAAAGGATAAAGCTGACAAACCAGATATAGGTAGCTTCTCGGAAGCACAGAGACATGCCTTAATGAAGTACCAGGAGACGATGGAACTTAGGCGTATGAGCCAGAACACGTTGAATACATACGTTTCATTTTTCAAACTCTTTGTAGCAGCGCATCCGACCGATGACCCTGCCGCCATTGATGAAGATCGCATTAAGCAATTTGTGCTCAGAATAGTAAAGGAACGCGACTATGCGTACAAAACTCAGGGGCAACTAATTAATGCTCTGAAATTCTACTATGAGCAGGTACTTGGTATGAACAAGCAGGAATATTGGCTACCAAGGCCAAGAAAACAGACCACCTTACCAACGGTAATTTCTAAAGAAGAGGTCATGTCTATTTTACGACAACCACGCTACACCAAACATAAGTTGTGCTTGGCCTTGGTATATGGTGCAGGATTGCGTTCTGGTGAGTTGTTGAATCTGAGAAAGGGCGACCTGAATACAGAAAGGATGATGATTCACATCAGAGGTGGAAAAGGTAAAAAAGACCGATACACTGTTTTACCTCAGGGTCTTCTGCCACTTATCAATAAATACTTGAAAGAGCATAAGCCACATTATTGGTTAATAGAAGGTCCTAACCAGAAAAAATATTCAGCATCCAGTGTTCGGCACGTTTTTCATAGGGCATGTGAGGATGCGGGTATTGACAAGAAACTGCGCCTGCATGACCTGCGCCATTCTTTCGCAACACATTTGTTGGAGAGCGGCACCAATCTTCGTAATATTCAGGAATTATTGGGACACAGTTCTGCAGAAACAACCGCCATTTATACGCACGTTACAGAAAAATCTCTCAGAAATGTCAAAAGTCCGCTGGACATTATTATAGACAGTAATAAACTGAATAACAACAACTTAAATAAAACCAACCCATAGCGGGCTAAACGCAACCTTGCGTTTAGCAAATAGTTGGCTACAAGTAAAATGAAGCAGCTCCTCGACAGACTTTTCGGAAAATCTCAA
>CAYWET010000073.1:0-11441 GCA_964457245.1 uncultured Chryseobacterium sp. | reverse complement strand
GGCGTTGTGCAATTGGTAATCACCATGTTGTCATCAGCACAAAGCATCAGAAAACGCTCCATTCTGGCGCTACTGTGCTCAGCTCCCATGCCTTCGTATCCATGCGGCAGTAGCATGACCAGACCGTTCATCGCCTTCCATTTTTCCTCTGCCGAGGATATGAATTGGTCGATGATGATCTGCGCACCGTTGTTGAAGTCACCGAACTGAGCTTCCCAAATGGTGAGGCAGTTCGGGCATCCGAATGCATAACCGTAATCGAAACCGAGAACTGCATATTCTGAAAGCAGTGAGTTGTAAATCTCGAAGCGGCCTTGTCCATCGCCAAGCTGTGCCAACGGAACATACTCAGCTCCAGAATCTTCAATTTTGAGTACCGCGTGGCGATGCGAGAACGTTCCACGCTCCACATCCTGACCGGAAATTCTAACCTCATGACCTTCTTTGAGTAGTGAACCGTAAGCCAAAAGCTCGGCCATTCCCCAATCCAATTTATCCGATTCAAAGACCATGTTTTCGCGGTCTTTCAGAATCTTCTTCATCTTACGGAAGATGTTCAGGTCTTCTGGAACGTTGGTCAGCACTTTCGCTACTTCTTTGAGCGTAGCTTCGTCCACACCCGTTTCCAAGGACGAGTAGAAATCTTCTTTTTCAGCAAACTCGTAACCTTCCCAAGTATCTTCCAGGAATTGAGTTACCGTAGCTTTCTGCACCTCTTTCGATTCATCCAAACGCTCTTGCAGCAATTGGTTGAAATCGGATTCCATAGTATTGACCAGATCAGCTCCAACAACCCCAGACTTTGTCAATTTATCTGAGTAAATCTGAAGCGGGTTTTGGTGCTTCGCGATGATGTCGTAAAGCTGAGGCTGGGTAAATCGCGGCTCATCACCTTCATTGTGGCCATACTTTCTGTAGCAAAGCAGGTCAACAAAAACATCGCTTTTAAACTCCTGACGATACTGCATGGCCAATCGCATGGTGTGCGAAACAGCCTCAGGGTCATCGCCATTCACATGGAAAACCGGACTCAACGTTACTTTGGCCACATCCGTACAGTAAATGCTCGAACGACCATCCAAATAATTGGTGGTAAAACCAACTTGGTTGTTGATCACAATGTGAATTGTTCCGCCCGTTTTGTAGCCATCAAGTTTGGCCATTTGAACGATTTCGTACACCACGCCTTGTGCAGCAATAGCTGCATCTCCATGAATCAAAATCGGGCACAACTTGCTGTTATCTCCCTTAAATTTTCGGTCGATCTTAGCACGTGAAATTCCTTCCACAACAGGGTCAACCGCTTCCAAATGCGATGGATTCGGACAAAGGTTCAGTTTCACCTCGTTGCCGTTGTCACACTTGGTGTAAGATGTGTAGCCCATGTGGTATTTCACATCGCCTTCCACGTCTTGATCTTCGTAATCTTTCCCCTCAAATTCGGTGAAGATCTCTTTGTAAGTCTTGTTCAGGATATTGGCAAGAACGTTCAGACGGCCGCGGTGAGCCATTCCAATAACGAACTCTTCAATACCAAGTTCTGAGCCTTGCTCAACAACCATGTCAAGCGCAGGAATCAACGATTCTGCACCTTCCAAAGAGAAGCGTTTCTGCCCAGTGAATTTCTTTCCAAGAAACTGCTCAAACACTACGGCCTGACTCAGTTTTTTCAGCACTTGTTTCTTCTCATCTGTGCTGAAATTCGGTTGGTTCATGTCTTTTTCCAACCGCTTTTGCAGCCATTCAACCACCTCCGGATGTCGAATGTACATGTACTCAACACCAATGCTTTCGCAATAGGTTTTTTCCATGTGATTGATGATTTGCTCCAATGTTGCAGCACCAATACCGATCATTTCTCCAGCACGGAAAGTGGTGTTCATATCCTCCTGGCTGAGATTGAAATTTTCAATGGCCAGCGTAGGCGAATATTCTCTTCGTTTCCGAACAGGATTTGTTCGAGTGAAGAGGTGACCGTTTTTGCGATATCCGTTAATAAGATCGATCACGTCAAACTCTTTACGGACGTTGGCCGGAATGCCAAATGTGGCATCGTCTTGGTCGTAAAGCTCCTGCGCGAAGTCAAATCCAGCAAAGAACTGTTGCCAGTCTTCTGAAACGGATTCGGGGTCTGATCTGAATGATTGATAGAGATGTTCCACTGCGGAGACATCCATGTTTGAGAGGTACGAGAACTTATCCATTAGTGGACTTGAATGTTCTTATTTAATGGTTTGCGCAAAGATACGATTATCAGTTCGCGTTAAGCACAGAATAACCACATGTTAACAACAGTTCTACGGCAGTTGTTTGCCCGAGTAATGCAAACGGATGACAACCTTTTGCAATTCGCGCTTCAGAATGAGGTCGGTAAGCTCGTGGATGGCGTCAATATTCTCTTCCGTTCCGAACAGAATCTGTCTGACTTTGCTTTCGCTGAGATCGATGCCATAGATCAGATTCCAGAACTTTTCTGTCTGATTTTCGAGCATGTATTCGATAACAGGTTTGAGCTGATCGGTCAGTTCTTGATACGCTTTATCGCCTTCGCCAGAGAATTCCACATCAAAACCCTGTAGCCGAAAATCTTTGTTGATCTGCTCAACCACTTCTTTCAGCAACCAAACGCTGCGTTCATAACGCTCGTAATCTGATTTGGCTAAAGGGAGGTTTTCCATTTTAGAACGAACAAACCTAGAAGGTTTTCAAAACCTGCTAGGTTTTATTTGGAGGTTTAAGATTCCCGATGCATCAACTTTGTAGCAAACTGCTCCAGAATGTTTTTCCAGTCCTCGTTGCCTTGAACTTGCTTTAGCGATTCTAACCCGCGGTTGAAGTATTTCCACATTTCAGCTTCCGCTAAATCTCTAACGTTCAATTCTTGATAAAACGCTGTAACGGCTTCTACTTTTTCAGAATCGGAAATCGAACCATTCAGCCAAGAGTTTAGTTCGCTAGCCTGTTTTTCGGAAGCCAATTCTTTGGCTTTAATGAGCAGATAGGTCTGCTTGTTGGCAATAATATCGCCTCCTTTTTGCTTCCCGACTTTGGCGGTTTCTCCGTACACATCAAGAATATCGTCTTGCAGTTGAAACGCAATTCCTGCGTTCAGCCCAAAATCATACAGTTTCTGAGCATTTTCCTCGCTCGCACCGCCAATTACAGCACCAAGCTTTAGGCTGGCAGCTAAAAGTACGGCCGTTTTCAAGCGGATCATTTCGAGATATTCTGAGATGGAAACGTCATCTCGCTCTTCGAAATCCATGTCGTGCTGTTGCCCTTCGCAGACTTCCAATGCCGTTAGATTGAAAATGTCCAACACCTCAGCAAGCACTTCCTTTCTGGTCTGCACCAAACTTTGATACGATTTCACCATCATGGCATCGCCAGAAAGAATGGCCACGTTATCATTCCATTTTTGGTACACCGAAGGTTTGCCGCGTCTCAGTGGCGCGCGGTCCATAATATCGTCATGCACCAACGTGAAATTGTGGAACATTTCAATTGCCACGGAAGGATGTAGTGCTTGGCTGATGTCTTCTGAAAATATCTTGCATCCGAGCAGAACAAGAAGCGGCCGCATACGCTTGCCACCATTGTTTATGGTGTACGAAACGGGCTCGTACAGCAACTGAGGCTCTTTGGGAAGTTCCAATTCCTCAAGAACCTGTTCGAATGTTTCTGATAACGCTGCGAGTTCGTTCATCAAATCAGAGAGACAAACTGGCCGTGCTGAATAACTTCTTTCAGACCTTCTTTGAGTGGAGTTACACCCCGATCCAGCAGTTCCTGCATTTTGCTGGTGTCTGGTAGTCTTCGGGTCATGTCGCCTTCTTCGAGAGCCGGCAAGTGAATCAACTTCGATTTTGACCCCGTAACCTCAATAATAATGCTGGCCAGATCAATGATCGGAACTTCAATGTTTCCGCCAATGTTGACCACATCGTTCACATACATGTCTTTGTAAAATGCGGCTATGCAGGCATCTACGTTATCGTTGATGAAGCAGAATGTGCGCGTTTGCGAACCGTCTCCATAAATGGTGATGTCCTGATTCTGTAACGCCATTGAAAGGAAACGCGAAATCACGAATTCCTTGCTTTGTTTAGGACCGTAAGTATTGAAGAACCTGAAAATGGTGTATTCCAAACCATACTCACGCTGGTAGGATTTCAAGTATGCTTCGCCAACGTTCTTTACAATGGCGTAAGGAAGTCTTGAGTTGAGCGGTGTGGTTTCTTCGTTCTGCGGGAATTCCACCGGTTCGCCATAAACCTCAGACGAACTTGAGTAATAGACACGCTTTACGCCTGTGTTCTTGCTTAGCGAAAGAACGTTATCGATACCTGTAATGTCGTTCAGTACCATTACAGGATTTTGCAGCGTACGCTTAACGCCAACTACGGCTGCGTAGTGAAAAACGTAGTCGAAAGTGTAAGCGTAGAACACACTGGAAATATCCTTGAAATCGTTTACATCACACTTAATGAAACGAAGATTGTTGTGTTCAGATTCCGGTACTTTTTTGATGGAACCAGTAAGCAGACTGTCTACAATTACAACGTAGTTTTCAGGATCCTTTGCAAGCTTTTCTGCAACTGCGCTACCAATGAATCCGGCACCGCCCGTAACAAGGATCTTGTTCTTTATTTCCGCTGGATACTTCATCTTACTTGACCAGTTTCATGAGGTAATCTCCGTAGCCGCTTTTCTGCAATGGCTCGGCAATTTTTCGCAATTGAGCCGCATCGATGAACTTCTGCCGGTAAGCAACTTCTTCGATACAACCAATGGCCAAGCCTTGTCTGTCTTCAATGGTCTGAACGTACTGGCTGGCTTGCATCAGCGAAGCAAAAGTTCCAGTATCCAACCAAGCTGTTCCGCGCCCAAGAAGACCAACCTTCAGTTTTCCTTGCGCGAGATATTCCTTGTTCACATCCGTAATCTCATACTCACCACGGGCACTTGGTTCAAGCTTCTTGGCGATCTCAACAACAGAATTGTCGTAGAAATAAAGTCCTGGAACTGCGTAGTTCGATTTTGGTTTCTGAGGTTTTTCCTCGATGCTCAACGCGTTGAAATCATCGTCAAATTCAACTACACCATAGCGTTCTGGGTCGCTTACGTGATAGGCGAAAACCACTCCTCCTTCCGGGTCATTATTCGATTTCAGTGTTTGCTCCAAGCCATGGCCGTAGAAGATATTGTCGCCAAGAACCAAAGCGACTTTGTCATCGCCAATAAATTCTTCTCCGATTACGAAAGCTTGTGCCAGGCCGTTCGGGACTTCTTGAACCTTGTAGCTGAATTTACAGCCGATCTGTTCTCCTGTTCCTAGCAATCTTTCAAAATTCGGAAGATCCTGAGGCGTGGAAATGATCAAGATTTCACGGATTCCCGCAAGCATAAGTACGCTTAGCGGATAGTAGATCATTGGTTTGTTGTAAACGGGCATCAGCTGCTTGCTTACTGCAAGTGTAAGCGGGTGCAAGCGTGTACCAGAACCTCCAGCGAGTATAATTCCTTTCATACGGTTTGGTCTTGGGTGCTCAGTTCAGATTCTTGTTCTTCAATGTCGGTTGGTTCAAGCCCAGCGGCTTTGAAATATTTGTCGGTTAACGAGCGCTCTAAAGTTAGCAATAGAGATGGTAGCAGGATGAGGTTGGAGAACATGGCCACCAACAACGTGATTGAAACCAACATGCCCAATGCTTTCGTTCCTCCGAAGGTGCTCAGATTAAAAATGGAGAACCCGAAAAACAGCACAATGGAGGTGTAAGCCATGCTGATCCCCACTTCGTGTAATGCGAGAATCACACTGCGTTTGATTTTCCAATTATTGGCTTCTAATTCCTGTCGGTATTTGGCCAAAAAGTGAATCGTATCATCTACAGAAATCCCGAATGCGATGCTGAAAACCAGAATAGTGGATGGCTTGATGGTAATGCCTAGATAACCCATCAACGCACCTGTGAAAATCAGCGGAACGATGTTTGGAATCAGCGATACCGCCACCATTCGCCAAGAGCGGAACATGTAGGCCATCAGCATGGAAATGAGCACCACGGCAATTCCTAAACTGATGAAAAGGTTTTTGACCAGATATTCCGTTCCACGCAGGTAAACAACAGAGGTTCCGGTTATCAACGTATTGTACCGTTCGGGGTTGAAAATGCTATCCAGAATCGGTCTTATCTCGCCCAGCAAACGTTCGGTTTCACCGCTTCCAGCATCCTTCATTTGGAAGCTAACACGCGTAACCTGATTGGCACTGTCAATGAAGCTGCGCAACACCTCATTTCCACCGCTTTGAGTTTTGTTGTTCTCAGCGTAAGACAGGATAAATCCGCGTTCTGCACCGCTCGGAAGTTCATATTTGGAAGGCATGCCTTTGTAGTAAGCCTGCTTCAAAGATTTCACCACTTCCACCATGCTCACCGCACGTGAGAACTCTGGATATTCAGCAATTGCGTTCTGCAGTTTTTCAATGCGCCTTAACGTTCCAGCTGATAGTGCCTTGTCCGGTTTCAAAGCGTCAATCTGAATCTCAAATGGAACCACACCGCCAAAGTGTTTTTCGAAGAAATCGAGGTCTTGCAACACATGATGTCCTTCGGGGAAATCGCCTACGATCTTACCATCCGAAGTGATGAGTGTAATACCATAGATACCGACCACAACACAGGTTCCGAAGAACCAATAAACGCGGGTTCGGTAAGAGAGTACAATCTCAACAATTTTCGAGACAAACACTTGCGATTGCTTGCGTTCCAAGTGCTTTACGTGGCGGGCTTTCGGTTCTTTCAAGAAGCTGAAAATGATGGGCACCAGCAGCAACGACAACACAAAAATGCACATGATGGAAATGGCGGCAACCACTCCGAATTCGCGCATTACGGAACTTTCAACTACCGTGAATGTGGCAAAACCAGCAGCGGTTGTGGCGTTGGTCAAAAGTGTGGCTTTCCCCACTTTTCGTACCACGCGCTGCAAGCCTTTTATCTTGTTTCCGTGCGAACGGAATTCCGTGTGGTATTTATTCAGCAGGAAGATGCAATTCGCAACGCCAATTACAATGATGAGTGGCGGTACCAACCCAGTTAGGATTGAAAGTCGGAAGCCCATAATTCCGATAAACCCGATGGACCACAAAGAACCGATTGCGACCACAGCCATTGCCACCATCACCACTTTGAAGGAGCGGAAAAACGCGAACATGATGAAGGCCGTAACCAGAATGGCGTAAAGGATGAAAAGGAACATTTCTGATTCCACGATCTTGGCCAGTAGGCTTCGGATATAAGGCATGCCTGAGTAGCGCAAGTTTGCACCCAAGCGGTCTTCGTATTTCTTTCCAGTATTGATAATCAGGTTAGTGAGCCCGACCCGTTTTTTGCTGTCCAACACTTTGGCGTTCATGGTAATCGCCATCACCGCAATGCCCGTCTCATCATCCCAAAGCAGGTTGTCGTAGAATTTCAGATCAATAATCTGTTGTTTGATGGAATCCAATTCAACTTGAGAAGCGGGAAGCCCATCACTCAGCCGCTTGAAATCGAAGCGTTTGAGACTGTCATTCCTAACCAAATGATAACACCGAGCGGCAGAAAGTACCTCGTCAATTCCTTCCAGATTTCCGATTTCCTCACCCAGCTCATACCATGCTTTGTACCGTGTTTCAGTGAAAAGCTCTGGCTGCTCCACGCCAATAACCAGCACATCGCCATCCTCGCCAAACTGTTGTTTAAAGGCTTTGTAATTGATCAGCGTGCTGTCGGTAGAAGGCAGCAATGCCGCAAAATCGTAGCGGATTTTCACCTGCGTGGCCATAAAACCCATCGCCACGGTGATCACCCCAATGGCAATCAGTATGGCTATACGGTTCTTAAGGATTATACGAGCAATGGTCTGCCACATGAGCTGCGCTGAACCTCAGCGATTTGAGTGGATTTTTGGGCTTGCGAAGCTAAGAAAAACACGTACTTGGCGCAACGCGTACAATTGTCTTTGGTCTGTTAGATGGCCAAACCCAAAACTATACCTTTGCGCCATCAGATGCGACACGTTTCCGAAATAGCATTTACCGACCCGGTTTTCAAAGATCATTCAGGTTCGGGTTTTACCAAGTTTATGATGCGCTACATCCGCGATGAGCGCGATATCGTTTTCATTCATCTGATTCTGAAGATTCTATTGGTTATTGTGCCGATTGCGGTTTATCTGTACCTGCCTGGTCAGTTCAATTGGTGGGTTGCAGTCGGTTATTTGGCCATTAACTGGGCATTCTTCACACCGCCTTACATTCTTATGCTGCATTGCACCAGTCACAGGCCGCTATTCCAACGCAAGCATGATTGGATGAACAAGATCATTCCGTGGTTTTTGGGACCGTTTTTTGGCGAAACACCCGAAACATATTTCGGTCATCACATGGGAATGCATCATCCAGAGAACAACCTGCGTGAAGATCTGAGCAGCACCATAGAGTATCAGCGCGATAGCTTTGGTGATTTCATGAAGTATTTCCTGCGGTTCTTCACCTTGGGAATGGTTGATCTGACCAATTACTTCACTCGGAAAAAACGGTTCAAACTCCGCAAAAACACGGTACTTGGCGAGTTAAGCTGGTACGTATTTGTCATTATAATGAGTATTGTGAACTGGCAGGCAACATTGGCTGTTTTCATTATTCCGTTCGTGTTCACACGTTTTATGATGATGGCAGGAAACTGGGGTCAGCACGCGTTTGTAGATGCCGATGCGCCCGCCAACTGCTACCGAAATAGCATTACGTGTATTGAAGTAGCGTACAATAAGAAGTGCTTTAACGATGGTTACCACATTATCCATCACATAAAGCCGAGTATGCATTACACCGACATGGCAAAGGAATTCCGCGATAACCTTGATGCTTACTCCAAGGAGAAAGCCATTGTGTTTGAAGGCATCGACTTTTTTATGGTGTGGTTCTTCCTGATGACGGGTAACTATAAAACACTTGCCAAGAAGTTCGTCCGGCTAGATGATTCCTTCAAATCAGACGAAGAAGTGATTGCTTTCTTGAAATCACGCGTTAAGAAGTTCCCTCCAGAAAAGGTGGTTTAGATTTGTTGCCCAACACTATATTGTGTTATATTTGGTGCTGAAGCAAGGAAACGAATAAGATTTTGATGAAATTTCACCTAACAATTGTGCTTGGTTGCGCCCTCATATTATCAGGCTGTGTAAAGCTTCCTATCGAATCGTTACAACTAAGTGATTCGATTACGAATGAAGGGAAGCGAATGCATGAAATGAATGTTGCTCTGGTAAACAAAATGTTTCATGGAAAAAGTGAGAGGATAGATGCATTTATACAGGACGAGTACACACCAAAATTTTTGGAGGAGTTCATGATGAGGATACCTGAAGGAGTGGATGTGGAAGCTGAGTTGCCCGGGATTTTGAAAAGTATTACGCCACAAATCAGTTTAAGGCGTGATGCGATGCAAACTGCGTTAGAAGCAGAAAGAATCAAGCTAATAGAAAAGTTGAACTTGGACTTTGATAAGTATCAAGAGGCTTCAAGTGAGTTAAGAAACTTGATTCGTTCAGGGGTAAATATCAATGAAGAACGTAGAAGAGCGTTTGAAAGACTAACCTCATTAACAGGTGGAGCAATAAACTTAAATCAGGTAGAAACCGAGTTGGATAAGTTTGTGTTAAAGGCTGGTGAGGTAGGAGGAAACCTACAATCCTTAGAAACGAACATAAACGAACTGAGCAACTCGATAAATTCACTTTTAAATCAATAAGCTTATGCCTACAGACTGGAATCAAATTGCTGCAGATGCGGCCACTGCAACAGATAATCAATTCGCAAGTCAGATATCTAGCCTTAGCAAGTTTAATGACCAAGATATTCAGGAGCTAATAAACGACACTGGTATTAGTAAAGAGAATCTTGCGGAGGTGCTGAAAGCTGTTAAAGATGCGTCTTCTTCAAACCAAAGTAAGGCTAATGCCATAAAAAATATCTCCAAGGGAGTTGATGTTTTAGTTGGCATCGCAGCGAAGTTCATTTAACAAACTAGCTGCTTAAATTTTCCAACTCAAAATAAAGGTACACAATTCCGTACCATGTGCCTTTGCCTTTTGCCTTCAATCCGATTTTCTGGATGACCGCCTGAGAAGCGAAGTTGTCTGGCCGAACAATGGCGGCAATTTTCTTCAGAGCAAGTGTTTCGAAACCATGTTTGAGCAGCGCTTTTCCTGCCTCGGTTGAATAGCCGTTCCGCCAGAATTTCTTCTTGATTCGAAAACCGACCTCAACCTCGCCACCATCGGGCAGATGTTTCAGAATGTACCAGCCAATGAATTCTTCGGTGTCGTTCAAATATGCAATCCAAAGTCCGAGTCCAGGATTTTCAGTCATGTACTTTAAGAGTTTCGGAACCGCTTCTTCGTGATGCGAACGGTCTCTAGGAACCCCATCGGTAATGAAGCGCATTACTTCTGGGTCGCTGTCAAGATCAACAAGAAGACCCATGTCTTCAATCGCTAAAGGACGAAGTAGCAAACGTTCGGTTTCTAAGGTTGGACAGTTCATGGCGATAAAGATGAGAATAACCTGATTGAGGTATTGCTCATCGCGTTAGCCGGAAATATTTTTGGTACGTGCAAAAAACCACCACCGATACTTCCAAGGAATTGATTCCGCCAGTTCTTCCGATTGAGATAAAACTCAAGAAGAAAAAGAAGAAGTGCTGCAAGAAGTACAAGAAGAAAGGCAAGCGTTGCGGTTCCTGTCCGCTGTCGGGGTGTGCTTGATCTCCATTTCGTTTTCACATCTTTGATGGCATGAGAATTCTTCTCTGCCTGTTTTTAACCATCCAATTGAGTATTGCCATGGCACAAGTAGATATTGTAAACAAGCAAGCGAACGGAATGACTTTCAAATGCCGGATGGCGGGAGACCCTTCGGGCGAACCTGTAATTCTGCTGCATGGTTTTCCAGAAACCTCACATATGTGGATTCCGCTGATGGAGCGACTTTCCGAAAACGGCTATTACTGCATTGCACCTGACCAGCGTGGTTACAGTCCGCAGGCCAGACCAACCGATGTTAAGGCTTATGAGATTGAAGAATTGGTTTCGGATGTTGTGGGTTTGGCGGATGAGTTCGGGTTTGAGAAATTCCAACTTATTGGTCACGATTGGGGTTCAGCAGTTGGTTGGGGCGTGGTAGCCTATCATCCCGATAGGGTAAAGAGCTGGACTGCGCTTTCTGTTCCGCATTTGAAAGCGTTCAGCGATGCGGTTCGTTTTGACAAGAAGCAGAAGAAGATGAGTCAGTACATGGGCTTTTTCCAACTGCGCGGAATTCCAGAATGGATCATGCTCAGAAAAGACCGCAAAATGCTGAAAGGAACGTGGAGGTCAAGCTCAGAAGAAGAGAAGCA
>CAYWET010000072.1:0-11902 GCA_964457245.1 uncultured Chryseobacterium sp. | reverse complement strand
TCACCTCAATATCAATGGTGAGTTTCTGGTCTTTGGCCTCGTCATCGGCATTTTGCGCAATGGCAAATGTGAAGAATCCGGCTACGAGCAAACTGGTAAGTGTGCTCAATTGAAATAATAAGTTCAGCTTTTTCATGACCTATCGTTTTGATGTTGATTCAAAATTAGGCCAGGCATTTCTTGCCAAATGTTAGCGGTTGTTAACGAGTGTTAACCAACGCTAGCAATGAGGAACGAGCTGTGAGGAATGAGCTTACAGGACAACTTTCGTAACCGACCAACCGCGTGACGTTTGTACTCGAATCAAGTAAGCACCGTGCGGAATGTCGCTTGACAAATTCAATCTTGTAGAATAAGAATTGAAAACATCAACCAGTCTGCCATCCATGCTGTAGATCAGCGCTTTTTCAATTACATGCTGAGATTCAAGCACCAAATTATTTCCGTTCCGAAATACTCGAATATCATTCTCCGAATCTTGGTTTCCTACGCCAACGGAGCTTTGGGCGCAGAAGTCAAAGAATGGGAATTCAAGTTCGGCCCCCGGGTTGTTGAACCAATCTAGCCATGTTGACATACTAGGCGATGCATAAGTTGTAGAAGAATAAACGGTCAAGGTAGGACCTCCACCAGATGGCTGTGTTAATGCGGTAAGGCTGTAAGTGTAGGTTCCCGGCTCCAAACACATCGGATAAAACCAAGATTGATTGTTCGCTACCATGGTGAAGGAACCCGAATCAACGAGAGCAGCATTATCGTCTTCCAATTCCCAATGGAAATCTCCAGTAACCAAAGCGCCTCCATAATTCTCAAAACCAAGAATGACAGCATCGCAGGGTTCATCTGCGCAAAGCGACTGATCCATGTCCCATTCACACTCAAACGTATCGTAGAAACCAGAGTAAAGTTGTAGCGTTCCTTCAAAGTCGTTGAGCGGGTCATGAACTCCCGGCCTTACTTCTAGTCGATGAACCGACTCTGATCCAATACCAAAATAATTCACGGTCTCTACCGCAACCGTATCGTCATTGGCATCTAACAGCACAAAACCAGGGTAATCGAAAATCTCATTGGTATTGTTGTTTTCTACATGCACCACGATAACACTATCGGTAAATGGACTGTACTTGATGGACACAAAATCCAATGAATCACAAACGGTCTGAGCGTTGGCAAATGCGGAAATGATAAAAAGGGAAAGGATGAAAAGATGTTTCATTGGTGGTCGTTTGATACTATAACGTTCTGAATCACACAAAGATGCCAAAGGAGTTTTTGCTATGTTTACTCACATGCCCAACAGAATGTAAATCACAATTAAACATCCAAATAACATGGCTTCGTATAGGGAAAAGCAAATGACCTCTTTGTTTCTAAAATTTCAAATGGTGTACAAACTGTTCTTTTTCGTCTTCCTTCTTCTAGGAAGTACAATGCTCTTACAATATGGAGTTCAGATAGCTAACGAATACACCATCAAATTGGAACAAGAAAACAAGTTACTGGAAGCAGAACTAGATGGAATCTACAAAGTACCTGATTTAGAATCAACCCTGACCAACCTAGAGGAGCGAATCAATATTCTAAATACGGAGGAAATTGACGGAAGGCTAGACAGAATTGAAAAAACCTTGGAAATATCAGACCTAAAACCAGAACAGGTTAAGTCACTATCCGAAATCAGGAACGATTATGTAAAAATCAAATCTTACGTATTTCAAAACCCAGACCAAATCATTGAAATAAAGCAGCTTCAAAGAGACTATATCCAGATTAAAGACAGGCAAGAAAAGTTCATGGAAAAGGAGGATATTGAAAGAGAATTCAATTTCAATCGAATCTTATTAACTTCTACTCTAGGTGTTTTTGGAGTTTTGGTTACAATTTTTGGGGTTTCTTGGTTTTCCATGTGGAAGAAAAACTCTTCAGAAGACCAGTCCAAAAAAGAAAGTTCTTCAGTCGAATAAATGCCGTGCGCAACTCAATGCCACAACAACTTCTCTACCCCAACCTTAATACGCCTGGCAGCTTCTTTCAGGTTAGTTTCTGAGTTTGCGTTTGATCTAAAACGCCAAGAGTTTTAGCTAAAACGGAAGCTATTTAAGCAAGTTCTCTCACTATTTGATCTAAAACACCAAGAGTTTTAGCTAAAACAGAGGCTATTTAAGCGAGTTCTCTCACTGTTTGATCTAAAACGCCAAGAGTTTTAGCTAAAACAGAAGCTATTTAAGCAAGTTCTCTCACTATTTGATCTAAAACACCAAGAGTTTTAGCTAAAACAGAGGCTATTTAAGCAAGTTCTCTTAGCGTTTTAGCCAAAAGACCCAGTCTTTTAGATCAAAAACCACCAAACTTGCACTACCTTAATGATGCAACAACTTCTCCACCCCAACCTTGATGCGTCTAGCGGCTTCCTTCAGGTTGGCTTCTGAAGTAGCATAAGAAAGTCGCACATAGCCTGGTGCGCCAAAGGCTTCGCCTGGCACCATAGCCACATGGCATTCGTTAAGGAAATACATGCAGAGGTCGTTGGCGTTGTTCACTTCCTGTCCGTTGAATGAATGCCCGAAAAGAGCAGAAACCTCTGGAAAAAGATAGAATGCACCGCCTGGCATATTGGTTTTCAAGCCTTCAATTTCTGAGAATAGTTCAGTCACCAACTCGCGTCTTTTCTTGAAAATCTCGGCCATTTCTTTCAACCAAGATTCTGGTGTTTCCAACGCGGCAATGGTCGCGCGCTGCGCTATTGAATTAGCTCCTGAAGTGATCTGTCCTTGCATTTTATCGCACGCCTTGGCAATCCACGCTGGCGCACCGATGTAACCGATGCGGTAACCCGTCATAGCGTAAGCCTTGGACACGCCATTAACCGTAATGACCTGATTATAAACCTCTGGAAATTGCGCTAAGGTCTGATGTTCGCCCTCGAAATTCAGATGCTCATAGATTTCATCGGCAATAGCAAAAACACTTGGGTACTTGGCCAAAACCTGCGCAAAACCTTGCAGTTCTTCCTTCGTGTAAAACGAACCCGTTGGGTTACTTGGCGAACTAAAAATGATAAGCTTAGTATCTTCGTTGATGGCTTCATCCAACTCGGCCGCTGACGATTTGAAGTCGGTTTCAATACCTGCCGTGATGTAACGCGCCTTGCCTCCTGCCAGCTTCACTAGCTCCAAGTAGCTAACCCAATATGGCGCGAGGATGATGACCTCATCACCTTGGTTAACCAAACTCAGAATTACGTTGGCCAACGATTGCTTAGCGCCTGTTGAAACAACAATCTGCTCTGGTTTGTAGTCCAAATCATTCTGACGTTTGAACTTGTCAGAAATAGCCTGACGCAACTCAGGATAACCCGCAACGGGCGGGTAATGACTCCAATCTTCCTGAATAGCTTTCACGGCTGCTTCCTTCACATGGTCAGGTGCGTTGAGGTCGGGCTCTCCCAAACTCAACGAGATCACATCAATTCCTTCAGCCTGCAACTCACGGCTTCTACGTGCCATGGCAATGGTCTGCGATTCGCTCAACTTCTTGATTCGGTCTGATAAGAACTGGTCCATGTGTGAAATTTTAGGCAAAACTACACATTGAACGTGTTGCACGATTGTCCTAGCACAGGCAATAATTTATGCTTATTCACGGTTGATGTTGAAAAGGTATTTTTAGCCCAAATTGCAACCATGAACGAAGTCGTTTCCACCATCCTTGAAATCTTGAAATACACCGTTCCTTCAGGAATTGTGTTTATTACCGCTTATTTCCTTTTGAAGAAGTTCATGGAAGAGCAGCGCCAGATTTCCTTGGCACAAGCGCAGGCAACTGCCAAGATTGCGAACAACCAAGGTTCAACCATGATTCCAACACGCTTGCAAGCTTATGAGCGTCTAATTCTCTTTTTGGAACGGATCGAACCAAATCAGATGATTCCACGAGTGCACCGACCAGCTATGACTGCCTCTATCTTCAAACGTGAACTACAACGCACTATCAGAGAAGAATTTGAGCACAATCTCACACAACAGATCTATGTTTCTAGCGAAGCTTGGAAAAATCTTACCGAAAGCCGTGATGCCGTAAATCAGCTGATTGAATTGGCTTACAAAAACGTGGGCGACAATGCCACGGGTGTTCAGCTAAGCTCTGCGTTGTTTGAAATTTTGAGCAAAGCAGGTGTTTCGCCAACTGCTGGCGCCATTGAAGTACTGAAAGCAGAAGCGCGTCAGTTGCTGTAGCCCCAGTTTTTCAGCAGTTCTCGCGCTGCGGTAAATGGACTGACCTTTCCAGAATTCACTTCAGATTGAAGCTTCTCCAAACGCTTGGCGGTAGAAGCATCGCTATAGAAACGATGATTCAATTCTTCAGAAATCGCAGCTTTCAACCAATAACTGTTCTGTTCCGAGCGGTTCTTTTCCAACCAACCATTCACTTTCACGTGATTGAAGAAACTTTCAACCGTTTTCAGAATCTCATCCATTCCGTTGCCTTTAGTAGATGAGCATGAATGCACAGGAACTGTCCAATCGCTTTCCTTAGCGGGAAACATGTGCAACGCCTGATGATAACTTGCTTTGGCGAGTTTGGTGTAGCTGGCATTTTCGCCATCATCCTTGTTGATAATGACCACATCGGCCATTTCCATAATGCCGCGCTTGATGCCTTGTAGTTCATCTCCAGCAGTTGCGAGAACAAGCAAAACAAACATATCAACCATGGAATACACGGCCGTTTCGCTCTGCCCGACACCAACGGTTTCAATGAGAATGGTATCGAATCCAGCAGCTTCGCAAAGTGAAATGGTTTCTCTTGTCTTTCTGGCAACACCACCTAACGAACCACCAGATGCGGTAGGACGAATAAAAGCATTTGGGTCTGCCGAAAGCTTTTCCATTCGCGTTTTATCCCCAAGAATGCTTCCGTGAGAAATATCACTACTTGGGTCTACCGCCAACACGGCCACTTTCCTACCCGATTCGGTCAACTTGCTACCGAAAGCATCAATGAATGTGCTTTTCCCAACTCCGGGCACACCAGTAATCCCAATGCGCTGACTTTCAACGGCATGTGAAGAACAAAGTTCCAGAAGTTTTGAAGCGGTTTCGAGCTGTTCTTCCTTGGTACTTTCTACTAACGTGATAGCACGCGCTAAGGCCACACGGTCTCCCGCAACAATGCCATTTTTCCAATCTTCCAAACTCGAATACTGGTGCATGGTCGGCTAAGTTAGCCGCGAAAATGAAAACGGCTACAGGTAATTGAGATTGAGTCGTGTTTTCAGAGTCTCCCATTCTTCGTCTGTTGCCAAGGGCTCAAACTCGGTCTGTTCCGACTCATTTTTAAGTTTGAGAATATCCGCTGAACGGTCTTTTGAATCTGGATGCGTACTGACCCATTCCAAATATTCCGGAAATGCTTCATCTTCTTGTGAAAGCCGAAACATGAAATTGGCCAAATGTTCAGGATCAATGTTTGCCTGGAGCAAGTATTCAACTGCCAATCGGTCTGCTTCTCGTTCTTGCGAACGATCGAACGAAGTTGATGTCAGCGTTTTGAATACTTCCAACATTACTTCAGATCCCGAATTTCCGCCAACCAAGACACCCAGCATGGCAAGACCAACTTCTTTGATCAATTTCTTCATTACATGGCCTTCCACAATATGGGCAATCTCATGCCCCATTACGCCAGCCATTTCATCCGCATTTTGGCAATACGCAATAAGTCCGGTGTTCACGATCAAGTTGCTGTCGGGCAATGCAAAGGCATTCACCTCGCTATTGTAAATAACATGAACTTTTATCTGAGTGTGATCAATTCCGATGACTTCACAAATTCGTTCGTTTGCTTCATGAACAATGGCTACCACCGAATCTGAACGGACCTCGGTCTCGGTTTTACCAATCATTTCCATCATCAGATCACCAAGGCGCTGCTCATTGGAAGCTGTCATTTCATCCAACTTCTCGTCTGTGATGAAAGGAACCTGATTCAACAAGAACCAAACACTGAAGAAACCTGCGGTCATCAAGAAGAACTGTCCGATCAACTTCCCCATTACGCCTTGCAGAGTTTATTTGCCAAACCACCCCAGAACCACCATTCTACATGTTGTCTTTTGCGAACATGAATTGCGGTGTAAATTGTAAGTATGAATTCTGAAAGGTTGAATAAGAACACCGTTATCATGTATGCGATGTAAGCGTTGCTTATTCTCATCTCATCAAACAAAATGGAAAGCGTCCACCACATTCCCGCACTATTCATAAAAAGTACCGTAGCCTGTGAGAGTAATGCTTGCGTGCAATGCCATCTCACAAAATAGGTTGACTTTCTATTTGCCATATAAAAGATGAACGTAGCAACCAGATTTACTATGGGTAAGGGCAAGCCAACGATGAGCGCCATTACAGACATCAGATAACTATTTGACGCGCGTTCTGCTTCAAAATCGTTCGGGTCGAATTCGAGTTCTGGATCTACGATCATATGCCTTTATAAATGTTCCAAACCCAATTCATGATCAACAATGCCACCAATGGAACCGCTAAACGAGGCTTCCGAATCATCGATTCGAACTTGGCAATTCCAATTGTGATGAGATTCGAATTCTGCCACCTATCAAAAGTCAACATTACAGGAACGGCCACCATTATGAGCAAGCCGAAATAACCAAGCGGGTTCATAAAAAAAGCTTCAGCAAAATCTCCTTTCAAAATTGCGAGCAACGACCTTGTGGAACCGCATGAAGGGCAAGCAACCCCAGTTGTGCTCTTAAAAATGCAAACGGTTGTCTCCCCCTCATGAGGGAACACCATATTCCAAATTACCCACAGGTAACCAAGGCCCACCAGAAGATAAACCCACGCATATTTATTAGTCTGATTCAATTAAACCAGCGCCTTCTGAAAGTTCTCGAAATTGACCTCACGGGTTCTTCCCATGATAATGAACCAATCAACAATTGCCCAAATACCCAAACCGCCACAGGTAAGGAGTTTACCCACTCCCATGCCGGTATCACCAATAATAAACCTGTCAATTCCAAGTTGACCACCCAAAATGGAAACGATAAGGGAAGTGGTAGGGTCTTTCAGATTCAATGACTGGACTTTCAGCCATTTATCATCGTCTGCCTGCTGCAACTGCTCTCGTATCATTGGCACCTGATGTCCTTCAAAATACTTGGCATTGGTCATTAAAAACATGTCTACTTTCTGCGAATCCATTGGTTTTTCGTCTATAAAATCCTACTCGTTTGGCTTTTCGGTTACGCCCCGTTTTTAAACTGAGTCTGGTCTTCAGTTGATTGATGAGATGCTGAATATATTCAATAAAACAACATTCATTCTAATCCGCGTCTAAATTATTTATCGTAATATTGCGATGAAATGGGATTGACAAAAACATCACAATTCACACAAGACCAAAATGAATTGGCAGAAATGGCCAAGGCATTGGCGCATCCTGCTCGCATTGCCATCCTGCAATACCTCAGCAAACAGGAAAGTTGTGTTTGCGGAAGCATTGTAGATGAAATTGGCTTAGCCCAAGCAACTGTATCACAGCACCTAAAAGCACTGAAAGACGCTGGCCTGATCCAGGGAACAATTTCTGGCGTGAGCACTTGCTATTGTATCAACACGGAAAAACTGAACATGGTGAGAAGCCAACTATCTTCCCTACTCGACACATGCTGCAACCCAACTACGTGTTGCTGAAAAAAATTTGAAATAATTCATCGTAATAAACCGATAATAAAAACAAGTATCATGAAACTATCTGAAGTAAAAGAAACCTTAACGGGAATGAGTGAGTTGACTTTCCGACTGGAAGACGGCACAACTGTTCCTGCACATTTCCATGTGACAGAAGTAGGTAGCGTAAAGCGCCATTTCATCGATTGTGGCGGAACTGTGCGTAAAGACGAAGCTATCAACTTCCAGCTTTGGTCTGCTAACGACCATGACCACCGCTTAGCGGCTGCCAAATTGCTGAGTATCATCGAACTTTCCGAAGATAAACTCGGCCTTACCGACCAAGAAGTTGAGGTTGAGTATCAAACCTCAACCATTGGCACTTATAAGTTGGAATTTGACGGTAAAGCGTTTGTTCTTACCAACACAAAAACTGACTGTTTGGCTAAAGACAAGTGCGGTATTCCAGAAGAAAAACCAAAAGTTGCCGTTGCTCAATCTTGCTGCACACCGGGCGGTGGATGCTGCTGAGTACTTTTAGCGAGTGCAAGAAATTGTAGTCATATACTTAGGATACAATGTACTCCTTGGGATTTTCCTGAGTGTAGTTCAACTCATTCGTTCTGGAACAACCGGAACTCCACGCAACTGGGTTTGGCTCACGTTATTCCCAGCTGTGGGGTTAGGATTCACTCGTTTCGTAGAAACCAACCTGAAGAGCGGAATTCCAGAATACCCTGAAAAATGGTACATGTGGACCTACATGAAGAAAGTGAACTGGGGCTTTTTGGCAATTCTCGGGCTTGGCCCCATGTTGTTGATTGTCCTTTCCACATTGGGTTTTCTAGCAGGCGGTTCACTCAACATGGAAAGCTTTGGTATGATGACCATGAAAGACATCAAATCGGTAATCGGTGCAAGCATTATTGTTCTGGCATTTTTCTACGTATTTGTGATGGCTTTTCTACTTATCATCCCCTACTTGATTCTAATTTATCTGCCTGCCTCGCAAGCTCGATCTATAGAACGAGAACGGCTGCGCTCTTTCACTCAAAAACAAAGTCAAACAATGCCAACACCAGAACCAACTAAGCCGTTGATCAAGAGAATTCCACTTTTTCAATCTATAGAAACGTATATCGAAGCATGTATGACAGGGTTTGATACGATTCCGAAGGAGCGAAGAAAAGACCTTGAACAAGTAGCCGATTTCATTTCGGAAAAATGGAAAGGTGGAGATTCGATGAACTTGATGTTCATCTGCACACACAATTCGCGCAGAAGCCAATTTGGACAAGTTTGGGCTGCGGTGGCTGCTGCGCATTACGGAATTCGGAACGTGCAAACCTTTTCAGGTGGCATCGAAGAAACCGCCTTCAATAAACGGGCGGTAGAAGCAATTCAAAGAGCTGGTTTGAAGGTGGAAGGAACCGTCAGTACCAATCCGCGCTACAGCGTGAGGTTTTCTGACGAAGTTGGCGCGTTGGATTGCTACTCCAAAACCTTTGATGCACCCGTTAATCCGCAGAAAGGATTTGCAGCCATTATGACCTGCTCTGATGCCGATGAAGCATGTCCGATTGTACATGGTGCTGATTTCCGTGCGCGCATCACATACGAAGACCCAAAAGTGGCCGACCGAACAGTACAGGAAAAGGAAGTTTATGACGAGAGATGCAAGCAGATTGCTACCGAAATGCTGTATCTGTTCAGCAAAGTGGCATAATGGAACATCGGCATTTTGCGTTGTACAAACCAGATGGTTACTTGTCTCAATTCATAACCAATCAGACCAAACGGAAGAACAAAAAGTTGCTTGGCGAATTGTTCGACTTCCCAGAAGGAACAATGGCCATTGGCCGATTGGATGAGCCGTCAGAAGGTTTGCTATTGCTGACCACAGATGGTCAATTCAGCGAATACATCCGAAGCGCAAAAGTTGAAAAGGAATATTGGGCGCAGGTAGATGGAATCATTACCGATGGAGCTATCAAGCAACTTCAAAAAGGTGTTGAAATCGCTTCCGAATCAGGTCCGTATCAAACGCTTCCTTGCAAAGTAGAAAAACTGAAATCTGAGCCTCAATTACCTCCGAGAGGAAAGAAAATTCGAGATGAACGACACGGCCCAACTTCTTGGATTTCCATCACTTTGACCGAAGGAAAATACCGTCAGGTTAGAAAGATGACCGCGACAGTTGGGTTTCCCACTTTACGATTGATACGGGTTCGAATTGGTGAATTTGAAATTGGGAATATGAAGCCAGGCGATGTAAAAGAAATCGTGATAGACAGTAAGGGCGTATCGCGATACGCCCCTACAAGCTAATATGTAACTTTGCAGCCTCAAATGCGAACGGTTGCTTTCCATACACTTGGCTGCAAGCTGAACTTCTCTGAAACGAGCACCATTGCGCGACAGTTGATTGCTGCTGGATATGATCGTGTGGATTTCAAAGAATCGGCTGATGTTTACATCATCAACACCTGCTCAGTAACAGACCAAGCAGATGCCACATGTAGGAATATCGTTCGGCAGGCATTACGGGCCAATCCAAACGCCTTTGTGGCAGTTATTGGTTGCTACGCACAGTTAAAACCAAAGGAAATTGCCAGTATTGAAGGTGTTGACATCGTGCTTGGTGCGAATGAGAAATTCAATATTGTCGGCTATCTAGAGAACCTGGAAAAGCTGCCAAAAGCTGGCGTGCACAGTTGCGAGATCAAGGATGTAAAGGAATTCATTCCTGGATTCTCATCGAATGACAGAACCAGAACATTCTTGAAACTGCAAGATGGCTGCGACTACTTCTGCTCATTCTGTACCATTCCGCTTGCCCGAGGAAGAAGCCGAAGTGAAAGCATCGCCAACAGCATTGTTTCAACGAAAGAAGCCATTGCTACGGGCGTGAAGGAAATCGTTTTAACTGGCGTAAACATTGGTGACTTTGGTGCTGGAACAGATGAGAATTTTTATCAGCTCATTCAGCAATTGGATAAACTTCCTGGTGATGTAGAGCGATTCCGTATTTCGAGTATTGAGCCGAATCTGCTCAGCGATGAGATTATTCGTTTCTGTGCGGAGTCTGACCGATTTGTACCTCATTTCCACATTCCGCTACAAAGTGGTTCAGACAACATGCTTCAAAAAATGCGCAGACGTTACGGTTCGGCTTTGTATCGTAGTCGCATTGAAACGATCAAAGAAGTAATGCCGCACGCATGTATAGGTGTGGATGTGATTGTCGGCCACCCGGGAGAAACGGAAGAAGAATTCCTCAAGACTTATGAATTCTTGAACGAACTGCCTATCTCCTACTTGCATGTATTCACCTATTCTGAGCGACCGAATACTACTGCGGTTCGTGTTAAGGATGAAGTTGTTCCAGTTCCTGAAAGACGAAAGCGAAACAAGATGCTGACCATCTTGAGTGAGAAGAAAAAACGTGCATTCTATCAGCAGTTCGAAAACACAACTCGCAACGCGTTAATGGAACACGAAAACAAAGACGGTTTCATGTTCGGTTACACCGATAACTACCTCCGTGTTCGTGTTCCGTTTGACGCTTCACTTTCGGGTACGATTCAACAAATTGAACTGAACCAATTGGAAGACAACACCGTTTTCCGAGGTGAAATTATTGTAAGCGAAACGGTAAGCTGATGTACCCTACATTCTACCATCTCGTTCAGGATATATTCGGAATTTCATTTGAGCCATTTAAGTACTTACAGAGCTATGGAATGATGGTCGGAATCGGCTTTATCGTGGGAGCCATTCTGTTAACAATTGAACTGAAACGAAAAGAGGCTATCGGTCAACTTTTTCCTACCAAAAAGAAGAAAAAGGGTAGCACCGAGACAGAACTTGTTCATCCACATGAGCGAGTTGGTGATATTGCCATCATTGCTGGTATTGGAGCCATTGCAGGAGGCAAAATGTTTCACTACCTCGAAAATTGGGATGATTTTGTTGCAGACCCTGTTGCCGCGGTAACTTCAAGCGGAGGCTTGTCGTTCTACGGTGGAATGATCTTAGCCATGACCATGTTTATATGGTACGCTAAAAAACATAAGATCAGTATTCTACACTTTTTTGATGCAGTGATGCCCGCTCTAGCCATTGGCTATGGCTTTGGCCGGTTGGGTTGTCAGGTTTCTGGCGATGGCGATTGGGGAATTCCGAATGACCTGCCCAAACCAGAG
>CAYWET010000071.1:0-12422 GCA_964457245.1 uncultured Chryseobacterium sp. | reverse complement strand
GATAGAGTAAAACGAATGTTTTAATGGTAGGAGCTGTGTCGAAAATAGAAGAGATTGAAGAAGGTATCATTGAGGAGTTTTCACTTTTTGATGATTGGATGGATAAGTATGAGCACATTATCGGACTTGGTAAAGAACTACCATTGATTGAGGAAAGCCTTAAAACAGATGACCTGCTTATCAAGGGCTGTCAAAGCCGCGTTTGGCTACATGCCAAAATGGAAGATGGAAAGGTGATTTTTACGGCTGATAGCGATGCGATTATCACAAAAGGAATCATCAGTTTGCTGATTCGCGTATTGTCTGGTCAAACTCCAGATACCATCATCAATACCGATCTCACTTTTATTGAACATATTGGGTTAAAGGAGCATTTGTCGCCAACACGTTCTAATGGATTGGTGAGTATGGTTAAGCAAATGAAATTGTACGCCATTGCATTCAAAACTCAACAAAAAGCGTAGTCATGGCTTTGTCGATAAGTGAGAAGATGCAGATTGAAGAGCGAGTGATTGACATCATTCGTACGGTTTATGACCCAGAGATTCCTGTTGATATTTACGAGTTGGGATTGATCTACGAAGTGAAAATCGATGATAACGGCAAGGCCGATGTGCTGATGACATTGACATCACCAAGTTGCCCTGTTGCAGAAAGTCTTCCGTTGGAAGTAGAAGAAAAGGTAAGAAGCGTTGAAGGCGTAACGGAAGGTAAAGTAGAACTCACATTCGACCCACCTTGGGACAAAGACATGATGAGCGAAGCCGCTCTTCTGGAATTGGGTTTCATGTAATGAGCGAAGCCGAAGAAATACGCAATAAGGTTGCCGAAAGCGGCCTCATTACCTTCAACTTGGAAGACCTTTACCAAGTTGGTTCACGAAAGACCTTCGACCTTAAAGATTTCCTTTTTGAGGGTTTGATTCTTCGCGAGAAAGACTACCGTCAGCAACTGAAAGACCTTGATTGGAGTGCTTATCAAGATGCGTTCGTGAATATTGAGTGCACAGTTGATGCCATTGTTCCGCAGTGGGCATATATGTTAGCTGTTACTTATCTGCAACCTGTTGCCAAACGCGCAGTTATGGGAACTTCCGAAACCTTGGAGACCGTTCTTTATCAAGAAGCAATTGCTGACCTCGACCTTACACAATTCCAAGATGAACGCGTAATCGTAAAAGGCTGCAGCAAGTATCCTGTTCCGACCTCGGCTTTCGTGGAGTTCGTTTCAAAACTCACGCCTGTTGCAAAAAGCGTGATGTACGGAGAGGCGTGCAGCACAGTGCCGCTTTTTAAGAAGTAGCGTTCTATCTTGCGGCATGCTTGAGAAGCTGAACAATCCCAATACGGTTATAATCATTGGCCGTGGCCACAGCGGCACTCGAATTCTGCCAGAAGCCATGAAGGATTCGGGCATCTATTTCGGAGAACCGCTTAACGTTGCAAGTGATCTTATTCCACCAGAATTACTGTATGACTCGTGCAGAATTTTTGGGCCATTCGTTAAATATTTGGGAAACTATGAGTGGGATTTTTCTCAAACTCTTGAGATGGAAATTCCCGATGAATTCATCAAGAAATTAGAAGGGTATTTGGTTTCTATTATTGAGGTGAACCAGGAAAAGGTCGGATGGAAAATTCCTCAGAGCAATATGATATACCCTTGGTTGGTTCGGCTTCTTCCTAAAGCAACTTTTATCCACTGGACTCGGCACCCTGAAGGAGCCACCAGCGCCATGATGGGAATTGACCGACTAGAGAAATGGAATATTGCCTGTAAGAAGTTTTTGTTGCACGAATACAACTATAAAGTCCGAGCGGCTAGTTGGAAATATCATGTAGATATTGTGCACAAAACACCAAAGCCGGAGAGGTATCTCGAGATGCGATTTGAAGACTACATCAATGACCAAGACAACCAAAAAAAGATTGTGGAAGAGCTGGTTGGCATCGAGTTGAAAGAGTTGGATCTGAACAAGAAAAAGGCTTGGATGCCTAAGAAAGATTGGAGGAAGAAATACGCTTTCTTGAAAACGCCAATGGATGCGCTCAATTATGAGTAGTAGTCCTTCATTCTGAAGCTAAACAAACGCCTGCATTTCGTAGAGCTTCTTGTAAACTCCGTTGTGAGCGATCAACCCCATGTGGTTTCCGCGCTCGATGATTTTTCCTTGGTCGATCACTATGATCTCATCGGCATACTGAATGGTTGAAAGTCGGTGGGCAATGACCAAAGAGGTTCGGTTTTCCATCAGTTTAAAAAGCGCATCCTGAACGAGTTTTTCGCTTTCTGCGTCTAATGCCGAAGTCGCCTCATCCAATATAAGAATTGGCGGGTTATGAAGAATAGCTCGCGCAATACTGATTCGCTGTCGCTGGCCTCCGGAAAGCTTTCCGCCATCTTCACCAATATTGGTATGGTAACCGTTTTCCATTTGCGCAATGAAGTCGTGGGCATTGGCCACTTTGGCAGCGTTGATTACTTCTTCTTCTGGTACACCTTTCAATCCAAATGCAATGTTGTTGTAAACTGAATCATTGAAAAGAATTGCTTCCTGTGTTACGATTCCAAGCTTGGCGCGAAGGTCAAACGCCTTCATTTCCTTGATGTCGATGCCATCCAGGTAAACGGCTCCGCCAGTTGGGTCGTAAAAGCGCGGAAGCAGATCTACCAAGGTGGTTTTGCCAGCTCCTGATGGCCCTACAACGGCAATGGTTTTGCCGCGCTTCACTTTAAGATTGATGTCTTTCAGAACTTCATTTTCGTGTTCATACGAGAAGCTCACATCACGGAATTCAACCTCTTTTTCAAATTTCTTGAATTCAATTGGATTTGGTTTTTCACGGATGGTTTCCTCTGCGCCCAGAACCGTTTCAATACGGTCTGCAGCGGCCATTCCTTTTTGGATGTTGTAAACCGCAGCAGTCAGCGATTTTGACGGTTGAATTAGCTGTGAGAAAACCACAATATAACCGATGAAAAGATCGGCTTTCAAACCTTCTCCACTCAAAACCAAAGAGCCACCGTAGTAGATAACGGTAACCATTACAAGCGTTCCTAAAACTTCACTCAACGGACTCGCCAAGTGCTGTTTTCGAATCATCTTCACCTTCTGATTCTTGTATTCCTGATTGATTCGCTGAAACTTCTCGTAAGATGTTCCAATGGCGTTAAATGCCTTAATGATTCTCAGCCCTGAAAGTGTTTCAATCATGGTGGAAACTAGAACGCCCATCTGATCTTGAACTTTCTTAGATGAACGCTTCAAACTCTTCCCAATTCGGCCAATTACCAACCCGGTTACAGGAAGAAGAATCAACACAAAAGTGGTCAGTTCTGGACTCCAAACTACCAAGGTTCCAAGAAAGAAAATAATGGTAAATGGTTCTTTGAAAACCACTTCAACCGAACTCATTATCGACACCTCTACTTCGTGAACATCGCTTGTCATTTTAGCAATGATATCGCCTTTTTTCTCCTCCGAGAAATAGGCCAAAGGCAGGTTCACTACTTTATGGTAAATGCGATTTCTGATGTCGCGAACTACTCCGTTTTTCAGCGGTGCGCTGAAGAACAATGCGAGGTATCGGAACAGATTTTTTAGAAAGAAGGTAATAACCACAAACGCACAGATAAACACCAACGCTTTCATCTGCCCATCGAGTGTTACCTGGCCGGCATCGTTGAGAATAAGCTGACTCACTTCGTAGTAGAAGCGGTCTATCATATCGTTCGGATTGAGCGTTACAGGTGGCATTTCTGTGACTATTGGCTGGATGCCAAAAAGTACCCCTAGAAGCGGAACGACCATCGTTAAAGAGAATAGCGAGAAGATCACCGAAAGGATGTTCATCAGCACCACAAGGCCAACCATGCCTTTGTAATTCTTCAGCAAACCCACAATGCTCCAGTAACTCTGCATACGGCAAATATACTTTTCGTTGAGTTGCGTGGAACGGGCGGTACGTGCCAAGTATTGTTTCGAACGATAACAGACTAACTTTGTAGGTATGGAAAGTACGCGGCAGAAGAAAGTTTCGAAGGTCTATCAGCAGGAGCTAGGCATCTATTTTCAGCGCAATGGCACGTCTTTCGCCAAAGGCGGAATGATAACCGTTACGGAGGTGAAAGTGAGCCCAGACCTCGGTGTTGCAAAGGTTTATCTCAGCATTTTTGCGGTGGATGATAAGCAAGCTGTGCTCAAGGAAATCAAAGATTGCGATTGGGAAGTAAGAAAGCACTTGGCATCGGAACGTCCTGAAATGCGCGTGGTTCCAGAACTGCATTTTTACATTGACGATTCGCTGGATCGCATCGACCGCATTGATGAATTGCTAAAAGGCGGTTAAGGTTACCAATTGCGAATCGGATACGAATATTCGAATCTGCTACTTTCTGAGATGCCCACGTTCGCATATTCGTACTTTTCATTCGTAATTCGAAACCATTGAATCTTCCATTCCATATTGCAAGCCGATACCTCTTTTCGAAGAAGTCGCACAACGCCATTAACATCATTTCGGCTATTTCGGTGGCTGGTGTTGCTGTTGTAACGGCTGCCATGGTCATTGTGCTGTCGGTTTTCAATGGTTTCGAAGGACTGGTTATTTCGCTTTACAATGTGTTTGAGGCTCCAATCGTTATCAAACCTGCAGAAGGGAAAACGCTGGAATTGAGCTCTATTCCAACGGATAAGATTCTCGAAACTGAAGGCGTTATCGGAATTGTGGAAGTGCTGGAGGAAAGCTGTCTGTTGCGCTATCGCGATAAGCAATACTTTGCGCGGATAAAAGGTGTTTCTGACAACTTTAATGAGTTGACCGACATCGATACAATGATGATTGATGGCGAACCGAATATGCATGTAAACGGAACGCCAGCGGCTATGATTGGCTCTGGTGTGGCGTATCACCTTTCTGTGAATGTGAATGACCCCATAAATACCATTCAGGTGTATGTGCCGAAGCGTGGTTCGAGTGCTACAATTGACCCAAGCAAGGCGTTCAACGTAAAGCAAATCTATGCGACAGGCGTGTTTTCTATTCAGGCGGATTTTGACCTGACCTACATGATAACACCCATTTCATTTGTCTGCGATCTATTGGACCATGAAGGTCGAATTTCATCGCTGGAATTAGCACTAGACCCAATCGCAAACATGGCCGAAGTGCGCGAAGTATTGCAAGAAAAATTAGGTGCTGAGTATGTGGTAAAAGACCGCTACCAGCAGAACGAATTGCTTTACAAGATCATGAAGAGTGAGAAGTGGGCGGTGTTCATGATTCTTTCGTTCATTCTCATGATTTCAATTTTCAATGTCATCGGCTCGTTGACCATGCTCATTCTCGAGAAGAAGAAGGACATCAACATTTTGCGTAGCATGGGTGCCAGCGAAGAACTCATTCAGCGCATTTTTGTGTTGGAAGGGGTATTCATTTCCATGATTGGTGCGGTTGCTGGTCTGGTTCTCGGATTGCTGGTCTGCTTCGCGCAGATTCAATTCGAATTGGTGAAACTCAACTCTGGCGGTAACTACATCGTTCAGTCATATCCTGTTGAAGTTCAGCCTTTGGATGTGCTCTACGTTTTCTTGGTAGTTGCCAGCATCGGTCTGCTAGCGGCTTGGTTGCCTGTAAGAAAGGTCATACAGCCTGTGGAAACACCTCGGATTGTCCAAGAGTGATTGTTCTGCGGCCCAATGTTAATTTCGCGCAGCTGATATTCCGCTTTAAAATGTTGCTGCGATTTTCCCTTGTAATTCTCTGTGTACAAACCACCATTTCAGGGCTTTTCGCGCAGTCGGTTTTTCATCCAGAAATTGTTGAACAGGTTAAGGCAACAGGTTCGGAATTTCCGTTTGGTGTAGCATCTGGCGACCCAGGCCCAGACCGAATTGTGCTTTGGACCAAGGTGTTTACAGAAAACCTTGCTGATGAGATTAAAACCAGTTGGGTTATTGCCACAGATACAACGCTCAAAAATGTGGTTGGTCAGGGTTCGTTGGTAGCAGATTCCACTTCTGCATTTACTATTCAGGTAGATCAGCAAGGGCTGGAACCAGCTACCACGTATTTCTACTGCTTCTACACCGAAACCGATTCTTCGGCCATTGGTCGTACCAGAACAGCAAGCGTAAATGGCGAAAATTTGCGGTTTGTAGTGGCGAGTTGCGCCAATTTCCAGATGGGATATTTCAATGCTTACGGCCACATTGCCAAGCAGAAAGATATTGATGCGGTGTTGTTTCTCGGAGATTACATCTACGAGTACGGCACGCGGAGCAACGCCATCAGACCGCACATTCCTTCGCATGAGATTCTAACGCTGAAAGATTACCGTAGTCGCTACGCGCAATATCGGTTGGATTCAAACCTTCAGGAAGCGCATCGTTTGCACCCATTCATTACCATTTGGGATGACCACGAGTTTGCCAACGATAGTTACGTGACTGGCGCGCAGAACCATCAAAAGGAAGAGGCCGATTGGGAACAGCGCAAAGCCAATGGTCGGCAGGCATTCTTCGAGTGGATTCCGATCAAACGCCAGCCTGGCACCAGCAGGTTGTACCGACAATTGAATTACGGCAACATGGCCGAGTTGTTCATGATTGATGGTAGGGTAGAAGGCCGCAGCCAGCCGTTGGAAGATTACCGAGATTCGTTGCGATACGATACTGCCAGAAGCATGCTTGGAAGCCAGCAACGCGAATGGCTATTGGATGGAATTTCAAAGTCGAAAGCGCGCTGGCGATTATTGGTCAACGATGTGATGTTTGCCCCGATTGATCTTGGTGGCATGGCCAAGGAAAGACGTTTTAACATGGATGCTTGGGATGGTTATGTTGCCGAGCGCGATTTGATTTTCGATGAGTTGGAACGCGATAGCGTCCGTAACCTTATTGTGGTAACGGGAGACATCCACACCGCGTGGGCCATGGAGCTAACCAGAAACCCAGAAGATAAAAAAGCCTTTAACCGTAGAACGGGTTTAGGCTTGCTGGGTGCCGAATTTGTTACTCCAAGTATTTCTTCTCCCAATTTGGATGAGATGAAAGGCAAACTTGCGGCCAACATGGCGGTATCCTACCTCAAAGGGTTAAAGCATAACCGTCACCTGCGTTTTACCAACGCCAAAGATCACGGATATATGCTGGTGGAATTGACACGAGCCGCAGCCAAAGCCACTTGGTTTTTTATGAAAAGCGTAAAGGAGCCAACTCAGAAGTTGAAACCACGTAAGTCTTGGGCACTTCTACTTGGAGGCACACGGCTAGAAAGGCGCAGGCCTTAATCTAGCTGGTCAGAACTTCCCCTTCGTCTTAGCCGCTTTCACAGAATCATTCCGAGCCTTGTCTGGCGAGCCGTGCTCAATCACTTTTTTCTCGGAAGTATCAGGCATTTCGTCTTCATATTTCGGTTTGGTAGAAGCGGGTTTTGATTCTGCCGAATCAATCGTACCATCAACCGCAGGTTCATCTTCAGAAATAATGACGTTTTCTTCAGGCAGTTTGGCAGGATCAATCCGCTCGGAAGCCTCCGTGTTTTCCAGGTTCTGTTTCTTTTCCTTGTTGCCGTTGCACACAGACAACAGAATGGAGAGCAGACTAATTGATAACAAGCTTTTCATGCGCCAAGGTTTTTTCGTTTGATGTAACGTTTATGATGTAACTGCCGCTTGCAAGTGCGTTGCGATTGAAATTCAGCGTTTTGATGCCAGGCTTCATATTATCCTCAAGCAAAAGCTTGACCAATTTCCCTTCCATGTCGTAAACGCTCACGTTCACGTCCATTCGTTCATGCATTTCAAATTCAATTGAAAACCGTTCAATGGTCGGGTTCGGATAAACGCGCAAGGCAGATTGCTCATTCGCATCGTCAATGGCTCCAGGCTGACCACCATCTGTTAACTCAGCAATCCATGTGTTCCAACCGTTGTTGACGCCAAAGTTGTTTCCGCTCATTCCGTAGCAACCAGAAGCCCAAACGGTACGGTTGGCTCCATTTCTTCGTGAAATACCAGAATAATCTCCCCAACGGTCTGGACTTTGTCCGCCAATGTTCACATCATCTTCTCCAGCTTTAATCTGAACCGAGTTACTCCATTGCATGTTGTGGTCGCAGTTCACAGCACGGAATTCTGGGAAAATATCCTGTCCAGAACGTAGGAAACCGATAATGACCGATTTATCGTTCTGGTCAGAGCCAGAACTTGCTACGGCAGGGTAACAGTAATCGTGCACTCCCGCATTACCGAATGTCGATTCCTGTACGCTCAGGTCGTTGGTAGAAATACGCTTGTAATTGATGCCGTTCCAACCTTGATTAATATCACTTGTAAACACCATGTGGATGATTCCGTTGAGGTAAAAACCGTTCTGAATGCGGTTGTCGCCAATATCAAGCAAAACATTCGATCCCATCTGCGCAGCTTGACCACCAACATCAAAAGCAGAAGTGTTAGCGCTGTACGCGTTCAATTGTTCATTACTGGCAGACATATCATCCGTCAGGTCGAAAACCATAACGCGATCAGATGGCTCGGAAGTTTCGTTAGCTACCAGCAACACACCTGGGCCATAATTCCCTTGCTGCCCCCAACTGAGTGGCACCATTGTAAAAGCCGTTTCATTGGTTTGGTCAACCACATTTGCCCAATACTGGAAATTGATGTTCTGCCCGTTGTAACAGGCGTTTTTCTCAATCTGAAAAAGGATGTTGCCTGAGTTCTGTCCCGCATCGGTAAACATGTTTCCGCACACGTAAAGCTCATTGTTGCTTACCCCAATATTTGGGTAATCGAACCAAGAACCTGGATGCGCTTGGTTGGCTTGAACGCGGTACACCCACCAACCATCTTGAGCAGGGTTATTGCTCTGCGAAAAGCAAATGAGCAATTCACTTTGCTGCGATGATGTTCCGTGCAGAATGAGGTAGATGAAGCGGTCTGCACCGCTATCGTAAAGCACTTTCGGGTCGTAAATGTTACCTGTTGGGGCTGGGTTCAGGAAGTTGAAAAAATCGTTGTGAGCGGTGAATGTGAAAAGATACGGGTCCTGCGCATCTCCATCATAAACTTCCATTGTGGCATTGTCGGCACTCACAATAATTCCACCATTAGAAATGGCCATGGAATTGTCAACTGGAGTTCCACCGAAAAGCTCATTGCCAAGGAAGTTGGTTCCAAGCGTTGGCGTTTCGGCATTCGGATTGGCCGTTTCAGGGTTTTGGTCACGGCTAGCGTTCTCAAACTTGAGTCGCGTCTTTTCTTCCTTAATACGGTCAAGTTCAGACTTGTTCGGTGCTCCATGTTCGATGCTTCGTGATGTAACGGTTCGCATCCATTGCGAATCGACATCTTGGAATTTTCGCAACCCGAGGCACGGAAGCGAGAATTCCTCAGACTTCACAAAGCTTGTTGTTTCAAGTTGTCTTTCGGAAGAGGAAGGGACAACTTTGGCGTGCTGCGCCATGGTTGTGCCAGAAAATCCAAGTAAAAGCGTGAGGAGGTAAACCTTTTTCATGGGAATTGATTTGAATGAACAGCATAAATATAAAACAGCCAAGAATTTGTCGGGCTGATTATTTCGATTCGGAATTGCTAAAGTGCTTGGGATGATACTCGAAACCTTTGAGGTTGGCCTGCGTATTCGGCTTTGACCATCAAACCTTTGTATGCCAGTCCGAATTATCGGTATTCTCTTCACTTTTCTTTTTACCGCCAGCGTTTCTTTCGCGCAGCAAAACCTTGTAGCAACTGGTGGTACAATTACTGGGGCAGGAGGTAGCGTTAGCACATCGGTTGGGCAAATAGACCATCAAGTGCTTTCGGGTAGTGGAGCTTCTGCAAGGCAAGGAGTGCAACAGCCCGTTGTTCCCGATCATATGTGGATGGGAACCGTTTCAACTGACTGGGCCGATGCTGATAATTGGAGCAAAGGCGAAGTTCCAGGGACATCAGATGAAGCTTTGATTACGCAGTATCCGACCAATCAACCATTGGTTTTTGGAACACCTGCATCTCCCACCATGGCTGGAGATGTATTGGTACGAACTGGAGCCATACTTACCGTGGGTGCTGGGAAAGCCATGACGTTAAACGGAAGTCTAGACAATGACGGAACCATTTTGGTAAAGGCTGATGCTTCGGGTATCGGTTCATTCATCGACAATGGAACCATTACTGGTTCAGGCGCATTTCAAATGGAGCAGTACCTAACAGGAGCAGGAGGGGGCACTCCGAACGGATTGTTCTACTACGTGAGTCCTCCTGTTTCGGGGGCAACTGCTTCAACTTTTGATGTAGCTAGCGGCAATAAGGCCTGGTCCGCGGATGAGGCCACGCAATCTTACACTCAGCTGACAAATGGCGCAATGGCACTCAATGCTAGAGAAGGCTATGTGGCGCGCATGGGTTCAACTGGTGTGGTTACATACAGCGGCTCTGGGTTCAATACGGGAGATCAAGATGCTTCGGGGCTGACCAGAACTGGAACTACAGAGCCAAGTAGAGGCTACAGTCTTTTGGGAAATCCATATCCATCTACCGTTAGTTGGGATGATGCCGACCGAACGAATCTGATGAGTACCATGTGGTATCGCACGCATCAAGGAAGCACTATGCTTTATGATACTTACAATGCAACTGGTATGATCGGTACAAACAACAACGGAGGTGGTGCGGTTACCGGAGATATTCCTCCAGGACAGGCCTTTTGGGTGCGGGTTCCAGTTGATGGTCAGACAGGCGAACTTTCGTTTACCAACGCAATGAGAAGCCATGGCACTCAGACCAGTATTTACAAGACCGAGCAACAGAACGGAGTGGTGCGGATGTCAATTTCAAACGGAACACTTTCGGACGAAACGATTGTGATGTTTGATGCTTCTGCGATGGATGAATTTGACGATTTCGATTCGCAGAAGTATTGGGCGGGCAGCTCATTGCCGCAGCTATACACGAATATTCAAGCTGACACCCTCGTGATCAATGGTCTTTACAGCACGGTTACAAATCCTGTGGTTGACATGGGTATGAAGTTGCCATCTGCTGGAGATTACACCATTTCGGCTTCGGATATCACACTTTCTGAAGATGTGTATTTGGAAGATCGTGAGCTCGGAATTTTTCAGCATTTGAATGTTGAGCCTGAATATCTGTTCACGTCAACCATCAGCGGAAACATCCCAACCAGATTTGCCTTGCATTTCGGATTGTCTGTAACGGATGTCGATGAAAAAGACAACGCTGCATTCGTCTATGCAAGCGCACAGCAGATTCATGTTGTAGTTTCTGATGACGTTCAGCAAGGTCAGATTCAACTTCTTGATATGTCAGGCCGAATTGTTCAGACCGCAGCCTTGAATGGCAAGCGAACCGTTGTTACTACCAACATTCCAACTGGAATTTATCTCGTGCGTCTGGAAACCGAATCTCAGACTCAAACTGACCGAGTATTCATCAACAGATAATCGATTAACCCGACCGAAAAACCTTCAAATCATGAGTAAAAATCTACTTGTCGCATTATGCTTTTTGAGCTTCTCAGCGTTGACCGTAATGGCCCAGGCTCCATCTGGTTTTACGTATCAAGCTGTGGTGCGAGATGCAAGCAACGATTTGGTAATAAGCAGTTCTGTCGGGATACAACTGAGTCTCTTGCAAGGCTCTTCTTCGGGTACAGCAGTTTATGTTGAAACACATACGCCTTCAACCGATGCCAACGGACTGTTTACCATAGAAGTTGGCGGTGGTTCGGTGGTCAGCGGAACGTTCTCAAGCATCGATTGGGGCGATGGTCCATATTTCCTAAAAATGGAAATTGACCCTGCGGGAGGAACGTCATACACCATAACGGGTACTCAACAATTGATGAGTGTGCCTTATGCGCTTTACGCTGCAAATAGTGGAACAGCAGGACCCACGGGTGCAACTGGGTCTGACGGTGCAGATGGTGCTACTGGCCCCACAGGAGCAACAGGTGCAACGGGTCCAACAGGTTTAACAGATGGAGACGAAGCAGGAACAGTTCCGTACTGGAACGGGCTACAATGGGTAACAGATACGGCCGTTATTTACATTAGTGATGGAGGAGTAGGCATCAATACTCAGCCTGCGCCAGATCCGTTGGACGGAAGTATGAACCCTCCGAATGCCGCGTTAAGTGTGGATGGTACCGTTGTTGCTAATGCCTTTGTAGGAGACGGAAGTGGATTGGCATACGTAGAGGCTGAATCTGTGGTGGATGGCGGAGTTACCACCTCTATGCTACAAGACGCAAGTGTAACCACAGATAAAATTTCTGATGGTGCAATTAGCGTTGCGAAATTAGCTCAGAATGGAGCTAGTTCTGGCCAGGTTTTGAAGTGGAATGGAAGTGCGTGGGAGGCCGATGATGATGATGACACCACTTATGATGGAGGTAG
>CAYWET010000070.1:0-12517 GCA_964457245.1 uncultured Chryseobacterium sp. | reverse complement strand
TGTCGGGGTGGCAGGATTCGAACCTGCGACCTCCTGCTCCCAAAGCAGGCGCGATAACCGGGCTACGCTACACCCCGAATACTTTTGTGGCGGAGAGACTGGGATTCGAACCCAGGCAACGGTTACCCGTTGACAGATTAGCAATCTGCTCCATTACCACTCTGGCACCTCTCCAAAACGTTCAAAGAACACGCCTCAAACCGATGTGTTTCTATGCGTTTTGAGAGCGGGCTGCAAAAGTAGAAATAGTTTCTATTCTGCCCAATACATTTTTAATTCTTATTAATTGTTGAAATCAGAGATGCATCTACCGCAGTAATCCGTTCGGCAAGATGATGCTAATGTTATATTTGCACACTTCATCAAACCTACTAATTAACCGAACAGAAAATGAACAAGAAGAACCATTGGTACGTGGCCGCGCTGGCGTTTGCAGTTATAGGATTGACATCTTGCGGAGGTGGACAGTCAGACAGCGGAGACAAGAAAGTGGATGACACAGTGGTTGAAGCTGGTGACCTGACTTACGTTAAGGTGGATGATGCAGCTGAGGTCGATCCCAACTGGTCAACAGACAATACGGTGGTGTTTCATGTTATCGGAGAACCAGATGATATGCATCCAACCAATGGAAATTCGGCAACAAAGACCTTTATTCATAATTACACGCAGTGCTATGTAATGGCCAGTGATATTGTTGAGTTGAAAGGAGCGCGTCCGGGAGTTGTAAAAGGTGGTCCTGAAGTTTCGGAAGATGAGTTGGAGTTCACCTATGAACTTAGCGATGAACCAAGATGGGATGATGGTTCTCAGCTAACGGTTGATGATGTCATTTTTACGTTCAAGGCAAACAAGTGTCCGTTGACCAATAATCCGCATGCGAAGCCTTATTTGGAAAACATTAAAGATGTTGTGGCCGACCCAGCAAACCCACGTAAGTTCACTTTCTTGATGAAGAAGAAGTACATCCAGAACATCGTTTTCTTGACGGATTACCCGGTGCTTCAGGAAACTTATTGGGACCCGAACCAAACAATGAGGAAATACACTTTCGCTCAGCTTGACGACCCGAAATTTGATACCGATTCTAAGGAAGACCTGAACGCTTGGGCAACTGAGTTCAACGATGCCAAATATTCGCGTAAAGCAGAGTTCCTTGTTGGAATGGGAGCTTACCGATTTGCGGAATGGAAACCAGGTCAGTCATATACGTTGGTTCGAAAAGATAACCATTGGACGGCTGATGTAACTGATCCAAATGAGTACGAGACGGCTTACCCAGAGAAGGTGATTTTCAAGATCAACACGGATCCAAACTCTCAGATTCTGGAAATGAAGACACAGACATTGGATGCTTCAACTTATCTGAGCACCAAAAAGTTGTTGGAGCTTCAGGAAGACCAAGACTTCAATCACAATTACCACTCTCGATTTACAAATACTTACAACTACAGCTACATGGCATTCAACTGCCGTCCGGATGGAGTTGAGCATAAAAAGTTCTTTGATGACAAGCGTGTACGAAGAGCTGTTGCAATGCTTGTTCCTATCGATCAGATCAACATGGTTCTGAACAAGGGCAGAAGCAAGCGAATGGTAGGTCCGGTTTCTCCATTGAAGCAGGAATACAACCATGATCTTGCTCTTATTGACCCCGATCTAGAAGGAGCAAAACAGCTACTTGAGGAAGCAGGATGGACTGATACCGATGGCGACAACGTTCGTGATAAAATTGTTGATGGCGAGAAGTTGAGTTTCGAATTCGATTTGCACTACATGACAACTCAGGTTGAGTGGAGGGACGAGGCCAATATGATTGCCGAGGCACTTTATGAAGCTGGTATCAAGTGTAACATCACCCCGCTTGATTTTGCTGTGCATTACGATTACGCCCGAAACCATAAGTTCGATGCAATGCTTGCTGGTTGGGCAGGTTCTTCGGTTCCTGAGGATTTCACGCAGATCTGGCATACTTCTTCTTGGGCGTCTAAAGGTTCAAACTTCGGTGGTTTCGGAAATGCGGAAAGTGACGCATTGATTGATTCGTTGAAGTACGAATTGGATATGGATAAGCGAATCCCAATGGTGAAAAAGCTTCAGGAAATGATCTATGATGAGCAACCATATGTGTTCTTGTTTGCATCTACCCGGAGAAACGTTATCCATAAGCGATTTGGAAACGCTGACATGTACTTTGAGCGTCCAGGAGTTCTCTTGAACAATCTGCAATTGTTGGCATCAAAATCCATCGCTGCTCCATCTGCTGACGCGAACTAAGAAAGAATAGCCGCGAGAGCAACATGCTGAAGTACATTCTTCGTAGAATACTGGTGTTTATTCCAACACTGATTGCCATAACCCTACTGGGGTTTGTGATTATGGTGTCGGCTCCCGGTGATCCGGTTGAGCGAATGGTTGTTGCTGCGCAAAGCGGTGGGGAGGTCGGTTCACAAACGGCAAACCAGATAGAGCAGAAGAAGTTCTGGAGTAAAAAGCTCGGTCTTGATCTTCCGATTTTCTACTTCAGTTTGAATACGCTGGCACATTCCGATACACTCTATCGTATTTACGATAGGAATGAGCGTGAGTCCCTATCAAGACTTACCAACCAGTATGGAAACTGGCCTGCTATTTCAGATTATTTTTCGGCAATTGATGAATTGAACAAGGCACATTCAAGTTTGAAAGTTGATAGTTCTATGGCCATGGGCTTTCCGCTTGATCAGGTTAAAGAGAATATTAACCGAAGCTATTTTGAATCGTCCGCTCTGAAAGCTACTTACAATGAGACGGTGATTGACGCCAAGATCAGTGCTTTATCAGAGATTTATGCAGCACCTTACATGTCTGGCTTCAGGGATAAACTTGCCAAGGTTCAGGACAAGCTGAAGGTGATGAAAGAGACGGCAACACCTTGGAAGGTGTACGTGCCGGTGGTCAATTATTATCCAAAGAATCAGTACCACAGATGGATTTTTGGTGATGGTAATTGGTTGACGGGTTCCGGTTCTGAGTTCACAAAAGGAGTTGTGCGAGGAGATTTTGGAACAAGCTATCGAACCAAAATGCCAATTACGGAAGTGATTGGGATTAAGTTTTTCTGGTCGTTCTTCTTTACGGTCTGCTCGGTGTTTATGGGCTATTTGGTCAGTATTCCGTTAGGAATTCAGCAAGCGGTTTACAAAGATTCCAGATTTGACAGAATCACTACCGCCATTGCGTTCATACTTTTCTCCATTCCAGGATTTTTTATGGCGACCGTTTTACTGATGACTTTCGCCAACCCAGATGTTTTTCACTGGTTTCCGGCATCTGGTGTAGAGCCGGTACATGGATTTGGTCCAGATGCGGGGTTCTTTGAACGGTGGTCTGCCAGATTCCCGTATTTGGTGCTTACCGGAATCAGTTACACCTACAGCTCATTCGCGTTCCTTTCTCGAACCATGCGTGTTTCCATGTTGGAAATCGTGAATCAAGATTACATCCGAACGGCAAGAGCAAAGGGACTGAACGAGCGGTCTGTGATTTACAAGCACATGCTCAGAAACGCGTTGCTGCCAATCATCACGGTTTTCGCAAATATCTTTCCAGTTGCAATTGGCGGCTCGGTGGTGTTGGAGGTAATTTTTACCATTCCTGGAATGGGTAATGAGGTTTATCAGGCTATTGTGAATCAAGATTACCCAATGGTGGTTGCGGTTTTTACCATAACTGGAATTTTGACTTTGGTCGGTTACCTAGTGTCTGATGTACTTTATGCAGTTGCCGATCCTAGAATCAGCTACGGGAAATAAATGGAGATGAAGGAGAAAGGGCAATCAAATCAATTCAGCTTCAGCGAATATGCTTGGTCTCAGTTCAAGAAGAACAAACAGGCATACTTCTCTTTGTGGATACTTGGTTTCTTAGCGTTTGTAGCACTTTTTGCTCCCGTTATTGCCAACGACCAACCATTGTATTGTGTTTATAAAGGCAATACGTTCTTTCCAGCATTTAGCTTCGAGAATACCTATGAAATCGAGTTGGATAATGGCAAAATAGAGACCGTTCAGCTTGATATAGCTAAATGGAAACAAATGGAGCTCGAATCGGTCATTTGGGCGCCTATTCCTTACGCTCCTAATAAATCTGATTTCCTCAATGCAGATTTTGTTGGGCCTTCCGATGAGCAGTATTTCAAAGATGCAAGCGGCCAGATGGTTGAAATGCCGTCTCGTTTCAGGCACAGATTAGGCACCAATAAAAAGGGAGAAGATGTGTTCTCGGGTCTTGTTCATGCTGCCCGTATTTCGTTGACCATTGGGTTGGTTGCCATGGGTGTGGCCTCTTTAATTGGGCTCATTCTTGGGGCAATGGCTGGATATTTTGGAGACCATAAACTCAAAACAACCAGAGGCAGATTTTGGATTTTCATTCTAGCGATTCCATTCGCATACTACTATGGATTTATGATTCGGTCTGACGCATTGGCCGATGCTATCGGGACTTCGGGCGGTGCGTTCATGTTACAGTTGTTGTTAAGCATTGCGATTGTTGGGGTAATTCTGTTGGTGGCCAGTTTCCTAGGGAAAGTGCTTGGAAAACTACCGTTGCTCAATGCAACCCGAAACATTCCAGTGGATGGTTTGGTAATGAGAATGATTGAAATACTGAATTCAATTCCACGCTTGATCCTGATTATTTCTATTGCTGCGGTTGCAAAACCTTCGATTCTGAATTTGATGCTGATTATTGGATTCACTAGCTGGACAGGAATTGCACGATTTACGCGTGCAGAATTTCTGAAGATCAGAAATTTGGAATACATACAGGCGGGTCAGTCACTTGGCTTCAGTGAAAGACGAATCATTTTCAAGCATGCATTGCCAAATGGTGTAGCCCCGTCCTTGGTTGCCATCGCATTCGGAATTGCCGCAGCCATTTTGACCGAATCCAGCCTGTCATTCCTTGGTATTGGTGTTCCACCTGACGTGGTTACTTGGGGTTCTTTGATTAACTCAGGTCGTGAGAACTATTCAGCATGGTGGTTGGTTATTTATCCTGGTTTGGCAATCTCTATTACATTGGCGGTCTATACGTTAATGGGTGAAGGTTTGCGTGATGCAACTGATCCGAAGCTGAAAACCTGATCAAAGGCTTCTTTTTTCCAATTTACTTTCGACATTTACCGTTACACTGAAATGAGTGAAAAGCTTTACATCGCATCTACCGAAGTCTCTCCTGAGATTGATTTTGACGCAGTTGAGTTGAGGTTTTTGATATCGGGTCGTTCTATGCCAGAAAATTCCGAGGCGTTTTACGAACCAGTACTGAATTGGCTGCGTGAACGGTTTTCTACGAGCAGTGTTACTGCGGTGGTGGATGTCAATCTCGATTATTACAATACTGGTTCGTTTATCCGAATCATGGGGTTGTTCAACCTGCTTGGGGAATTAAACAAGGCAGGCAACAAGTTTAGAGTACGTTGGATATGTGAAGCCGAAGATGAGGACAACATTGCGGATGGGCAATCATTCAAGGATGTTGTAAAGATTCCTTTCGACATTATCGAAATTTAATTCCATGAAGACAATTGCAGTGTTTACCAGCGGAGGGGACTCTCCTGGAATGAATGCATGTATTCGCGCAGTTGTTCGTACAGCGCTACATAATGGCATCAAGGTTTACGGTATCATGCACGGTTATCAGGGCATGATAGAAGATCAATTCAAGTTGCTTGGAAGTGATGATGTAGGCAATATCATTCAGCGTGGTGGAACTATCCTCAAATCTTCGCGAAGCAAAGAATTCTTGACCGTAGTAGGCCGCCAAAAGGCCTTTGATAATCTTCAGAAATATGGCATCGAAGGCATAATTGCCATTGGTGGAGATGGAACTTTTGCTGGAGCGAAGGTCTTTACCGAAGAACATAAGATTCCCTTCATCGGGTTACCCGGAACTATTGATAACGACCTGATCGGTACCGATTACACTATTGGTTACGACACCGCTTTGAATAATGTGATTGAAGCGGTGGATAAGATCAAAGATACTGCCGCATCTCACGATAGACTTTTCTTTGTGGAGGTGATGGGAAAAGATGCCGGTTTTATTGCGCTTCGTTCTGGAATTGGGGTTGGTGCAGCTGCTATTCTTATTCCTGAAGTTCACACGGATCTTGACGGATTAATTGAGAATCTTGGCGCTGCATACAAGCGTAAGAAATCCAGCAGCATAATTATTGTTGCCGAGGGTGATGATGCTGGCGGAGCTTACAAAATTGCTGAGCAAGTGGTCAAGAAATTACCTCAGTATGATACTCGTGTTTCAATTCTAGGGCATCAACAGCGAGGAGGAAGTCCTTCTGCATTGGATCGGATGTTGGCATCGCAATTAGGGCATGAAGCGGTAAATGCGCTTTTGGCCGAAAAGCATTCAGTCATGGTTGGAATTGTGAACAAAGAAGTGGTTTACACTCCGTTTGATCAAGCCATCAAGCACCACGATAAAGTGAATACGGACTTCTTGAAGTTGGCCAATATTCTTGCAGCCTGATTTACAACTGATCTACAATCTGTCGGAAAATATCTTCCCAATTCAGGGCTTTTTGCGCTGCTGAACGCGGACGGTCGTTGAAAGAAACGATGATCACATTCTTATCTGGATTGATGTAAATGTGCTGTTTGTATAGGCCAATAGCCATGAAATCATTGTATTCTTTGTAGCCAATGTACCAGCAGTTATGGTAACCAAAGGTTCCACCTTCGGTTGTATCGCGTGATAGCGTAGATTCAATCCAATCCTTTTCAAGTAATTGTTTGCCTTGCCAGTTTCCTTTGTTCAGATAAAGACGTCCGAATTTGGCGTAATCCAAAGCGGTAGCCTGAATACAGCAATAAGGTTTGACTCGGTCTTTTTTATCGGCTGTCCATCTTGCATCGCTTTCCATACCTAACGGAATCCAGATTTTGGATTGCAGATATTTGTTCAACGGAGCACCGGTTACCTTTTCCAAAACCTGACCCAACAGCCAGATATTCATATTCATGTATGCTTGGTTGGTGCCGGGTTTGTTCTTGAATTTGATGAACCGTTTTGCCTTTCCCAGATACTTGCCATAATACAGCAGACCATCAACCGTAAGTGGATGCTCGATACCTGATGTGTGATTGAGCAGGTGCTTGAGCTTCACTTGCTTATATCTTGGGTCATCGCTCCAATCAGGTAGATAATCATTCACGTACTCATCAAGCGATGGAATCATTCCATCTTGAATAGCAAAGCCGACCAATGCCGATGTGAATGATTTGGCAACAGAATAGGAGGGGTGAAGTCGGTTTCTGTTGTCATTGTCATAATGCTCAAAAATGATAGAGTCATTTTGTATTACCACCAATGCCTGATTGGGGTGTGCGGTAACCAATTCGTTCAAGCTGCGCCATAAAGGCACAACTGCTGGCGACCAATCATTCAGACGAACTCGGTCACCGAATTCGGGTGTTGTTGCATCCGTAAATTGGAAAGATTCATCAGGTGCTTTAACGTCTAGAGCATGAAGCCATTTGTGATCTTTCAGATCTGGCCGCAGATACACAACTCCGCGTAACGGAACCGCACAACCGCTGATGAATACTGTAAATATGAATAGAGCTAAATACTGAAAACTACTTCTGATCATTATGCTTTAACCACTTCTCCGAGGTCGAAGCATGCTTCCATATTCGGGCACCAACGCGTTTGGAATATGCTCTCCTCAATTTCCAACTTCTTCAAGACTTCCGCTCGAGGCGAATCTCCCAATGTCAACAACGGGTCAGCCGATTTCTTTCCCTTGTTGAAAAGCAGTCCCATGTGCTTATTCACGTTGAAATCGCCCTTGAAATTCGTTTGGGCTTTTACCAATTCACCTTCGCGAACGGAATACAACTGACCTGTTTCGTCAAAGCTTTCAGCATTTCCATTCATTGGAACTCGTAAGCGGAAATACTCCGTGCCGCTGCCATCGTAAGCAACGGTAGTTGAGAAACCATCTTTTTGGTCGATGTCAATCTGTTCGGTCACTTTGGGAATTCCCCAGATTTTCTGCCCTCGGATTCTATTCTCTTCAGAAGTAACTGGCATCGAAAACACGTGATAACCAAAGTTCTTGAATGCTTTGGATATCAATGGAAGAACAGGAACACTGATACTAGGATTGATCAGCAACGGAATGGTCATGGCAATCTCGTTATAAGGTTGCAGGTTCATTACCGTTTTGTATTCGTAGCAAGAGAAAATCACAACCGCCCTGCCGCCTGGCATTCGCACGGGTTTCATACATGGATGCGGCAGCACTTCCAAGGCCTTATCGTAACTGCACATGAAAATTCCTATGCCGCAACTTACATTCTTGTAAAAGGTCGGGAAGGAGAAATCCTTGCTGATAGCATCAGAGATTTGCAACGGTTGCGAGTTCTTTCGCAGCGTAAAACGCTTGTAGAAATCGGATGTGAATTCTCCCGCGTTGTCGGGAATGTCAGGAACAAGATTGAAATCGGCTTTCATGCAGGAATTTTAATGCAGCACGAAAGTAGCAATTGCAGTCGCCTATCTAAGTTGGAAATGCCCCGTGTAGGCTTGTGCAATTTCATCTCCATTCATTAACCAATCCATTGTCATTTTCTTAGGCACTTTCACGGTTTCTACACGGTGAAATGTTCCGAAAACTCGATCCCACAAACGGGTTGTAACACCATGATTCAGCTTTGGCTGATGGAAATGATGGTAGAAATGATGCTTTCTAAGTACAATGAAAATTTGCGCAACAGGTCCTTTTCTGTGGTAGCGTGCGTGTACATACTCGTAGAACCCGTACATGCCCATCAAGCCAAGCACAAATGACAAAGCAATTGTCCAACTCAAGGCTAGACTAAGCGTGGCAAATAGACCAGCTGCTACAACGGTTGCCGCTCCGATTTTCTTGTAGGCAGGCGCGAAGTAGTGCACCTTTCGGTGATGAACCAAGTGTTCGTCTTTGAAGAAGTTTTTGCCTTTGTGTTCGTGACCAAGAAAGCGGTGAAGAACGTACTCCAAAAATGTCCAAAGTAATACGCCAAGTAGAAAAGAAATAAGCATCAAAATAGGGGTTAAATGAGGTTTCCTAAGTTCCGAAACCACATCCAGAAATTCAAGGTTGATTTTGTTAAAGTGTTGTTAAACTCTTGTCGGTCTATTTTAGCGGAGTCAAATCACCCTATGAAACAAGTAGACGACTACATAAGCACATTTCCTGAAGTCACACAAAAGCATTTACAGGATGTAAGAAAGGCTATACAAGAAGCTGCACCTGATGCGATTGAGTCGTTCGGATACAAAATGCCAGCTTTTGACGTGAATGGTAAGAAACTGGTTTACTACGCGGGCTACGCAAAACATGTTGGCTTTTATTCCATGGGCGTAGGGCAGGAAGAGTTCAGAGAGGAACTCGCCAAGTATAAAATGGGAAAGGGCTCTATTCAGTTTCCGCTGACTGAGCAGATGCCTGTCAAGCTCATCAAGAAGATTGTGAAGTTGAAATTGAAGGAAGCAGGTCTTGATTGATGTAGAAACATTTCGTGAGTGGGCGCTGGCGTTTCCTGAAGCCACCGAAGAACCGCACTTCGAAAAAGTGTCGTTTCGTGTTCGGAAGAAGATTTTCGCCACGCTTGATCTCGAAAAACACACCGTTGTTCTGAAACTGACCGAAGAAGATCAGGCCAAGTTCAGCGAAATGAATGACACAGTTGTTTATCCCGTAAAAGGCGCTTGGGGCAAAAAAGGTTGGACGGTCGTTGAATTGAATAGGGTAGAACCGACCGTATTTCAGCAAGCATTGAAGACAGCTTTTTGTACGGTTGCTCCCAAGAAGCTTGCGGACCAGCTTACGGATTAATCACATAACCTCAATCACAGATTGAGCTTGCTCATTTGCTTCGTGATGAAGTTCACGGCCGTTTTAGGAGCCAAACGATATAGCAGGTCTAGGAACCGCGCATCGTTCCCGACCAGCACCCGGAATTTGTTCTTCTCAATACCAGTAATCATGATTGATGCAGCTTTTGCAGCGCTGATGGCAATATCTGGCTGACCCTTTTTCATCTCGGCTTCCTCCTCGGCCGTTCGCACACCAGAGTTGGTCATGATGTTGGTATTCACCGCACCCGGGTGGATAACCGTTACGCCCACCTTCGTATCCTTCAATTCCGCGTAAAGCGCTTCCGTTAGAAGTTTTACAGCAGCTTTGGAGGCGCCATAAAGCGTTTGTCCTGGAAACGGAATGAACCCACCCATGCTCGAAACATTGGCAATGTGTGCTTCTGGGCGCTGTAACAAATGGGGCAGAAATGCCTTGGTCATGTAGAGCGTTCCGTAGAAATTGATGTTCATAATGCGCTCGATCTTTTCAAAATCCAGTTCATTCACTTGAATGAATGGCTGAATGATGCCCGCATTGTTGATGATGCCGTCAACCGCACCATGCTGTTCGATAACCGCATTGGGTAACGCCACAACCGCATTTCGGTCTGCAACATTTAGCACGTGTGTCGAAACATGTTCCTTGCCCGCCATTTCAGCGGTTTCGGCCATGCTATCTGCATTGATGTCGGCTATGGCAACTCGCGCTCCCTTCTTTACCAATTGTAAGGTGAGTTCGCGGCCCATGCCGCTGCCACCGCCTGTAACTACTATGACCTTTCCGTTGACTTTCATGAGCTACTTATCCGACCAAACGGCCAGCTCGTTGTCAGCAGGGTCTGCGAAGTGGAACCGCTTGCCACCTGGGAATGAGAAAATATCGCGGGTTACGGTGCCTCCAGCTTTGAGGATGGTGTCTTTGATTTGTACCAAGTTCTCGTGGTAGAGCACCACCAGCGCACCGTTTACAATGGGTTTGTCGGTTTTCTCAAAACCACCTTCCAGACCGCTATTGGAAAACGCCACATAGTCAGGGCCATAATCGGTGAACTGCCACCCGAAGCAAGTAGAGTAGAACGCCTTAATCGCTTCCAAGTCGTTGGCGTAGAGTTCGATGTAGTTGATGTGGTTGGAGGTCATTGGACTAGTAACCAAAGAAGTTCACTTCAAACTGATTGTTAAGATAGTCACTAGGTGTGAACGAGAAGTTAATCTGTAATTCATCATTTTCGCCAATTGTGGCATGGTCCATTTGAGATTGAATAAAAATCTCCTCTAGTGCTTTCTCATGCTTTTCAATAAATGTCCTGTAATATGTGGGATTGAAATACACATTTTCAACATGCGCAGCAATTAGCATGGTGATATCAGATTTTAGGTTATTCCGTGCCCTCAACTGACTTCCGAGATTTCCATACAAGTTTTGATCTTGTTTTAAGTAGCTCAACAGAAATAGGGTTTTGTTTTCCAATGGAAGAAGAGTTACAAAGATGTTTTCCATTCTTGTTTCTGAATGAGGGATTGGATTTCCTTCGAAATCAAAATCAAGATAAAAAGACGATGAAACCGCGATCGGATAAAATGCTGGAAGTTCAAACACCTCAGTTTCGAGGATGTCGAATGTCTTAGAATTTATTGCGTCATCAAAAATTCTCTTGTCCTCTGCGATATCATTAGCTGATTGGTCACCAAAATCTAACCAGTTGGAAACCTCAATTTTCTTGTGCGCTGCCACCACAAAACCTCTATATGCAAACAAAAAGTGCTGTTCGTCACTCCCAATGTATGCCGAAGTTTCAATGGGATTGAAAATGGCATCGTGAGTATTGCAAAAACCCCAAAAAATAGAAGCTAGATTTTTGCCGACATGTGTGCCGTCAAACTCACCTTTGTCCAAAGCGTAACCCATAACATGTCCATCTTCGGCCACCTTGCTCAGAACTCCATTGTTTTGAATAGAGTGCGCGGCACTAACCAATATTTTTCCTGTTTTATCAAGCTTGCAAGTAGTAGGCCCAGCTTGTGGGTGCCAGCACTTTTTACTGCTGTCAATTCCACGTCTCTGAACCTCTCGAAGAATTACATTGAATTCGAATTCCGAAATGTCAGACAACTTAAATTTCTCAAAAACCTCATAGTCTTTGGTCGTCCTATTGATGATACTTGGAAGATTATGAACTTCCTGTAAAAATTCCTCATAATTCTCTGGATTTAAACCACCTTTCCTGAAGTCACGCATAACTTCAAAGAACTTGTGGGCTTTGATTTGGGGGTTTTCGAGTTGTCTAAGGAAATTCACCATTACCTATGCTATTGAAATTCAAATCCAATTTAGCCCATAACTTTCTGGTCAGAGGTTAAATCTTCCCTTCCACAACCTTCAAAATCTCCTGCTCCATTTCAATGGCTTCTTTCTCCAGTTTCTGAGCCTTTGCAAGCAGGTCTTCCAAGAAAGCTTTGTCCTTCAAACCTGAAGCATTGATTTTCACATTGAGGTGCGCGCCCATCACGGCAGTTCGGGCGCAGAGCGCACCCACACCCGCATCGGTTACCGAATTCGGGTTGCCCGTTTCGGCCATCGCTTTGATCAACTCGAACGAACTGT
>CAYWET010000069.1:0-12605 GCA_964457245.1 uncultured Chryseobacterium sp. | reverse complement strand
TGTTCGATGAAATGATGGAAGCGGCCAAGCATTGCTCCCTCGGACAGATCACCAACGCGCTGTTTGAGGTTGGTGGGCAGTATAGGAGGAATATGTGATAGAACATGAGCTTTGTCAACGCTTCAATTAACCTATCTTCTAGAATGCGCCTGAAGCTAATTGTAACATTCTGCTTGAGTTTGTTTTTTAAACAGATTCTTGCTCAAGATGAATCATTCAACTATGAAGTTGACCCATCAACGGTTCATGATTCTGTTGATATAAATGCCAAATACATTGACGGTGATTTAGCATTATTGAAATTCGTAGCTGAAAACACCCAGTATCCTTCGATTTGTAAGGAAAATGGGATTAGTGGAGTTGTTTACGTGACATTTGTGGTTGATGTAGATGGAAAAGTAAAAGACGCGAGAGTAGTGCGTAAAGCTGACCCCAACCTAGATGCGGAGGCTTTAAGAGTGGTAAGGTCTCTTAAGGATTTTAAACCAGGAGAACATAAGGGGGTAAAAGTTCCCGTAAGTCAAACTATTCCTATCCGGTTCAAGCTCAACTCCAAACAGGCTGAAAATGCAGAAAGTTTGAATGTAAACTCACAGTCAACGCTTCCAGAAAGACTACCTTACAAAAAACAGGAAAGACCTTGGTTCTTGCCTCAATTTCCGGGTGGAGATTCAGCCCTTTACGCGTTCATAGCTGATAGTACGATTTATCCAGCGATTGCCATTGAGAATGGAATTACAGGAACAGTAAATTGTCGACTGACCATTGATGAAATGGGTTTTGTTCGCAACGTGTTTGTTACTAGCAATGCTGATCCTTTTCTTGAGAAGGCCGCAGTTAACGTACTAGAGAGACTTCCTCAATTCACGACTTCAACTTACCCCTCGGAATTTGTTGCATCCATTAAATTCTGGCTCACAGAAGGAGAACCAGTTGGTGAGTATTACACAGTAGACAAGCATATTGAACTTACTCGGTTTGATTTCACCAATACCGAACGCAATGATTATTATCTAAGTGTTGAAAAAATGCCAGAGTATCCTGGTGGAGATATGGCCATGCTTAAGTTTTTAGCAGAAAACACGGAATACCCTTTTAATGCTAAGCAATCTGGAATTACAGGAGTTGTGTATGTAAGTTACATAGTGGACCTGGATGGTGCAGTTAAGGATGTTAAAGTTGTTAAAGGAGCTCATCCTTTGCTGGATGCCGAAGCCATCAGAGTGGTTAGTCTTCTCAAAGGGTACACGCCTGGTACTCAAGATGGAAAACCTGTTCCTGTTCAGTTTACCGTTCCGTTGAGATTTGTTTTGCATGGTCAGTCTAGGTCAACTCCATTACTGAATTACGAAGCGAAGGCCGCATATGACAGTGCCAAAACCTTCATGTCTGAGGGTGATTTTAGTGAGGCAATCAAACTGTACTCAAGAAGTATTTCACTAGAACCAACCAACTACGTTCCTTACTATGAGAGGGCAATAGCACGCTATGCTAATGAGCAGTTCACTCAAGCGGAAATGGATTTTGCACAAGTACTCAAGCTAACCGATAACGAACACTTTAATACCTATTTGTATCGCGGTATGATGCGGTACGAAAATGGTCAGACTGAATTTGCCATTGAGGATCTGACCAAAGCAATAGGTCTGGACAAAAAAGCCATCGAACCTTACATAGAGAGAGCCAAATGTTTCTCTGTTTCCGGTGATTTCAAATCTGCCCGAAAGGATTTACAGAAAAGTCTAAGAATCGACCCGAAAAACTTTGACGCCATACTTGACCTTGGTATCATTATCTACACGGAAGGGAATTTCGATAAGGCTTTGGTGCAGTTTCAAGAAGCGATTGGGGTGCAACCTAGTGCTGGTAGCGCATATTATTTTGCTGGCATGTGCTATGCACGGCTTAGGAATATGTCAATGGCATGCGAGAACCTAATAAAAGCAAAAGCGCTTGGCTACAAAGAGGCCATTCCATTGGTTGACAGCCAATGCTCGGGCAAGTAGAAAATTTGCCAAGGTGTAGGGCCGCCTGACGAGTCACTCCAGACTCCCCAATGTCAACTCCTTTATAGCATCTGAATTTTCTCCATTAGCCTAAGTCAGCTCATTTATCCCATCGGAAGTTTTTCCACCACCATGCCAGAGTTCTGGGGAAGCACCCCGGATTTCTGTACCCCTAAGGCAGAGCTCTGATATACCGTCCCAGGTTTTTGGGCTGGGTAAAGTCAACTCATTTGTCCCGTTCCGGATTTTAGGGTAACGTCACGTCAACTCATTTGTACCATTCCAAGTTTTCGGGACGGGTAAAGTCAGGTCATTTGTCCCAGTCCGGATTTTCGGGTAGCCTCATGTTAAACCACATGTGCCGTCCCAAGTTTTTGGGATGCGCCACATAAGCTCTGTTGAGGCACTACGTTTTTCTGTGATGAGGGAAATCAGGTCTACTGATTACTGCTTCGTGCCGGCAAACTGTTCGTCATTGCCATTGTAATTGTAGGCAAGCTCTACCCCATTCCCAATGCTCGTAAACGTGATCTGACTATTCGAAACGCAACTTACACAGGTGTAAACACCAAGAACTTTGGTAAGGGTGGCCGTCCATTCGGTGGCATCTCCGGTTGATGGCGTGATCTTCACAGAGTTTGAAGTCAGTTTGGTAACTGTCACCGTGTATTGAAGGTTCTCAAAAGGCCCAACATTCATACCTCCAACGTATGTTCCGGGAATGTCATCCAGACCGAATACATCTTCGTCATCGTCAGAATTACACGATGAAAAGGTAAAGACAGATGTAAGGACAAGCGCAGAAAAAAGTAGATGTTTCATTTGGTTGAATAAGAGATGCAAGATATTTACTCTTATTCATTGGCCAAAATAGAACTCACCAATCCATCTGAATGGAGGTTGTCTTTTCTCCAAAAGAACTACAGACTTGGCCATAAAAGAACCGCTGTAAGACCTTCCTTGAAAGGTTGACCAGAGTGAATTGAACTCAGTTGAACTTAGTCCACTTGCAACCGTCATGTGTGGATGATTGGTTAGGAACGGTTTACTGGTATTTGGAATCGAAACAACCTTTCGAAGTTCTTTGAATAGCCTTTGTGGAACGGAAATAATCTTCTCAGTTGAATTTGGTTGTACAAAAATCACATTGGGACCGAGGGTAAAAGAACCAAAGCCATTGAGGTTGATTTTGAATGGAGCAATTGACCTGCATTCATTTTCTAATACTTCAAGCAGCTTATGTTCATACGCATCGCTCATTTTAATCAGCCATAGAGTTATATGTGGTTTGGAATTATAACTCCTGAATGGCCGATCCAATGCTTGTTTCACCTCTTCCTTCATCTTCCTCACATCTGAGGAAACCTCCCTCGAGGGATTAATAACCAAAAGGTATTGACGCCTTGTTCCTTGATGGTCTTTGATTGGTTTCTCAAGCTTTGGTTCGTTAGGAAATAAACTGATCTGACCACTCAAAACATCCTCTTTTTGAACCACAATTCAAACGCTGGGTCAAGAAAACTGACTTGCCCGTCCAATGTATCTATGATTTCCCGGTCCGTTAGAGCCGATTTGATCTTTACTACATTGGAAGAAGAACCGATGTCATAATCTCTCAATACGTGTTTGGATGAGAATTGCTGAACGCCTTCCACCAAGGCTTTCAGAAAATTAATCTGCGTTCGACTCATCAACTCCACTTCACGCTCATAGAACATCGAATTCTGATTCAAAAGATCATCTACCGATGCATCAAGTATTTCTTCTGTGGCCTTGGGGTTTGACCGAACCCAAGTTAAATGTGCCAATTGTTGCACGTAATAAGGGTGGCATTCCATTAACTCCACAATTCGCGAAGCCAATTTTTTGGTAATCGACTTTTTAGTCTTTTTGAAGGATGAAACAACAAAATCCGTTAGATCATCTGCGGGAATTTTAGGAAGGTTGATCACATCGCCAAAGCGATAAAACGGCCGCTGAGAGCTGTGAAAAATATCATTCATCATATGCCGCTTACTGCCGTAAAGAAAATAGGTCACATCTTGCTGCAATTGCCAAACCGAGCGCAGCTTTTTCTGAAACGCATCATTGCTATCAAAGTCGCTGAGGTTCTGAAACTCGTCAATACACACCACAATCCGCACACCCTTTTTCTCCGCAATTTTCTGGGGGAGTTCTAACACTTCATTGGGATTCTCTTCTACTTGTCTCAGGTCAAACCCGATACTTATATCATGTGTCGGATCAACGGTAAACGACAGTTTCGGGGTCAGCTTTTGGAAGAAGGTTTTCATCATTTCTATCACCTCATCCGTTTTGCTGGCAGTACTTTTCATTACCTCCGTTGCAAGCATGACCAAAAATTCCTCTTGCGAGTTGACCTTGAACAGGTCGATAAAACAGAACAAAACTTTCTTCTCCTCGCTCATATCCTGGGCCACGGTTCGCACCAAAGATGATTTTCCCCACCTTCTTGGTGAAATCAGAATGGTATTAACCCCGTTTGATGCATTTGACATCAAGCGCTCACGCTCTTTTTCACGATCGGTAAAATTGTCCTGACCGTGTGTTACAACCTTCCCAAAACTAAATGGTGTATCCATTTCAAAACCTCTAACTCACCCAAAAGTAAGTAATAAAACGGTTAGCTAAATAACTCACTAATTAGTTACTCACTAGTTGGTGAGTTAATATTTCGCTATTCATATTCCAAACCAAACTACATTTGCGCGCTTTTTTTGAATTACGGGCGTGAACCAACACCTTGCGCTGATTGCCGAACAGCTTGATCGGCACGCAATTGCGACCATTGACAATCTGTTGCCTCAACAGGTGCTTCAACAGCTTTTATCTGAAACCAAGGAATTACTCGGAGATGGAGAGTTCCACCCAGCACACATTGGACATGGAGTTGCCGAATACCGCATTTCGGAGATTCGAGGAGACAAGATTCTTTGGTTGGAGGAACGGGAAATAACGGAAGCACAGCAACAGTACTTCGCTTTCTTGAACGAACTGCGCGAACACCTTTCTTCCTACTTCCGCATTGCGTTGCCTTGGCAAGAATGTCATTTGGCAACTTATCCAGTAGGTAGTTTCTATGCTCGGCACCTGGATCAGTTCCGCGAAACCAACAATCGCATCTTCTCTGCTATTCTTTACTTGAATGAGAACTGGCAAGAAACTGATGGTGGACAACTGCGCGTATACAACGATGCATCGCATGAAGACATCGCACCGCTATTTGGCAGGTTTGTCTGTTTCCGTAGTGATGTGGTAGAACACGAAGTTCTCTCTACCAACCGACCTCGCTTTAGCGTTACCGGTTGGATGCGAAGAGACGAACCAACGCCAGTATTCCTTTAATTAAGGAGCCGTTACCTCAAACGTACCAGTGCCATCGATGTACAATTTGGCACCGTTATCCGCATCAATATCAATCGTCTTGCAAATACCCGATTCTCCAGTATTAATGTGAGGGTTATTTGAAGTGAATGGAACTGTTACATCTGTATTGGTGTCTGGCACAATTAGACTTTGCCAGTTTCGGCAATTGTTCCAGTCGGTATCGTCATCACCCGTCCAAAGACCTGGTGTAAATCCATTGGCGTTGATAACCAGCGTTCTGCCAGCACTTGGGCCGTTGAAGTCTTTGAAATCCGTTCCAGCCTCATAGGTGGTATTATCGGCATAGCCCGTCCAATTGGAAGATGTATTTATTCGATACAACCATTCGCGTTGCGATGCTGCAGTCATTGGCCCGGTATACTTGTTCTTGTCTGCTTGAGACGTTGGCCATACCAAGAAGCAATCGAAATCAATCGGCTTAGCAGAATTCTTAGTTCCTCCTGCCGATGAGTTACCGCAAACAGGCGTCCAAATGTCACCTTTAGTATTGAAGCCGTAAAGGAATTCACCAGAATACGTACCTGCATCGGACGTTGGTGACGCAGAACCTGGGCCACCTACACTTCCACCAGACATTATGAACACCTGCTCTCCATCTGCATTCAGATCGAAGTTCCCTTGACCCACCGGTTGTGGTTTTGATAAAGTCCAGTTCGCATCTGGAGCAACCGCAACAGCCACACCATACTCCACTCTTACCGTTACCACTTCTCCAGCAGAAAGCGTGCTGGTGGTTCTACTCATTCTGAACCATCCTTCAGAAATTCCCCAGCCATCAGTTGTGCCACACTTTTCGTAAGCATTATCCGTAAAGTCGATAACCGTACCTGGTTCAATGTCGATGAATGATACGAAACTGATTTCATCGTAACCGTAGCTGCCATCCACGTTGGTATTGAAGGCGAGAATGGCAAGGTCACCAGCTTCCAAGAAGGTTGAAGCACAAGCAGTAGTAACAGTTACTGCGCTACTTTCAGATCCAGTTACACTTGGATTGGAACTAACCACACGCATCTTGTATCCCGTGCCAGCTCCAATTCCAGCAGGAATTGTGATATTGATTGTGCCAGAGTTAGAGGTTGAACTAAGCGTGCCAATGGTTGCAGCAGAAGCAAAATCTCCTGATGCGTCTGACAACTCCACCGAATAAACGTTTCCTGAATTGAACGTGCCTGTTGACGTGAATTCAACCGTTCCGGTCTCAGTATCAGAGCAACTTGTGAGCGCAAATGGAGAAGTAGAAACTGTTCCTGTAGTAATTGTATTTGAAACAGTATAGCAACCCCACTGAAGATTTGCAATCAGTGTTCTGTTTCCGCTATTCTGAAGTTCAATATCAATTGGACCAGAAACATTCACAGTAGTTGAGAATGTGGTTGGAGTTGTAGAGGAAACGTTAATATCACCTCCATACTGGGTACCATTAACAAACACTTTCAGCGTTGAAGTACCTGAATAGATCTGCGCATAATCGAATGAAATAATACCGCAACCGCCTGCAACCGAAACATCGTTGGTCAACGAACCAGTTCGAAGCATTACGGCTTCATCTGCTCCAAGGTCTTGGTCGCCACGCGCATCAGTTGCGGTCCAGTCAAATCCATCATCACCCGTCCAGGTGAATGTTGAATACGAACCAGTATTCGAAGAATTGACAAAAGTCTCCGAACCACAGATATCATTGTCAATAATTGTCAGGTCTTCTGTATCTCCACCAGAACCAATTACAATTCCAGCACTCGGGTTACTGATGGTTGCCGTGGCCACTTCAGTTCCTTCTCCATTTGCATCATCCACAACTGTAAACGTAACCGAAGCTGTTGTCTGACCATCCAAAATTGTAATGGTAGTACCACTTAATGTGTAATCACCAGCTGTAATACCTGTACCGGTTATGGCGAGGTCAACAGTTTGGTCACCACTAACAGCAGTAGAAGCCGTAACTGTAAGCGTGATAACGGTGGTAGCGGCCTCAGTTCCAGTGTTCACATCCGCGTCTAGCGTAACTACAGGAAGCGTGTTATTGTATTCATCTGCTCCGATATCTGGCGTGCTACCATCTCTAGCATCACCGTCAATATCATCAGTTACTGAAAGTACCGTAGCTAAAGCATCGATTCCGCTACCAGCACCAACGTGTAGGTCTGTATTGGAGACAAATCCAGGGTCAACTTCCGCAGAGTTGGCATCTTGACCATTGGCTGTTTGCAATGCCGCCAAATCAGCAACAGCGCCAGCCCAATAACCGAAGAGACCACTTGGAGCGTAATAATCGTTGTAATCTGTGGTCGAAATTGCAGAAGCGATGCTATTGTAGAACGCATACCCACCACCATTCTGAGCGAAAATATTGTTACGCAAGGTGATGTTTCCACTCGATGGACCATTCAAATAAAACGCACGACCAGTTGTCGGATTTGTACTTGTAGAAAGAAAACTGTTGTAGTAGAAGTTCTTGTAGACAGTACCGTTCATATAGATACCCTCTGTGGTTCCAGTTCCATCCCCTGCTCCAGAAGTGGATTCTGAAGAACTACTTCCCACCGAAACCATATTATTGGCCACAAGTCCAACATTTGCCCCATTGCCTTCACAGCTAAGGAGTTCCATTCCGTGAACGTTTGTACCACTCTTCAGCACAATATTGTTGTAGGTAACCGTAAGCATTCTATCCAAATGGAACGCATAAATACCTTGTGTGGCTGCACTGTTGAAACTTGACGGATTGGTAATGGTATTACCTGTAATGATCACATCGTTAATGTATCTGAGGTACATCCCGTATCGATAACATTGGAACGTGTTACCACTAACTGTGAGGTTAGATTCCATGAGTGAACTACTCCCTTCCCAATTAACTCCGGTATAACCTCCAGTAATGACATTATCACTAACCGTGTTGTTAGTGTTTCCAGTATTAGCATCATCACTGAAAACAATATCACTTCCTGATGTATTCGGAGTGGACACCCTTCCTAGAAGGATATTCCCTGTGATAGTATTATATGAAGCATCGCCACTTACATCAATTACACGCGAATAATTTAGCGAGCCCGTTCGTTCAATCGTCATGTTTTGGAACGTGACATAATCACAACCGTTAAACTGAAGAACATAATTCGGGTCACTGAAGGTATTGCTACTGGCAAAATCTAGCGTTACATCTGTGTTTGTTCCTGATTCCGATTGAAATGTAACCGTATTGGTAGCCGAAGAACCCGTAAACTGATCGATGGAGATCTGCTCAGAGTAAGTTCCATTACGCACATCAAACACCACTGGACCACAGACTCCGACTGCGTTCAATTCGGTTACAGCATCTGTGAAAGTGGCATAATCCGGGGTGGTTCCGCCTATCGTGTAAGTTCCAGAAAGTCCCACTGCGATGTAATCGGTTTTTACCTCATCATCGCTTCCATCAGCGTTTGTTGCTGTAAGTGTCACTTCATACAATCCAGAAGCATTGAATTGAACCTGTGGGTTCTGTGAAGAAGCGCTTGTAGCCCCAACATAAGTAACCGTAGCCGGAGAGAATGACCAAGCCCAAGATGTTGGCGTATTCGTACTGGCATCTGTAAATGTGATGGTTGTAGCCGTACAGGTTTCCGTTGCGCTTGCGGAGAAATCAGCCACCGGAGGCGTTGTACCCGTTCCGTTCTCGTGGGCACCAATAGTGGTTGGGTCATATCTTGAAAGTCCATCAATATCCAACGCAATACCTCCCAGCTGTGGAGCACCGTTTGTAAGTGAGCTTTCGGTTGCCTTCCAACCAACGCCACCGACAAAAGTCATTAATGGATCAACATTCTGCGGAGTTCCAGTTTCTCCAATTGCAGATACGTATGTCGCGAAATCAGTATACGCACCTGAATAATACCCACGGAACGGTGAACCTGTATTGGAAGTGTAATACGCATTATCTGAAACTCCTCCGGAAAAAACGGTTGTGCTTGAGAAGGAAACAACTTGATTGTTGTTTGAACCCGTCCCGGTTCCTGCATTTACGAGCACGTTATTCCTTAGGCTTGCACCGTCTGAAGTTCCGTTGCTGTAAATGGCATAGGTTGTAGCTCCTGTTCCTCCCGATACATAGAGAGTGTTCTGTAAAACATCTAGCTTCTCACTACTTGACAAATACAACGGGTAGCTGCTACTACCACCGTTCTCCGTCTGAATGCTATTGTTTGATATCTCACCATTAGCGCCAGTTGCACCGGAACTAGTGAGATAAACCCCGTATTGAATAGTAGCTGAACCAGTGGAATAAATGTAGTTCCCTTTGATGCTGTGACTTCCCACCGACCCACTGAGATAGACACCGTAGTTCATACCAGAACCTGAAGACACAATTCGGTTGGCCGAGATGTTATGGTTAGCATCACAATCAAGCATGTAGATTCCCCTGAAACTCGAGTAGGCGGAAGTTGTGCTGATTTCATTACCAGTAATGGTTATGGCATCAACATCTTCCAAATAGATGGCAGTATATCGCTGATCAGTAAACGTGTTATCCGTAATCTCAAAACCCGTCCACTGTGTGCCATTATCACACTCCACATGCATTCCATAGCTACCATTTTCTATGGTACAGTTAGTTATCACGTTATTTGATTGTACATCTGAAGTCTGGTTCATGATAACCGCTGGATAATCGGAGGTCTGAATAGTTACAACTCCAGTTAGAATACAGTTATCCAACGTGTTATTTGAAGGGTCTCCGCTGAAATCAACCACACGACCATAAAGATTTGTTCCTGTACGTTCAATGGTCATGTCTTCAAAACTGACGTAATCTGCACCATTCAATTGTAACACGTAGTTTGGATCTCCTGAGCTAGTACTACTCGCAAATTGTAATGTCACATCTGTGTTTGTACCACTTGCCGATTTGAACGTGATAGTGTTTGTTCCCGAAGCACCTGTGACCTCCGAAATAGAGACCTGCTCAGTGTAAGTGCCAGTTGCAACTTCAAAAACCACAACTCCACTGATTCCACCATCGTGCCGATAATCGTTATCGTCAGTTCGGATTCCTAGAACCATGTCACTAATGGCTGAAGCAAAATCCTGATAGTTGGTACAACTTGCCGCTGCACCAGCATTGATCGTGTACGTACCGCTCATCTGCCCAGAGCAGTTTGATGGTGTTGGAGGCGCACATGCAGTGGGCGGATTTCCAAATCCCGTCATGGTTGATCCTGTTGCAATATCATCAAACCGTGCACTTGGGTCGGTCCAGCCCGTACTTCCAGTACAAATACCATTCAAAAGTTCGAGATTCTCATTGGCGGTCAGGACTCCACTGCCACTCCAATAACTACCTGGATCAGAACCGCACGTTCCGAACTCATCCTGAAACACACCGCCCAAATATACTTGCAGTGCATCATCCCCGTTGAACGCAAAGCTGTAAGTAGTTGTACCGCTTAACCCAGTTCCATTGGTGGTTGCATAACTGGTAAGATCTGAAGTTCCAATAACCCAAACTTCATCAGTCGCAAGTGTACCTGAGGTAACCGACACAATTGAACCGCAGCTTCCTCCGTTTGTGCCTTGGTAAATGACCAGGTTGGTTGAGGAAAAATCGATTGCTGAGCCAGAAACGTTGAATATTTCAATTCCCTTTGGTGTGGTTCCAGAATTAGTTTCAATGTACTGGCTGATAATCACACTACTTTGGCCGAATACTGTTGCCGAAACAACGATTAGTGCGAAAAGAACGAGGATAACTTTAATTTTCTGCATGAATAGTCGGTAGAACCCCAAAAATAGGGACATGATCCACAAACCGAGGTTAAGCTTCTTTGAAACCCGACAATTGAACGACCAGAAATACCCCTGATTTAAGTTTCAAGAATTAAATTCCAGGCAATCTGGTCACTGCTGGAGAGAAATGACCAAGGAAACCATCTAATTCAAGTAGGAAAAAATCACTCAAGTTGAAACCTTGGCTTCTCTGGACACAACTTTGTTTTAGTTTTCCTCCGGATTGCCTAACTATTTGACATCTTAGCCTCGCAAAATCATGCCCATGAAACTCATCTCATTCAACGTAAACGGAATTCGCGCAGCGGCCAAAAAAGGATTACTGGAAAGCATCAAGGAATTGGATGCCGATGTAATTGGTTTTCAGGAAACCAAGGCCACGGAGGAACAGGTTCGTGAAGTCTTGTTTGGATTGGATTATCACATTTATGCTTTCTCGGCAGAAAAGAAAGGCTACTCTGGAACATCTGTGATTTCTAAGACCGAACCGTTGAGTTTTCAATACGGTATTGGAATACCAGAGCACGATGACCAAGGGCGTGCCATTACCTGCGAGTTCGAGGATTTCTACCTCCTCAACGTTTATGTTCCGAACTCAGGCAACGGACTTGTTCGTTTACCTTATCGGAAAACGTGGGATGCGGCTTTGCTCAATTACATCAAGGAACTGGAAAAGAAGAAACCTGTGGTGTATTGTGGTGATATGAATGTGGCGCATCAGGAAATTGACATCAAGAATGCCAAGTCCAACTACAACAAAACGGCTGGTTATACGCAAGATGAAATTGATGGCATGGATAATTACATCAATGCTGGACTAGTTGATACTTTCCGAACGCTGCACCCAGACGAGGTGAAATACAGCTGGTGGAGTTACCGCATGAATGCAAGAGTCAGAAATATCGGTTGGCGATTGGATTACTTCCTTGTTTCAGAAAGTCTGATGCCTCGCGTCAAAGACTCGTTCATTTTAAACGAGGTGGAAGGCTCAGATCATTGTCCGGTTGGCATCACACTAGACTAAATCCATGAAAAATCTGCTGAAACTCGAAGAACTTGCCATGTTTATGGCGAGCATTTATGCGTTGTACTTGTATGAAGTCCCGTGGTGGGCGTATTTGCTTTTGATTCTCGGTCCCGATATTGGAATGATCGGCTACGTTATAAACCCGAAAGTTGGCGCTTTTACTTACAACCTGTTTCATCACAAAGGTGTTGCCGTTGCGGTTGGATTACTTGGATTTTTGACAGCTTCTGATGAAATGTTATTGAGCGGTATTGTACTCTTCGGCCACTCAAGTATGGATCGAATATTCGGTTATGGATTGAAATTTACTGATGCGTTTAAGAACACGCATCTAGGAACTCTCTAACTACTTCTTAAAAAAGTACGTTTCCAAGTAAACGTCTTTCCATTCGTCTTCT
>CAYWET010000068.1:0-12758 GCA_964457245.1 uncultured Chryseobacterium sp. | reverse complement strand
AATTCCTTCTTGGTCAGGCCAGCGCTTTCGATAGCTTCTTTGAACGCTTTGAACGCCAACAGTTCGGTACGATTGTAATAGGAAGTTGCTTCTAGACCGATAAGTTCCGTCAACTCATCATTACTCAACTTCACTTCTCCGAAAAGAAGTGATTCAGCATAATTTGAGTTCAGAAATCTGGCTTTACCAATTCCGGTTCTGCCCGCTCGTAAAGCTTGATGGTTTTCTTCTACGTTATTCCCGATGGCGGAAATAACCCCAATGCCGGTGACAACCACACGGCCCATGAAATTAAGCTTCGGCTTTCTTGGCCAAGATGTAATCGGCCATAGTATTCACGGTAACCAGCACTTTTCGTCCTTCCTGCGGATCGGTCATTTTAATGCCGTACTCACGCTCTAGAAGCACGCTCAACTCCAATGCATCGATAGAATCAAGATCGAATTTCGGTCCGAACAATTGATCTTCATCATCAATATCCTCTGGCGTAAAATCAAGCAAATTCAGATACTCGATGATCTGTTCTTTCAGTTTGGCTTTCAGTTCGGCTGCTTCCATCTAATAGATTTGGGTAAGTCGGTTAACGGGCTGCAAATTAACTTAGAATTAATAAGATATGCCATTAACCAAAGTCAAGTGGAAAAGTTCAGGCTTTGGCTATTACTTGGCGGTAATTACAAACTCAGTTCTTCGATTGGCAGCTCGGCCTGCGGCATCAGAATTTGATTTGATCGGTTTGGTCTCGCCAAAACCTTTAAACGACAATCTTGAACTGGCGATTCCCTTTTCTACCAAGATTTCGTAAACGGCTTTAGCACGATTTTCAGACAACTTAAGGTTATCGGCAGGAGAACCAACATTATCGGTGTGGCCGTGAATGGCCACCTTCATTTTCGGGTTCTTTTTCAAATATTCGGCAAACTCGCCCATCATGTTAATGGACTCCTTATCGAGATTGAAACGGTCTGAGCCGTAGTGAATATCATGAAGTTTGTACGCTTCGCCAACCTTCACTTGTTTCACCTCCACATCCACTTTCTTCACGTCATTCAGCGTAGAATCTTCAGTGGAGAAATAACGCGAAGTGAATGCCGCATCTTTCTTTTCAACGGTCATAACCACATCGTTGCTGAAGTTCATAACGGCAACGTAATCGCCCGTCAGCGTATCGACATCAACTTCATGGATCTCCTTGGTTTCCATGTCTTTGAACTTGATGGTAGCATCGGTAATTCGTCTGTTATTCTCATCGCGAAGCTGACCTTTTAGGAAAAGAACCTTCTCTGGCCGAGCCTCTTTGTAAAGTTCGAAACTGAACATATCCCATCCGCCAATGCCGTCTTGTCGCTCGTTGCTGCTGATGTAAGCGGTTTTACTATCGGTTGCAACGAAAAAGCCCACATCGGCCATTTCCGTGTTGATCGGAAATCCAATGTTCTTTGGCTTAATCCAGTTGCCAGCTTCATCTTGCTTCGTGAAATAGATGTCGAAATCTCCAATTCCCTGATGGCCATCGGAACTGAAATAAAGCGTGTGGCTGTCTTCGTGAATGAAAGGTGATTTCTCGTGTCCTTTGGTGTTGAGGGTGGTTCCAAGATTCTTGGCCTGGCCCCAGGTTCCATCTTCTTGCAACTGAGACACGTACAAATCCATGTTATCTATGTCGCCTATTTCATCTTCGCGAATAGAAACGAAATACAACGTTTTTCCATCTGGCGTGATGGTCGGTTGTCCTTCGAACGAGTTCTTACCGTTAACACCTGGGCCAGCATTTATGGGTTCGCTCCAGCCGTGATAACTCCAATCAGAATAGAACACATCGCAATTCTTGTAGCCGTCTGCATTATCGTTGCAAATGGTAAGGAACATCCTCTTGTTATCGATTGTAAGTGTGGCGCTGCCAACATTCTCGGTAACGTTAAACGGTTTGGGCATCGCTTTTCCTTCATCGAATTCGCCATTTGGCAACCGCTTACTGCGTGTGAACTCCTCAATTTCTCTGGCCGTGAGGTCGTTCTTGCGTTTCACAAAGTGGCGTCTGATGTAAAGCGCAATCTCATTATCTGGCGAAATAATGCCGAGATATTCGTTGTTTCTCGATGAAATTCCTTTTACAACGCTTGGTTCGAATGGAACGGGATTGGAATAAAGCGAGTCGTAATAAGCGCACGATGGCAGCAACGCTTCTACTTCCAGATATTTCTCTTCATGGTCTTTCGGATACCAACGTGGGTCATCGAATTCCATTTCGAGAAACTTCTGAAAATGCCCTTCGGCCTCCTTGAATTTCTTGTTCTGAAAATCAATCATTCCCATGTAGTAATACGGGTACATGTGGTATTCTGGACACAGATCGGCAACCTGCTTCATGGGCTTATATCCGAATGAAATTCCCTTTCCGTAAGGATTCTTCTCGGCCTTGCTCAATTGCTCGTATGCCTTTGCGAAAATGGCTCCGTGGTGATCGGGTTCCTTATCAAGGATCTCATCATAAAGTTCTCGCCTTACAGACGGTTTTCGCTCATTCTGAACCTCATTCCAAAGCTTCTGTACCTTGCCGTTTCCGGGCATGTCGCAGACGTCTGGATTTTGGGCAAAAGTGAACAGTGACCAGTGAATAGTGACCAGTAAAAAGGTAAATCGAAGAATCATCTGAAATCTGAATCCTGACATCTGAAATCTACTACTACGGTTTACCGAAAAGACCTTTAAGCGCATTTCCAGCCTCTTTCTTAGCGCGTTCTTCCGCCTCTTTCTTCAATCTTTCGGCTTCTTTACGTGCTTTTTCTTCAGCTTCCTTCTTCAGTCTGTCTGCTTCTGCTTTGGCTTTGCGCTCCAATTCTTCCTGTTGCTTTTTGAGTTCAGCTTCGGCCGCAGCTTTCAGGTTTTCAGTGGTGCTTCCACCTCCAGAGGTTCCTCCAAATGATGGTGTGATCTTCGGATTGGCGAATGTTCCTTTAATAAGAATGTCAACCTTGACCTTATCTCCCGCAGAGAAGTTAGCTCCGAGCGAGTTAGCCTGTGAAACCAGTCCATTGATGACGGCATTAGCCTGACCGCCCAACGCGCTTGTCGGCACCTCTGTTGCCATCACGTAATCCATTGTTTCATCAAAGCCATGGCTACCAAAAATGTTGGCGGAAACGGGCCCGATCTTCACATCGAAAGGTGAAACATGCACTCGACCATCCATAAATTTGAAGATGAGATTTACGTTCTTTACTTCTGGATTTTTGAACGCATTGATCTTCACTACTTGCGCCACTTTATTCAATGCTTCCGTTCCGGTGATCTTCAAACTTTGTGATGTCAATCTTCCGCTACCATTCAAGGAATTGTAATCAACCTCCGTTCCGCTTTTCATTGAGCCAATTACGTTGAATTTGACAGAGGCTTTTCCCTCGGTCTTCTCAGCAATAGGCGCTAGTTTCTTGACGGTTCCGAAGGTCTCATAAGCCTGTTTGAGCACGATATTCTGTACATCCAAATCATAGTTCAGCTTCGGTTTCTTCTCATTGCTGCTATCGTAGTAACCGTTCATGGCAACTGTTCCACCAAGCGTGTTGAACGACAAGCCTTTCAGATCAGCCTTTCCGTTTCGGATAACCACTTGCCCTTTGGTATTGAGCAGACTCATGTTATCGTAAACTATCTTCTTGATCTCTGTAGAAAGCGACAGATTCAGGTTTTTCGGAATCACAAACGGTTCATCTGAGCTTTCACCTCCTTGAGGCGTTTCTTCGGTTTCGGATGGAGCTTCTTCCATTCCCTCAGCTGTACTCAAACCTGCTAATTCATTTCCTTCAATAAGTGTACTATTAAAGGTGAAGTTTCCTTCCAAAACACCATCACTCAATACATAGCCCAAGTAGTTGGTGATTTTCCCTTTCATTTTGAAATCAGACTTGCCTGCCTGCGCATCAAATGAGGCCAACTCCAAGAATTTCGGGGCGAATTTGAACTGCGCATACTTCACCTGAACAGGAACGGAAACCGCTTCCGTTGAATACTCAATATCCGTTAGGATGAACTCACCACTAGCATTGAACTTGTCATAACGGCCTTTGTCCAGATCAGACTGCTTGCCTTTCATTTCGGCATCTGCGATGATGGTTCCTGAAAGCTTGTCGCCCTCTTCCATCGGAATGGCATCTGCCAAACTCGTTAGGTTAATTTTGCCCTTGAAAGCCGCATCAATGTTCGGGTCGGAAACAGGCGTTTTGATCAACGCTCTCACATCGAACGGATTCTCCGCCAATTGGAATTTGAATTGCTTGAGGTCGATAGTTGTGAAATCAACATCACCACCAGGATTTGTCACGTTCAAGTCGATGGCAATGTTGTCAACGCTTTTCGGAAGATCAGGATATTTGAATTGTGCATCAGCCACTTTCAAATTCGTGGTGAAACCAGGAATGTTCTTCTCGTTGTAAGTTCCTTTCACAATTCCACTCAACTCCAACGAGCCGCTGGCTTGTACATCAGCAAAATCCTTGGCGTAAATGGCAGGAACAAGTGACAGGATTTCTTTGAATTCCGTTTTAGACGCAGCGTAGATCAGATCGAGGTTGATGTCTTCATCGTTCGGCATGGCAACTGTTCCATTCCAAGAAAGGTGCAGCCCATTGATTCGGAATTCGTTGTCTTTCAACGCAAAACTCATGTTGGCCAGATCAGCATCAACACCCGCGTCCAATCCCAACTCAACTCCATTCAGGTAGGAAATCCCGCCCATCGATAGCTTCGTATTGTCTGAGAAAACAGTGGTTTTCAGATTCGTTCTATCGGCTGAGAAATCGCCACTCAACGCCACATCCAATTCAGAAGTACTGAAAATCATTCCACCTTTCTTATCGGTGTACATGATCTCGAGATTCGAAATCTCAAACTGCTTCAATTTGATATTGAAAGCACTAGCAGATTCTTCCGTGGCTGGAGCTTCTTCCGTAGCCTCAGCTTCTTCACTTTCTGGAACGATATCGTAGTTGGCTTTGCCGTTTTCCAATACGATCACATTTGCCAAACCATCGGCCAAGGTTATCTGATTGACAACTGGCGAACCACCAAAAGCGCTCATTAGATCCACATCAAGCGCAAGTGTTTGCAAATAAAGCAGTGTTCTTCCTTCGAAATCGCCTTTTCCGGTTACCGAAATCTCGTTCACACCGACATACAGATCAGGGAACGAATTGAGTAGCGAAATGCTCACATCTTTGAAATCGATTGTGGCATTCAGGTTAGCGTTTGCCTCTTCCTTCACCGCTTTGGTGATAGGCTCTTTGAGCACGATTGGAACCACGATAATGGCCGCAACGAGTAGCACAATTAAGATTCCAAGAGCAACAAGTAATTTCTTCATGGTTTATGGTTGAATTCGGGTAACGAAATTTTGGTTCAAATATTCTAGTCGTCCAATTTGCTCCAAACACTTCTGTCTAATTGGTCTTCGGAGTTAGCAACTACAGTAGCAACAGTACAATCGCCCGTAACGTTCACTACGGTGCGGCACATATCTAAAATTCTGTCAACTGGGAAGATGATGGCAATCCAAGCAGGGTTCAGACCAACGCTTTCCAAAACGATAATGAGCATGATCAATCCTGCGCTCGGAACGGCTGCTGAACCAATAGAAGCCAACGTTGCTGTCAGCACAATGGTCAATTGCTGCGTCAGGTTCAGATCAACCAAATGGAATTGCGCCAAGAAGATAACCGCAATAGCCTGATACATGCTGGTTCCGTCCATATTCACGGTTGCCCCGATCGGCAGCACGAAGCTGGTCGTCTCCTTGCTCACACCCAAATTATCGCGCACGCAATCCATCGTTACAGGAAGCGTAGCTGCGCTTGAGCTGGTGGAAAACGCCAAGAACTGTGCTGGCGAAATGGCTCTGAAAAATCTGCGGTAGTTCATTCCTTTGACCATCAGCGTTGCGATGGTCGGATAGAAAATGAAGATCATAAACGCCAATCCGACCACAACGGTTAGGCTGTACCAACCCAAGCCTTTAAAGATTTCGATGACAGCATTTGGGTCGTCTCCAGCCATTTTTGAAATGACACCCGCCAAAAGCGCGAAAACAAAAAATGGTGCCGCTTGCATCACGATATCAACCATCTTCAAGAAAACCTCGTTCATACCATCAACGAGATTGATGACTGGCTGAGCCATATCTCGTGGGATGCTGATAAGCGTAACGCCAAAGAATATCGCGAAGAAGATGACCTGCAACATCAACCCGTTGTTGTTCAACGAAAGGAAAATGTTGCTCGGAACCATATCAACCACAAATTGAAGCGGACCTGCTTCTTTGGTCTTTTTGGCCGATTGCATCTTCGCTTGCAAACCTTCATCTGGAGCTTCAGAATCCATCAATTCCCGCACCGTTTCTATTCGCGAAGCATACTGCTCATCGCACAGGTAACACTTCGCGTCTTTTACTACATAGCCATTGTCCTGTGCCCATATTTCGTAGGCAATTCGGTTATCAACGCGCTGCGCATTGTCCACCAATTTTCCTGGTGATGCCGAGTTTACTATCAACAGGCCAACCGTTACAGAAGTGACTGTTGTGATAAGGTAAAACAGGAGCGTCTTGGCTCCCATTCTGCCCAATTTGGTGGTATCGTGGAGGCCTGAGATTCCTTTGATAATGGAGAACAACACCAACGGAACCGCAATCAGCTTCAAAAGATTGATGAAGATCTTTCCCCACGGATCGATCCAATTGATCGTGAATTCACTCAATCCGAGCGCGCTGGAAATGAAGGCGAAGATCACACCAAGCACAAGGCCAATGATGATTTTCCAATGTAAAGCGAGGTTTTTCATACGGTTGTGATTGGCTTCGAAATTAAGGAACTGAATGGGGTTGAAGGAAGGAATTCCAATCTTAAAATCAACAAGTAATGGCGTATCGCAATACGCCCCTACATTTGCGGTATGTCAGCATTGCTCATCAAGAATATCAAGCAGCTTGTTCAGGTTCGGGATGAAACCAGCGAACCCGTTCGTGGAAAGGAAATGGCGAAACTTCCGAGCATCGATAATGCTTGGATTCTTGTAAAACACGGAATCATTGAAGATTACGGTTCGATGGATACTTGTCCAGAAGACCCGAAAGCGGTAATTGATGCTTCTGGAAAACTGGTATTGCCTGCTTGGTGCGATAGCCACACGCATTTGGTTTTTGCGGATACACGGGAAGAGGAATTCGTGGGACGCATTAAAGGTTTGACCTACGAGCAAATCGCTGCAGCTGGCGGTGGAATTCTGAATTCAGCTAAGAAATTGGCAAACACCTCATCACAAGAACTCATCCGTAGCGCTATGATGCGGCTGGATGAAATCATGCATCTCGGAACAGGCGCTGTAGAGATTAAAAGTGGATACGGACTTTCGGTTGAAGGTGAACTGAAAATGCTGCGCGTTATCAAGCATTTGAAGGAAAACCATCCGTTGACCATCAAGGCTACCTTCCTTGGTGCTCATGCCATTCCAGCCGATTACAAGCAGAACCGTGAAGAATATATCCGTCAGATCATTGAGGAAATGCTGCCTGTGATTGCCAAAGAAGGTTTGGCCGATTACATCGATGTGTTCTGCGAAACCAATTACTACACGCCCGAAGAAACTTCGCGCATTCTGGAAGCTGGCAAAAAACACGGACTGAAACCGAAAATCCATGTCAATCAATTCACTTCCATTGGCGGCATTCAGGTTGGGGTGGAGAACGAAGCTATTTCCGTGGATCATTTGGAAGTGATGACCGAGCAGGACAAGAAACACCTTGCATCTAGCAACGTCATTCCAACGGTGCTTCCCTCCTGCTCGTTCTTTTTGGGTATTCCCTACGCACCAGCAAGAGAACTCATTGAAGCCAACCTTCCGCTTTGCTTGGCAACGGATTACAACCCAGGAAGCACACCGAGCGGCAACATTCCTTTCGTGCTTTCGTTGGCGTGTTTGAGAATGAAATTGCTTCCAGAAGAAGCCATCAATGCCGTTACCGTAAATGGTGCTTTTGCCATGGAATTGCAGAATGAATTGGGCTCCATTTCCAAAGGAAAACGTGCTAATCTCATCATCACAAAACCAATTAATTCCATCAATAATATCCCATACAGTTTTGGAAGTAATCTTATTGAACAGGTCGTTATCAACGGGTACGTGCAAGAGTAATTTTCCGCCAAGCGCATTTGCTATTTTAGTTGGCTAAACCTGAACCTTATGAACAAAGTTTGGCTTTTGGCAATCGCCACGCTCTCTCTCATTGCAATACAAGGTTGTAAAAAGGATAAGGGAGACGACACTCCGCAAGAAGAGCTGGAACTGTTCCATGTTTATCAGACTTTGATGGGTGTTGAAGACCAATTTGAAGCAAACTCAACAGCGACCAGCGGAAACATTTTCGAAGCGATGACCGAAACCGCCAATTGGGCTTTGCTGCAAACAGATATCGCCTCGGCCGAATTAGAAGACACATTTTACCTCCATCTCACAACTACATCTGGAATTCGGGCTACGTTTTGGCTGGACGAAACAGATGAAAATGGTAAAAGTCTGTATCGCGGTGCAGGAAATTCTGGTGGCACGTTAAAACAAATGGCTTCTTCTGGAAACCCGTGCAGCAACGACATCGAAAACCGAAAAGTTCTGATCTATGCGCCTGCTTACAGCGAGTTCTACACCCCCAACGAAATGCAGCATGTGCTTGACCTTTTCGAACAATCGGAGGTTGGTTTTGACGTAACGCTGAAAACCGATGACGAGTGTCTTCCCGAAATGCTGAACCATTTTGGAGACTACGGTTTTGTGATCATTGACGCTCACGGTTTCTCAAATGCCGTGATGACGGGGCTTTCGCTCGATTTTTCGCAAGGAGAACTACCGACAACTTTCGAAGGTTTTAAAAGTTTGGTAACCAATCAGATCGGGCCGTTCCGTTACGAACAAATGGTTCAGAAAGAGCTGATTCTGACCAGCAGACGCAAGTATCAATTTACTGATCCTCAATGGTGGGAAAATGGGTCGTTACCGTTTGGTTCTGGACGACATCAGGTCAATCTTTTCGCAACGGAACAATACGTTCAGGCAAGTCCAGAAATTCCAAACACCGTTGTTTTCGGAAACTTCTGCTGGAGCGGCCAGACCTACGGTGGACGTGGTATCGGAACCGCCTTCATTCAACGCAATCCAATAAGTTATTTTGCCTATGCCCAAGGTGGAAGTTCTGGACGCTCTCAGGTTGTGGCTGATGCGCATGCAAAGAATATGGAAGACTCGCTGATCAGAGCGCTGACACACGATTATGACAGCACGGGAATTGCACACCTCAAAAGCACGGGAGAGCAGTTTCGTAATGGAGAAGTTTACCTGAAACAATGGAATCAGCAGGATTATTGCTACTGCAATTGCCTGACCAGTTTTACCGATTCTCGCGATGGACAGACCTACCCCGTAACCTGCATTGGCGACCAAATTTGGATGGCCAAGAACCTGAATTATGCGTCTGGAGGAATGTGCTACGACCATAACCCGAACAGCTGCCAAACCTTCGGACGACTTTACACTTGGGATGAAGTAACAGGCGGAATAGAATCTGATGCCGTTCCGAGCGGAGTACAAGGAATCTGCCCTGAAGGCTGGCACGTTCCATCTACATTAGAGTGGCAAGAACTCATCAATTTTGTTGGTGGAAGTTCCGTTGCTGGAACGCGATTACAGGCCAATTCTCCACTTTGGGTCGATGCAGATCCTGGTACAGACGACTACGGTTTTGCCGCTTTACCTGCTGGCGAATGCGATGATGGAGACTGCTTCAACGAGGACGATTCTGTTGGTTTCTGGACAACTTCCAGATACAGCGTTGGCAGCAACAGATATTACTTCATGCAAGGAATTCCTTCCATTATTGAAAGCGTTGGCTCCAGCACCCAACGTTTTTCGTGCCGCTGTGTTAAGGACGAATAACTGTTGAAACATCGTGGTAAACCTTGCGGTCTGGTGTTGCCTTTGCTTCTCCAGACCTTTAGTTTTGGGCATAGTTAGCGGAGCTAAACGCTAATCATCTCAAGGTCGAAAGATTAACAAATTAGGAATTGGATAAGTATGGCTGAGTTTGACCAAATAGAAAGTATCCTAAGAGTTGTCAAGTCCAAAATAGAAGCACACAATGAGTTTAAGAAGGAATACGACAAGCAACTAGCTTTCGACTTCAGTCTTTTCAATTTCTTCAATGTTGGAGAAAACAAAGTCAGCCAGATTCTGGCATATTTCCTAAACGAGAAGGAAAGTCATGGACAGGGTAATGCATTCTTAAATGAATTTGTTTCAACCTTCTACGGCCAAGAAACCGACACCTCTAATTCAATAAATGTCTGCGAGAAAACCACAACGAAAAAAAGGCGGATAGATATATACATCGAACTACCAACCATAACCATCGCAATTGAAAACAAAATCTGGGCAGACGATCAGCGAAATCAGTTAAAGGACTACGCAAGTTTTCTTAGGAAAAAGACCAAGGGAAACTACTTACTACTGTATCTAACACCTTACGGAACAGAGCCAAGTGTGAATAGCATTGATGCACCTTCAAAGAAGGAGTTGATTGAAAGTGACAAACTGAAAATCATTAGCTACAAGCATGACATAATTGAACTAATCAACAGATGGTTGGCAATTTGTGAAGCGGATAGCGTTTCGTACTTCATCAAAGAGTTTAAGAAATTCCTAGAAGTCAAATTTCTTGGAAACAACACTTTAAATATGTCGAAGAATCTTAGAGAACTGATTTATGAGAATCAGGAAGAAATTCAAAGCTTGGTCAACGAGTACAAAGCAATTGAAAATGAAATCATTCTAAAGCTAAACGAAACAGGAAAGGCTTTACAGAAAGAGACTCCTAACCTCACGCCTGAATTAAAGTTCACAAGAAGTGGTCTTTTTAATTGGGGTGGCATGAGAATTTACAAGTATTCCGTAACCAAAGACGAGAATAAAATTTGGATTCAGTTTGTAAAGGAGGAAGTCTATCTGTATTCAACCTATTATTTCGAAGAAGGATGCGACCCAATGTTTATAGAATTGGCCAAAACCTCGGGACTCAACAAAGATGTTGTAATCAACTATAAGCAGAATAAAAAAGAGCTTGTAAGGATATTCCTTGAACAAGTAGAAATGACCAACGAAATCTTCGCTGAATTTGACAAGGACGTTGCCAAAACCTGACGCCTCTTACCTAAACTCTCAAAAATGAAACAACTCATAGAATGCGTTCCGAATATTTCTGAAGGGCGCGATAAAGCCAAGATAAACGCCATTGCCAGCGTGGTGGAAACCGTGGAAGGCGTCAAACTTTTGAATGTGGACCCAGGCGCGGCTACCAACCGAACGGTCATCACATTTGTGGGCGAACCCGAACCTGTTATTGAGGCAGCATTTCTGCTCATCAAAAAGGCGGCAGAACTCATTGACATGAGCAAGCACACGGGCGAGCATCCGCGCTTTGGCGCAACGGATGTCTGTCCGCTTATTCCGATTGCGAATATTGAAATGGACGAAGTGGCGAAATACGCACGCAAACTCGGAAAGCGTGTGGGAGAAGAACTTGCCATTTCTGGATACTTCTATGAGAACGCAGCCACGGAACCGAAACGCAGAAACTTGGCGGCTTGTCGTGCTGGCGAATACGAAGGTTTGGAGAAGAAACTTTCTGACGCAGCTTGGAAGCCAGATTTCGGACCAGACAGCTACAACGACCGTGTGAAATACGCTGGCGTTACCGCCATTTCCGCGCGTGATTTCTTGGTGGCGTACAACATCAATCTCAATACAACTTCCGTTCGCAGAGCCAATTCCGTTGCGTTCGATCTTCGGGAAAATGGTCGTGTAAAACGAAAAGGAAATCCCATCACGGGAGAGATTGTAAATGATGAAAACGGAGAACCGATGCGTGAACCAGGTGCGCTGAAAGCCGTGAAAGGCATCGGTTGGTACATTGAGGAATACGGCATTGCGCAGGTTTCGCTCAACCTTACCAACATCAGCATTACTTCGATGCACGAGGCGTTTGACACCGCTTGCCAGAAGGCCAACGAGCGCGGCATCCGTGTAACGGGTTCGGAGTTGGTCGGATTGGTTCCGCTGAAAGCGATGACCGATGCGGGCAAGTATTTCCTGCGGAAGCAGCAGCGTTCGGTGGGTGTTTCGGAAAGTGAATTGGTAAAAATTGCGGTCAAGTCGTTGGGATTGGACGACCTCACTCCTTTCGACCCGGACGAGCGCATTATTGAATACAAGATGCGGCAGGAAGATACCAGCAAGAAGTTGGTGGATATGAGCCTGACCGCTTTTGCGGATGAGACCGCGAGCGAGAGTCCTGCGCCTGGTGGCGGTTCCATTTCGGCTTATGTGGGCGCGTTGGGCGCTTCGCTGGCCACGATGGTTGCCAACCTCAGCAGCCACAAACGCGGTTGGGATGAGCGTTGGGAAGAGTTCTCCGTGTGGGCCGAAAAAGGTCAGGTCATTAAAGACGAGCTGTTGCACTTGGTGGATGAGGACACGGCTTCGTTCAACGCCATCATGGCGGCTTTCGGGCTACCGAAGGGAACCGATGCCGAGAAGGCCGCGCGTTCAGAGGCAATTCAGGCGGCCACCAAATACGCCATTCAGGTGCCTTTCCGTGTGATGGAGGTTTCACACAGTTCGTTCGAGTTGATCAAAGCGATGGCCGAAACGGGCAACCCGAATTCGGT
>CAYWET010000067.1:0-13015 GCA_964457245.1 uncultured Chryseobacterium sp. | reverse complement strand
CTTTCATCTGTGCTGTCGTCCAGCACTTGAATTTCCAACTTGTCTAACGGATAATCCAATTGGGCCACACGTCTGATGAGACGCTCAACCACGTATAACTCATTGTAAACTGGTAATTGAACGGTCACAAAAGGCAATTCCCCAGGCAATTCAGGCGTTTCGTTTTCTCCGTTTCCCTTCGAGCGGAGATAGAGCATCGTAAGATGGCCTTGCGCCAAACTGTAAACCAGAACCGCCAGCAGGCAAACGATATAAATGACCAGAAGAACGTACCCGAAAACCATTCCGTTCAAAGGTATTTGAAAAGGGTAAGAATGATTTTGTATCCCGCACCGATTGTACCTCTTATCGTCCCCGAGACTTTTGATTCTCCGATGCGGACACGGTAGTCAACTGGAACCTCTACATTTCTCAGCTTCTGTTTAGCAGCCTTGATTTGCATCTCAACAGTCCAACCGTAGTTGCGGTCAACCATGTTCAGTTGCAAGAGACTTTCATACCGAATAGCTCGAAATGGACCAAGATCAGTGAACTTCACTCCATAGAACAAACGCAGCAATACCGTAGCCAGCCAATTCCCGAAAATCTGTTGCGGTGTGAGACTTCCACTTTCTGATCTCCCCAACGCACGGGAACCGATGACCATATCGGCATTTCCATCCAAGATGGGTTTTACCACTTCTGGCAACTGCTCAGGAAAATCCGAATGATCGCCATCCAAGAAGACAATGATATCGGGTTTTGCTTCTTGCTGCGCGATGAATTCCATGGCTTTCAGGCAAGCATTTCCGTAGCCTGGTTCTGGTTGAAACACCACTTTGGCTCCGTGCTGTTCAGCTACTTCACCCGTTCTGTCGGTTGAGTTATTATTTGCCACTACCACATTCCGAACCCATTCTTTGGGAATTTCATCCAGCACCAAGCCGATGGATTGCTCCTCGTTGTAAGCAGGAATAATGACATCAATGATGGGTTTCGTAGCCATGCGGCAAAGATGCTACGTTCGATGAATTCAGTCGGTGAGTTCGCTCACTGCCGTTGCTTTCTGGCTTTCCATCAGCGCTTTCATAGCGCTTCTGATGTTCTTGAATTCTTCCTCTCGCTGCAACTCGGCTTTGTCAATTGCCATCACCGTGGTTTCAATGCTTGCATCTTCCGCAAACCCGACCTTCTTAGCAAACGTTGTATTCTCCTCAAAACCGATCATTACACTCAAAGCCGCATTCGGATTACGTTTCATTGGGCGGCTAAGCGCCATCACAAAAAACCGTTGGCTCTTGTTTTCCGTTTCGAAACGGTGGCAATACGCCTTTGGCGATTTGCCCAGATCATTGAAAATCTGATTATCCGCCCACGTGCGGCAATAATTCTCCAGCAACGTGATCTTCTTCGTATTTCGCGTCCGCGAGAGATGCAATTGCTTCTTGAGTGAAGTCTCGTTCTCTACCTTTTTGTGGTCGAAACGCATAAAGAACATACCGCTCAACCCGAAGTACTTTGGAATGACATTGATGAGACGTAACATGAACATCTCTGGCGAACTGTTGTACGTCTCCAAAATCTGAAGAAGTGCATCGCCATCCCATTTCTTGGATGCGAAAAACGGCTCCAATTGCGAAACCAGATCGTCAGGTGAAATCAAAAGTGCACCAGCAAAATAACTCGCACGACTGTTGTTCAGAACGTGATCGAAACTTGTTGCTCTTGGCCAAGGCGTCATCAACGCACGCTCACCGCTCATTTCCAAAAACTGGTAACCGAGCTCCTTCGCGTAAAGGAACGCTTTCTGGTTCTCGGCCATCTTGGCGTTGATCAGGATTTTCTTTGCATCCTCAATGAAGACCGAACGGATGTGCGTCAGTTCCGGAAATTCATTCAAATCGTTCTCCTCCACGCGGTAACCGAATTGATCAAGTAGAATATTGCGCAGAACTTCTGACGGAATGTTTCCACTTACTGGCAAATCGTACTCCTTTCGGAACCGCTCAGCCTCCTTTTCCAGCTCCTCGAAATAATTCTCGTGCATTTCCTGATAGGAGCGCAGCATCGCGAAATAGAAATTCTCCTGTGTGAGATTGTACGTACTCGAAATCTGTGCAATGGTGCTAATGAAGGCCGTGACCTTGGAAGGCGCACTTGCAATGATCTCAATGAGTTTGCCTTTGTCGATGCCGAAAAGGTCCAACGGAAGCTCCTCCAGCAATCTCGAATTCAAAACCTCGCCAACTGGAGCGAGTTGCTTATCCAATTTCAGCGAAACAAGCTTATCGTAAGTCACATCCAACGCAGTTGCCAACGTAGAGATTTTCTCTGCTTTCGGGTATTTTTTCCCCTTTTCAATCTCGTTAATATAAGACACGGAAAGTCCCGCTTTCTCCGCCAATTCGGTCAGGGAAAGCTTCTTTGCCGTGCGGAACTGCTTGAGTTTCAGCCCGAAAATGAGTTTGATATTGTCTTCGTTGATAGACATCGATTCAACTGACAAAATTACAATTAACAACGTTGCGAAATTCAACTTTCAATGAAAATTCACAATTAGCGAAAATTCGCTGGATAAGTGAAATTCATTTATACCTTTGCACAAAATTCAAAGCATGTCAGAACTAACCGTAGCCATGGAAGGCGTTGAAATCAAAGGAGAGATCAAAGCAGGATATGATGAGATCCTGACACAGGACGCATTGGAATTTGTGGTGAAATTGCACCGCGCTTTCAATGGCCGTAGAAAAGAATTGTTGGCTGCACGTCAGGTGCGTCAGAAGGAAATCGACAATGGGAAATTCCCAGATTTTCTTCCAGAGACCGCTCACATTCGTGAAAGCGAATGGACGGTTGCGCCACTTCCAGAAGACCTATTAGACAGAAGAGTTGAGATCACTGGCCCTGTTGACCGTAAGATGGTGATCAACGCGTTGAACTCAGGTGCCAAAATGTTCATGGCCGATTTTGAGGACAGCAACTCGCCAAACTGGGACAATAACGTTAGCGGGCAGATCAACCTGCGTGATGCGAACGCACGAACCATCACATTCGAAAATCCATCTAACGGAAAGAAATATGCGCTGAACGATAAAGTTGCTACGCTTCTTGTTCGTCCGCGTGGATGGCACTTGGTGGAGAAAGGATTGATGATCGATGGCGAGCCATGTTCAGGCGGACTTTTCGATTTCGGCCTGTACTTCTTCCATAACGTTCATCAGTTGCTGGAGAACGGTAGCGGTCCTTACTTCTACCTTCCAAAAATGGAAAGCCACTTGGAGGCTCGTTTGTGGAACGATGCTTTTGTGATGGCACAGAACGACCTTGGAATTGAGCAAGGCACCATAAAGGCAACGGTTCTTATCGAGACCATCCTTGCTTCATTCGAACTGCACGAAATTCTTTGGGAGCTGAAAGACCACTCTGCGGGCTTGAACTGCGGACGTTGGGATTACATCTTCTCGTACATCAAGCGTTTCCGTAACCACCCAGAGTTTGTGGTTCCGGAAACGCGATCAGGTAACCATGGCGTCTCCGTTCATGGATGCTTATTCGCGTTTGGTTATCCAAACTTGCCATAAGCGTGCGGTTCACGCCATGGGCGGAATGGCGGCTTTCATTCCAATTAAAGGAGATGAAGCGGCCAACGAAGCTGCGGTAAATAAAGTGAAGAACGATAAGATCCGCGAAGCGAAAAACGGACACGATGGAACGTGGGTGGCGCACCCAGGATTGGTTCAAACGGCCATGGATGTTTTCAACGAATACATGCCAGAGCCGAACCAAATTACCAAGCAACGAACCGAGACCATTACTGCTGCCGACCTGATTGAAGTTCCGAAGGGAACGATTACCGAAGAAGGCGTTCGCAAGAACATCAACGTGGGGATTCTGTACATGGAAAGCTGGTTGCGTGGAAACGGTGCTGCTGCCATTTACAATCTGATGGAAGATGCGGCAACTGCCGAGATCTCAAGAACGCAGGTTTGGCAATGGATTCAGCGTGGAGCTGAAATGGAAGATGGCCTCAAAGTGACCTACGCAATGGTTGAAGGTTTCATTCCTGAGGAACTGAAAAAAATCGAAGAATACGTTGGAAGCGATGCTTACGCCAACGGCAAATTCGAATTGGCAACGGAGCTTTTCAAGAAGCTGGTTGCAACCGAGGAGTTCGAGGAATTCCTTACCCTGAACGCATACAATTACATCTGATATAACGATTAAACACAAATCATGAGTACTCAAACTACGTACGTTTCTGCACTAGAAACAGTAAAAAACCTCAAAGCAAAATATGGTGATGCTTGGGGAGAGATCAACCCAGAGCACGCAGCGCGCATGTTTGTTCAGAACCGTTTCAAAACGGGATTGGACATTGCAAAATACACTGCCGCTATCATGCGTGAGGATATGGCTGCTTACGATGCAGACAACTCAAAGTACACACAATCTCTAGGTGCATGGCACGGGTTTGTGGCGCAGCAGACAATGATCGCTGTGAAGAAACACCACAAGACAACTAAGAGAAGATACATCTACCTATCTGGTTGGATGGTTGCTGCGTTGCGTTCTGAGTTCGGACCGCTTCCAGATCAGTCTATGCACGAGAAAACTTCTGTGCCTAAGTTGATCGGAGAGATCTACGATTTCTTGAAGCAAGCTGATGCAACTGAGTTAAACGACCTTTTCCGCAGAAAAGCTGCTGGCGAAGATGTTCAGGATCAAATCGACAACTTCGAAACGCACGTAGTTCCAATCATCGCTGATATTGATGCTGGTTTCGGAAACGAGGAGGCTACTTACCTTCTTACCAAGAAAATGATCGAGGCTGGTGCTTGCGCTATCCAGATCGAGAATCAGGTTTCTGACGCGAAGCAGTGTGGTCACCAAGATGGTAAAGTAACTGTTCCGCATGAGGATTTCATCGCGAAGCTGAACGCTATCCGTATGGCATTCTTGGAGTTGGGTGTTGAGGATGGAATCATCGTTGCACGTACCGATTCTGAAGGAGCTAGCTTGACGCAGAAATTGCCTGTGTCTTTGGAGCCAGGAGACCTTCCTTCCCAGTACTTGGATTTCGTTGATGCCGAAGAGGTAACTCTTGATGAAGTAAACGATAATGATGTATTGCTGAAGCGCAATGGCAAATTGGTTCGTCCAGTACGTTTGCCTAATGGACTTTACAGCTTCAGACCAGGTACAAACATCGACCGCGTAGTATTGGATTGTGTGACTGCTTTGCAGCACGGAGCTGACCTTCTTTGGATTGAAACTCCAACTCCAGACGTGGAAGCGATTGCTGCCATGGTTAACAGAATTAAGGAGCAGGCGCCTAACGCCAAGTTGGTGTACAATAACTCTCCATCATTCAACTGGACGTTGAACTTCCGTCAGCAGGCTTACAAGCGTTGGGAAGCTGAAGGAAAAGATCTTTCTGCTTACGATGAGAATGATCTGATGAACGCGAAATACGATGGTACAGAATTGGCGAATGATGCTGATCAGAAGATCAAGACTTTCCAAGCAGATTCATCTCGCATCTCAGGTATTTTCCATCACTTGATCACGTTGCCAACTTACCACACAACGGCTCTACACATGAACGACCTATCTGCAGGTTACTTCGGAGAAGAAGGCATGTTGGCTTACGTAGGTGGTGTTCAGCGTCAGGAGATCCGTAAAGGAGTTTCTTGCGTGAAGCATCAGCGTATGGCTGGTTCTGACCTTGGCGATGATCACAAAGAGTTCTTCGCTGGTGATAAAGCTCTTAAAGCTGGTGGTGCTAAGAACACTTCAAACCAGTTTGAGGTGGCGCACTAATTGAATTAGTTTTTTGGTTAACGAAAGAGGCCCCAGCCATTATGGTTGGGGCTTTTTTGTTTATGTAAATTCGGTTCGCGAAAAACTTACCATGAAAAGACTTTTACTCCTTCTGTTTTTACCACTGAGCCTTTTCGCTCAGAATGAACTAACTCTAACTCATCAGGCTATTTTCTTTGATCAAGAAACTTCGAAAGAAGAACAGCTGGCATTGCTCACAAAGCACGGATTACCAGATGTTGACGCAGTAAGTACATTGACCTACAAACCCGTAATGTTTGTTCCGAATGGTTGGGTAAACTCTCAAGAATTGTTGAATGAACCAACCGTTGAATTCATCAGCCCTGTTCACACAAATGAGAAGCACGAATTCGTGACATACAAACCGAATTTCTTCGTCCATTTACGTGATGAGAATGACCTGAAAATTCTCGTTCGCGAAGCAGAAAAACTGGAAATTGAAGTCGTTGGTCCGCATCAATTCTTGCCAAACATCATCGAACTGAAAACCACCAAATTCGGAACCGATGTTCTGGAAGCCATCAATGCTTTAAAGGCTTCGAACTTGTTCAAAACGGTAAGTGCAAACCTGATGCATACGGTTAGCGATTGTAGTGTGAATGACCCCTACTTTCCTCGTCAATGGAATCTGAAAAATGACGGAACTTCACTGCAAGGAGGCGGAACACTAGGAGCGGATATCGATGTGGAAGCAGCTTGGGCCATCACCACTGGGAGTTCAGACATCAACATCGTAATTGTTGACAGTGGTATAGATACACTTCATCCCGAACTGGAAGGGAAACTTTTGCCCGGATATGATGCCATGGGCGATAGTACCAACGGCTATCCGACCCCGAATTACAATAGCGATGGGCACGGGACAGCCTGCGCTGGAATTGCTGCTGCAAACACCAACAATGATATCGGGGTTGCCGGAATCTGTCAGGACTGCAAGGTTACACCCTTACGAGTATTCAATTACGAAGATCTTCTAGGACAGATACAGCCTTGGTCTGAGACCGCTTTCTTTCTGAATGCCATGGGTTGGCAGAACACCAATAATATAGATGTTTCTTCCAACTCTTGGGGCATTCCAGATTACCTCTTGGCGTTGTTCCCTGGAAGCGACACATTGGTGAATGCCGTAATTGATGAGGTCGTGGAAAATGGTAGAGGCGGACTAGGCGTGCCTATGCTTTTCTCAAGCGGAAATGATGGGGTTACTGATACCATCCCGATTTGGCCCGCGCGATATGAGAAAACGATTGCCGTAGGTGCCACCAGCATGTGTGACGAACATAAAACTCCGTCATCCTGTGATGGTGAAAACTGGGCAGGAAATTGGGGAGAAGGCTTGGATGTAAGTGCGCCAGGAGTTCGCGTGGCAACCATTGATATGCTCGGTGGCAATGGGTTTCACTCGTCTGAATACTACAACTCGTTTAACGGCACCTCTGCGGCATGTCCGAATGCAGCTGGAGTGGTAGCGTTAATGCTTTCTCACACACCTGGACTACCTGAATGGTTCGCGCGTAAAGCTTTATCTAAGACGTGTGAAAAGGTTGGTGGTTACAATTATTCGACTTGGAAATGGGCCGGAAATTGGAGTTATGAATTGGGCTACGGTAGAGTGAACGCCTTGGAGGCGGTTACGTACGGGGCTTCTTCTGTTGATGAAAACGCCATGAAACTTGGAGCTTCTGTTGAAACGCATTCAAGCCAGCATATCGTTCGGTTTGAGGAGTCAAAGACGCGGGAGTGGCAGCTGCTTGACATCAATGGTCGAGTTGTGGCAAATGGTGCCTCAAGTGGATCAATAACCATTCAACACTCAGGTCTAGCGAAAGGAATCTATGCATTGCGAATAGCAACAGGAGAAAATTTAAATACGATTAAACTGATTGTTCCTTAGAACAGGCCGTGAATCTCGGCATCGATCTGATGGATGATCTTTCCGAGGTCTTCTGGGTCTTCTGAGAAGTTGTTGTCGTCAACCTCAACGATTAGGAGGTTTCCTTCATCGTAAGTATCAATCCATGCTTCGTAGCGCTCGTTCAAACGCTTTAAGTAATCCAAGCGAATGGTTTCCTCATAAGCACGACCACGCTTCTGAATTTGATTGACTAACGTTGGAATTGAAGCTCTTAGGTAGATCAGAAGATCTGGCGGCCCCACAAACTCATTCATCAACTCAAATAGCGACTGATAATTCTCGTAATCACGGGTTGTCATCAGCCCCATGGCATGTAGGTTCGGAGCGAAGATGTGCGCATCCTCAAAAATGGTACGGTCTTGAATAACCGATTTCTTACCCTTTTTGATCTCCATTACCTGACGAAACCGAGAGTTCAAAAAGTACACTTGGAGGTTGAACGACCACCGCTGCATCTCTTCGTAAAAATCGTTGAGATAAGGGTTGTCATCTGCGGCTTCATAGTGCGCATCCCACTTGTAATGCTTTGACAACAGGCCGGTCAGCGTGGTTTTTCCAGCACCGATATTTCCTGCAACTGCTATGTGTTTTGGTTCCGACATGAGCGACCAAAAATAGCAATTCACCGTACGCACCCAAACCGAAATTCCAATGCGAAAGGAATTAGTTTCCCACGCTTTTACTTACGGAATGTGTATATCTGAACTCCCGTGTCTGTCAGCACAAATAGTTTGTCTTTTTCTATGCGCACCATCTTGAACTTTTCGATTGGAAGTTCAATTTCAGTTTGCTGAAGACTCAGTTCCTCATACTTAATGAGTTTGTCTTTCATTTCGAGAAATAAACCATTGCTTCTCACGCTGAGCCTCTCTGCTCCCGAAATCGGAATCAACTTGGTAAATGTTCCGAATGAATCAAAGACAAAAACTCCATAATCTGGGTCGTTCATGTACAACCAGCTATCATCTTCCAACATCTGATTCGGGTTTAACTCCAGGCCAACCAACTGATTGATGTTGGCCACTTCGTTGGTCGGATTCAGACCTTGATCAAAACGGATCAACCGAAAACTCACGGGGTCATAAACCCAAAATCCATTATCAAACGAAGCACATGCCAACTGGGCCAAATCCAATTGCAGTTGACTCAGTTGAACAATATCACGCGTCAAACTCAAGGTGTTATCCAGAAAGGCTATCTGGCTGTAGCCAGGATAAAACAGCAAAAGCTTTAACGGATTACGGGTATCCAGATTAGTTATCTCCCCTCTGCTCAGATCACTGTATTGGTACATGAGTTCTCCTTCTTTCGAATAAAGAAACAGCTCATGGCCACGGGCCAGATACATTCTACCGATATGATCAGTGGTCAAAAAATCAAACTCACCCTCAATGGTCTTCCCCAACTTCAACTCTTGAGCTATACCGACCAACACCGAATTCATCAGCACAAAAACCAACAGAAAAAATCGCAGAGAAACCATCATGACGAAGCTACGGAATAACGCCCTTTGCTGTTGATAATTACGAAGTCCTTCAATTTTCATCCTACGTGTAATACTTACTTTTGAGCAAAATTCTTACCAATGAATCTAAGCGGAATCCTCGCTATATCTGGTTTTCCAGGTCTTTTCAAACTCGTTAGCCAAATGAAGAGCGGCCTTGTGGTTGAATCTATCGTGGATGGCAAACGCATGCCTGCTTACGCAACAAACAAGATCCTTGCTTTGGAGGACATCAGCATTTACACTGATGAAGATGATGTTCCACTAGCTGATGTCTTCGCATTGATTGCGAAAAAAAATGATGGTAAAGCAACGGTAAACCCGAAGAAGGCAAGCGTTGATGAACTCAAGAAAGAATTGGCTGCGGTATTACCTGATTATGATCGCGACCGAGTGTATAATTCTGACCTGAAAAAACTCTTCCAATGGTACAATCTGTTAGCCGAAAATGGCCTACTGGTTGAAGAGGAAGTCGAAGAGGTCAAAGAAGAAAAGCCAAAGGCGAAAAAAGCCAAGAAGGCTAAGAAGAAAGAAGAAAAGTAAACCATTATGGAGAAGGAAGCTGTAATCCCAACTCGTCCAAAGAGGAAATATCTCTCGGAAGAATTCACTGTAGAAAGTTGGGAATCGCTAAAACCGATTTTTGAAGAATTATTGAATCGTGAAATCGATTCTGTTGAGTCTTTGGAAGATTGGATTGGTGACCTGAGTGAAGTGGAAGCGGTTCTGAGTGAAGAAACTGCTTGGCGGTATATCCGCATGAATATTGACACCAAGAACAAGGAGTATGAAGAGGCTTTCAATTTCATGGTTACTGAAATTGACCCGAAAGCAGCTCCGTACTCAGATAAGTTCAACCACAAGTTGCTTGAATCTCCATTCTGTAAAGAATTGGATGATGAGAAATACCGTATTTTCTTACGTGAATTGAAAATGCAGGTTAGGCTGTACAGGGAGGAAAGTATTCCTGATTTCACAACACTCCAACAACTTCAACAAAAATATGGAGCCATCACAGGCGGAATGTCCATTGAGCATGAGGGTAAAACCCTCACACTTCAGATGGCCAACAGCTTTCTGAAAGACACGGACCGTGAGTTGAGAAAGGCCATTTATGAGAAAGTGAATGACACTCGTTTGGAGAAAACTGATGAGTTGAATGGGTTATTCACCGAGCTCATCAAGCTGAGAGATAAAGTGGCCAAGCAAGCCGATTACGCAAACTACCGTGATTACAAATTGGATGCATTAGGTCGGTTCGATTATACGGCCGAGGATTGTTTCACATTCCATGATGCGATTGAAGCAGAGTGCGTTCCGTTAGTAAACAAGGTTGATCAGGCGCGTAAAGAACAGCTTGGCGTTGATTCTCTCAAGCCATATGACACTGATGTTGACCCATCAGGAAAAAGTGGCTTAAAACCTTTCGGAACGGAGAAAGAACTCATTGAGAAATCAATCGAAGCATTCCGAAGAATCCGTCCGTATTATGGTGAGTGTCTTGAAACCATGGATGCCATGGGACATTTAGATCTTGATTCAAGATTGGGAAAAGCACCCGGAGGATTCAATTATCCGCTTTACGAAATCGGTGTTCCATTCATTTTCATGAATTCGGTCGGTTCACTTCGTGACCTTGTAACCATGGTTCATGAAGGTGGTCATGCCGTTCATTCTTTCTTGAGTAAAGATTTAGAGATAACCGCTTTCAAGAATCTTCCTTCTGAAGTCGCAGAGTTAGCCAGTATGAGTATGGAATTACTTTCCATTGACCAATGGGATGTATTCTTCGACAGTGAGGTTGACCTGAAACGCGCTAAGAAAGAGCACTTGGAGAAAATAATGGCTGTTTTGCCTTGGACAGCGACCATTGATGCATTCCAGCATTGGCTTTATGAAAACCCATCTCATACCGAGGAAGAACGTGCTGAGAACTGGTTACGAATCAGTAGCAAGTTGGGTAGCGATGTTGTGGATTGGAGTGGTTATGAAGAAGCCAGAAAATTTCAATGGCAAAAGCAACTTCACCTGTTTGAAGTTCCGTTCTACTACATTGAATATGCTATCGCACAGCTTGGTGCCATAGCTGTTTGGAGAAACTACCGTGAGAACCCGGAAAAAGCGTTAGACCAATACGAAGCTGCACTTAAGTTGGGTTACACCAAGCCGATAGGTGAAATCTACCGCACTGCGGGAATTGAATTCAATTTCTCTCAGGAATATGTTCGAGAACTAATGGAATTCGTTTGGGAAGAGTATTCCAAGCTTTAAACACCGCATTTATGTAACAACAAAAAAGGGAACCAATTAGGTTCCCTTTTTTATTACCGCTTGATTTAATGAGTCTCAGAATACATATCCCAGACCAAGTGTAAGACCTTGGCGGAATTGAACTCCGCGGGAGTTGTATGTAGTAATACCATCATCTTGATATTTGGGAACAGCAATATCATAATCGTACAACAATTGCCACTCTAGAGATGCTTGCAGATACTTGTTGATCTTTAGTGTAATCCAAGTCTGCCAGTTGACGTCCACATTAATACGGTTATCGTACGCATAAACAGGATTTCCATCCTCATCAATATCGATTTGCCTGTTTTGGCTTCTTGTTGCTGCATTATAGTAGAAATCAGTGTTCGTGGTATCCTTGGCAGTGGCTACAATATTGTCAATATGTTCATTATCCAAGTAGTTACCAAATAACTCAATTTGGGTCTTTACAATCACGTTTTTAAACACCTCTTTTTCCAAGTTACCTCTGAAATACCAGCCGAACTCAGCCCTGTAAACATCAGTAGGATTCTCCAAACCGTATGCAGTTGCCCCTTCACCTCCTGTTTTCGCATCGTAAACATTGGCAGCCGGATTAACGAATGTGAATTTTCCTGCTATTGGAGAAAGATACATTTGAACCCAACTGACTGGCTTATAGGTTATACCAGCAGAAAGCGTTAAATATGCCGGTGCCGCGAACTGAGAAACCTGGGTTCTAGTGTTTATCCGATTAGGGTTGAGATTGATCTCATCAATGGTACCGTCCGAATTAAGCACTGTATCAGCATGCGCGTATTCACCAAAACCGCTCAACAACTGTGAACGAAAATCGAGCAGACCTGAAGCAAACCACTTTCCATTCTTATCTATTTGGTAGCTTCCAATTGAAGTAAGCTGTAGGTTATCCTGATTCTTACGGAAAGGGAATCGGTTGAGATTATCCTTATATCTCTCCTGCGGGAAGAGTGCAATACCACCTAAAGCCAGAACAAGGTTATTATCCCAAGCCCACTTGTTCTTTCTGTAGTTGGCGTGTGCAAGACCTGTAAAGGCAATTGAGAGTGCGTTCTGACCACCAGACGCCCAACTTTTCAAATAGGTCTGTCCAAAATTTAGGGCTAACGAACCACCAACATCCCAAACCTTAGCGGAATCTGCTTTAAGCTCTAATGCCTTTTCAGCAGAAGTTGCAATATCTTTTGTGCTCATGTCTTGTGCCAGCACCATTGAAGAAGCTACTGAAACAAGAACTATTAAAGTTGTAACGAAGAGTTTTTTCATGTCATAAAGATTTTCAGCGCGCAAAAATAAATTAAACTCCGTAGAGAGAGTTGACCAATAAGAACCGATTTCTAATATCTAAACAAAAAGGCCGAAACTGAATCAGTTTCGGCCTTTGACAATTCCTTTACGTCAATTTTAATACTCCCACAGATCATGTTCAAGAATAAAAATCTCCTCCTTGATTCTTTCCGCCTCTAACAACTGATCAATACCGT
>CAYWET010000066.1:0-13928 GCA_964457245.1 uncultured Chryseobacterium sp. | reverse complement strand
ACCGCAATGCTGCGCAAAGCGGTCGGGCTTTACGCTCTTACTCCTCTTCGCCTGAGGCGAATGCGGGGTAACCGCTGCGATCCCTAACGCGGGTGGGTAGCCGCTTCAACCACGAAGTGCCTCACAGGTTCCGCCTGTAATCCCTAACGCTGTAGAACTAATTCAGAGTTTTCAACAAGTCTCAATCTGCGGAAAGTCAATGTTAAATTTGAAAGTGTAACTGTCTAAAATGGAATTGTCAGAATTTGTTCGGATTTTCCCTCTCAGGGCACCAAAATTAACTTGGTTCTTCGGAGCTGGTTCGTCTGTTTCAGCTGGAATGCCTTCTGCGTATGACCTCATTTGGGATTTCAAGCGAAGAATTTACTGTTCAGACAATGGTTATTTCCTAAATCAGTTTAATAACCTCGCAGACAAGGCTATTCGGGTACAGATTCAAAGCTACTTTGATGGGAACTCAGATTACCCAGCCGAAAACAGTTCAGAGGAATATTCGGCATATTTTGAAAAAGCGTTCCAGTCTTCAAAGGATAGATCGAGTTACCTAGAAGATTGTCTTGGCGGTTTAAAACTGTCTTTCGGTCATAAAGTTTTAGGGGTTTTGATGAAACATAATCTCGTGAAGCTAATCCTAACGACAAATTTTGATCGAGCATTTGAAAATGCTGCAATTGAAGTCTTCAAAAATTCGGATGGTTGGTTTAGCACCGATTTAGATAACGCTGATAACGGTTTATCCCTTTACCAATCTGGAAAATCACCTCTTATTGTCAAGCTGCATGGAGATTATTTTTCAGATAAATTGAAGAATACAAGTCAGGAATTACAAGAACAAGATTCAAAGTTGAGGAGCATTTTGACGATGGACAGTTTGAGAAATGGTATTGGAATTATGGGATATAGTGGAAGAGATAAATCCATAATGGATGCTCTTTACAAAGGAATTGACCAACCCAATAGTTTTCCCAATGGCATATTTTGGTTCGTTAGGTCTGGTTCTGATCCTTTAGCATCGGTAAGTGAATTTATTTCCGCTGCAAAATCCAAAGACATAGAAGCTCATATTATTGAAATAGATACGTTCGACTCAGCCTGGGCTCAAATTATTAAGGGTTTTGACAGCATACCTTCAGAAGACTTGGAACTATTGAATCAAAATTATTTCCGACATGAAAAGAAACCTGTTCCAAGAAAAGGTACTAAGGCACCATTAATTAGATTGAACGCGGTTCGAATGAGCACGTTTCCCACGATTGCCCGATTGTACAAATGCGAAGCTGGAAATACAAAAGAAGTAAGAGAGTTAATCAATAAGAACAAGGGAGATCTTATCGCGATTAGGAAACGCGATGGAATAGTTGGGTTCGGTAGTGATGATGAATTCAAAAGGGTTTTTGAGGAGTACGGAGATTTCGAACTTGAAACGTACGAACTGGCAAGTAGAAAGCTGGTTTACGAGGATTCTTCCGAAAAAAGTTTGATAGCAGAGGCAATTACCAAGGCATTGACTTCAAACTTGCCATTGAGAGCAATTAAACGAGGTAGGCGAAACATAATCATACCAATACTCTCGAAGAAAAAGGATCCAATTTTTTCAAAAGTAAAGGCTGTAATCAAGTCAGAGCTTACTGGCAAAATCCCGCAGACCAATATTCATTGGGTGTTAAGCCTCGAAATAAGTATTCAATACAAAATGGGGAATGCTTTTCTGCTGCTAAATCCAAGCGTGTTAGCGACCAAATCTGAGGTGGAATCAGAACGTAAAAAGGTCTCTCCGTTTCTTAAGGAACTAATGGCTCGTTGGTACAATAGACAGCATGACGAATTGTTGACAGCGTGGTTGGAAATCTTATTCAACGGCAAGCCAAAACCAGTTATCTATACTTTTCCTTCAATGGAAAACGGGGTTAATGCCAGCTTCAAATTAGAATCAAGAACCTCTCACGCAAAAACGGTGTAGTTTGGAGTTTTCAGCAATTCATAATATTCCAGAACCGAAATTGGAGTTTGACGTGACAAAACAAACTCCGTTGCACACACATCCGTTGCAAGGGTTAAGTCAATTTGGACCATATGGTGCAACGTTGTTTCCTATTGACACGATAAGGATTGCTTCGATTCATCCCAAGGAATTTGGTCAAGTTGTCGCCAGTTTGGTTTCTGAGTTCGAAAAATCCATCAAACCCAAAGAACGTTACAGTTACCTGCATGAATTCCTTGGGTTCACAAGAACCTTCAAGACTGGGTTAGAATACGTGGAATCTAGTTCTATCGAATTAGAAACTAATCAGTTGTTTACCACGGAACAACCGAATCATATTGTTCTTGCGGATTTATTGGGTAACGCCATTCGTTCCATGTCCCAAAAGGCACAACATTTTGATGTCCTTATCATCTACCTTCCTAAAACATGGGAAAGCGGCTTCGTTGATTTGGCTTCAAATTTTGATTTACACGATTATTTGAAGGCGATAACTGCTACAAAGAGCATCCCAATACAGATTATTACCGAATCAGGAGCGATATCTTATAGGGATCGTTGTAGTGTTATGTGGCGTTTGTCAATCGCGCTTTACGTAAAAGCAGGTGGAATTCCATGGAAGCTTGCAAGCATTGATCACGAATCGGCATTCATAGGTTTAAGTTATTCAACCAGATTAAATACTAGTACGAATAAATACGATTTTACAACTTGCTGTAGTCAGGTTTTTGATTCAGATGGTACTGGTCTGGAGTTTATCGCATATGATACTAATGGAATCGAAAACACAGTTGGTGAAAATCCGTTTTTGACAAGAGAGGAAATGCAAAGGGTGCTTTCTCGAAGTCTTAGTTTATTTCAAAAAAGGCACGCAGGTAAACTACCTAAGCGACTAATTGTACACAAGACAACTCGTTTCACAAAAAGCGAGGTTGATGGCGCGTTTGATGCTATTCCGACAAGCGTTGACCTAGAACTTTTACAAATCATTCAAGACACTCCTTGGAAAGGGGTTAAATATTCCAAGAGAGGTCGGGTGCAAGTGGATAACTACCCCGTGGATAGAGGTAGTTACTTTCAAATTGGAAGAGAAGAGGTTTTGTTGTGGACCCAAGGAAATGTAAGGCTTGAAGGAAAGAACTTTTACAAAGAGGGAAAAGGAATTCCATCTCCTATTCTAATAAGACGATTTGCAGGACATGGTGGCTGGGATCAGAACTGTCAGGCCATAATGGGTTTGACAAAAATGAACTGGAATCACGATGCTCTTTACGACCGCTTGCCTGTTACTCTGGGTTTTGCATCTGTACTGGCGCGAACCGTTAAGCGAATGAATAGTCTGGTTAACAGACCGTATGAGTTTAGATATTTTATGTAGAACGAGGCACGGAACCCGCTGGCGCACGTTTGCAACGCGTGTTCATCTGCTTCTAATCTGCCATATAGTCCTTCTTTCCTGTCATATTTTCCTTCTAAACGCTCATATTCTCTTTCTGAAAGGTCATATCCTGTTTCTAAACACTCATATTTAGTTTCTGAACGGTCATATCCTCCTTCTAAACGCCAATATCTTCCTTCTATCAACCAATAAGAACCATCTGTCAACCAGTACTTGGTTTCGGCCTCGGCATATTTCGTTTCTGTTTCCAATTGCAACCACCGCTGGCCTAGGAATTTGCAATCGGGGTACCCACACTACGGAATGGCCGCCCGAACGGGGCGCAAAAGCGTAGCGGCTTGTCCCGTTCAGGTCATGAAGTAGTGAAGGGTCGAATGAGAATTCCCAGCCTTGACTTTTTGGTTCCTTTTGGGTCAAGCCAAAAGGACACATAGAATAAATCAAAAGGGAAATTGCATGCCTCAGGAGATTGCTTCGTCCTGCGTCCTCGCAATGACGCTCCCCGTTTCTTAAATCTCAATATCCTCTCGAAATGACAATCTGATGTCTGGCGTCTGTCATCTCAAATCTCACTACTCAATCCTCAAACCTTACTCACCTCCCTTCGCCCGTTTCCGCGCTAGGTCTTGTAGGTCGGTAACCATATCCGATTCATCCACGATTTGATGGCCCAACATGGCTTCAAAAAGGTCTTCCATGGTAACGAGGCCAATGACGTTTCCAAACTCATCCTTTACCATATACAGGTGCGAATTGCTCTTGGTCAGCTGATCAAAGAACTTGCTTAAACCTGTGGTATCGGGAATGGCATCCACATCGCGCATCAGTTCAGAAAGTTGGATGTTGTTCTTTCCTTCAGATGAAGCAAGAAAAACATCATCCTTTAGCACAAGACCGATCACATCGTCCTTATCGGCACCAAAAACAGGCACCCGAGAGTGCACCTTAGAATCATCCAAAGCAATGAATTCCTCTACTGTAAGGTCTTTATTCACCATAAACGCCACGCTGCGGGGCGTCATGATGTCGCGCACGGTTTTCTGCTCCAGCGCCAGCAGGTTTTTGATAATGGTCGATTCCGATTCGGCCAGCACACCGCTCAGTTCGCCTTCTTGCGTTATCTGCATAATATCAGAACGCGAAAGGATGGAACGCTCCTTTTCCTTTTTCAACGACCTTGTAATGAGTTGCGATAACCAAACCAACGGAGCCAGAACCCACATCAACACACGGATGGTCTTGACCGTAAAAGGGGAGAGCGCCTTCCAATTGTTGGCACCAATGGTCTTCGGAATGATTTCCGATAGAATAAGAATGGCCAAGGTCATGATAACCGCAATGATGGACTCATAGCTCAGCTCAAAACCGAAGATGTTGAAGAAATGAGTTCCGAAAAGTTCGCCCGCCTTAGCACCCACGCCAATAGCGCCTACGGTATGGGCAATGGTGTTAAGCGTAAGAATGGCAGACAGCGGCCTATCGATGTCTTCCTTGTACTGCCCGAGCAGTTTACCTGTAACCGTACCTTCTTGTTGTTGCTTTTTGATGTAACGTGGCGTTACGCTCAGCAACACGGCTTCCAGCACCGAGCACAGGAACGAGAACGCAATGGATAGCAAGAAGAAGAACAGCAGTACAGCCAAATCAGCAAGTGTTAAAGCGCTAAGATAGGGTCTTGTCAAGCGGGTAATCAAATCTATCCACTTGTATTCTCACATACGCTATTGAACAGACCCCCATGAATCGAAGAACCAGCTCTCCTCCTTGAAGGTGATTGCCCAGCTATTGGCATCGGATATTGAATATTGCCAATGTTTCTGTGGTCTTTTCTTGCAACTCACCCCCAGTCCCGATAGCCATCGGGGATGCCAGCGAATCCCCCTCTCTTCAGAAAAAGAGAGGGGGTGTCCGCCTTAGGCGGACGGGGGTGAGTTAACAAACACAACCTCAAAACAAATTCAAATGCCATTTAATGGGCAATCCCCTCATTTCAAGAAGGGGCAGGGGGAGGTCAAGAAATCAACGCTCGAGGTCAGGAATCTAACACTCAGGGTCAAGAAATCAACGCTCACACTCGTGCGGACAACGCTATCGGTCAATCAAAAGTATCTATAAGTACTTCAAACGTTCCTATTAGTTTGTCAAACGATGCTATAGGTTGGTCGAACGCTTCTATCGATCAGTCAAACAATGCTATCGCTCAGTCGAACGTCTCGCAAACTTACGGAATCAACGCTCACGGTCGTTCGGACAACGCTCGAGTTCAAGAAACTAACGCTCGGGGTCAAGAAGTTAACGCTCACAGTTGCGGAATCCATACTTCATCTTACGGAAACTCTACATACATCTAACGGAACCAATGCTGATGATCACGAAGACAATGCTCTATGTATAGGATGCTTTGAAGCAAACGTTGACTTCAACTCGATTGCTTCCTGATAATTCTCCCAAATAGCTAAGATCTCATATCTAAATACTGATAGCTCATCTCTAACTTGCGGCCATGTTGCTGCCAAGAGAAAACACCCTCCGTTCACTTCGAAATCTATACCGAGATGTTCTCGGTTCCATGTACGAGAATGAGGAGATCGATGCACTATGGAAGTACTCGCTCGAAGACAAGCTGAACATTGAGGTCAAAGCCACCAACTTGGATGAACCGATTCTCACGGAAAGCAATCTGAATACGATCATTCCTGTTCTGGAGCGTTTGTCCACAGGAGAGCCGTATCAGTATATCATTGGCGAAGTGGAATTTTACGGCTGCAAACTGAAAGTGGATAAGCGTGTGCTCATCCCACGCCCGGAAACAGAAGAACTCTGTGAGTTGGTGCTGCGCGAGAATGACACCACCAAACCTCTCAATGTCATTGACCTCGGAACAGGCAGCGGTTGCATTCCAATTGCCCTCAAAAGCAAAGCCTCAGCATGGCAAGTAAGTGCGGCAGAAGTAGATGAAGGCGCTCTTTCCCTCGCCAAGGAAAACGCCACCCTCAACAACCTCGAAATCAACTTCCAACAATTCGACCTCCTTTCAACTGATAACCGTTTACCGTCAACCGTCAACCTGATCATCAGCAACCCGCCATACATCGCCCAAAAAGAGGCCGAAGAAATACACGAGAATGTATTGGTTCATGAACCTCATCTGGCACTTTTCATTGCCGATGAAGACCCACTATTGTTCTATCGGAAGATGTTGGATATCGGTCAGCAATCGTTGGAAAAGGGCGGCAAATTCTACTTCGAGTTCAACGAGCAGTACGGCCTAGAAATGCAGCAGTTGATGGCGCAAAAAGGTTATTCCGATATCCGGATAATCAAGGATCTTAGTGGGAAAGATCGTTTCGCGGTTTGTGTAAAACCCAATTAGCACAGTGGCAGTAGCATATTGAATTCCGTTTTTCTTTGTGTCTCTACGCGAAATCACTCGGTATGACAAAAGAAGCAGCTAAGAACAGAATCGCTGAACTCAGCAAGGAGTTGGACGAGCACAATTACAAGTATTATGTGCTCAGCGAACCCTCCATTTCCGATTTCGAGTTCGATAAGAAGTTAGAAGAACTAATAGCGCTGGAAACCGAGTTTCCTGAGTTTCTAAGTTCGGAAAGTCCAAGCCAGCGAGTGGGTGGCACCGTCACCAAGGATTTTCCTACGGTGAAGCACAAATACCCGATGATGTCGCTGAGCAACAGCTACAGCAAGGAGGAGATGGAAGAGTTCATGGCGCGCATCACGAAAGCCTTAGAGCGTGAAGTAGAATACGTCTGCGAACTCAAATTCGATGGTGTGGCCATTGGCATTCGTTATGTGGACGGTAAGATGACACAGGCCATTACACGTGGCGATGGCGTTCAGGGAGATGAGATCACGGCCAATATCCGCACCATCCGCAGTTTGCCGTTGCAAGCAAAGGGAAGTGGTTTCCCGAATGAGTTTGAGGTGCGCGGTGAAGTGTATTTCCCACGGGAGAATTTCGACCGACTGAACCACGAAAGGGAGGAGATAGGCGAACCATTGTATGCCAACCCTCGGAATACCGCCTCTGGCACGCTTAAATCGCAGGATAGCGCGGTTGTTGCTTCCCGTGGGTTGGATTGCTTCCTATACGCTGGTTTGGCAGATGAACGCATTGCCGATACGCATTACGATAGCCTGATGAAGCTGAAAGAGTGGGGTTTCAAGGTTTCGGAACACATGCGTTTGTGCAAGAGTGCCGATGAAGTGTTCGAGTATCTGGAAAAGTGGGACACTGAACGTCATAACCTCGGTTTCGAGATTGATGGGGTGGTCATCAAGGTTAATAGCTTGGATGACCAGGATGAGTTGGGCTTTACGGCCAAATCGCCACGCTGGGCCATTGCATACAAATTTGCAGCGGAACAAGCCGTTACACGTTTGAATGAAGTAACCTATCAGGTTGGGAGAACAGGAGCCATTACACCTGTGGCCAACTTAGAACCCGTACTATTGGCTGGAACAACTGTTAAACGTGCCTCACTCCACAATGCCGACCAAATAGCCAAACTCGACCTGCATGTCGGAGATATGGTTCAGGTAGAGAAAGGAGGAGAGATCATCCCAAAAATTGTTGGGGTTGATCTGAAACAAAGACAAGCTGATTTTCCGTTGGTGGAGTTCATTCACAACTGCCCAGAATGTGGAACAGAACTGAAACGCAAAGAAGGAGAAGCACAGCATTTCTGCCCGAATGAGTTGGGCTGTCCGCCTCAGATAAAGGGTAAAATGGAACACTTCATTGGTCGCAAGGCTATGGATGTGGACGGATTGGGAGCAGAGACAGTGCAGCAGTTCTATGATGCTGGATTGGTGGAAAACGTGGCCGACCTTTACGAGCTCACCTACGAGCAAGTAGTAACATTGGACCGCATGGCTGATAAAAGCGCCACGAACTTGTTGGCAGGTTTGGAAGCTTCCAAGCAAGTTGCGTTTCCAAGAGTGCTATTTGCGATTGGTATTCGCTACGTAGGAGAGACTGTTGCTAAGAAACTTGCCAAGCATTTCAAGAATATTGATGCGTTGATGGCTGCTTCTCAGGAAGAATTGGTAGCGGTAGATGAGATAGGCGACCGCATTGCGGAAAGTGTCCTACAGTTCTTTGCAGACGAACGCAACCGAACCATTATCCATCGACTGAAAGACCACGGATTGCAGTTCGAAATGGAAGAAGTCGAAGGCCCAGTTTCCAATGCGTTAGAAGGAAAAACGTTTGTGGTTTCGGGTGTATTCTCTCAGTTCAGCCGTGATGAGATAAAAGCCGAAGTAGAACGCCACGGAGGCAAGAATGTGAGCTCTATATCCAAGAAAACGGATTACGTCTTGGCAGGTGATAAAATGGGTCCTTCCAAACTCAAAAAAGCAGAAGACCTTGGTATTCCAATTATCTCTGAGGAGGATTTTGTGGAGATGATTAGCTAAAATGCTTCGGCTTCATTCCCTTACTCGCGCATTCAGCAATCTCAGTAATGCGCTTCTGACGGGTTTCGTCCCGCTTGGCAAGCACAATCCAAGAGAGCATCATCTTTTTAACCGATTTGCTCTGGCTCAGATAAAAGTCTTTAGAACCATCGTGTTTTGAGAAAGCGGCTTCAAGGTCACTAGGAATGATGAGTTCCTCCACTTGGTCGAGAATCGTCCACGAGCCGTTCTGTTTGGCAACTTCAATGGCAGCCAAACCAGCCTTAGTCATTCGACCATCGGCCATCAGCTTTTCAACTTTCTGTTTGTTGATTTTGCTCCACATACTATTCGGTTTGCGCTTGCCGTAATACTGCATGTAGCTTTCGACATCGATAGAGCGTCTTGTGCTGTCAATCCACCCGAAACACAACGCTTCGTCTACTGCATCGCTCCAATCCAATGTTGGTTTGTCGGAGCTTTTCTTGTAGCAGATCAGCCATATGCTCTGCTTTTTATCGTGGTTCTCTTCCAGCCAATTGCGCCATTCTTGACTGTTGCTTGGGCAGAAGATTTCTTCTTTGGTCATAGAGGCAAAACAGAATCAAAACCTGAACGCAGCCGCATAGCTCGCAGATTCAATTGAAATGCGTAGTTCTATTGATTCGGGAGTTTCTGCAATCAGTTTGTCAAGTGTTCCGTTGATGACATCAACATGAACAGCATCGTCAGAGGAAGGATTGGAATATGAATGGATATTCTCTGCTGAAAGAGTAGTGCTCAATTGTTTTGACCGCGTTTGATTCGGCACCACAAACAGCGTTTGCTTCGGGTCTCCGTTCACCGAATATTCAACCTGATACAATGAGCCTTTACTCGTAACGCTAACTTGAATATCCTTCTTAGCATCAGATGAACTGATCCAGTCATTCGGCCACACTTCACCGTAAATGGTTTCCTTATAACTGGAAGCCTTTAGAACGTTGGATTTAGCAGGTGATACGATTGGGACCGCCTTTGTAGACTGCTCAGAATCTACGTTTTCCTCTATTGGATCGGAGTTGGAAACAAGCACAGTTTCGCTGTTTACTGATTGCGGGCCAGTAATTGAAGTTGTCACGGCTTCTGATATCACAGCAGGCTCTTGAGCCGGTTTGTTCCAATTGATCCAAAGGAAAAAACAGATAGCAGCGAAAACGACAAAGAGAACTATCGGCAAGATCCAACCTGACTTTTGTTTCTCAACCGGCTTTTCTACGGTTTGGAAACTCTGATTGTTAACATGCGGAGTTTGAACTTCAGATGGGGTTGGAATCACGACTGGATTTGCGGCTGGTTCAAGATCAGGCAATTCCTTGCTATTCTTAAATCCTACAAGTAATTCAATGGCTACGCACAAGGTTGAAAATGAGGTGGCAAATCCTCCAATTTGGCGCAGTTCAGAATCAAGTTTGCTTTCTTCTAGAACCATACCAGGTTCATCTTTTAGCTTAAGCGCCAACCAACCATCGTCAAAACCAACTTCCTGAATACCATCAAGCGCAATCACTATTAGATTGTCGGCACTTATATAGTCTATTGCATTTTGGATGTCCTGAACAAGAATCAAATTCTCTTTAGACAAAATGGCCAAGGCGGCATTGTGAGGCGGAATTTGCGATTTGATTGTAACCGAACTCAAGGCCAATAACGATGCCCGCGGGCACAGGTCTTCCAGAAGCTCGTCCAAACTTCTGTAACAGATCTCATGGCTCAGTTCAATGACTTCCATGATTCAAAATTACAGGACGGTGGTGAACTAAAGTCTTGTAAAGTGAACGTAAAACCCCAGACTTATGAACGGTGTCACGAGGTTACTTTTCCTTCACGTCAAGTGTAATTATCGCACTCATGACATTGAAGTCATTCTCATCAAAGACATCTACAGGAACATCTACTTTCCCTACTTTGAAATCTTCTGGTTTTATCTCCGAAATACCACGAATAACACCTTTTGCCTTCTTCTTGTATTCAACCGTCATCGCAACAGGAATAAAGCGCAGGTTCTTCGGAATGGTGGCTTCCGTAACCATGGCCATAACGGCTTCACACAAATTGCAAAGTGCAATGGCGTGGATTCCGCGCAAATGGTTGTGAACAGCTCTGCGTTCTTTCATCTGAACCACGGCTTTTCCCACTTCAAGTTGGGTTACTAGCGGTTTTATAGAGAAGAAATAGGGCAGCTTTCGGCAGAAGAAATAAGCGAAAATGTGTTTCCCGTAAGGATAGCCTGATAACCTGTTGTAAAGTTCTAACGTTTTCATTCTCAAAGCAGATTGAGTGCCTCGCGCAACAGGAATTTCTGTTCAGCGCTAAAAATGAATTTACCGTTTTCAATCAGAAACTCATTCCTGTACAACGGTAATTCGACTACAACTTTAGCCTTACTTGCTTTAAGAGATTGTAGAAGCGATATCATGGCGTATTCGCCACGAGGTTCGTGCGGTGTAAATGTTATCGGCAGCACGGGTTTATCTGCTAACTCTCCTGATTCGGTCATCCATTCCAACGCGTTTTTCAGCACGGCTGGTATGTTGTGTAGGTATTCTGGCGTTGAGATGATGATAGCATCAGCATCCGCCACTTTCTGCTTCAGTTCCACAACTGATTCAGGAATTCCTTCTTTAAGTTGCTGCGGTGTGAATAATGGTAGTCTGGGTAGCTTATCGTAAAGTCCGAGTTCAAATTCATCCGAAAAGGCCGATGCAATTGCTTGCAGTAAACGAAAGTTGGAGCCGTTTTCGCTTGCAGAACCGCTTATGGCCAGAATCCGTTTCATTGATCGGCAAACAATTCCTCAAGCACATCAACTTCAATATGAATGATGATGTCGAAAATGCGAAGTTGGTCATCTCGCGAAAGCTCATCGAACAATTTATTGCCCTCTATCATCATGTTCATACCAACTTCCAATCCGGCAATTTCAGCCTCAGAATAACGCCTTGGCGATTTTTTCATACGCTTTATCAGCTCTTGAGTAATGGTAATGATTTCGCGAACCAGCGCACGGTCGTAAAGAATTTCAAGTAGATCGCGCACGTTCTCAATAAACCCGTCAATTTCTTTTCTGCGCAATGCTTTTATGAACGAGTTGATGTCATCATTGGAATAGGGTGGAAGCTTGCCGCTGCTTTTTGCCTTGCGAACCAGCTTTTCTTCAAAACCCGTTGCTGTTCTGAATGAACGAAAGCCTTTTATTCCAGCCCCCATCAGCTTCGGAATACTCTTACCATGACGGAAAACAATGGCGGCCGAATCGAATAGGATCTTCAGCAATTTATCGGGATGCGTGAGGTAGTTGTCCAAACTGGCAAATGCATCATTCAGCACCTCTCGGTCTTCCGGAGTAGGATACATCTGCTCCAGAAAGAAGTCGCGATAGCGGTTCATTCTGTCCTCATCAAACGAATCTGGGATATCGTACTTGGCAGCAATCTTCTCGTATTGATACCGGTCTTTTATCAGGTTTCTGAACCCGACAATGACGCCATGGAGAATCTCATCATTTGATCGAATACTCATTGATTCGGTTGATTGGATTCATTATCGGAGGAAGGTCGGCTATTTTTTTCCATTGAACTTATAATGCCAGAATAGATCGCCTTTTCGTCTGAAATGTGTTGTTTTTGTTTTTCAATGATGCGTTCGAGAAGGTCGCTAAGCGAATTTATGATTTGGTCGTATTTCGAGAGCTTTTTTTGGAGACTGGCAAGTTTCCAAATTACGATAACGCTTATGACCAACCCTAGGTTAAAAATGCTTGGAAGGATGAAGTCTAAACTCAAGTCAACACCTTTTTCCTTCAGATAGTTATCAATTGAACCCTCAAGACGGAATACGGAAATGATAAAAATGACCGCCAGCAGAATCGACAGTACTCGTAATAAGTTTCTCCATACCCAAGATCCCGACCATTTGAGTAATGAAATACCTATTGGTACATGGATAGATTCGAAGGTTTCCTCATACTCTTTCAGTTGAGTTTCGTACTCTTCAATCCGTTTTTCTTTTTCCTTTTTAAGACTTTCCAAAGATGAGCTCATGACTTGGTTGCGCTGGTTAGATAAGTCAAGGTAATTGATTCTCGATAATTTCAGAGGTGCGTTAGCTCCTTTAACCGCTCACTTTCAGGCCAAATGCGCTTGCAGGCTTCTACGGCAGATTCAATAGCATTCTCGTGCGAGCCGATGTCTTGTGTGTAATCTCCACCGAAGTAAATGTTCTGCGTTCCTTGCACTTTTTCGAGTTCTTTCTGCGCTCGGAAAAAGTCGGGTGTTTCGCAAGGCAGCCACCACTCAGAAACGTGATGCACATGTTTTGGGTCGTCTCCTTCGTTGATGTAACTATCAAATACATCCTGGTTCGTGTTCCAGCCATCCCAAATGGTGGCATCGGCATGCTTGCCTTTATGCAATACGTTCACCACGCTCCAATCTTTTCTGTTTGGAGGCATGAAGCGTGTGTCGCTATGGGTGCAGACCGTAGCCAAATAGTACTCGAACCGACCCAGCGTTTTCTTTACTTCGTCAATTCCGTTGGTGTTTTTCAAGATCAGTTGCGCATCTCTCGCACCAGCGGTAATAATTAACTTATCGAACTCAAAGTTTTTTCCGCTTTCTGATGTCACCGAAACTTTTCCAGTTTCAGAATTCGGTTGAACATGCTTGACACCATCCTTCACAAGAATTTCCGTGTTCTTCAAGCTATCAGCCATCAATTGAATGTACTGCTTTACACCGCCTTTCATCACTTTCCATTCAAACCCGCTTAAACCACTTGGTTTGTGATAAACCAAGTATTTCATCAACGGATAAATGGCAAAATCTTCGGTTTGGTCGAACGGGCTGCCCCAAACACCAGAAAGCAATGGTTTGAGGAAATCATTCCGTTGTTTGCCGCTCAGATTCAGCTTATCCATAAACTGACCAAGTGTCAATTCCGTCTCGTGGTTGTCAACAATTTTTTGCGATGCGTTGATGACCTTGTTCATCAGCAGCAATTCAGGCAACCGATGTGCTTTGGTGAACATCTGCAAAAACCTTCTCGGAGTTGAGGGCGGCATGCAGTTCACGTTTCCCGTTAGCGTATTGT
>CAYWET010000065.1:0-15842 GCA_964457245.1 uncultured Chryseobacterium sp. | reverse complement strand
ACCGTAACTGATGTGAACGGAAACGTTTCTACTTGTGATGCAACAGTTACGGTTCAGGATACGGTTTCTCCAAACGCAGTTTGTCAAGACATCACGGTTCAATTGGCTGCCAATGGCGAATTGACAATCGCTTCAGCAGATATTGATGGCGGTAGCAATGACAACTGTGGAATTGCCTCTTTGGAAATCGACAACGGCAACACCACACAGGATTTCGATTGTTCTCAAGTAGGGGCAAATACAGTTACGCTGACGGTAACCGATGTGAACGGAAATGTTTCTACTTGCGATGCAACGGTTACGGTTCAAGACACGGTTTCTCCAAATGCAGTTTGTCAAGATATTACAGTTCAGTTGGATGCCAATGGCGAATTGACCATTACATCAGCGGACATCGATGGAGGTAGCAACGACAACTGCGGCATTGCTTCACTCGAAATCGACAACGGAAACACAACTCAGGACTTTGATTGTACACAAGTAGGCGCAAATACAGTTACTCTGACGGTAACTGACGTGAACGGAAACGTATCAACTTGCGATGCGACCGTAACTGTTGAGGACACTATTCCTCCAACAGCCGTTTGTGATGATATTACGGTTGATCTTGACGCGAATGGAGATGTTGTAATTGACGCGTCTTCGTTGGGCGGAAGCTCTTCTGACAATTGCGGAATCGCTTCAATTACCGTTGATAGCGGTCAGCTGAATACCACGTTAGATTGTTCTACCATAGGTTCAAACACGGTAACAGTAACGGTTACTGATGTGAATGGAAATGTTTCGACTTGCGATGCGACTGTGACTGTTGAGGACAATGAAAACCCAACTGCACTTTGCGATGACATTACTGTTCAGTTGGACGCAAATGGTACAACCATCATCTCGCCATTCCTTGTTGATGGTGGTTCTACCGACAACTGTGGAATTGATAGCTTGGATGTGTTACCAACTTCGCTGAACTGTAATAATGTTGGAACGAACTCAATTGTGTTGACGGTTTGGGATGTGAATGGAAATATCAGCACGTGTATTGCTACGGTGACTGCCGAAGACACGATTGCACCTACCGCTGTTTGTACAGACATCACGGTTCAGTTGAACGGAAACGGAACTGCAGTAATTGCTGCTGGCGATATTGATGATGGCTCGTTCGATAACTGTGGAATTCAGTCGCTTGCCATTGATGTGAACAACTTCGATTGTTCAGACATTGGCCCGAACACGGTTGAGTTGACGGTAACCGATGTAAACGGAAACGTTTCTACCTGTACATCAACTGCAACAGTTGTTGACGAGGTTGATCCGCTGTTGGCTTGCCAGAACATCACGGTTTATTTGGATGCGAATGGAGATGTAACTATCAGCGCATTGGACGTGGACAATGGTTCTACTGACAATTGCGGAATCGATACGATGACGGTCAACATCACTGATTTCGATTGCTCGAACATTGGTGGTAACCAAGTCACACTTACTGTAACAGACCTTTACGGAAACTCGGATGTTTGCCAAGCTTCGGTTACGGTTCTCGACACAATTTCTCCTAATGCGGTTTGCCAAGACATTACGGTTCAGTTGAATGGTACTGGCTCTGCAACTATTGTTGCTGCCGATGTCGATGGCGGTAGCACTGATGCTTGTGGAATTGATGCAATGAGCGTCAGTCAAACGATTTTCGATTGTGCCAGTGTAGGCGACAATCCGGTTACGCTTACCGTGGTTGATGTGAACGGAAACGTTTCAACTTGCGATGCGACTGTAACGGTTCAGGATACCATTGACCCGTCTGTTAATTGCCAGGACGTGACCATTTACACAGATGCTGCGGGTCAGGCTTTCTTGGCTGCCGCTGACATTAACGCTGGTAGTAACTCGAATTGCGGAATCGATACGATCACGGTTAATCAAGATGTATTCAACTGCGATAATATCGGCCCAAATCTCGTAACGCTTACTGTGACTGATAACAACGGAAACAGCAGTACGTGCTTGGCTACCGTTACGGTGCTCGATACAATTGATCCAACTCCGGTTTGTCAGGATATAACCGTTCAGGTTGACGCCAACGGAATGACAAGCATTGATCCTGCTGATGTTGAGAACGGCTCATTCGATAACTGTGAGGTTGACACCTTCACGTTGGATATGACCATGTTCGATTGTTCGGTTCTCGGTGCAAACACGGTTACATTGACCGTTACCGATGTGAACGGAAACAGCTCAACTTGTACTTCTGAGGTGACAATTGAGGATCTTATTCCACCAACTGCTTCGTGTACTCCGATGGTTGTTCAGTTGGACTCTACCGGTTCGGTTACAATCACAGCCGAAGACATTGATCTGAACTCATCAGACAATTGCACAATTGCCAGTCTGGATATTGATGAGGACACGTTTGATTGTTCTGAAATAGGACCTAACCCGGTTACACTGACAGTTACTGATCAGAGCGGAAATAGCTCAACCTGTGTTGGAATCGTATTGGTTGAAGAGAATCTACCGCCTGCAGCCATTTGTCAAGACTTGACCATTTATCTGGATGCCAATGGAAATGTGGGTATTGCAGCGTCTGATGTTGATGCTGGAAGTACGGATAACTGTGCTATCGATACGATGTATGTCACCCCGAGTGACTTCACCTGCTCAGGAGTTGGTCCGAATCCGGTTGTATTGACGGTGGAGGATGTGAACGGAAACGTGAGCAGTTGCAACGCAACCGTTACGGTTCTTGATACCATTGCCCCAGTAGCTGTTTGTCAGAACATTACTGTACAACTTGATGCGAATGGAAATGCCACCATCGTGGCTGAAGAGATTGACAACGGCTCGAACGATGCCTGTGGAATTCTTGGGTTCACTGCCGATATAACCAGTTTCGATTGCTCTAATGTTGGCCCGAACACGGTAACACTTACAGTTGAAGACAACAATGGAAACACATCAACTTGTACTGGAACGGTTACGATTGAGGATAATGTTCCTCCAACCGCTAATTGTATCGACCTCACGGTAATTTTGGATGGAAACGGGTTGGTGAACGTATCTGCCGGAGAGTTGGCCGATGGCTCTGAAGACAACTGTGCCATTGATACCATCTTCTCTTCTCAAGAGACGTTTACTTGCGCCAATATCGGCTCCAATCTGGTGGTAGTTACCGTGGTTGATGTGAATGGAAATCAGAACTTCTGCGTGAGCGAAGTAACTGTTCTCGATACCATTGCGCCAGTCATTTTGAATTGCCCAACTGATACGTTAATTGTACCTGATAGCTCCGATTGCTCGCCTCAGGTTTTCTGGACAGAACCTACAGCTGACGACAACTGTAGCGTGACGCTTACAAGTGATTTCGTTCCTGGAGATAACTTCCCGGTTGGAACAACTACTGTTACCTACACAGCAACAGATCAATCCAGCAACAGCGTTTCGTGCTCATTCGACATTACCATCGAGCCATCGCCTGTTGTGGTGAATGTTACTTCTCCCGAAGGGCCATGTGGATATAACCTGAGTTGTAATGCCGCAGCTGATGGCGAGGCTACGGCCAATGTTTCGGGTGGATGTTTGCCTTACACTTACCAATGGACAGACGGTCAAACCACGCAGACGGCAATTGGTCTGGAAGCAGGTCTGCATGCCGTTACCGTTACTGACGCGAATGGAACATCAGTCCTTGGAACAATTACCCTAACCGAACCGGATGAATTGGAGACCGACAGTCTTACTTCGCCTGAGTTTGTTGGAGGCGCGAATGTTTCGTGTAACGGAGCTTCTGATGGTGCAATCAACATCAATGTGATCGGAGGCCAGGAATGTGCTAGCTATGATTTTGCTTGGACAGGTCCGAATGGATATACATCATCTGATGAAGATCTGACTGGGCTTGAGGCAGGAACGTATGTGGTAACGGTTACCGATGACAATGGATGTTTCTACTTGGATAGTATCACATTGACAGAGCCGGATGGATTGGATGTTGATTCGTTGGTAAGCGATTACAACGGAGTGAACATTTCTTGCGGAGGTGCCGCTGATGGTTGGATTGATCTGACCATTTCAGGTGGAGCTACGCCATATGCGGTAAGCTGGAATAATGGCGACATGACTGAAGACATCGACAGTCTCACCGCAGGAACTTACATCTATACTGTTGTTGACGCTAACGGATGTATGACCACGGATTCAATCACTTTGGTTGAACCAGATGGATTGGCTTCTGCCATTTCAACTTCGGATTATAACGGTTACCAGATTTCTTGCTTCGGTTTGGAAGATGGTTCAATTGACCTTACCGTAACGGAAGGAACTGCGCCTTACTCGTATCTGTGGACGGGTGGAGCCGTAACTGAAGACCTTGATAGCCTTGGCGCTGGAACTTACATCGTTGAGATTACCGATGCGAATGGATGTACCCTCACGGATAGCGTTGAGCTAGTACAACCAGACGAAATCGAACTGAATGCGATAGACACGGTGGCTATAAGCTGTAATGGTAGCGAGGATGGAGCATTCACGGTTGAAGCAATTGGAGGTGTTCCTGCATTCACTTACACATGGTCTGACGGACAGACAGGCCCAACCGCTGATAGCCTTGGAATTGGTGTTTATCAGGTTGTAGCCACTGATCTGAACGGCTGTCAGGATTCAATTTCATTGCAGCTTACACAGCCGTTGCAATTGGATGCCTCGCTCGCGCAGGTGATCAATGTGAACTGTTTTGAGGAAATCAACGGAATTGTTGATGTAAGTGTGACGGGCGGAACATCACCTTACACATACGATTGGTCGAATGATTCAACCACACAGGATCTTAACCCAGTGGGCGCTGGTACCTACTTCTTAGAAGTAACAGATGCCAATGGCTGTACCGATACGCTTACCGCGGTCGTTACCGAGCCTGATATGTTGATCATGACGGTTGACACGGTAATCGATGCAACATGTAGCGGGGCTCAGGATGGTGAAATCACCGTTCAGGCAATGGGTGGAACTGCACCTTACAACTACACTTGGCCAGACATCAACGAGACGGGTCCAACCGTAACTGGATTGAATGCGGGAGTTTACGAGGTTCAGGTTGTGGATGACAACGGTTGTGCATGGTCATTGAATGTAGCGGTGGGTCAGCCAACTTCAATCGAGGCTCAATTGGATATTCTAACCGAGGTTAGCTGTAATGGAATTGAAGATGCCGAAGCACTCGTTACGGTTTCTGGCGGAACTGCACCGTACACTTATCTATGGTCGAACAATGATACGGATTCGTTGGCGGAAGGTCTTGGAGCCGGCTCGCACATGGTAACCATTACCGATGCTGGTGGCTGTGATACTACACTCATGTTCACGCTTACCGAGCCTGACCCAATTACCGTCACTATTGACACGCTTTACAATGTAACGTGTAATGGATTGACGAACGGGCAGGCCGAAATCGATGTGGCAGGTGGAACCATTCCTTACACAGCTACTTGGAGTAATGGCGACAACGGTTACGTTGCAAATGGTCTATCAGCTGGAACGCATACGGCTTACGTAACAGATGGAAACGGCTGTTTGGATAGTTTGCAGGTGACCATCACTGAGCCAGATTCGATTGAATTGCTTCAGCAAACCGTTACAGATGCAACTTGTTTTGGAGGAGATGACGGTGAAGCAACCGTGCTGGTGGAAGGCGGAACGGCTCCTTATACTTACGCTTGGGTTGGAATCGGTCAGACAGGAAACACGGCAACTGATCTTGAGGCTGGAGATTACATTTTCGTAGCCACCGATGCGAACAACTGTCAGTATTCTGATACGATTACCATTGGAGAACCTGAAGAGATTCTGGTTACCGTTACTTCAGATACCGCGGTTTGTCCAGGTGGCAGCATTACGATAACAGCTTCTGCCACAGGTGGAGCTGGTAATTACTCTTACTCATGGGATAATGGTCTGGGATTGGGCGCATCGCAAGTTGTGAGCCCGTCTGTTGCAACCACATACACGGTTGAGGTATTCGATCAAAGCGGTTGTCCTTCTGCACCGGCAAGTGTCTTGGTTGATATTGCCGAAGTTCCTGTGGCAGATTACAGCACAGAAGCTGATGTTCCTTGCGTGTTGCCAACTACGGTTGATTTCACAAACTTGAGTACAGGCGCAACCAGCTATCAGTGGTTCCTCAGCGGTGGCAATATTTCGTTCGAGGAGAATCCAACTGCGGAGTACGAAAATGCTGGAACATACACCATTACGCTTATTGCAACATCTGCCGGAGGCTGTTCTGACACAGCTACTGGAACGGTTATAATTGATGATGTTCCTGTTGCTGACTTCACTCTTCAAAATACTGAAGGATGTGCACCGTTGTTGGTCAATTTTGACAACAACAGCGGACCAGGATTAAACTATACTTGGGTGTTCGGAGATGGTACGACATCAAACCTTCCTAATCCGACCCATTTGTATGACACACCAGGATTCTATGATGTTTCGTTGATAGTGACTGGAGACGGAGGTTGTGTAGATACCTTGACGTTGGATGCTTCAGTTTCGGCTTATCCATCGCCAGTTGCGGAGTTTACCGCAGAGCCAATAGATTCTAATACAACCTATGTGTTCTACAACAACTCAACCGGAGCCGACCTCTATAACTGGGATTTCGGCAATGGATATCAGACGGATGAGTTTTCGCCAACATATGAGTACCCGAATTACGGTGGCTACAATGTAACGTTGACCGCAATCAATGAATATGGTTGTGCCGACACGGCCTTGGCGTACATCAGCGTAGATCTGATGACCACACTTTGGGTGCCGAATGCGGTTGTACCAAATGATCCAGGAGAAGCTGGATTATTCCTTCCGAAAGGAACTGGACTTGCGAAATATCATCTTTGGATATTCGATAATTGGGGCAACTTGCTTTGGGAGTCTACGGCAATTAGCAATGGCGGTCCTGCCGAAGGTTGGGATGGTTACTACAAAGGACAAACTGTACCGCAAGGATCATACGTATGGAAGATCAATGCTGAGTTTGTGGATGGTGAGGTTTGGGAAGGAAAGGAATACCCGAACGGCAAACTCCACAATACAGGAACCGTCATGGTCTTGTACTGATACCAAGAATTTAAGGGGAACAAGACCGCTACAATTCTGTAGCGGCTTTTTCTTTTACAGAAGTTTACCGTCTTCTTGCGAGGCTTCGTAACCCTCATCCACCAAGTGATTCTTTTTGTTGTTGGACGCGGCCACAGCGAGTTTATCTACCCGCTCATTTCCTGGATTGTTCGCGTGACCCTTCACCCATTCAAACTTGACCTTGTTCTTCGGATATATCTGTAGAAAACGTCTCCACAGGTCAGCGTTCTTTTTGCCTTTGAAACCCTTCTTTACCCATCCGAAAACCCAACCTTTGGTCACGCTGTCGATTACGTATTTGCTATCGGAATAGATCAGCACATCTCGGTCAGAAACCTTCAACGATTCCAGCGCTACTATGATGGCCAACAACTCCATTCGGTTATTGGTCGTGAGGCGGTAACCTTGAGAAATTTCCTTCTTCCGATTCTTATACAACATCAAAATGCCGTACCCTCCTGGGCCAGGATTCCCCAAGGCTGAGCCATCGGTGTAAATCACTATCGGTTGCGCTTCTGCCACCATCAATTATTCGAAATATTCGTAGCCAATTCGCAATTCGTCATATTCGCAAGCGATTCGTAATTCGTATCCGTAAATTCGCGCCCATGATCCTATCAATGACAGGCTTCGGCAAGGCGCAGGGCAATTATAAGCATACTACGTACACGGCCGAGGTCCGCTCGGTAAATAGCAAGCAACTCGACCTCAACTTGAGGCTCAATTCCGCGCTTCGCGATCAGGAAATGGAGTTGCGCAAAAACCTCGCGTCAGAGTTGGTTCGCGGTAAGGTTGATATTGCGGTTTATGCCGAGGGCGTGAGTGACGATAAGGTATTGTCTATCAATCAGGAATTGTTTGACCGCTACGCGGAGATGATCAAGGCGGCTGCCGAGAAGCAAGGTTTGGATCAATCAGCCTTGTTGGCAAACGTGCTCAAACTGCCTGAGGTGATGCAGCAAGAGCGCAAGGAAAAGGAACAAGCAGAGATTGATCTTGCGGTTAGTGTGATGATGGAAGCGGTTAAAAACTTCCAAGACTTCCGAGCCACCGAAGGTCAGCAGATGGCCAATGATCTGAATGACCGAGTTTCGAATATTCGAGAATTGATGACGCAGGTTGAGCAATACGAAGGCGAGCGCATCGAAACCGTTCGCCAGCGTATGATAGATCGTTTTGAAGAACTCAAAGACAAAGTCACGTTAGATGAAAGCCGACTCGAATCTGAGTTGATGTATTACGTAGAGAAGTTCGATGTCACGGAAGAGAAAGTCCGTTTGACCGCGCACCTAAAGTACTTTGAAGAAACTATGGCCGCTGGCGGTGCTTCTGGTCGTAAACTTGGGTTCATCTCACAGGAAATGGGCCGCGAGATAAACACGCTCGGTTCCAAGGCCAATCACGCAGAAATACAGCGAATTGTAGTTCAAATGAAGGATGAGCTCGAAAAGATAAAAGAGCAGGTGCTGAACGTCCTGTAATGAAGCGGTTCTTCTTTTTTTCGTTTCTCCTTTTCTCCGTAAATCTTACAGCACAGACTTGGGTCGATAGCGTGGAAACCTTCTCCATGCAGTCGTATTTGCCTGCTTCCAAATACGTTTGGTCTTGGCAACATGCAGCTTTCCTGAATACGATGGTGAAGCGCTACGATCAGGTCGATTCGCTGGAGAAACAGAAGTACTTCGATTACATCGAGAAAGCAATGAACAGGACCAAAGCTCGCGCCAACGGAAAAACGCCAAACGGTGTGGCTTCCGGTCTGGGAATGGCGTTTCTGTACGAGAAAACGGGCGATGAATTCTATAAAGCCAAGTGCGATAAGATCTACGAACAGTATCTGAAAGTTCGAAGAACGCCAGAAGGAGCGATTTCACATTTGCCAACCACGTTGGAGCTATGGGATGATACCGTTTTCATGATCGGACAGTTCATGATTGCCATGTATCGCGCCACGGGCGATGAAAAGTATTTGAACGAATTGGTAAATCAATTCCGATTGCACCGCGAAAAGCTGCGCGATGAAAAAACGGGTCTTTGGTACCACGGTTGGGATGCCAACGACAAAGACGCCATTCCCTATTTCTGCGGACAGATGGGCTGGCCAGATGATGAAACACGGGTTAGTGGAGAAATCTGGGGTCGTGGCAACGGTTGGCTGTATGTAACACTTGCCGATGCTTTGGATGTTATTCCGCAAAACGATCTATTATGGAAAGAACTTGCAGGTTACTTGGAAGAAATGGTTGTAAACCTTCCAGAATTGCAAGATGAGAAAACCGGGCATTGGTATCAACTTCCTGTAAGAAAAGATGACCCAGAAAACTGGATTGAAAGTTCCTGTACCGCCATGTTCGCCTACGGTATTCTGTCTGCCTTGAAGCACGAACTTGTGGATGATAGAATCTACAACGCGGCAGTAGAAAAGGCTTACGAAGGGTTGTACAAACATTCAACCGAGCAAACGAAAAACGGCCTCACGTGTACAAATGTCTGCACAGGAACCTGCATTGGCGATAAGGACTATTACCTAAATAGAGGCGTGCAAAAAGGTCGTCCGTTCGGATTGGGAATGTTCATTCAATTCGGCATGTTGTATGAATACGAAAACGGCCTGAGATGAGAATTTTGATAAAATCCTCCGCCTCGTTCCTCGGCACCTCCTTTAGAAAGGAGGAAGGAGCTCGTTCCCTCTTCAAAAGGGGGTGGCTCGACCCCGATTTGTCGGGGCGAGACGGGGGATTTCTCCTGAATTCTCTGCGTCTCTGCGTGCTTACTTTTTCCCTTTTCTCCTTTTTCTTTTTTCACGCTTCAGCGCAAACAGAAACCATCCAACTCAACGACACGGTTTCCTTGGAAATGATTTTCGTGGAAGGTGGCACATTCATCATGGGAAGCGATGAAGGAAAGAAAGACGCCCGACCAGCACACGAGGCCAGCCTCAATGATTTCTACATCGGGAAATTTGAGTTTACGCAGGAACAATGGATTGCAATTGCTGGCGACAATCCAAGTGAAATTCCGTGCATGAAATGTCCTGTGAATGATTTCAGTTGGGAGCAGTTGATGGAATTCCTCGCGAAGCTGAATGAACGAATAGGAAAGTCATTTCGATTACCAACCGAAGCCGAATGGGAATACGCAGCACAAGGCGGAAAAAAGACGAAGGGATACCTGTACAGCGGTAGCAATGATGCCTATGAAGTCGCTTGGCTCAAGAATAACGGCAATGACCAACAACACAAAGTTGGCTTACTCAAACCGAACGAACTTGGATTATACGATATGAACGGAAACGCTTGGGAACTCTGCCAAGACTGGTACGACAAGAAATACTATCAACGTAGCCCGAAAGACAATCCCGTAAACACGGAAAAAGCCAAACTGCGAGTTTCGCGAGGTGCATCTTGGATGAGTGGGCCAGATTACTGCTTGCGCTGGTATCGAAACACCGACCATTGGCATCACAAGCGTGGCAATGGTGGTTTTCGTCTGGTAATGGAGCTGTAGCTTATTTAGAATTATTCCAAACAAATCGACCAAATGCTTGGTCGCCTACCTTATTCGCGGTATTTTTGCGGTGAAATTCAGTCTTTATTTAGAACCATTCTAAATACAAGTTGTTAATCGAGGTAGCATGATTAAAGTTTCTGAAAACGCAGTCAAGAAGGCGCAAAGCCTGATGGAAGAGGAAGGAAAGAACCCGACCGAAGCTTTTATCCGAGTAGGAGTAAAGGGTGGCGGTTGTTCGGGCCTGTCGTACGATTTGAGTTTCGATACCGAAATCAAGGAAGATGACAAGGTTTTTGAAGACAACGGAATGAAAATCGTTGTGGACAAAAAGAGCTTTCTCTATTTGATCGGAACCGAGTTGGATTATTCAGGTGGACTGAACGGCAAAGGCTTCGTTTTCAATAACCCGAATGCGAACAGAACATGCGGCTGTGGCGAGAGCTTCGCAGTGTAATTACGCAGCGATAAAAGAGCAAAGCAATGGCAGAGGAGAATGCATTACTGAAGGAATTCACCGAGAAGGAATACGAGTACGGTTGGAGCATCGACATTGAGGCCGATCAGCTTCCAAAAGGGCTCAACGAGGAGATTGTCCGTGCTATTTCCGCCAAGAAGAATGAGCCAGAATGGCTGACCGAATGGCGATTGAAAGCCTACCGTCATTGGCTCACATTGGAAGAGCCAACGTGGGCGCATGTCAAGTATCCGAAGATCGATTTTCAGGACATCATTTATTACTCGGCACCGAAGAAAAAGCCAGAGATAGGCAGTTTGGATGAAGTTGACGAGGAGATGCTTGAAACGTTCAAGAAGCTCGGTATTTCGCTCGAAGAGCAGAAGCGATTGATGAACGTGGTGGGTTCGAATGTGGCGGTTGATGCAGTGTTTGATAGCGTGTCGGTTAAGACCACTTTTCAGGAAACGCTGCGCGAAAAAGGCATCATTTTCTGTTCGTTCAGCGAGGCAGTTCAGAACCATCCCGACTTGGTAAAAAAGTACCTCGGTAGCGTGGTTCCTTACACCGACAACTACTACGCTACGCTCAATTCGGCCGTGTTCTCAGACGGTTCGTTCTGCTACATCCCGAAAGGCGTGCGTTGCCCAATGGAACTTTCCACATACTTCCGCATCAATGCGATGAACACAGGGCAGTTCGAGCGAACTCTGGTAATTGCCGATGAGGATAGCTACGTGAGCTACTTAGAAGGTTGCACCGCACCACAACGCGATGAAAATCAGCTTCACGCAGCAGTTGTAGAATTGGTGGCGCTGAAAGGAGCGGAGATCAAATATTCGACAGTTCAGAACTGGTATCCAGGTGATAAGAACGGAAAAGGTGGTATTTACAATTTTGTAACGAAGCGTGGCATTTGCGCTGGAGATTACGCCAAGATCTCGTGGACGCAGGTGGAAACGGGAAGTGCCGTAACTTGGAAGTATCCGTCAACCATCCTGAAAGGCGATAACACCATTGGAGAATTCTACTCCGTGGCGGTGACGAACAACTATCAGCAGGCTGATACAGGAACCAAGATGATCCATTTGGGAAAGAACACCAAGAGTACGGTCATCAGCAAGGGAATTTCGGCAGGTAAGAGCAACAATTCGTATCGTGGTTTGGTGCGAATTGGGAAGAACGCCACCAATGCGCGGAACTTCTCGCAATGCGACTCGCTGCTGTTGAGCGATACGAGCGGGGCGCACACGTTCCCCTACATCGAATGTGGAAACAAGACCGCGAAAGTGGAGCACGAAGCCACCACAAGTAAGGTGGGCGAAGACCAGATCTTCTACTGCAATCAGCGTGGTTTGGACACGGAGCAGGCCATCGGCCTCATCGTGAATGGATATTGTAAAGAAGTGTTGAACAAGTTGCCGATGGAGTTTGCCGTGGAGGCGCAAAAACTGCTGTCGGTGAGTTTAGAAGGAAGTGTTGGATAAATGAGATGAGAGATGCCAGATTTCAGATGTCAGAAAATCCGACCATCTGAAATCTGAAGTCTCAAATCTGAAATCTTGAAAATGAGTTTACTAAGCATAAAAAATCTGAAAGCCCGTGTGGAGGAGAAGGACATCCTCAAAGGGTTCAACTTGGAGGTGAATCCAGGGGAAGTGCATGCTATCATGGGGCCGAATGGTTCGGGAAAGAGCACATTGGCTTCCGTTCTCGCGGGAAACGAGAGTTACGAAGTAACCGATGGTGAAGTTGAGTTCGATGGCAAAGACCTGTTGGACTTGGAGCCAGAAGAGCGTGCTCGCGAAGGGCTGTTCTTGGCGTTTCAATATCCAGTGGAAATCCCTGGCGTGAGCAACGTGAATTTCATGAAATCAGCGGTTGCGGAAATCAGAAAGCACCGCGGTTTGGAGCCGTTGGAAGCGAAAGACTTCCTCGCTTACATGAAAGAGAAAAAAGAGTTGGTTGAGTTGAGTGGAAACTTGGCTGGTCGTTCGGTAAACGAAGGTTTCTCAGGTGGCGAGAAGAAGCGGAACGAGATCTTCCAAATGGCCATGCTCGAACCGAAGTTGGGCATCTTGGATGAGACAGATAGCGGCCTCGACATTGACGCACTTCGAATTGTGGCAAACGGTGTGAACAAGCTCAAATCGAAGGACAACGCCTTTGTGGTCATCACGCACTATCAAAGACTTTTGGATTATATCGTACCTGATTTTGTCCACGTGCTTTACGATGGCAAAATTGTCCGTTCTGGCAGCAAGGAATTGGCGCTTGAGCTGGAAGAAAAAGGCTACGATTGGATCAAGGACGAAGTAGCGGCAGAAGCATGAGCGAACTGACAACTACATCGGTTCTGGCCGAGTTGGTGAAAGGTGTAGAAAAGCCCAATTCCTTCGAGAATATCCGAACGAAAGCAGAAGCTTTTTTAGCAGAAAACGGTATTCCATCCAAGAAGCATGAGGATTGGAAATACACCAACATCAGACGTTTGTTTGATAATGGTTTGAGCTTGGTTTCGGCTGATGACATTTCTTTCAATTCGATTGATGGAGTGGGGGTTTCTTGGTCGACTGATGAAGCCTTGGTTGGTTCAACAGCAATTCACACTAAGGAGGCGCATGCTGCTCTGAATACCTCGTTGTGCGAGAAAGCGTTGGTAATTCGGGTGAAGAAAGGAACACAGATTGAAGATGAATTGGTTTTAAACCAGAGTGTAAATCTGAAAGATGGAGCGTTTACTGCCACACGAGTACTGATAATAGTTGAAGACAACGCTTCTTTGAAAGTTCAGCATCACTATACTGGTTCATCCTCAAATAGCTCTTTGCTGAATAATCTGACTGAAGTTTTTGTTGGTCAGAATGCGCGGCTGGAGTTGAATTACGTTCAGGAAATTGGCGAAGGAAACCTGATGACAACAACCGAGGTTGAATGTCAGCGGGACACGAATTTCACCACAAATTGCATTCAGTTGAGTGGAAGTCTGCTCAGAAATAATCTCAATATCCGACTGAAAGGTGAAAATATTGAAACGCATCTGAACGGCTTCTATATGTTGAACAACAAAGAACTGTTCGACAATCACACGTTGGTAGATCACTTGGTTCCGCATTGCGAAAGCAACGAGACCTATCGTGGCATTTTGGGAGGAAAGAGCACGGGCGTGTTCAACGGAAAAGTATTCGTTCATCCAGATGCACAAAAAACCAACGGCTACCAATCAAACAACAACATTCTGTTGAGCGATGATGCCACCATGAACTCAAAACCAGAGTTGGAGATTTACGCAGACGATGTGCGTTGTACACACGGAAGCACTACGGGTCAGTTAGATGAAGACGCAGTTTTCTACTTGCGTGCTCGCGGATTGGATGAATTCGGAGCAACGGCATTGTTGCTCACGGCTTTCGCAAGCGATGTGCTCAACGCTATTTCAAGCGAGGAATTACGAGCTTCGCTCGAGAAGAAAATTCAAGGCAAGCTGAAGCAGATGCGGTAATGAGCGAGTTGCTAACGGACATAAATGCCATTCGAGCACAATTTCCCATTCTTCAACGCGAAGTCAATGGAAAGCCGTTAGTTTATCTCGATAATGGGGCTAGCTCGCAAAAACCAAAGTCGGTCATAGATGCGATCTCTCATTACTATGAATATGAGAATAGCAACATCCATCGTGGGGTGCACACATTAAGCCAAGAAGCGACTTCGGCTTATGAGGACGTGCGCAAGAAGGTGCAGAAGTTCGTCAATGCCGAGCACGACCACGAGATTATTTTCACCTCAGGAACAACGGGAGGAATCAATCTGGTGGCGAGTTCGTTCGGAGCAAGTTTGGTTCGAAAAGGCGATGAAATTCTCATCACCGCCATGGAGCATCATAGCAATATTGTGCCATGGCAAATGTTGTGCGAGCAGCACGGAGCGCACCTCAAAGTGCTTCCAATTTCTAAAGAAGGTGAAATTGATATTGAAGAATACAAGAAGCTAATCGGTCCGAAAACGGAGTTGATTTCCCTGGTGCATGTATCTAATTCACTAGGGACAATCAATCCTGTAAAGGAGATGATTGAGATTGCGCATGCGGAAAACATTCCTGTGATGGTAGATGGAGCGCAAGCCATTCATCACACACCTGTGGATGTTCAGGAATTGGATGCTGATTTCTATGTCTTTTCTGCTCATAAAATGTACGGCCCAACTGGGGTTGGCGTGCTTTACGGGAAAGAAGAGTTACTTAAGGACATGAAGCCGTGGCAAGGCGGTGGCGATATGATCAAGAACGTGACGTTCGAGAAGACGATCTACAACGATCTTCCACACAAATTTGAAGCAGGAACGCCCAACATTGCAGGTGGAATCGGGCTCGGAGCAGCCATCGATTTCATCAATAGCGTTGGATACGATTTCATCATGGAACATGAGGCGGAACTATCGCGATTTGCAGTTAGCCAGTTACGAGATGTTAAGGGTTTACGTTTCATTGGAACCGCCAAAGAACGTGCTGGATTAGTGTCTTTTGTGTTAGATGGAATTCACCCCTATGATACGGGAGTAATCTTAGATAAACTCGGAATTGCTGTACGTACGGGGCATCATTGCACACAACCGGTAATGACCTTCTTTGAAGTACCAGGAACCGTTCGCGCCTCATTTGCGGTGTACAACACCAAACAAGAAGTCGTTAGGCTTGTTGAAGGAATTGATAGAGTAAAACGAATGTTTTAATGGTAGGAGCTGTGTCGAAAATAGAAGAGAT
>CAYWET010000064.1:0-16114 GCA_964457245.1 uncultured Chryseobacterium sp. | reverse complement strand
TGGTGTATTCGAGCAACGCACGGATTCCCGTTGACGGCTCCTGATTGATCTTCTGTAACCCGAACGTGGCCAGAATGCGGTTCTCGCCCGTTATCGGAACAATATCAGCCGCTATTGCCACAGCAACCAGATCTAATCGTGAAGCCAATCGGTCAAAATCGGAATCGTTCTTTTCGCAATAAGCCTGCAGCAGTTTGAACCCGACTCCGCAGCCGCACAATTCCTTGTAAGGATATTCGCAGCCTTTCTGTTTCGGGTCGAGAATGGCAACGGCATCGGGTAATTCTGCACCAGGCAAGTGGTGGTCGCAGATCACGACATCAATTCCCAACTCATTCGCGTAAGCCACTTTATCAATGGCGCGTATGCCGCAGTCCAAAGTGATAATGAGCGAAATGCCGTTTTCCTTGGCGAAATCGATTCCAGCGGTGGAAAGTCCGTAGCCTTCCTTGTAACGGTCTGGAATGTAGAAATCGACCTGCCCAAGGTCTTTCAGGAAACTGTAAACCAGCGCCACCGAAGTGGTTCCATCCACGTCATAATCACCATAGATGAGAATCTTCTCACCGTTTCCCAATGCTTGTTCCAATCGAGCAACCGCTTCGTCCATTCCTTTCATCAGAAATGGGTTATGTAGGTCATCTAGCGATGGGCGGAAAAATGCCTTGGCCTCATCATAATTTGTAATTCCACGGTTGATGAGCAGTTGCGCCACATCTTCCTTGATTCCCAGCTGATCACACAGTTCTTTGACATCGGCAGGGTCGGGCAGTTCGGCAAATTTCCAATCGGTTTCAAGCATGGGTTGAAGTTACTACTTGTCAATCCGAAAATTCAATCATCGGATTATCTTGCATCGCATGAGCGGAATGAAAATAGGCAAAGGATTGAGTGTTGTGATACAGTTCGTGGCTTATGTTTTGGCCACGGTTGTGGCTGTGGTCACGTGGCGATTGTATCCTGAATTGGATGACCTGTGGCGATTGGCAGCCGCGGATGCTGCTGCAACGGTTTTCATCTTCATAAGTTCGTTGATGTTCAATAATTCGAGCATGTACGACCCGTATTGGAGTGTAAAACCAGCCGTGATCGCTACGGGTTTTGCCGTGCTGTTCGGGTTGGATTCCATTCCAGCGATTGTGCTTTTCATTCTGATGCATCTGTATAACCTTAGGCTTACTAGCAACTTTTGGCGCGATTGGCCAGGAATGATTCATGAAGATTGGCGCTATCAGGATTTCCGAAAGAATTTCCCCAAGGCGTATTGGCTCATCAGTTTTTCTGGGATTCATTTCTTCCCAACATTGATGGTCTACCTAGCGTGCCTACCGCTCTACTTCGGAATGAAGTTAGACTTTGAAATGAGCTGGATCGGATGGCTTGGTGCAGTAATGACACTTGCAGCAGTTGTGATTGCATTTGTGGCTGATGAGCAAATGAGAAATTTCAGAAAGAAGCCTGAAAACAAGGGAAAGAACATGGATGAAGGATTGTGGAAATACAGCCGACATCCGAATTACTTTGGTGAAATGCTCACTTGGTGGGGCATATGGCTCATCGCACTCAACGCTAGTTTCGATTACTGGTGGACGGGAATTGGCGCATTAGCGATTACCGTCATGTTCGTTTTCATCAGTATTCCAATGATGGACAAGCGCTCTCTTCAAAGACGCCCCAATTTCGAGGAGTACATGAAGCGAACTTGGATGATTGTTCCGATTCCGAGGAAATAAAAAAGCCCCGTCTCAATAAACGGGGCTTTATTGTCACCCTGAATTCATTTTAGGGTCTAAAATAGATGCTGAAACAAGTTCAGCATGACCTAAAGGTCAGATGGTCATAATGTCTTTTTCTTTTTCCTCTACCAAGGAGTCAACCTTGTTGGAATACTGAGTGGTCAAATCCTGCACCTTTGCTTCCGCATCTTTAGCCAGGTCTTCAGACAGTCCGTCTTTCTCAAGTCCCTTGACTTCGTCATTTGCTTCTTTACGAGAGCTTCGGATAGATACTTTAGCTTGCTCAGCAACAGCTTTGGCCTGCTTTACCAGGTCGCGTCTTCTGTCTTCCGTCAATGGTGGAATGTTGATGCGAACAACCTTACCGTCATTTCCAGGATTGAAACCAAGATTGGCTCTCATGATTCCTTTCTCAATCTCTTCCAAAAGTCCTTTTTCAAAAGGCTGAATCATCAAGGTCTTTGAGTCAGGTGTCGTAACGTTGGCGATGTTCTTTAGTGGTGTCATCGACCCGTAATATTCTACTTGAACACTGTTCAACATGGCTGGACTTGCCTTTCCTGCTCGGATTCTAGCCAACTCGTGCTCCAATCGCTCAATGGCTTTTTGCATACCTTCCTCGGCAGCATCAAAAATGAACTCTAACTCTTCTTGCATGACTGAAATTTGGTCGAAAATAGGGATTCTAAGAAATCAACCTTCTACAAGTGTTCCTATGATTTCGCCTTTCACAATCTTGGCAAGGTTTCCGCCCTCATCCATATTGAAAACGATGATCGGAAGTTTGTTCTCATTGCAAAGGGTGAAAGCTGTCATATCCATCACTTTCAGACCTCGGTCATAAACCTCATTGAAACTGATGGTATCAAACTTGGTAGCGGTACTGTCTTTTTCTGGATCGGCTGTGTAAATCCCATCTACGCGTGTTCCTTTAAGGATTACATCAGCTTCTACTTCAATTGCGCGTAGCGAAGCAGCAGAATCTGTGGTGAAATACGGATTCCCAGTTCCTGCTCCGAAAATGACTACGCGGCCTTTTTCCAAATGACGGACAGCTCTTCTGCGAATAAATGGCTCAGCAATCTCATCCATTTTAATTGCAGAAAGCAACCTGGTTTTGATACCGGCATTTTCTAATGCAGACTGCAATGCCATGCTATTGATCATCGTGGCGAGCATTCCCATGTAATCGCCTTGCACACGGTCCATTCCACCCTCAGAAGCTTGGATGCCACGGAAGATGTTGCCTCCTCCGATAACGATGGCCAACTCAACACCAGCGTCAATAATTTCTTTGATCTCCTTGGCATACTGACCAAGATGGTCGTGGTCAATACCGAATTGCTTGTTTCCCATCAGCGATTCTCCGCTGAGTTTTAGGAGCACTCTCTTGTACTTCAAATCCATGGTACGATCTTAAAAAATTGAGGGCAAAAAAAAAGAGGATTTAAATCCTCTTTTTTCATCTCTTATTAACTACCAAGCCCAAATCGCTTGAATGCTGTAACGGTCAACTCTGGGTCACCAGTCTTAAGGTAAGCAGCAACGCTTTGCTTGTTATCCTTAATGAATGCCTGATCCAAAAGTGTGTTCTCTTTGAAGAATTTACCCAAACGTCCTTGAGCAATTTTCTCAGCCATTTCAGCTGGTTTTCCTTCTTGGATAGCAAGGTCTTTACCGATCTCCAATTCTTTGTCGATAACCTCTTGAGGAACGCTGTCTTTGTTCAACGCAACAGGAGCCATGGCAGCAGCTTGCATTGCAACGTCTCTTGCCATTTCCTCAAAACCACCTTTGTTAAGACCTACGATAGCACCAACTCTGTTTCCAGGGTGGTTGTAAGCAACAACAGTATCAGCTTCGATAACTTCAAGTCCAGAAATCTCAACTTTCTCACCAGTCTTACCTGTCAACTCAGTGATTGCATCCGTAACTGGAGTGCCGTTGTAAGTGGCGCTAGTAAGTTCCTCAACCGTAGAAAGACCGTTTGAGAAAACAAGGTCAATAAGACCGTTTGCAAAACCAACGAAATCATCAGTCTTTGCAACGAAGTCGGTCTCGCAGCTTAGGTTCAACAACACAGCTTTGTTTCCTTCAGCTTTTCCAAGAATGATGCCTTCAGCAGCATCACGGTCAGAACGCTTTGCAGCAACTTTCTGTCCTTGCTTTCTTAGTACTTCAACTGCTTTTTCGAAATCGCCTTCAGCCTCAACCAAGGCTTTCTTGCAATCCATCATTCCAGCACCTGTCTGCTTTCTTAGCTCATTAACCTGAGCAGCTGTAATTTTCACTGTAGCTTCCAATTTATAGTGAGATTAATCTTGTGTTTCTTCTTCTGAAGCTTCAACCGCTTCTTTCTTGTCAGCCTTTTTCTTAGGCTCCTCATCTTTACTCTTAGCAGCTTTACGCTCAGAAAGGCCCTCTGCAATCGAGTCAGCCAAAGCTTTTACAACCAATTCGATCGATTTAGCTGCATCATCGTTAGATGGGATAGCGAAATCAACATCCTTTGGATTTGCATTGGTATCAACCATTGCCAAAGTTGGGATGTTCAATTTGTGAGCTTCATTTACAGCGATATCCTCTTTCACGATATCAACTACGAAAAGAGCTGATGGAAGACGAGTAAGATCCTTGATAGAACCAAGGTCTCTTTCCAACTTCTCGCGCTGACGAGTGATCATCAAACGCTCACGCTTACTCATAGTAGCAAACGTTCCGTCAGCCGACATTTTGTCGATAGCATCCATTTTACGGATAGCCTTACGGATAGTAGCGAAGTTGGTCAACATACCTCCTGGCCAACGCTCAGTTACGTATGGCATGTTTACACGAGATGCTTCGCGAGCAATGATTCCTTGCGCTTGCTTCTTCGTGGCAACAAAAAGGATTTTCTTACCAGACTTGGCCATTGCTTTAACGGCTTTGCAAGCCTCATCCAACTTGGCTGAAGTCTTGTTAAGATCGATGATGTGGGTTCCATTCTTCTCCATAAAGATGTACGGAGCCATAGCTGGATTCCACTTTCTTCTCAAGTGTCCGAAATGAACACCTGCTTCTAACATTTCCTGTACTGACGGTTGAGCCATTCGAGTATCGTAGTTAAATAATATCTTACTTGATTAACGCTTGCTGAACTGGAATTTCTTCCTTGCTTTCTTCTGTCCGAATTTCTTACGCTCAACCATTCTTGGGTCACGCGTCATCAATCCGAATTTCTTCAGCGTTGGTTTTACTTCTTCGTTCTCTTGAACAAGCGCTCTAGAAATGGCCAATGAAACGGCTTCTGCCTGACCAGTGATTCCACCACCGCTAACGTTCACTTTTACATCGTACTTGCCATCAACTTCCAAAACGTTGAATGGTCTTCTGATGGTATCCTGCAGGATAGACGTTGGGAAATACTCCTTTGCGTCTTTTCCATTTACCACGATAGCGCCCTTACCTGATTTCAGGTAAACGCGCGCAACTGCGGTTTTTCTTCTTCCTAATGTATTGATCACTTCCATCTAAATTTGGATATCAGTTAAGTGAAATTGTGCGTGGTTTCTGTGCTTCATGCGGATGCTCGGCACCTGCGTAAGCGTGAAGATTTTTGAAGATGGCTCTTCCCAATCTGTTCTTTGGCAACATGCCTTTGACAGCATATGTTACAAGAGAGGTAGGGTCTTTTGCCAACATTTGGTCAACCGTTTTTGAACGCTGACCACCAGGATAACCTGTGTGACGCAAGTAGATTTTCGAATCACGCTTGTTTCCTGTCAACACAACCTTATCAGCGTTGATAACGATCACGTTATCGCCACAATCAACGTGCGGTGTGAAGTTGACCTTGTTCTTACCTCTTAGGTGGTAAGCAATGGTAGAAGCCAAACGACCGAGGGTCTTACCTTCGGCATCAATCAAAATCCACTCTTTGTTTACAGTGTTTTTGTTGGCAGAAATTGTTTTCAAGCTAGGTGCTTTCACTTCAAATATCTTTTCTAACAGTTACTGGAACTTGCGCTCCTCCCCAATTTTGGGGCTGCGAAGATATTACTAATTTCTTGAATCAACAATGGTTTGTAGATAATTCATTTTATAACGCCTAGTTCTTGGCCAACAACAGTGAACGCTTCAATGGCTTTATCAAGATGTTCTTTGGTGTGTGAAGCCGATATCTGAACACGGATTCTAGCCTGTCCTTTCCCTACTACTGGATAGAAAAATCCGATGGCGTAAATGCCTCTTTCCAGCAATTTATCGGCAAATTCTTGCGCCAACTTTGCATCGTAGAGCATTATCGGAACAATCGGACTATCGCCTTCTTTTAGGTCAAAACCTGCTTTGCTTACACCTTCTTTAAAGTATTTGGTGTTATCTTCCAGTGTATCGCGAAGTTCTGTGGTAGAGCTCAGCAGATCGAAAACAGTGCTTGCGGCACCAACAATAGAAGGCGCCAAAGAATTGGAGAATAAATATGGCCGCGAACGTTGACGAAGCATATCAATTACTTCTTTCTTCCCTGAAGTGAATCCGCCCATGGCGCCACCCAAGGCTTTTCCGAGAGTACTGGTAATGATGTCAACGCGGCCCATGACATTATTGTGTTCATGGGTTCCACGACCTGTTTTTCCAATAAAACCTGTTGCGTGACTATCATCAACCATCACCATGGCGTCATACTTATCAGCGAGGTCGCAGATTTCATCCAGCTTGGCAATGTCGCCATCCATGGAAAAAACGCCATCTGTTACAATTATTCGATGTCGCTGTGCTTGCGCAGCTTTCAACTGTTCTTCTAGATCAGTCATGTTGCTGTGCTTGTAGCGATAGCGAGCAGCTTTGCATAGACGAACACCATCTATAATAGAAGCATGATTCAGCTCATCGCTGATGATGGCATCCTCGGCTGTGAACAAAGGTTCGAAGACACCACCATTGGCATCAAAACAGGCAGCATATAATATGGTGTTTTCCATTCCGAGAAAGTCGGATATCTTCTCTTCCAGATTTTTGTGGATGTCCTGAGTTCCACAGATAAAACGCACCGAAGACATGCCGTAACCATGGGAATCCAATGCGTCTTTCGCTCCTTGAATCACTTTAGGGTGAGATGAAAGCCCCAAGTAATTGTTGGCGCACATGATGACAACTTTATCACCACTGCTCACCTTCACTTCTGGTCCCTGAGGCGTAGTAATTATTCGCTCTCGTTTGTAAAGACCCGCTTCATCAATCGATTTGAGTTCCTTCGCTAAAAACTGTTGAATATCTCCGTACATGAATTTCGGTTTTGGGAAGCCAAATGTAACGGATTGGTAATACACAAAATTGACACTTCAAAACAAGCGGATAACTCGATTGTTATATTTGCGAACCTTAGTTAATAATCATAAAAAATCATAGATAAAATGGGTTTTGAATTACCAGATTTGCCATACGCTTACGATGCGTTAGAACCAAATATTGACGCTAGAACAATGGAGATTCATCATGGTAAGCACCATGCTGGATACACAACAAAATTGAACGCTGCCATTGAAGGAACTGACTTGGAAGGAAAGACAATTGAAGAAATTCTCGTTGCTGGATTCGATAACGGTGCGGTAAGAAACAACGGTGGCGGTTACTACAATCACTGCTTATTCTGGGAAGTAATGTCGCCAAACGGTGGTGGACAACCTTCTGGTGCTTTGGCTGATGCCATTAACGCTGCTTACGGTTCTTTCGATGGATTTAAAGAGGCATTCAGTAATGCGGCCGCAACTCGATTCGGTTCTGGTTGGGCTTGGCTTTGTGTTAAAGATGGTGGTGCTGTTGAAGTTTGCAGCAGCGCGAACCAAGATAATCCATTGATGCCAGGGATTGGATGCAGCGGCACTCCAATTTTAGGATTGGATGTTTGGGAACACGCTTACTACTTGAAATATCAGAATAAGCGACCAGATTACATTTCGGCTTTCTTCAATGTGATCAACTGGGATGAAGTGTCAAAAAAATATGAGGCAGCTAAATAATTGCTGAATCAATTGAAATGAAAAAGGCCCCGATTTCGGGGCCTTTTCTTTTTGTCAAAACTTTTATCGTATTACTCCACTGTAACCGACTTGGCCAAGTTTCTTGGCTGATCAACGTTACAGCCTCTCATTACCGCAATGTAATAGGAGAGAAGCTGGAGTGGAACTGAAGCTAGAATAGGAACCAAAGCTTCTTCGGTTTCTGGAATTTCGATTACATGGTCGGCCAAATCGGCTGCGGTTACATCACCCTCAGTTACAACCGCAATAATCTTTCCTTTTCTTGCTTTTACTTCTTGGATGTTGCTGATCACCTTTTCATAATTGCCTTTGCTGGTTGCAATCACAACAACTGGCATTTCTTCGTCAATCAAAGCAATTGGACCATGCTTCATTTCAGCGGCAGGATATCCTTCCGCATGGATGTATGAAATTTCTTTCAGCTTTAATGCACCTTCTAACGCCACTGGGAAATTATAACCACGTCCCAGATACAGAAAGTTTCTGGCGTCTTTGTACTGCTCCGAGATGTGCTCGACCAAACTTGCGGTTTTGAGCGTTCTTTCAACTTGTTCAGGTAATTTTTCAAGCGAAGCCAGAATCTGATGGAATTTGGACTCCGGAAGTGCTCCTTTTTTGTGCGCCAGCCTAAGTGCCATCAAAATAAGCACTGTTACCTGAGATGTAAATGCCTTGGTTGATGCAACACCTATTTCCGGTCCCGCGTGTGTGTATGAGCCAGCATCGGTAATTCTGGATATTGACGAACCGACCACATTACAGATTCCGATAATGGTTGCGCCTTTAGATTTTGCTAATTCCAGGGCCGCAAGTGTATCGGCAGTTTCTCCAGACTGAGAAATGGCAACTACCACATCGTCCTCATTGATAATCGGATTGCGATAGCGGAATTCGGATGCATATTCTACTTCAACAGGTATTCTGGCAAGGTCTTCAATCAAATATTCTCCAACTAGACCAGCATGCCAGGATGTACCACAAGCAACAATTATGATGCGTTTGGCATTGACCATTTTCTGCTCATAGTCAATGATTCCGCCTAAGCTGACGTCACCATTTTCAACATGAAAACGGCCTCGCATACTGTCGGCAATCGATTTGGGCTGTTCAAAGATTTCTTTGAGCATGAAGTGTTCGTACCCGCCTTTCTCAAGAGCCTCTAAATGAAGCTCAAGTTCTTGAATGTACGGAGTAAGCGTTTCGTTTTCAATGGTTTTAATCTTAACCTCTTCACCCAATCGCAATTCCACGATCTGCTCATCCTCCAAATACACAACATCCTTAGTGTATTCGACGATTGGGGTGGCATCGGAAGCAAGGAAAAACTCATCCTTCCCAACGCCAACAACCATTGGGCTACCCTTCTTGGCTCCAATAATCACATTGGGGTCATTCTTATCTAGTACAGCAATCGCGTAGGCACCGATAACTTGTGTAAGTGCAACACGTACTGCTTCTGCCAGTGGCAAATTCTCATTTGCTTGAACATCTTCTATAAGATGAATCAGAACTTCTGTGTCCGTATCACTTTTAAACTCATGACCTCGCTGTTTCAGTTCGGCTTTTAACGAATCATAGTTTTCGATAATGCCGTTGTGGATAATGGCCAGATTTTCGTTGCCGGAGTAATGCGGATGAGCATTGACATCGTTCGGCTCGCCATGCGTGGCCCATCTGGTGTGCCCAATTCCTACTGAGCCAGAAATGTCCTTGCCAGCTGCAAAAGCCTCCAGGTCTGAAACCTTGCCTTTGCATTTATAGACTTTCAGTCCAGAGTTAATGAGTGAAATTCCAGCGCTATCATAGCCTCGGTACTCTAGGCGCTTAAGCCCTTTAATTAGAATCGGGTAGGCTTCTTTGCCTCCTATGTAAGCAACTATTCCACACATGGCTAATCAATTATTGTGTAGGTCATTCGCAATTTAAGTGAGTCTCCTGTTCCTGAATGCATTGGCCCATTAAAAACTACACGTGAACCATCCATGACAATTACTGGCGTAATATAGAATCCATAATCAGGTCCAGCATCATTCAGTGTTTCTTGTAAATGTCTCGAAATATTAAAGATGTATTCCTGATTGTCACTGTCATATTGTCCTCCATAGTAGTCAATTCCTGTGGTCAGTTCCCCATAAACATCAATAATGGAAAAAGCGCTATCATATTCATTGATGCTGACAATTTGAAGATATTCAGGCAACCCAAAATCATCTAGCGATGATTGGTCTACGGGAAGAACAAGTTCGGCCTTATTGACGGCAATGTAGCCAAGCTCATTCAGTTTCCGTAAATGCGGAAGTGCAACCCGAACTCTGGTGCCAGCAAAAGACTGCAAATACAGTTTTTCATCTCCAGAAGTTAATCCAGTGTTTATTGCGTTTTCTACCGTTGGGCTAACTACAGCATCTTTAGCTGTAAAGATTTCGCCATCTTCACTGATTTCGAAGAAGTAGTATGAGGTGTCGTCAGCGCTATGGTAATAGACCTCTAGCCGTGTGTCTACATCTGCCATACTGAAGTATAATAGACCTCCATTTCCAGATGGTGTTCCGGTTGTTGTAGGACGGATGTTGAGTCCTTTAAATTCGCTTACTAAATTATCATTCGAACCCATTAACTCCGTGGTGTAGGCCAGATCCACTATTTCTTGACCAAAATCTTTTCTTAATAGCACTCTGAGTGATGGAGGAACCGTGTCAACGGAAGTTGGAACATCATCAAGCAGGTTGGGAGCAAATTCGATTTCGGCTAACGGGTTCGATTGGTCGATTGTGTAGGAGTCGTCCGAGTAAAAGTTGAGTTCATCTCTGGCAACTAGATCTTCCGTAACCTCGCTAACCACAAATTTTTGCAACCCTTGCAATTTGTCTGTGCGGCCATAACTTCCGGAGTACACCAAGTTCAGCACAACTGAATCAACTGTGGCGGCACCAAATTCATATCCTTCTGTACTTAACAGAAACTGCGTAAAAACTTGTGCTTTCACTTCACCGAAAATCGGGTCATTAAAATCACCAATGATGTATGTTCCTCGACTGGATGTACGCACTGAGTCGAAATCGACCGTGCGTGCTTCAATGGTAAATGTGTCAATCCAGGCAATGCCCATTTGTTCTCCAGCTGGAAGAACTTCCAGACCAATGTCTTCAGGGTCTTTACATGCATTTGCAGTTAGCAATAGTATTGCAAACAGACACCATAAAATTCCGTGATTACGCATGAGCCCAAAATAAGTAAGCGGAGAGCTTAACCCTCCGCTTTTAGAAATATTGTTCAATTTCTGTTAAAACTTGTCAATCTGCCAAAACCGGGTCTTCGGCCAGAATTTCGGTGTAGAACTCCGAGTATGCGTCTAAGTAGCTGTCTTCGTCTTGGAAACCCAGTACTTGCTTGTCGCATCCGGTAACTTCAGCAGCCGCTTCAGGAGTCAACTCTTCTTCGCCAACAATCACTGCATCTGCGTACTTAATTGCAGCTCTTGTTAAAGCAGTGTGTGTTGAATCAGTAAATACAGATACATCATCATCACTAAGCGTATCGAACTTCACTTTTTCAGCAAATCGGTCATTCAACTCTCCTTCAAACCCATCGTTGTAAACCGAGTAAACAATTTTGGAATTTTCGAAAATCGGATCGTCCTTATAAACGGTCTTGATGAAGAAAGGAAGCAAAGCGGTCATCCAGCCGTGGCAGTGGATTACGTTCGGTGCCCAACCAAGTTTCTTAACCGTTTCAATTACTCCACGGCAGAAGAAAATGGCTCTTTCGTCATTGTCAGAGAAAAACTTTCCGCTTTTGTCAGTCAAGAAATTCTTTCTCTGGAAATACTCTTCGTTATCGATGAAATACACCTGCATTCTGGCAGGTTGAATTGATGCAACTTTAATAATCAATGGATGATCCGTATCGTCAACAATCAGGTTCATACCTGAAAGTCTGATTACTTCATGAAGTTGATTTCTTCTTTCGTTGATGCAGCCGAAGCGTGGCATGAATGTTCTGATTTCTCTTCCTCTTTCCTGCGTTCCTTGTGGAAGGTGTCGTCCTATTTTACCGATGGTACTTTCTGGTAGATATGGAATTACTTCTTGGGAAACGAACAGTACTCTCTCCTTTTGCGTCATGTGATTATGATTTTGGGTGAAAACAGAGCGCAAATTTACAAATAAAACCTGCTGTATGCAAGGATTGGCGAGGGGTTCAGAGCGTTGGCATTTGTTACATACGCAATTTTTAGGACAATGTCAATAGCCTATTTAGCTTTGCATTTTTTTATTGGGTATGGAAGTTCTCGAGACCGCAAAGCACATGTTGGATTATTCAGAGCAAGCTCGTTCTGAAAAAAGAACCATTGGGTTTGTTCCAACAATGGGAGCTTTACATGCTGGACATGAATCGCTGATCAGAGCCGCACAATCTCAGTGCGATGTGGTGATTGTTTCTGTTTTTGTGAATCCAACTCAGTTCAATCAAATTTCTGATCTGGAAAAGTATCCAAGGACGTTTGAGGCCGATAGAGATAAACTCAAAAACCTGAATGTTGATGTGATGTTCTTTCCATCTGTGGAGGAAATTTATCCCAATGGAACCAATGCGGTTTATGAACTCGATGGTTTGGACAAACTGATGGAAGGCCCAAATCGTCCAGGTCATTTTAATGGGGTTGTTCAAGTTGTAATGCGGTTGTTTGATCTAACTAAACCCACAAAGGCGTTTTTCGGAGAAAAGGATTTCCAGCAACTGTCCATTATTCGCCATATGACCCGGAAATTGGGCTACGAGGTTGATGTAGTGGGCTGCCCAACAATTCGAGAAGAAGATGGGTTGGCCATGAGTTCAAGGAATGTTCGGCTTTCGGAAAAAGGCAGAAATCTGGCGTCTTCAGTTTACGCTGCACTTCTTAAGGTTGGGCACGACATTTCGACTTCAGGATTGAACATTGCGAGGAACCGAGTTGTTGACAGTTTTAAGCAAATTGAAGGTCTGGAATTAGAATATTTTGAGTTGGTAGAACCTCAAACCATGGAAATTGCCAGTGAAAAATCTAAGCAAATTCAGGCATGCATTGCCGTTTGGATCGATGACGTTCGACTCATCGATAATATGAGGGTGAAATGACTAATTTTGCGCGCCCATGCAAATTGAAGTTTTAAAGAGCAAAATCCACCGAGTAACGGTTACACAGGCCGACTTGAATTACATTGGTAGCATCACGTTGGATCCCGACATGATGGAAGCAGCTAATATGATTGAGGGTGAGAAGGTTCAGATAGTCAATATCAACAATGGTGAGCGGCTCGAAACTTACATCATTAAAGGTGAGCGGGGTTCAAAAGTGGTTTGTTTGAATGGCCCGGCTGCTAGACGTGTTGCGGTTGGCGATATCATCATCATTATTTCCTACGGTATAATGGATTTTGAAAAAGCCAAAGTGTTCAAGCCCACATTGGTATTTCCTGATACCGAAACAAATTCACTGGTTTAATTCCCTGTGTTGAAGGAGAAACTGATAAGTGTTCTCAAAGTAATTGTGCCATTAGGCGTAGGGATTTTTGTGGTTTGGTATCAGTTCAACCAACTTGATGATCATCAACTGAAGCAGATCAAAGATTCCTTTAGCAACGCCAACTATTTCTGGGTTGTGCTGAGTGTGATATTCGGTTTGTTGAGTCACACAAGTCGTGCGTACCGATGGAAATACACCATGGAGCCACTTGGCTACAAGACAAGATTCATCAACAATTTTTTTGGAGTAATGATTGGGTACGTGGCCAATATCGTCCTTCCTCGGTTTGGTGAGGTTTGGCGCTGCGTAATGGTATCGCGCTACGAGAAGGCATCCTTCGAAAAACTCTTCGGAACCGTTGTGGCTGAGCGTGTTGCAGACATGCTGGTTCTTCTTATGATCGTGGCTGCGGTGGTAGTCATGCAGATAACTCGTTTGCGTGATAGTTTGAGTGAACTGCTCGGAGATTATTTGCAGGATAATTCTGTTGCTCTTCTACTTGCGAAGGGTGCAGTAGGCATTGCCGTGCTAGCGGTTGCAGGATATTTCGGTTGGAGGTTGCTTCAAAAGTCAGAGAATGTTGTATTCGTTAAGATTCGTGGACTGATCCAAGGACTTGTAGATGGTATTCTCTCTATTTTAAGAATGAAGAAAAAGTGGGCTTTTCTTGCTCACACGGCATTTATTTGGGTCATGTACTTGGCGATGTACTATGTTCCATTTCTGGCGCTTCCAGAAACCAGTTTGGCATCAACCGGGGCGGTTTTGGCATCGTTTGTAATGGCAAGTTTTAGTATTGTACTTGTGCAAGGCGGTATTGGGGTTTACCCGGTAGCAGTAGCGCAGACGTTGACTTTGTACGGAATTGGCTACGAAAGCGGCTTTGCAATGGGATGGATAATCTGGGTGGCGCAGACCATCATGATTGTAACATTCGGAGTCCTTTCGCTTGTTTTAATGCCGTTGGTGAATTCAGGTACAACGGAGAAAGTCGACTGAATCGGTCTTCTTATATTTACAAGATATTTCTGAGACAGATGAAAAGAATCTACTTTCTGGTATTGGCAGTTTTTGTTGCCTGTTCAGTTACTCTTCATTCATGCAGCTCTACCAGTATAAGTAAGCTGGAAGGAGAGTGGGAGTTATGCTGGTTGAACGATCTTGGAGATGAGAATTATTACATCTGGGTGTTTGAAGGAGGGGAGTTGACCATACAGGTTTTTGACCCAAATAGTCCGCTGCCTCAGCCTACGTTAGGTGCGAAATGTGAATACAAGACATCTGCTGAGTTTTTGGATGCGGTTGTTGAAATTTCAGGACTTGTTCAATCCACCATGCATCCTTTGGTCATCCCCCAAGTTTCCAATGGAAAATGGACCATTGACAAGGTTACCAACGACTATATGCGTATTGCGACCTCAGATCAAGAGGGCAGTAATGGAAGCTATGTGATTCGTGAGTTTTACAACAGAGAATCTGATAATAACTGTCGTCTTCCGCAGTAAGATTGCCATGTAAATGGCTAAAGTCAAAACCAATTTTTTCTGTCAGAATTGCGGGCATTCTTCCCCAAAATGGGAAGGGAAATGTTCGTCATGCGGAGAATGGAACACTTATGTTGAAGAAGTAGTTTCTTCCAAGTCCAGTTCAGCTCAGAAACCCAAGCTTGGAGCTTCAGGAAAACAGTTTGAGATACGCTCCATTTCAGAGATTGAGGCCAATCCCGAAACTCGTTACCCAACGCCAGATAAGGAATTTGACCGTGTTCTTGGGGGTGGATTGGTTCCAGGTTCATTAACGCTTATTGGTGGTGAACCAGGAATCGGAAAATCAACTCTTCTCTTGCAGTTGGCGCTCAACTGGCCCAACAAGAAAATTCTTTACATCTCTGGAGAAGAAAGTGAAGGACAGATAAAAATGCGTGCTGAGCGAATCGGTATTCGAAACTCAGAATGTTTCATCCTAACCGAAACTTCTACGCTTAAGCTCTTCAAGCAGATAAAGAAGTTGGAGCCAGATGTGATTATTGTCGATTCTATCCAAACGATTTATTCTGAATTAATTGAATCCACGCCAGGAAGCGTTTCTCAGATACGGGAATGTACAGGCGAATTTCTTCGCTTCGCGAAGGAGAATGACACGCCAGTAATTCTGGTTGGTCATATTACCAAAGACGGTTCCATTGCAGGGCCGAAGATTTTGGAACACATGGTCGATACGGTTCTTCAGTTTGAAGGCGACCGACACCATTTGTATCGCATTGTGCGTGCCGTTAAAAACAGATTTGGTTCTACACCAGAGTTGGGCATTTACGAGATGAAATCAGGTGGATTGGAAGCCGTTTCCGACCCAAGTAGAATCCTTGTTCCCGACCGTGAGGAGGCTTTGAGTGGTGTTTCCATATCAGCTACGCTTGAAGGAATTAGACCAATGCTAATTGAGACACAGGCATTGGTCAGTTCTGCGGTTTACGGAACGCCTCAACGTTCTGCAACAGGTTTTGACATTCGAAGATTGAACATGCTTTTGGCTGTGCTTGAAAAGCGTTGTGGTTTCAATCTCGGTTCGAAAGACGTTTTCTTGAACATTACTGGCGGTTTGAAAGTCGATGATCCCGCATTGGATCTTGGTGTCATTTGCGCCATTCTTTCGTCAAATGCAGATTTGCCTATTCAACCCGATAACTGCTTTGCAGCCGAAGTTGGATTGAGCGGGGAAATTCGCCCTGTGAACCGCATCGAACAGCGCATTGAAGAAGCCGCCAAAATGGGCATGAAACGCATCTTCATCTCAAAGAGAAACGCTGATGCCAACGTGATGAAAACCAAAGGAATTGAGGTGGTTGCGGTGGC
>CAYWET010000063.1:0-17101 GCA_964457245.1 uncultured Chryseobacterium sp. | reverse complement strand
GTAATTGTGGGAATGTAGGTCGCATCGCATTCAAAAGGCGTGGCCAGTTGACGCTTTTCAAGTATGAGGTCTGTGGTATTGAGAGAGCCAAAACCTACAAACCCGCTGGCGAAATACGAGTTGGCATCGATCAGGTTCAGATTGTTCTTGAACGTATTGATCTTGTAGTTGGAGAGGTAGTTGCCATCTCCATCGAATACGACCTGTAGAGCACCGTTCAATCCGCCTTCGCTGCTTGCGCTGACTATGATATTGCCCTGCGTGTCTTCCTGAATAAAATGAAACCCCACAATATCAAACGGGGCGGCCAAACTGGTATGCGATTCTACGTATTTGACCCAAGTTACCTGTCCAGTGCTGGTGGTTCTGAACACGGTCATGTGGCCTGGAAAAGCCACTTGACTTGTTGCCCATAGATAATCTCCATTTGCAGCCAAACTGAAGGTAGTACCTATGGCATGAAAGTACTTTCGCTGCCAGTTGATGGTGGTAAGGTCGTTGGAGACGTTGAGTAGGTTTCCATCGCTGAGTAAGAGGTTGAAAGCGGATGGCTGTGGACTTATTTGCAATGCGTTTTCTGTGGTTGATAGTTCATAGAAATCTGAGGCATTGCCCAACTGATCTATCTTAAAGAATACACGGTGCTGGCTACCATTGTTGTAATCTAGAGATACAAGTATGCTATTGTCTGAAAGCATTGTAAGCTTTGGAGAGGTACCAATGCTGGCGTCTATTTTCTTTGCCCAGACAATGGCTCCATTCTCATCTACAACAAACAGGGCAGGGTAGTAGGGCGGCTGGTTAGTAAGGGAGTAAATGCCGCTTACCATCAGATTACCGTTTGGGAGTACCACCACCTCATTGGCACTGATAGAGAACGTATTGTCCACAGTTTGGCAGGTGTAGGTTGCTGCGTTGGTGCCATCTGCATTATTGATGTACACGATGGCGATATTTCGGAATTGAATGGTTTGGTCTAAAGCCGTTATGGCCAAAACCGATGTGCCATTGGTATTGACTAATCCGTATTGGGTTGTGTTGAACTCCTGCCCATGGGTAAAGGCTTTGCTGAAGGGTTGTGCGCAAACCTGAACAGAAAGGAACAGGGATAATACCAGTAGTAGATGGTTCTTCATTGGGTAGGTAGTTCTATTGGTGAATAGAACTTGTTTGGATGAATTTGGTTGCCTTGGCCAAAGACCAATTGAGATTATCCTGCTTAAGGTTAAGTAGTGTGGATCGCATCAAAAATCCCCACCCATTGGTGGGGCTTTTCTATTTTGCGCCAAATCTTAAAACATACATAGGTAGAATGAAAAAAGCGTTGTGGTTAGCATTGTGGGTAGGTATTGTTCTGGTATCCTGTAAGAAAGATACGGGAGGAGGAGATGGCGTTGACCCTGTGGAAATGTCTATTAGTGCATCAGAAGTAAGACCATTGCAGATTCTTCCGGTAGCTGTTTCGGGGGTTAGTCTGGTTAACGCTGCATATAATGGAACAATCGGTGGTATGGATGTAGAATTCTATCCTGCCAATGAAAACGCTTATTCATCTCTGGTATGTGTAGTTCCTGAAAACGTTGGAACGGGTATTCAAACCATTACGGTTGATATAGAAGGACAAACGCTTTCTTCGGACGTGAATGTGCTTCCCAATGAGACCATTTCAACTCCAGAAGATGTATTTGATCAGTTCTATGCTGACTATACCACAACTGAGTATGCCGAGTTTATTGATGAAGTTGAGTTCCAATCGGCACTCGATGACCTGAGAGCGTTACCTGAGACCGATAGGTTGATGGCAGCACAAATGTTGGCCAATAATCGTGTTGTACTCGACAATATTGCGCAGGCCATAGCTAACGCTGAGGCGGAGACAGGGCTGAGTTATGGAAAGGTTGATGCTGCTTGCGGCATTCTGTGCGTAATAGGTGGAGCCACTGCCGTTATCGGTACATTTTTATCAGCCCCTATTGCCACGGCAGTAGGAATTGGCGTATTGGCCGGTTTGGTGGCAAAGGCATTAAAACCTGTGGTTACCGCACTTTGGAATAAGTTGGTTACCGGTGTAACTGCTGCTTTGAGATTAGGCTATGATAGAATGGCATACATTACCGAATTGGTATACGATCAAGCCGATCAGATGATAAGCAATAAGGTAGAAGAGATACCCGATACCATCTACTTAGAGAATGGCAGTCCTTTGAAACTGGCCGTCAAGACCGTAAGAGAACCTATTATTTCTGAGAACAATAGAGCCGAATTCACAGAGGTGGGAAGTTTCCTTGATATGTACTACGATCTTGTTGATTTCCTTGCGGGAACCGAATATCAAGTGCCATCCCTCCAAAACGGAGAAGTAGCCGATTATGCCTTAGACCTTGATGACTTCTCCATTTCGGTAGATAATCCGTTGGTAACGGTTTCTGAAATATCAGGAACACCAGAGTTGGCGCAGGTAACGTTCGATTCGCCACAGCAAGGAGCGCATGTATTCGATTTCACGTATTCCTATGTGAATGAGGAAGGAATGGAGTCAAATTTTACACAAACAGCACGGTTGCTGAACATCAGCACCTTCGGTAATTGGAGCGGTGCGGGTTCAACTTTCTCGGCAACGAATGACAATTACCATCTCAACTCCTCGTATGATGAAGATGGGATTTATGGAGATGTGGACCTAAGGATCTGGTTGGGTAATGCAGCAGGTTCTTCTAATCCTGATTGCACTGGTGTTGTTATCATGGATGAACTGTTCATTCATATCGGAGAGTACGCAGGCCCGGGAACTTATACTGCATGGACGCAGGGTTCTGCACAAGGAGTTGCTGATTTGAATGTTGATGTCAACCTAGAATGGAACTACGACACCGATGAGTTTCAAGGCGATGATCATTGCGCTTTCTGGAGTGGTAACCCGGGTGAAGGAATAGCGGGTTCCGTAACCATTACCAATGATGAGTGGATCGGGCCGTACTTGGTTGTTGATGGCAATTTTAACCTTTCGCTAACCCAAGAGGCCAGTAGTGATCCCACTTATGGCACAGGCCCATGCGATCTACCCGTATCCTTTACGGGAGATTTCAGAGTGGCGGCCCATTGATGATAGGGGTCAGAGGAAAGCAATATCTGTTGAACGAGAAAGCCCCGCCAACTGGCGGGGCTTTCTTGTGTTTTACCCAATGCGGTAAGAAAAATCGAGCTCGGACTAGAACTTGAAACCTAAACCAAGGGTAGGAACGTCTCCAGCTTGGCTGGTAAGCATATACATTCGGTTTTTCCAGTACCGGTGTTTTTTGGTTCCTCGGCTTGCAAGTATTGCTCCAACAATGGTAAGGGGTAGTCCGGCAATGGTCAATACTAGGCCGATACCAGCCTTTCCGTCTTTGGCATTATAATTTACACTGGTTGCCGTTCTGGTTTCGGTCCATTCGCCAACGCTCATTAAGGCTACACCGCTACCCAAAGAACCCAGACCAACCCCTAAAATGATGTAGCCATTTACCTTCTTTCTAGCGGACTTAGCAAGGTTGGCTTCTATCAACAGTTCTTCCTTAGACTTTTCACTGCTTTCTGCAATGGTATAGTCATCTACCTGTGCAAAGAGCTGAAAAGGTAAAGCTGCTAAAAGGAGGAACGTAATTACTTGGCCGGGTGTCATCATATCTTGTTTAAACAGGGTGCAAAGCTATCAATACGCTTTGGTAATGAAGCACTTTGTTCCAAGTTTTACAAAGTAGTTTGGATTGAACGAGAAAGCCCCGCCAACTGGCGGGGCTTATTTGTTTTGCTAATAGGTATTACGAACGCTGCCGAGCGGCATTCGGTCTTTTCAGTTAAGTTGATGTTGCGAGTAGCTGCTCAGTTCATTCATCAGTTTTTTGCAATGTGCCAAGCGGAGCTTCAGTTTGCTCAGCTGTTGGCTTACAGCTTCGTGTTCCTTTTCTAGCGTTTGCAAAATGCTTTGAGACTGCTTTTCGTTCTCTGCAAGTTGTTTGAGCCTTTGCAGGTCTTTGACCAACCGTTGTTCAAAACCAAAAAACTGGTCGAGTAATGGTTTGCTTTCGACCAATTCTTTGACCTTGGGCTGATAGGCCAGTGTCATTTTTGCCATCTGGTCAGACAGTTCTGCCTCTTTTCTGTGTAGCTCATCGGGTATGTTCGGTTTTCTGATCTTCTCAATTAGACGATTGTTCTGACCGATCAGCTTTTTCATGATGCTCTGTGAGTACTCAAAAAAGAACACCACCTCTTGCTCTAAGCGCATCGCTTCTGCGTGTTCTTGTTGGTAGGCGTTGCCCAATTGGTCTATCTGAGATCGGATGGATGGATGAAACATGGTACGCGGTTTTTGGTTTTTATACTGTAACGCACAGGTACGGAGGTTTAGTGCGTAAGATCAACCGAAGGAAGAAGAGACGGTTTAAGTTGTTTTGGTTGAACGAGAAAGCCCCGCCAATTGGCGGGGCTTTTGGGTTTGTGTTGAGGTGGGTTTATATTACTTGGATCACGCGTCACAGACGCGCCAGCGGGGGTAACTAGGTTATCGCCATACAGCATGCAAATATTAAAACAATCGCATCAATCAAAAGGTGGAGCCCTAAAGACAGTAACGCCAACCTCTGCCTAGCCATTTTTAAGTCTCGGATACAAACCAACTTCATCTTTTCAAATACCAATTCCTTAAATATTTTCTTACTACTTAAATTGTGATTGCTCATCATTTCGTTTAGACCTGCTTTGACTTCATGTATACGCCCAATAGCAACCGTATATACATCAAAACTGTTTTGTCCAGCACCATAAAAAACCCCCTTGGCCTTACGGTCATTGATAATAAACCGTGTAGGGTTACCGAGAGAAAGTATCCCAATGCCAGAGAAAAACATGCTAAGAAGCCAAGACAAAGCGCTAATAATAGAAAGTATTACACCGATAACTTGATTATGCAACATTATCTGATGGTGAGCTGCAACCAAGACATTAATTTGGGTCAAGGGAAGTATGAGAACAGCAATTAGCGCTAAAAGTTTATTGTCTATTGCCCTTATAGTATCAACTACATCCGCAATTGAAGCGTATAAGAAAATCAGCTTTTTATCCATTTCCAGTATTTGCAATTAGATTAAGCTGATTTGCTTTAAAAACCCACTCACCTGCTTGACTGTCCCAACTAGATTGAAAATGCAAATTTCCGCCTTCGGCTGTAGGCCATACTTGCTGACTTCTTTGCGACACTAAAATCTCATTAAAACCTTTAGAAAGCTTTGCCGCGTTGTAAACACAACTACCAAATGCTTTCAAGTCAGTATCTTTTCGATATCCAAATCTTGTCACGATGGTCGTGCCATGATCCACGCCAATGCCCATATTGATTTGCGGAAGGCCGACACTTGCGAAAAATGGATTCAAAATGTTTTCTCGAACCCATAGTATTTCCCAACTTGAAAGCATCGAGTTTCTTAGTGCCTGATCTCTGCCAATCTCTTTAGTTGAAAACAAATTCAATACTCCATCACCAAGAAACTCTGTAGATGTCCCGTTATGATCATCGACAATTTTCGCAACAATCCCTGCGTAGACATAGAAAATCAAAAACATATGAACCAAGCCTCCATCTGAATTAATAATATCTGATGATTTTCTTATGTCAGTCATGGAGACAACGAACTCGCTATTCTCGAACTGTCCAAACTTGGAGGGCTTGTTCTCATGTCCAGGGATTTCTGACTCGTCTTTTTTTAACGAGTAAGATTTAATGGCCTTAATAAGTGACTCATTTAATCTTGGGTTACTACTATCAACATGCTTTGATGCGAGTTCGAAGTATTGATGAACCAATACTCTTATCTGTTGCGCTCTTTGTTCATCCATCTTGCTTTTATCCTTTGTGACACGTTGGGCAACAAGTTGCGCAACCGTCTGCTTTATAATATCCTAGTGATTTCGCCTTTTCCACGGCTGTTTGACACCCATAGTGATAACCTAGATCCGCATAGGAAGATAGCCTGCTGTAGTGATAGCAGTCCTCTGAATGCACCTCATTATTCCCATTGGGATTGGTCTCTGTGTTTTTGTTTGCTCTGTACCTTTTCATCTGTTTATAGATTATTGATTTAACATTTGATTTCTTGACTATAACCTGCCTAGTTTTTTGAATGACCGTTCTAAGTCGGACATAGCTTTATTCATATCACGAACTGATTTCTTGACAGAACCACCACTGTCCTTCAGTTGGATACTTTGACCGCAGTTACACCTGATAGTTTGCTGATTAGCAATCTGTTTCATGGTTACAGTCAACGACCGATTACAGGTCGGGCATTGGTGTGAGATTGTCTGTTTATTGAAATCCATTTTATCGTATTTATCGTCACAACACTTGTTGAACAATGCAAATAAAATGGCTGATCGCGAACTGGAATTTCGCGATCAAAAAACTCTAATTATTTTTCGTAGAAGCTTGAAATTCTTAGAATCTTCTTCTTGTATTCTTCGATTACCGAGTCAGGAGAAATAATACGGACGCTATCTCCAAATCCTAATATTCGTTCGAAAAACTCCCAAGAAGGAATCACAAACACTCCGACTCTGAGTTCATCATCGCTATCCTCGATAATATGCTGCGAGTGATGAATTTTGAGTGTTTTAATGTAATTGCCTTGAAATGGAGTAAACGAAAGCACAACTTCTACAGGTGGACTATTATTCACTGTAATCCCGAAAGAATGCTCATAGTATCTTCTAAAATCGAAAGCCGTTGGCTGAAACGTGTCACTTGTCAAGGTTAAATTTGACATGCGATCTAAAGCATATGTGGTAGTTGGGTCAGGATACTTTTTTAGTTTTCCAACCACATACCATCTATGTCTATCCTCTTTTAATAGATGAGGTTCCAAATCAACGGTCTTAGATTCATCCTCATCAAATTTTCCATATTCAAATCGTATTACGCGGTTTTCATTCAAGGCCTGCACAATAATCGGAATCATTGAACTGCCAGTTAAAGGAGGAGAGTACTCCGTTTGTACCACATTTCTTGCTTGGTCTAGTTGATCGATACCGCTTCTGATTTTAACCGCATCTAGAACTTTTTGAATCGCTGAAGAAAAGTCCTTAAATACTTCGTATTCCCTGTATTGGTTCAGAGTATTTGCATAAAACTTTAACGCGTTAATATCTCCATCTTTCAAACCAAATGCCTGAATAGTGTAGTTGGCATCTGAATAACAATAAGCTTTTTCTGAGTTATTGTATTCAATAGGAGCGTAGTATCCCAATTTGTGGTCGTCTCTCATTGCGTTCACATCATGGTTTATTTGTCTGGGGGTGACAGGCTCCAATTCGTTTCCAATAATTCGCCTTAACTCGCGAGTTTTGACCCACTTGCTTCTGCGTAATTCTCTGTCTATAATTTGATATCTGGCGAAAGGGTTTTTGTTGAGTCCCATTATTCTAAGATTCTGTTAGTAAATCAAATCTCAAGTGCTCGTATATCATCACCATAGCCAATGTATCGAGTTCACAGTATTTAAGTAATGCTTGTTTAATACCCATGACTTCTTCCTGAGTCATATCTGTGTACTGTAGTTTTGCATAAGCTGTCAAAGCGGCTCCACCATTGGCTATATCTTCTATATCAGAAAGTGTGTTTTCAATCTGTTCTTCGGTCCAACCCTCAAAAACAGGTGGCAGTTGTTTGTATGGGTTGATGACGGTGTCACCGTCAAATTGTAACCATACATGGCTTTCTGGGAAATTCAAACTGCCAACTCTATTTACTTTGAGTGGTTTTGAGTATTTATCCTGCAAATATTCACTTGAACCTAATGCGGCTGGAAGTACATCTTTTATCGAGTTTGAACCGTTGGTTGCTGGGTTGTAGTAGTACTTCTTTACTACCTCCAATAAATCAACCATATCTCTTGGCCCCGCCCACTTAACAGCACTACCACTTTTGGAATGCGATATGTGCTTGATAAAGTCAATCAACTCATCTTTATCTTCTTCATTTGAATCCATAAGTTGAGAGTAAATCGCATTAAGGATAGTGTTCTCATGGTGGGAATACCTCAGTATTGTTCCTGAATCTGATTCGAGAGAATTCTTTAGTTCCCGAATGAATTCAAAATTTGGAAACACTCCTTGTGTTCCATTAATGTATTCTGAGACATGCGAGATTATACCGTCAGAATCATAAATGTGATGAGAAAATTGGAAGGCAATTTGTTCATAAGGTTTCCTCCCTTTATTAAAGGGTAATGCAGCAGCACAAGTTTCAAAATCAATAAAATGAAGGGGGAAAGCCCACCTGTCTAGCTCCTGTTTTAACCCTTCGGCATTAACGTATATCGTATTGTCAAGATTAACCGCCTTTTCAATTTGAATCCATTGACGTTCCTGTGTGGAAAGTTTCCCTGCCTCTTGTTTGAATCCTATTGCGTCCTGAGACAATTGATCCATGAAAAACATGCCATCATCAAACAATTTCGCACCTCTTCTAAATGACCAGATGTCAAAAATGCTTGGTTTAAGAAAATCTTGGTTAGTCCAGCCGTGTTGCTTTTGAAAGCATTCCTTAAAACCAGATTTCAATCCATCATTTTCATCTTCTTCTGTGGTTTTAAACTGACAGTTCTTGCAAGCGCTGAATGAAGTCTTCCAATTCGCGTAGGTATCCGTAGAGTATTTTTCTTTGAATAGGGATAGACTGTTGTGAAAAGAAAGGTCATCTGAGTAACTATGCTTACCATTTAGAATTCCCTCAACAACATCATCAATTTGAACTTTTCCAAGAACTGAATTGCCCGTTTCTTCAATGGACGAAATGGTTTTTGTGATGCCGGTTCTATTGCCCGCAGTCTTGTCAATTCGAAACATCTGATTTAGTCTATCAACTGATGCAGTTTTCGTCTTGTCAGCCATCATTACATATGCGTTGACAGACCATTTAGGAAAGCACAAGCCCACTACATACTTCTGAAATGCTATATCGAATAAATACGGTTTCCAACCGTTTACCAAGCCACCTCTCTTTCCGACAAAAATATTGTCATCATTAGGGTCATAGGATTTAGATTTGATCTCAATTAGTTCAATATCATTGCCTTTCTTCACCAAGACGTCCACCCGAATAAACAGCCCGTCAATAAAGAAAGCTGGCTCATAAATGGTTACGTTTTCTTGTTCTAAAAGCTGTTTTGTCGCATTCCATAAAAGATGATAATCCCAATCATTACCTTCAAGTAATGTTCCGTTCGGGAAATGCATTCTTGCTAGTTCTTCAACCTGAAATCCACCCTCAGCTAAAGCCTCAAGAAATGGATCAGACTGTCTAATGTCCGCGTATTCCTTCTTGCCAGTATAGAAAAGCTTGTTTGGACATTCTAAACCAAGCTTGAATCGGGATTTTGTAAGTGGTTTCTGAATCATTTGTGGTAGCACATACTATTATTGGACATGATACTGGAAGTATCAATACTACCAACAATCCGCCACATTTCCAACACCCTGCATCATACCAGGTTAGTGGCAACCCAATGCAGATTAGCCATCAACCAACCTTAGGCAGCCATTGATGAATACAACTTGGTGGTCAACTTGTATCTGTTGTTGATCACCTTGTATAGGTCAGTGATCAAGTAAGCTTAGTTGATGACAACCTTGTATTGAACGGTTATCCATTTAATCTGGTCTTTGATCGATCAAGTTAGATCGGTCATTGATCTGTATCGATCCGTGGTCAACTGAGGCTAGGAGAGAAGCAAGCGGCCTAAATTGTGCTGAAGATGGGGTTTAACAAAATTTTTCACAACAGGATGTACTAAAGCAGAATGTACTCCGTTATATACTCGGACGACATCCTGAACTGCTTCATTAAACTTAACCGTTATGAGTTATTTCAAAGCAGTTTTTGACACAGGCAGACCGCTTAGTGTCAAAGTACCCGAAGAGAAAGACATTCACGCTAAAATGTCTGTTAACCCATTGTTTCCTGATCCGCCTGTTCCGTATGCAGATTTTTTGCTGGCGCTAGACGCGCAAGACCTTGCCATACAGAACGCAGAGTTTGGCGGGTTAGAACGTACGGCCGCTAAACTTGCCAGCGAGCGGACGGTGGATGAAATGATACGTAAACTCAGAACGTACGTCAGTCTGGTGGCCGATGGTGATATAGAGATCATTCTCAGTTCTGGGTTCAGGCACACCAAACCTCGGCAGAGCGCTGGCGAAATGCCTAAGGTACAGGGGCTGAAAAAGTTGCCAAACGAGAAAAGCGGAGAGCTGAAACTGGATTGGACTCCGGTTAAGAATGTGGGATTCTATGAAGTGGAAGTTCGTACGTTGAGTGATGAGGAGAACCCAACAGACCCCAATGACCCTCAGGTTACCATAGACGAAAATGACGATGGTTCTTGGATGACCTACAGCAGTAAGCCATCAAAGATCGTGATCACGGGGCTAACACCGCTAGAGTATTATGCGGTTCGAGTGCGTGCCAAAGGCACAAAAGGCTACGGGTCGTTTTCTGATGCCTTGGTTGTACTGGTAACATAGACCTAGGCTGCCTTCTAACTTAACGCAGTTTAGGTTTGTTGTCCTAAGGCAGCTTTAAGCCCTGTTCCGATATTGTCGGGGCGGGGCTTTTTCGATATCTCATTACCTTTCAGTCGTAATTCAATTCAAAACAATGGAAAACCTAACCAAATGGGAAAAGCTGATGGTGGGCTACGGAGCGGTGCATCAGAATAAGATCAATCTGCTGACGCATTATATCGGAGTTCCGATTATTCTGGCTTCGTTCTTTGTGCCATTTACATGGCTTTCGATGGAAGAGGGAAGTGGGGCGCTTATCTCGTTGAATGCAGCCCTGATTGTAGCCGCCATTTTTGGAGCGTTCTACCTTTCGTTGGATAGAAAGCTGGGTATGCTGAGCATTCCGTTTCTGCTGCTTTGCCTAGTTGCCGCCAATTGGATAGGCGCCATGGGTATGAAAACAGGTGGCATCATTGCCGCCATTGGTTTTGTTGGTGGGTATGTGTTCCAATTCATCGGGCACGGAATAGAAGGGAAGAAGCCCGCTTTGCTGACCATGAATCCGCTGTTTGCTGCTGTAACCGCTCCGTTATTCGTTGTGGCCGAGTATGTTCGTCCACTGGGTGTTCATCGCCAACTCTGGGAAAAGGTGGAAGGCATTATTCAGAATAACGAGAAGGCTGAGTTGGCTTGAGCGTTTGGGGGCATCCTTCGATACAATTTCCTTGTTCCTCGAAAATCACTCAGGATGACCTATGGTTTCTACTGCGTGATGTGTGTAGATGTCACTCCGCTTCCCGTAACGCTTCCAGTTCTGAGATATACTGTTTTTGGTCAGGTTCCGAAAGCGTCTTGTCTGCTTTTACCAGTTCAATGGCGTTGTTCAAATAGTGTTCTCCTTTTTTCGGGTCATTCAGCGAAAAATAGATCTCTGCAATCCAACTGTGGTAGCTGAAATCGTTCGGGTAATTTTCAACTGCCTTCAAAAGGATTTCCAGGGTGAAGGGCAGGCGTTGCTCACCGTAAATGCCATCATAATTGTTGTAATACATAGAGGCGATGCTGTTGTAGAACAACTCAGCCGGTCGTATGTCAAACCCAAGGTCTGATGAGATGGATCGGTAAAGACCAAGAAAATCTTCCCAAGGCACTTTATCCTTTGACTCTTTGGCCAGATCAAAGCAGACGTCAACTCTTCTGCCATATTCCTTGTAGATCTGACTTAATGCATTGGCCACAGTTACCCCAGGAGTAACGTCATGCGCCACCTGATGCTTGTAATATTTCCATATCAGGTTTTCGGGCAGCTGTTTGGCGGTCAGGTAGGTGTTCAGTTCATCTACAGACGATTCATGCAGGTCGCCATAAGCCTCTTCTCCAACCGAGAAAAAGAAATAGTGTTTGTGCTTGCTTGATGCGATCTGCTTCAAGAATACCTCAAACTGCTCTTGTTGTTTCTGATCTCCAAAATCGAAGTTCGCAACGCTACTTGCTATGGCACCATTGAAGAATTCGGGTCGTTTAGATAATGCATAGGAGGAGAAAATGGCGGTGCGTGAATGCCCTATCAACAAATGATGGTCGGAAATGGGGTAGTGGGTTTTCAATTCCTGGTTCAACTCCTTTTCAAGGAAATGTATCAGGTCATCAGCTTTACCACCAGACACGTTCGGAACGGTCCAAGAAGTTCTGTTCTTTCGAGAAAATGTAATGCCCACAACCACGGCTTTGGGCATCGATTGTAGGGTGCTCAGATAATCAATGGTTTGCAGGTTATAAGCGTAGTTGGCGCTCAGCTGTCTGTCAAGCAGATAGATAACGGGATATTCGGTGTTTGGCTGTTGCTTCAGCTGCTTCGGAAGAGTTATCTCCAATTCTACCGAGTCTTTCAATGCCTCCGAATACAGTGTAGTTTTTAACGGTGCTTCATACGAATTGAATTCTTGAGCCTGCGCAAAGCATTGTAGTAATAATAGGAGTAAAAGGAGGTATTGCGTTTTCATTAATTGTCCATCAGGTTTTCTGTTTCAAAAGTAAAAGACCCCGCAGGCCTTAGAGCCCACGAGGTCACCACCACTTTCAAACCACTGAAATCATTCTATCATCAATCGCTTGGTAGCAATGCCTTTAGCAGTTTGTACCTGAAGTAGGTAAACTCCGCCATCAAGGTCAGAAACATCAATACGGTTGTTTGCACCAGCGTAAGTGCGTACCGTTTTGCCAGTAACGTCAAGCAGCGTAATTGCTTCAATGGTTTCATCTGCCTCAATAGTCAATTGCTCATTAACGGGGTTAGGGTAGGCGCGCAGGTTAATGGCTGCTGCCGCTTCGTTGATTCCAACACCTTGGTTAGAAAGGGTGATAACAGCATCTCCTGTTACGCCAGAACCATCGTTAGCTGTTGCGGTAACGGTAACCGTTCCATCAGAAATGGCGGTAAGAACACCGTTGGCATCAATGCTTGCAGAACCCGTTCCGTTGGTAACGCTCCATGTGTATGTACCATCGGCTGCATAAGTAGGTAATACGGTGGCCTCCATCTGAAGTGTACCGCCAGAAGTAGTGATTACATCAACTCCACCTTGGCCTTGTACATCAATTGAGCTAACGAAAAATGAACCTTCTATTTTCCAAAGCTCTCTTCCGTATGTATCATCGCTAGCTCCAAAATAGACGTAGTTGTCTAGGGCCGTAAAACCATAAGGTTCAGAGTCTCCTGATCCTGGGTTGATGTCAATAAGCGTAGCCGTAGTTCCATCATATTTCCATAGTTCAGTACCACTTACTCCATCATAGGCTTCAAAATAAAGGTCGGTGCCGATTACGGTCAGATCGTCTGCATCAGAACCATCGGTTCCGGGATTAATGTCCACTGCGCTTACCGTGGTTCCATCGTACTTCCATAATTCCCAACCGTATGTGCCGTCATCTTCGCCAACGAAGTAAATGCTTGAGCCGAACGCTATGATTTGTTCAGCATCCGCACTTCCACTTGGATTGATATCGATAAGCGTGGTTGTTGTACCATCATATTTCCATAATTCCCAGCCGCTTACATCGCTTCTACCTCCGAAATAAATGTCGTTTCCTAGCGAAGCGAAATCATACCCAGACCCGCCAACTGTGCCAGGATAAAGATCTTCGATCAGCGAAGCAGAAGTTCCATCATAGCTCCATGGTTCTTTTCCGTGGGTTCCATCATCTGCTCTGAAATACAGCGTTGAATTGTGAACATATAGTTGATCTGGGCCTGAACTTGCTACACCAGGGTTGATGTCTTGAACCATGGTAGCGGTGGCTCCATCAAACTTCCAAAGCTCTTCACCATTTGTACCGTCATTGGCTTTGAAACAAAGGTCAGAACCCAGTACCGTTAGGTAAGTAGGAGACCCGTTACCTGCACCTGGATTGATGTCCTGCACTAAAGTTGCCGTAGTTCCATCATATTTCCAGAGTTCAAACCCATTTGTTCCGTCCTCAGCAACGAAATAGAGATTTGAACCCAATACGGTTAGTTGAGACGGAGAAGAATTTGCAGTTCCCGGATTGATGTCTTGTACGAGTGCAGCGGTAGTTCCATCGTATTTCCAGAGTTCGTGCCCGTTTGTACCGTCATTGGCTCTAAAGTAGAGGTCGCCATCAAACTCCGTGAAGTTGGTAGGGTAAGAATGCCCACTTCCAGGGTTAATGTCCATTACCAAGGATGCCGTTGTTCCATCGGTTTTCCAAAGCTCTCTGCCATTTGTTCCATCATTGGCTTCGAAAAAAATCTCTGAGCCAAATTTTGTCATCCGATTAGGAACGGCATCCTCTGTTCCTGGATTGATGTCTTGCACCAGTGTTTGCGCTGTTGAGCCTAAGCTAATGACTGCTAACACGATAAGGTTTAGTACTCGTTTCTTCATTCTTACTTCTGATTTTGTGGGGTTTGCTAAACGGTTTCTGTTACCGACACAAAAATCAGGAATGACTATTCTGAACGATACAATCTGAACTTGAAATCCGTTTCAATTAGCCTAATTGAAACAAGTTTTTGCCGAAATACGAGCTAGGAAAGGGTGGGGACTCTGCTTTGCGAAAGGAAATCGGTAGGAGTGGTTCCCTTGTACTTTTTAAACGCGCGATAAAAGGTGCTCTTGCTTTTAAAACCCACCTCGGCCGTAATGGCCTCAATGGTCAAATTCTTATTATCGCGTAAGAGCGACAAAGATGCTTCCACGCGTTTGGAGTTGATCAGATCATAGAAAGTGGTGTCCATCTTCTGGTTGAGCACCATGGATATCTTGTAGGCTGGAATATTGACCAACTCTGCCAATTTGGATAATGAAAGGTCTGAGTTGGTGTAATAGGTCTTTTCGTCCAGTTCGAGTAGAATGATGGTTTCAATTTCGGCCATTTCCTCGGCTGACAAGGCAATCTTCGACTTGGATTCTTCGGTTTCTTCTATGGTGGTGGTCTCGGTAACTTCCGAAGTGGCGTCCAATGGAACATTGGCAAACTTCTCTTCCAGCAGTTTGGTCAACTCAGCAAGTTCTTTCTTGTTCTGTGCGAGTTCGTTTTCCAACGAAGCGGCTCTTCGAAGTTTCCTTCTAATAAGTATCGACATGAAATAAGTAAAGCCGCTGAATTCAACCAACGTTCCCAGCTTGATATAAACAAAAGGGTTGCCTGGTAGAATTTTAAAGTGACCGTCTATAAGTCCTAGGGTGATGAATAGTAGAAAGCAGGAAAATGGAATCAGATAATACTTTAACTCCAATCGTCTTGTTTTGGCCGATAACAGAATGATGCCCAGTATCAATGCCAACCACAGGAACGAAAGGATGTTTTCGAAATAATGTAGATGCGCAATGGAAGTGTTGTAAAAGGCCAATTGATACAACGTGATTCCTCCTAATGCAGTAAACAGTAGCCACTTAATGAATTTGTAATAGCGAGGAGCTACCGCTTCAATTTCTAAGAATTTGGAAGTGTACAGAATCAGCGAAAGCACCCAAAACCGTACAGAAAGGAATATGATATGCTCCGCTGTAATATTCTTTAGACCATAGTTGTGCAGTTGTCCTTCGAATCCCACATATAGTAGTAGGGTGGACAGCATATATAGGATGTAGTAGAAGTAAATGCCTTGTTTGTGAATGCTCCATTGATACAGATTAAAAAGTATCAGGAAGGCGATAACCCCAAAAAACACAACACTCCAGATCGTATTTTCATTCACCATACGGAAGTAATCGGTAGTGGAGATCAACTCTGGAGTTGCATCCACCGTTCTGCCATCGCTCGATACAGAGACTATGTATGTGGCCCTTTCGTGGGCATCGAGCTCTATTTTAAAGTTGGGGTTTGCGAAATTGTACGTTCTGTAGTCCCCAACCGATGGGTCAGCTACGTTACCAATAAGTTTTAATGTGTTGTCGGTAGAGTCGAGTTTGAAGAAAGCGTAATTCCTATTCAAAAGATCATTATTGATGATCATGTATGACTTAGGCACGCTCTCATTCTGTACATCCAAACGGATCCAGATCTCACCCTCAAAAAAACCAAGGTTCAGGTCGTCAAAGGATTCAAAGTGCACCTTGTCAAAATCCTCAATGTCTTCTTCTACGTCAATGGCTGCTTTAAACGTGTATTCCACGTCCAAATCGGCACCCTCGTTGCTTCCGCATGATGACATGATCAGCATGCAGACAAGCATGCACAGATACGGAGAAAACGTTTTTATCACTCGGTTTTATGGTGGATGGTCCCGTTAAACACAGAATGGCAAAAGTAGTATGTAGATGTTTGAGATGTTAAGAAGGAGGGAATAGAATGCTCAATAAACAGCATCCTATTGCTCTAATGATTGAGGTTAAATAGACAGGAGTCAAACCTCATCCACCACCAACTTGTAGGTAGGGTCTTCCATAATGTTCACATCAATGATCTTCTCAGCATTCTTGAGCAGTTTCATGCAATCAGGGCTCAAGTGTTTGAGATGAAGCGTTTTGCCTGCGTTGAGGTAACGCTCAGATAGCTTGTTCAGCGCCTCTATGGCCGACATGTCTACCACACGGCTTTCAGCAAAGTCAATGATTACCTCTTCAGGGTCATTCTGCACATCGAATTTCTCATTGAAAACCGTTACCGAACCAAAGAAAAGTGGTCCGTAGATCTCGTAATGCTTTACACCGTTCTTATCTGTGTGTTTTCTGGCGCGGATGCGTTGGGCGTTATCCCACGCAAATACCAAAGCAGAGATTATAACTCCGACAAGAACTGCCAATGCCAAGTTGTGCACCACGGCAGTTACCAGCGTTACCAATACCATCACAATAATGTCCGATTTCGGCATGCGGTTGATGGTTCGCAAGCTGGCCCATTCAAACGTTCCGATAGATACCATGATCATCAAGCCAGTAAGGGCAGCCATCGGTACTTTCTCAATCAATTCAGCTCCAAACATGATGAACACCAACAGCATGACAGATGCAACGATTCCTGAAAGTCGTGCTCTTGCACCAGAAGAGATATTAATAAGGCTCTGCCCGATCATGGCGCAACCACCCATGCCTGAGAACAG
>CAYWET010000062.1:0-17453 GCA_964457245.1 uncultured Chryseobacterium sp. | reverse complement strand
AGATATTAATAAGGCTCTGCCCGATCATGGCGCAACCACCCATGCCTGAGAACAGACCAGAAAGGATGTTGGCGGTTCCTTGCGCAATGGCTTCCTTATTACCTCGACCGCGTGTTTGAGTTATCTCATCCACAATATTCAGCGTAAGCAGACTTTCAATCAATCCAACCCCAGCCATAATTCCCGCATAAGGGAAAATCAGCGTCAACGTCTCTAAATTCAACGGAACGTTGGGAAGGTGAAAAGGAGGGAAGCCGCCTTTAATGGAGGCAATGTCGCCAACCGTTCGGGTGTCAATGCCTAACGCCACCACAATTCCGAAGATGGAAAGAATGGCGACCAATGAGGAAGGAATGGCCTTGCTGATCTTGGGCAATCCCCAGATGATAAGCATGGTGGTTGCTACCAGTCCAAGCATCACATACAGTTCCTGACCGGTAAGCCAATTGCCATCTGCGCCCTTGAATTGCGCCAACTGCGACATGAAAATGATAATGGCCAAACCGTTCACAAACCCGAAGATTACCGGATGAGGAACCAATCGCATCAGCTTTCCTAAACGGGCAAAACCAGCAGCCATTTGCATCAACCCAGCAAGAATTACCGTGGCAAAAACGTATTCCACTCCGTGGGATTTGACCAAGCTGACCAAAACCACGGCAACTGCTCCTGTTGCTCCAGATATCATTCCTGGTCGTCCGCCCAAAATAGAGGTCACAAAACCCATCATAAAAGCAGCGTATAACCCTGTTAGAGGCGATAGCCCTGCAATCAGTGCAAAAGCCACGGCTTCTGGTACCAAGGCTAATGCAACGGTCAGTCCAGATAGAATTTCGTTCTTATAATCGACCTTCTGAGAGAGGTCAAACAGGTTCAGATACTTCTTCATTTAGTCGGGCGGTATTGCCTTGGTTTAGAAAAAGCGCGCAAAAGTACTCTTGGAGTTTACTTGCGCAATGAATTCGTGTCAAAACCTCAAAGAATTGGACGAATGGTTCATTTCGTACTTGCGCCTATTAGATTCTAAGCGCAAAAGCCCAAAGGCCGTGCAGCCGACCAATTGCAGTGCTATAGAAGCTAGCTTTGCGGCATGAGAACAACAATTGTAATAGCAGCCATGATGGGATTTGTGGCTTGTGGTACAACACCAAAAGAAAAAACGGTAGAACCTAAAGAAGAGACCGTGAATGAGGAAAAGAGAAGTTTAGCATCCTTACTGGATGAGAAAAAGCAACGCTTTCTTCAAAAAGCCGATAGCGCCAAGATTGCAGACTATGATGCAGGCCTTGAGGCAGTAGAGGAAACGGGCATTCTTAGTACCGCGCTGAATGTAGGCGACACGGTAATAGACTTCAACCTGCCTGACCAAAATGGTAAGACAGTATCGCTCTCTGAATTGTTGCAGAATGGACCAGTGGTGCTTACTTGGTATCGCGGTGGTTGGTGTCCGTATTGCAACATGACACTGGCCTTCTTGCAAGAGAAGTTGCCCGAGTTTGAGGCTGCAAACGGGCAGTTAGTTGCTGTAAGTCCAGAGTTGCCAGATAGCTCACTTTCGACCATAGAGAAGAACGAGTTGAGTTTTACCGTACTTTCTGATGTGGGTAATGTGGTAGCACGCCAATACGGGGTGGTGTTCAAACTTACCGATGCGGTTGCCCAGCGCTACCAAAACGCATTCAATTTACATGCCTACAATGGAGATGAATCAGATGAATTGCCACTGGCGGCAACCTATGTGATTGATACAGATGGCGTTATACGGTATGCGTTTTTGGATGTCGATTATCGTAATCGCGCGGAACCCGATGATATATTGACCGCTTTGAAAGCATTGAATTAATAATGGCCGCTGGAGACTGGAAAGAAATGCTAATAGCAGCGCAGAATGGCGACTTGCCATTGGTACGCTATCACATTAAAATGGGGGAGAACCCGAACTACCAACACCCAGAGTTTCTGACCACACCATTGATTGAGGCAGCCACTTTTGGTCATATCGAGATAGTAGAGTTCCTATTGCAAAATGGCGCAGACCCTAAGATAAAAGCAGGTTTCAGCTCAGACACAGCTTTAAAAATGGCTAAGCAAAATGGGCATACCGAAATCGTTCGGCTACTTAAAAGTGCCGTTTGAGGGTATTTACACCTGGTTTAGTTGGTCAGCACCAACAGTCTTCGAAGATCAGAGACCTGCTCCTGCAAAGATGTATAGAATGGCACCCATGGAAGCAAAGCATGCCACCCAGTAACCCGAATTGACAAGGATACCTTTCAAACTCATTCGCTCAAACAGTGCATTGGTGATCAATACTGGAATTGCATAGTATAAAGAGCTAAGCACTCCATGAAAAGCACCGTGCAACGCTGTTCTATCGTCTTCACCGTGGTGATATGCGCCACCAGAGAGTTTATAGGCCACAACCATAGCCAATAAAAAGGCTAGACCGAAAATAAGCGGCATGTTTCCCTTTTTGGTGTCATCTTCGGTCATACCTACAGATTCCATCCAAGCTTTTCCAAAGACCTTGGGGTGATACCAAATAAATCCAATTACTAGAGTTGAAGCGGATGCGAGAGCTACCGCTATCCAATTTGCGCTGTGTAACATAATGTTCGTAATTTGATGGTTTGCGCCCTAAGTTAATTTCCAAGGATATCAACTCTTTGCAATTAGGAATAATTAACAACTGGTCAGGCTGCGTATCTTAGCGGCTTAAATCGATACAATGAAAAAGCTTCTAGCATTATCCGTAATACTTGCTTTTGTAGCTGCTTGTGCCACTGTACCCATTACGGGTAGAAAACAGATGAATCTCCTACCTGAGAGCCAGTTGCGTAGTCAGGCCATTACCAGTTACAATCAGTTTCTAGGAGAGAATCCTGCGCTGCCGGTCAGTGACCAGCGTGCTCAACAAGTGAAACGAGTGGGAGAGAAGGTAGCAGCTGCTGCTACCCGTTATCTGAAAGCAAAAGGTGCTTCAGATCGTGTTGCAGGTTTTAATTGGAAGTTCAATGTGGTTGAAAGTAATGAAGTGAACGCATGGTGTATGCCAGGCGGAAAGGTGGTTTTCTACACCGGAATTCTTCCTATTTGCCAAGATGAAGATGGCATTGCTGTGGTAATGGGGCATGAGGTTGCTCACGCCATTGCTCGACATGGAAATGAACGTGTGAGTCAAGGTCTTTTGGTACAAGGTGGTGGCATGGCTCTTGATTTTGCTACGGCATATACGAAGCAACCAGAACAGACAAGAGCGCTCTTTCAGCAAGCTTATGGTTTAGGAACAACAGTAGGCGCCATTCTTCCTTTTTCTCGTTTGCACGAAAGCGAGGCAGACGAAATGGGGTTGATATTTACCGCAATGGCCGGTTACGATCCAGCTAAAGCCGTTCCGTTTTGGAAACGCATGTCGGCAAAGGGTGGTTCACGGCCACCAGAGTTTTTAAGTACGCACCCGGACCCTGACAAACGAAGTGCAAAACTGGCCGAGCAAGTGAGCCTTGCGCGCGCTTATGCCAAAAAGTATGGCACGAACTGATGCACTAAATTGCATTTGGGTGCGTTCAGACTATGCTTACTAGATTTGTATTATGATTTCGACTAATACCTCCGTACTCCTTTGTGGCGTTATTCTAGGATTGTTTCTGGTGTCATGCAAAGATGACTGCGTTACATGCTCGGGAGCAACCGCAGCAAGAGAATACTGTCCTGGGGATTATCAGGAAAAGGGAGATTTTCAAAGAGAAGTTTCTGCTTATGAAAAGGAAGAGAATGCCGTCTGCGAGTAGGTTTTTGGTCTTCATGTTGTTTTGCATCTTCTCCTCGCTAGTTGCTTGCACGCGTTGCGAGGACTGCGAATTGAATGGAGATACAGAACGGATTTGTGAAACGGAGTTTGATAGTCCGGATCAGTACGAATTGGCTATTGAATATGAAGAGGATAATGGAGCTACCTGCACAGCGGTAAGTTTCTAGTGTAAGTTTTTCCTTGCATACATTGCTTCTTGGTTAGATTTGCATTAAACAAATCCAATGGCATCAACAGGAGATATTAAAGTAGGTTCAGTTATTCGATACAACGGAGAACTTTGCATAGTAAGTGATAAGCAACACACTATGCCTGGAAAAGGAGGGGCGTTTTACCAGGTTAAAATGAAGTCCATTCAGTCAGGTAGAAGTTATGAAAATCGGTTTCGGTCAGGTGAGAGCGTTGATATTGCCCGATTGGTGTACACCGAACTTCAATACATATATGAAGAGGGTGAGCACTTCGTCTGTATGAATCAGGAAACCTACGAGCAGATTCATATTCCAAAAGCATTGTTCGGTGATAATGCCAAGTTCTTGAAAGAGAGCATGATTGTTAAGGTCGGTTTTGAAAGTGATCAACCAATCATTGCTGAGGCTCCAACATTTGTGGAGTTAGAAGTAACCTATTCTGAACCAGGAATTAAAGGTGATACTGCAACGAATACGTTGAAGCCGGCAACGCTTGAAACAGGCGCTGAAATCAAAGTTCCGTTGTTCGTTAACGAAGGAGATAAGATCAAGATTGATACTCGTACCGGTGAGTATATGGAGCGGGTTAAGGACTGATCTTGAAATTCAAGCAACCTATAACCGCTGCACAATTAGCCACCAAGGTAGGTGCGCAGTGCATTGGAGATTCTGAGATTGAGCTAATAGGAATAAATGAGATTCACCGAGTAGAGGTGGGCGATGTCACATTCTGTGATAATTCAAAGTACATTAAAAAAGCGTTGAATTCAGAGGCCTCCTGCATTCTGATCCATGAACACGCTGAGGTACCGTTGGGAAAAGTCTTATTGCTAGTTAATAAACCGTTTGATGTGTTTACTGAATTGGCCAAGGAACTTCGAGGTCGGTTTGTATCCAATGAGTTAATTGCCTCAAATGCCGAGATTGGCAATGGAACTGTGGTAATGCCAGGTACATTCGTGGGAAAAGATGTGAAAATTGGAGTCAATTGTTTGATTCATCCGAACGTGACTATCTACGATGGAACACAGATTGGTGATAACGTTATCATTCACTCTGGAAGCGTTATTGGAGCAGATGCTTTCTACTACCAAAAACAGACCAGTTATAAAAAGCTGAACTCTTGCGGTTCTGTTAGAATTGAAAATGATGTTGAGATAGGTGCTGGTTGCACTATTGACAGAGGCGTTACTGCTGAAACCGTTATTGGTGCTGGAACCAAAATCGATAATATGGTTCAGATAGGTCACGACACTGTAGTGGGTAAAAACTGTTTGTTTGCTTCACAAGTTGGAATTGCTGGAGTGGTAACGGTTGAGGATGACGTAATTCTTTGGGGGCAGGTTGGAGTTCAAAAGGATCTGACCATCGGAAAAGGAGCAGTGGTTCTCGGTCAATCAGGCCTTGCAAAATCACTGAAAGGTGGTGTAACCTATTTTGGAAGTCCGGTGCGCGAAGCGAGAGAAAAAATGAAGGAACTAGCACTTATCAAACAGCTTCCAACTATCATTCAGGAACTCAGATCTTGATGTACCATCATATTAGATCTTCGATTTGTCATTTTGTTATGATAGTTGGTCTAATTGTTAGATAAACTCCATTTCGCCTTTGTATCTTCATAGCTAGCCTATACATGGAAAACGTTGACCAGCATCAGTAAGAATAAGAACGAGCAGATTATTCTTGAAACGCTCAAGATTGCTAACTCGGCATTGAAGTTGAAGAACCTCAAACTCAACTCATTGCTTGAGATTACGAATGCTATAAACAATAACTTTTCTCGGGATCAGTTACTCAAAATTTTCGAATTCGTTCTTAGAAATCAACTGAGTATTGGTCGACTTTTATTCTACACTTATGACGATGAGTGGGAAACTTCAATTGCTCATGGATTAGTTCCTACACTAGATATTCCAACTATTGAAAAGGATCTTCTTGGATTCAGAGAAGTTCAGGAAGGAAAGAAGAATGGTGCAAAGTACTTTGGTCAGTTCGATGTGGTTATTCCCATCATGCACAAGAACGAACCGCTGGCTTTTCTGCTGGTAGGTGACCTGAACGAAGATCTTATTGAGAATACCAAGACGCGGCACATTCCATTTATTCAAACGCTGGCGAATATCATTACGGTTTCAATCGAGAATAAGCGTCTTTTCAAAGAGAATATCCGTAGGGCAGGAATGAAACGCGAGATGGAACTAGCATCGGAAATGCAGAATATGCTTTTCCCGAGTAAGCTGCCTAAGAACGATCATATTGAAATGGCAGCCTACCATAAACCGCATCAAGATGTTGGGGGTGATTACTATGACTTTATTCAGTTAAGCGATAATGAGATAGCATTTTGCATGGCAGATGTTTCTGGCAAGGGAGTTTCGGCAGCATTGCTCATGTCAAACTTCCAAGCAAATCTTCGTGCTTTGTTCAAGCATGAAACATCGCTTACCGATCTTGTTCAAGAATTGAATGCCAAGGTGATAAGTTCGGCCATGGGCGAGAAATTCATCACTATTTTCTTGGCTCGCTACAACTTCATAACCAGAGTTCTGCAGTACGTAAACGCGGGTCAGAATCCACCACTTTTGGTTTCTAACGATACCACCAGCAAACTTTCTACGGGATGTCCTGGACTCGGAATGCTGGATGAGCTTCCAACAATAAGAGAAGGAGTGGTAGTGCTGGAGCCAGGCAGTCTGGTAGCGTGTTATACAGATGGAGTGGTGGAATTGGAAAACATGCGAGAACGGGAGTTTGGAGAAAGTAAGCTGGAACTTATCCTTTTGGACAATCAGGATAGTCCGGTTGATGAGGTAAATGACAGCATTGTAAGACACCTGAGAAGTCACAAAGGTCAAATGCCATATGTTGACGACATTGCCTTACTGACCACCCGTTTCAAGTAGGTCTTTTTCTCCGTCCGGTTTGATTTCTTCCTGAGAGTGATACACTTTCAGCGCTACAATTGCAGCGATGAATCCCCAAAATGGAGCTGACGCTTCATCGGTATCCAAAAAGTTGTTCAAAAGGCCATGAATAAGGTATGTGATGAGACCAAGTAACAGACACATCAGATAAAGTCGGTGTTCTTTATTGGTCAGCTTAGGGTACAGCATTACAGCTGTGTAGATGACACAGATTACTATCATCAGGAAGGATACCGTTCCTAACATTCCAGATTCGGCCAACGGACCAATGTATTCGCTGTGGGCATTTCCTTTATCTGCAGCGTTCGTACTGATTCTGGTTTTTTCAGATGAAAGTTGAAACGGTGCATACTGGAACATATAGGTACCCGGACCCCAACCCACAAAAGGTCGCTCTTTGAACATCCTCCATGCAGAACTCCAGCGGTTCAATCTTTCTAGGTTGGACGCATCCGTGGAGATATTGGTTATGGATTGAACGTGCTCCGTCAACTCTGCAGATGAATCTTGCCTGTTCTTTTCCAATCTCATAACAATGGTTTCCCAACTCAAGAAAAGCGCAGCAATAAAAACGGTGGCCAGCGTAAGAACGGTGACAAACTTTATTCTGAGGCGCATTATGACATAAATGCCAAGAGCACCAATCAGACTTACCCATGCAGCGCGTGTGTACGATAGCACCAATGCAACGGTAAAAAGCCCGAATAGAAAGAGAAAAATCACCTTCCAAGTTCTACTATAATTGGAGCCAAAAAGCAGGCCAATAACCAAAGGGTAGAACATGGCCAAAACGGCTCCATAGGAAGTATGATCGTTAAAGAATGGTTCCATGACCCAGTGAGCTGGTTGCTCCAAGAACCCATACATGGCATGATGGATTATTGTGTAGCATATAATCCCAACAAACGCAACCATGTAAGTACCTATAAACCATTTGATGTTTTTAAACCTTCGGAATATCTGTGTTGCAACGAAATAGAAGGTGATGACATACCACAATCTCGAAACGAGAAATTTGACTGAAACCAATGGCATTTCGCTGGTAACAGCTGTTACAGCAATCCAAACAAGGTTGAGGATTATTGCCAGCGTAACCGGGTGATCGGCTATTCGCTTATCAAACCTACGTTCCGTGATAAGTTTGAGAATAAACATCAGCATAACCCCGAACAACAACGGATCTGTGGGAATTGCCATCCCTACACCCATTCCTAAATCTGCCACGTTGATACTTAACGGAGCAAGAAAGACAATTAGAAGTACGAGTTTATCAAGTGCAAAAAAAGCCAGTAGTAGAATGGCTAAGAATACCGGAAGTAACGGAGCATAATAAAATTCAAACGCCACAAGCAGCGCATTGAATAAGGCAAAAACACCTCCTACCAAGTAAATAAGCTTGGGACCGGTAAGTTGTATTTTAAGTGCCTCGGGCAAGGTTCTTAAGATTTTGAACCGGCTCCCTCGATATTTTCAGCTATGCTCAGAACCAGTAAGGTCAGGGTTAATGTGCCAAGCACCGAAATCACAACGATTAGCCATCTTACCGGATAAGCTTTTCTATCTGCAATCACAGGATTGGTGATAATGTTACAATATGTCAGATTTTTGTCCACATCACGCTGGGCGGCTTCTAACTGTTCTTTAAGATCATTGTATCCGCCACGCACGCGCCACAGGTGCTCGTTAAGTGCCACAAATTCACCCCCTTTCTCTTTCAGTGCGTTAAGAAGAGGTTCAATTTCCTGAGCATTGGACCTTTTACCTGGGGTTGAAATAACCTCCAAGTAACGTTCTGTAGCATATTCGGTCTGAAGCGAATAGTCCAAAATCCCATATTCCCGTCTTATCCCCGTAAGAACAGCTTCCATACTATCCATTTCAGCTTTTTTCTTGGAAACCTGCTCCTCTAGAATCTTAACAAGCTCCATGGCCTTCTCCTTCTGAAGTAAGCGCTCCTTTCGGTTAAAGAAGTAGATGATAGAATTGGTTATGTCATGCGCCTGAACCGGGTCAGCATCCAAAACTTCTATCACCACCGATTCATATTCAGTTTTCCGAAAACTGATATTCGACTGAAATTCTCGAATAAGTGAGGATTTGGCAGCAGGTTCACTAGGGTCGATGTCGTAATCTTCGTACAAATGATATAGACTGACAACCGAATCTCGAATGTTGTCCGACTCTAAAACCTGAAGCATTTGCTCGGTTGCGGTCTCAACACCCATCGGAATAATATTGGCTGGATATAGTACAGCAAACGACTTGTATTTAGGCGTAATAATGAACGGACTTGAGAACAAAGTTGATAGTGCAATGGCAACTAATCCCACTACCAATAACTGCTTCCACCAACGGATCAGCAGTTCGAAGAGTAAAGAGTTATTGTAATCGCTATTCATTGCCTCACTCTTCTTTAACGCTGATTAGGCTTTCGAAGGCAATAATGCCAAGCAACGCGATGATAAAGGTTGAAACCGTTGATACCATCACAATAAGCCATCGTACGGGGTAGCTTTTCTTTTCTGCCGGAAACGCGCTGTTTACTATAAACTTATGCGGGAGTGTTTGCTCAGCATCGACTTTAGCTTCCTGATACTTGGCCCGTAGGTGACTCAATTGTTCTTTTTCGTGCTCCAGCATATCTCTTATGGAAACATAGGCGCCTCCATAAGTTGATAATACCTTCAGTTGCTCTGCCAACTTTTCGGCTGCTCGGTTATTTCCTTCAAGGATGGCCTTTGCATAATATTCGTTGAAACGTTCCGACATGGATTCATAGTCATTCACACCCATTTCTCGCATGGTGTTCAACGAATCTTCCAGCTCCTTAACGTAAGCTTTCATTTCAAGATACTCCGCTTCGGCAATTCTCATTGCTTTGATGGCCCGGTCTTTCTGCATTCTGTTTTTGACAGAATCCACCAAAGCTGCGATGTCATTGGCCATATCCGCGGCCATTTGAGGGTCTGTGTCCAGCACATCTATTCTTACAGATTGGAACTCGGTTCGCTTGTAAGTGATATTGTCCTCGTACTCCTTAAAGAGTTTTGTCTGCTTGTACTGGTCGGTGGTGTCAATCTCGTAATGAGCCATAAGATCGTAACGTTCAACCACTTTGCCTCGGATTTCATCAGAATTGAGAATCTGTATCAATTGCTCAGCCTGCTCCTCCTCTCCAAACGACAAAAGATCTTCTTTGCTAGTGTTGTTTTTTGCCAAAAGCGATTTAGAAATGGAAGCCGTAGAAGTCGGGAACATAATGACCGTACTCTCGAACTTCGGGGTGATGAACATGGGAGCCGAGAAAACGGCAGATAGCACGGCAGCTACCACGGTAACTATGATCAACGGCTTTTTCCACCGGAAAACATACAACAACAAGTTGGATGAATCGAAATCTAGTCCTTGGTTTTTGTCTTCCGCCATGTGTTACATCGCTTCTTTTTGAAGCGTGGCAAAAGTAGAAAAATTTGATGCTTCCTTTTGGTTTCAGTTAGGTTATGATTTGAGTACATGGAATCTATCACCATGTGCAGTTGAAGACAGTTGTTTTGCCTCATGAATTCCTTGTGTTTGTCTTACATTCTGTGGCTAACATGTAGGCATGATAGGAGACTTTATCCTTTTTCTGTAGCCTGTTTGATTAATGGCCGTAGAGATGATTTGCAGGCTGGTCTTAAACAAGTCACACCATTAGAACTGAGGTCCAGATTGGTTAATACGGGTTTGAATACCTATATCACGTAAAAAATATTGCGTGAAACACGTAATTGTAATTACATTTGATGTGCTAAATTTCAAGGTGAGCGTTGTTGATAATGTCGGCTTCCTTGAAACTTTTGGAGGAGTTTAGATGAATCAGTTCAAAAAAATTGAGTTAAGACTGTCTGAATGGACTGGCCGAAACCCTCGTTTAAGCGGTCTCATTGCCACTACAATCGGACTTTTTGTGGTCTTTATGTTGTCTCTGACTCATTCGTATCTCTACGAACAGACCGAAACAAAAGAGCTTACCACCGATGTAAAGCGAATTGAGAATAACCTTGAAGAACTGTTTCATAATTGTGAGTTGGCGGCTATTTCGCTCTCTCACGCAATTGGCACAGATGGTGAAGTGAATGGCTTTGATTCGATTGCGGCAAAAATCATTAAAACCTCTGGCAGAGTAGATGTACTTGAATTGGTGCCGAATGGCGTTATTGAATATGCTTATCCATTGGAAGGGAATGAAGCAGTAATTGGCTACGATATTTTATCAGATGATAAAGTGAACCTAGAGGCAGAATTAGCCATATCTAAAGGTGAAATGTATTACGCAGGTCCGATTGACCTAAAGCAGGGCGGCACGGCTGTAATTGGTAGACTGCCAGTTTTTAGAGAGGGTCGGTTCTGGGGATTCTCTGCTGTTCTAATTTACCTCGACAACTTTATAAACTACGCTGGTCTTGGACCATCAGACGATTCAGAATTCATTTATCAGTTTTCCAAAACCGATCCCAATACTGGTGTTGAGCAAAACTTTTTGAAAGAAGTAGACCTAGTTGGTAAGACCATGGTTAAAGACGTGGCATCTTTTCCTGAGGGGAATTGGAAAGTGCAGATAATGAAAGAAAAGGGCAATGAATATGTATTCAGCTCGTGGGGTATTCTTATCGTTGGGTTTCTGGTGGCCAATTTTATTGGAATCATTGTGGCATTTCACTTTAAAAGAGGGAAAGAACTGACCGAAGCCCACAAGAAGCTGGGTTGGCAATTTCAAGAGATGTCTGACAGTATTCATAGCGCCAAGTATTTGCAGATGTCGGTTTTACAAGGAGAAGAGGAGTTGAAATCTGTCTTCCCTGAAGCTTTCATGTTATTTAGACCAAAAGATCAGGTTAGCGGAGATTTTTTCTGGAGTTACCAAACAGCTGATTATAGAATGGCGGCTGTTGTTGATTGTACAGGACATGGAGTTTCGGCCGCGTTAATGTCTATGATGGCGGGTGAAATGTTGCATAGAGCAGTTGCATTGGAAGGTGAGCGGTCTCCCTCAAAAGTGTTGAGTTACATGGATCAGCGTTTGTTGCAGATACTTCAGAAGGGGCGTTATCATTCTATGGATGGTATGGATGCGGTGCTTTGCATTATTGAGAATGCCACCAATAAAGTGACGTATGCAGCTGCCAATCGTCCGTTGTACATTGCTCGAAATGGTGAAATTGAAGAGCGTAAAGGAACGCGTTTGGCCATAGGCGGGCATCGGAAAAGCCAGAATGAAAATCAGTACGAGGGGTCAAGTTTCATAGCGCAACCAGACGACATGATCTATTTGACCTCAGACGGATATCATTCTCAATTTGGCGGAGAGTTGGGAAAAACCTTAGGGAAACGGCCGTTTCGATATTTGCTTCAATCGGTATCGCAACTTCCGGTTGATGTGCAGCTGAAACACTTGACCAATGATCTGGAACGCTGGCAGGGTAATGAATTTCAGGTAGATGATATTCTTGTGGTAGGAATTCGGTTGAATCCGATCATTTCTACTAAAAGCTGACCACACTTAAATCAAAACTAACTTCAAAATCGGTCTTTCCGCCAGCATTGGTAACATCTCCTTCAGCAACACCTCTGCCTGATTTGTTAGGATTGTGTTTGATGATAATGGTCAATTGACCTTCACCTTGAGATTCGGTTCTGATGGTGGCGTTTAACCCGATCGGAAAACCGTTCGAATCAAAATCGTTGTATTCTGATTTGAGTTTCAACCCGTTTTGTGCAAGAAAAAACACCTGATGCATCTCTGGTTGCTGCGCTATGGATGTTGTATCAATGATGTGTTTACCTAATGTATTGAGCTGCACCTGAGCTTGATACTCTGTATTCGGATACAGTGTTCCAGAATTGATGATGGCTGGCCGACCGCCTTCGCCATCTCGATCAAGATATTGAAGAACCACTGCTGTTCCAGTATCTGATGTTAGAATTAACAGAGCCGAGGTAATGGGCTCTTCGTAAGTTTCATCATGCGAAAAATCGCACGAAGTGAATCCAATAATCAGCAGCGCGAAAAGGAGGGAAGTTGGTTGTTGCATGTCTGGTGGCTTTGAACTCCAACGTATCTCGTTTTCGATAAATTGTCCTATTTCCAATCAAAATCGAATCTTTGACACCATGTATGAACAACCGAATAACCCGTTGCATGGCGTAAAGCTGGAGAATATCCTCGAAGCATTGATACTCCATTACGGCTGGGATGAGATGGGCTATCGTATTGATATCCGTTGCTTCAATTACGATCCTTCGGTTAAATCCAGCCTTAAGTTCTTGCGCAGAACACCATGGGCAAGAGAAAAAGTAGAACAGCTCTACTTGGAGATGAAGAGGGAGCAACTAAACAACTAGCGCTTATTTCTTGCCCCAAGCCAAATAAGCAGAATAACTGATGGAAACATCAGAATGCTGTAAATGGCCGATGGAATGGTCATTACCGAACTGCCGAGAATACCTGCGGCAATGGCAATGCCGAGCGTACCGTTTACAATACCAACTTCCACACCAACCGTAATGGCTTGCTGCTTGTTCTTTGTGAAGAGAACCGTAAAGAAATAGCCGATTGCCATTCCTATCAGGTTCAGAATGAGCGCTACTGGACCAGCAAGCTTGAAGAATTCTCCGATGTTGGCGCTTTCCTTTATTAACGCTGCGGCAATAATCAGTACCAGAAATACCGCGGAAATGATCTTTACAGGCTTCTCTGCCTTCTGCGCAAATGCTGGCTTACGGTTATTGATAACCATTCCGATTGCCACAGGAATTACTGTAATAGCCAATATCTGTGCTACGGTTTTCCCGAAAGGAAGATGGATGCTGCGCGTTTCTCCCATGTATTCCTGTAAACCGAGGTTGACAAGAATAGGAATGGTGAAAACGGTAATCACGCTGGCAATAGCTGTGAGCGTGATGCTCAACGCCACATCTCCTTTAGCCAAGTTGGTAATGAGGTTGGTAGTAGCACCACCTGGGCAGGCTGCCAAAAGAATGAAGCCAACGGCCAATTCGGGTTCTAATGGAATAACGGTTAATAGACCGAACGTGATCAATGGAATGGCTATCAATTTGAGCACAAGCCCAACAGCAACTGCTTTCGGAAAGCGCAATACACGTCTAAAATCATCTACAACTAATGAAAGCCCCATTCCCATCATAATGATGAAAAGGGCGAGCGGTAGAAATACTTGGGTGATCAGGTTGTTTTCCATGGGGTTGGTTTAAGAATGGGAAAAATATGAATTAGGTAGAAAGATGTTGACGGCCAGTGCAGCCTAAAAGGGTCTGTTTTGTCTTCAGCCGTGACAAAACTTGAATTTATTTTACGGCTAAAAGAGTTAAAGAAGAGGCTTAACTAGTTAAATAAGCCTCTTAAGTAGCTAAGAAAACCTCTCAACTAGTTAAAGAAACCTCTCAACTAGCTTCAAAAATGCCTCAACTAGTTAAGTGAGAGAGAAAACTAGCTAGTTCACCAAGAGAACTAGCTAAAGGAATGCTCCAACTAGCTAGGAAAATGGTTTTTGTAGAAACTTAAGAGGGTTAAAGAGTAAAGAAAACCTTGCTCGGTTGCGTATTTAACGCGTTCGGTGTTGGTTGGGAACACGTGTTACAAACGCGCCACCGTAGGTGATCAGTTTGTCGACAATTGACTCATGAAGTACATTGGCCAAACCTATTAAGAACCACTTCCCGAACCAGAAGTCTCTTCGATACGTTGCAAAAAGTTGATTTTTTGACCATCAAACTTGATGACGCCTTCTCTCTGAAAAGCATAAACAAGTTTTTCAACTTCTGCCTGATCATAGCCTTTTGCTTCTTTGCAAAGTTCATCCAATGATAAAGTGTTTCGTTCGCTAATACAACCTAGAATGATAAATCTCAAATGACTGGGTTCTCCTGTTTCTGTGTCTCCTACTGAAGAAGTAAAGATGTGATTTTGCATAGCGTGAAGCTGAGTTTTGAGTGCTCCAAACGTATCTGTATAGGTTCGATTATATAGTTGTTCAAGTTTCTGAATAGCATTTCGAATTTCGGTTTGCATTAGAGCAGTTTCTCTATTTTGCTCATTACTTTTCATGTAAAACCAAATGGATAGAGCAATTGCACCCACCGATAGTATTGTTGAAATACAAATGGTTACAATATTCAATATTACCTGACTATCCATTTCTAGAATTTACGTTCACGCATCCAGTTATATTCGTCTTCAGTATGTCCAACTGCCCACCAACTTCCCTCTAGCTTAACGACTATAAGTTTATCTCCTACATAGCAGTAGTTCTTTAGGTGGTCAAGAATTTCTTTTGCACCTTGATTTGTTTCAATGAACCAAGTGGATTCGGACTGATGCCACCAATTTCCATAGCTTTTAATCGCTTCGATTAGAGGTTCATAGTTGTTACTAGGCAAATCATAAGAGATACAGTATACTGCCATTAATTAACAAGTTTCCGTAAATATAACAATGCTTCGATTATTTGAAGTGTAATGCTGAATATTACAACCCCTTCAACTCGCTAACCAACTCCGTCAACACCTTCTTGGCATCGCCAAAGAGCATGCTGGTCTTATCGCGGTAAAACAAATCGTTGTCAATACCTGCATATCCCACGTTCATAGACCGCTTGTTCACCACGGTGTGTTTGGCCTCTTCCACAGTTAGAATTGGCATGCCGTAGATAGGTGAGGACGGGTCTTCTTTGGCGGCAGGGTTCACTACGTCATTCGCACCTAGAACAAGAACTACATCACACGTAGAGAACTCAGGGTTAATGTCTTCCATTTCGACCAGTTTGTCGTACTCCACGTTGCTTTCTGCAAGCAGCACGTTCATGTGACCAGGCATTCGTCCAGCAACAGGATGGATGGCGTATTTCACTTCCACACCACGGCTTTCGAGCAATTGCTCCATTTCATTGACCACGTGCTGCGCTTGCGCCACCGCTAATCCGTAACCAGGCACAATGATGACCTTACTTGAATAGTTCAGCAACACGGCTAGATCAGACGGGTTTGTTTGCTTGTACGATTTCTTCTCGCCACTGGCGGCAGCTCCGCCTGAGGCGGACCCACCCGTACCAAATGCACCGAATATCACAGCGGTTAGAGAACGATTCATGGCATTGCACATCACAACGGTAAGAATGGTACCGGCCGAACCGACCAGAATACCACCCGTTAGCATGGCCATGTTGCCGTAAAGGAAACCACCGAACGCAGCAGCCATTCCGGTAAATGAGTTCAGAAGCGAGATGACCACAGGCATATCCGCACCACCAATTGGCAATACGAACAAGATGCCATAAGCCAAACTCAATCCAAGCAGAATGTAAACCCACATTTCAGGATTGCTGTGAATGTGCCCACCTGCCAAGCATACCGTTAGCCCAAGCGTGACCACAATCAGCAGTGTGTTGATGATATTGTAAAAAGGCAGTCTGATGTCCTTGTTCAGATTGCCATTCAGCTTCAAGAAGGCAATCATACTGCCCGCAAACGAAACACTACCGATCACCAATCCTGCGAAAATCGTAGCGAGAATGAGCCAATCGCCATTGTGTAGATAATGCGGGAATTCAATCAACCCGATGATGGCCGCACAAGCACCGCCCATACCATTGAACAGCGAAACCATCTGCGGCATGGCGGTCATTTCCACACGCTTGGCAATAACCCAACCCAGCACCGAACCGATGGCAATTCCACCACCTATCCAAGGCAAGTTGTGTAAGTGTTGTCCGCTATCGTCCGTGTAAAGAAATATAGTAGCAATGATGGCAATGGTCATACCAGCAGCTGCCCATAGGTTTCCGCTTCGTGCGGTCTTAGGACCGCTCATCATTTTCAATCCCAGAATGTACAGGACTGAGGCGATCAAATAGCTTATCTCAAGAATGTATGCTCCCATTTCAGTCCTTCTTTTGGCGTTTATCCTTGAACATATCGAGCATGCGGTCGGTGACCACAAAGCCGCCAACCACGTTCAGCGTTCCGAGTATCACGGCCAGAAAACCTAGTATCAGGGCAATGATGTTGTCGGGCGAAGCGGTTCCCATCACAATGATGGCACCGACAATCACCACTCCGTGAATGGCGTTAGCACCACTCATTAGCGGAGTGTGCAGCACGGCAGGCACACTTTCTATGACTTCAATTCCGAGGATGATGGACAGAATGACGATGTAGATCATGTCCATGTGCTCATATGCAAATGCGAGGATTGCTTCCATGTTTTATTGATTGGTTGATAAATCCCCCGTCACAAAGGTTCCGCAAGCTCCACCTTTGCGCCACCCCCTTTGCAAGGGGGAACTGCGCCATTCCTCCTTTGTAAAGGAGGTGCCGAGGAACGAGGCGGAGGATTTTATTTTCATTTTAAGAATTAGCAGTTTCTTTTGGCATGACGGAGAGATGGACAGGTTTTCCATCCCGGATAATGAGTGAACCAGCGGTAATCTCATCTTCCATGTCCCATTTGAATTTGTTCTCTTCCGTTAG
>CAYWET010000061.1:0-17582 GCA_964457245.1 uncultured Chryseobacterium sp. | reverse complement strand
TGGATTAATCCATTTCCAGTGCTATTGTCGTTAATGTTCATCAGGAAACCAAGGCAGTGGTCCGCTGGGTCATCAAAATTAGCAACAGGTAGCGGATGCACAGTTACTTCCACATCGTCTGTGCTCGAACAGCCGTTGGCGTCTGTTCCAGTAACAGTAATCAGAGCCGTGCTGCTACCGTTGAAAACAGGGTTTGCAATTAATGGGTCATCCAAGCCAGTAGTCGGATTCCAGCTATAATCTTGAGCTCCAGACGCATTAAGTTGAACCGATTGCTGATCACAAATAGCTTCGTCAACACCAGCATCAATTACCGGAAGCGGATTAACGGAAATAGTCATGTCATCCGTGTCCGTGCAACCATTAGCATCTGTTACTGTGACCGTATAACTGGTTGTTGCAGTTGGAGAAGCCTGAGTTGTGGGGCTTGTGGGGTCAGCCAGGTCTGATGCGGGATTCCAAGAATATTGAACAGCTCCCGAAGCTGCCATATTGGTCGCATCACCATCGCAAATGGTCTGGTCTGAACCTGCATCCGCAACTGGCAACGGGTTTACCGTAATCTGAATGTCGTCTATGGCAGCACAGCCGTTTTGATCCACAACGCCAAGCATGTAGGTGGTAGTCGCAGCTGGAGTGGCCGTTGGGTTCGAAACATTCGGATTGTCAAGCCCTGCTGCTGGGTTCCATAGCAACTGCTCCCCTCCGGCCAATCCGTTTGCTGTTATCTGGTATGATTCACCATCACAAATGCTTTGATCAATACCGAGTGTGAAATTAGGTTCAGGGTTGATCGTTATTTGGGTTGTGGTACTTTCCGTGCATCCTTCTGAAGTAATGGTCAGTGTAACTGTATAGTTGCCAGGCGCGGCATAGGTGTTGGAGACGTTCGTGCCTGTGGTCGTGTTTCCATCACCAAAATCCCACTGAAAGTCGGTTACAAAACCTGTGGCAACCGTAGAGGTGCTTTCAAACTCGGTTGGCTGACCAACACACTGACTTGGTGATGCAACAATAAAGCCTGGATCTAAAGCATTACAGAACTGATGAAGGTTATTTGCTCCGCCAGTTGCAGCCGTAAATCCCCAATAAACATTTGGATTGCCACCGAAAATATTGTTGATAATGTCTCCGGTATAGGTGAGTCGCTGAACTCCATCAAAATAGGTGATGAGAGTCTGAGTAACAGGATCCCAAGTTACCCTGAAAGTATGCCAAGCACAATCTTCCACATTGCCGCTTGCTGCACTTGTTTGCACAGGACCAGCTAAGTTGTTTCCACCTCCATGGGTGGTGCTTCCGTTGGATTGAAGACTCATGTGATCATATCCCGGATCACTTGTGTTCGTATAGGTGTCCATTTCCACCGCAAGACTTGGGCTAATACCTTGGTAACCGATTCCACCTCCAGAACTTCCTGCATTAACACTTAGCGATTGTAAAACGAAGGCAAGGCCATCAGCACCCCCGTCATTACAGCCTAGGAAAACATCAAAATTGAAATCGAATGGGCCACTTAGGTCAAACAGATTAACATTCCAAACAGAGCCGTTCTGGGCGTCTGCTGCCTGAGTGAGGCGCCAGCAGTTGCATGAGGTTGAAACCGCATTTCCATTGACCTGATATTGTGCCAGCCCTGTAAAAGGCATGCTCAGAAAGAATGGGAGAAGTATTACGAACCGTGTTTTTAACTTCATATCCGATTAGCGCATCAGCGTCACATGCCCACGGTACTCGTGGTCGTCATTCTTCCAATCAATCACGTAGAAATAATAGATATACGTGCCTTGTTGAACCTGTTTTCCTTTGTATGAACCATCCCAGTGTAGGTCTTTATCATTCGATTGGAAAATCATATCGCCCCAACGGTTATAGATGTTCATGGTGTAGGAAATGAACCCTTCGCCATCACCATAGAACTCCTCGTTTATTCCATCGGCATCTGGAGTGAAGGCACTCGGAATGTAGAAAGTGTATATCGGCTCAATTTCGACTGTACCGCTGATGGTATCCATGCAGCCATATTGCGTAGTCACGTATTGCGTCACATCATATTCACCAACAATTTCATCATATCGGTAGGTCGGGTTTTCATCAATAGAATACCCTCCATCTCCAAAACCCCAGTACCATTCGGTTACATTTTCTGATGATTTATCGATAAAGTCGAATTCGGTGTTAAGTACATCGGTAACCCAAGGCTCTGCGGCAAACAGCGCATCAGGTTTCGGGTATTCGGTAATGTAACTGGTCACAGTATCTGAATTGACGCACCCGTTGCCCGAAGTTGCTTGCAACGAAACCGTGTATTGAGCAATACTCAGGTCTGGTAACGAATCGGTATGGTAAACATTAACCGGGTTTGTGGTGTTTATTGGGCCATCGCCATCTCCTAAATTCCATGTATACTGCGAAATATTATAGGGTGCTGGAATAGAGCACTGTTCTTCAAACTGTACTCGAAAAGGTTGACAACCTTCTGTTTCATTTGCTGCGAATCCGATTTCTGGGAGTGGGTAGATTTCTACATCATGAATTACGGTATCGATACAACCTTTGTCTGTCTCCGTAATAAGCGATACCGGATAGAAACCATAGTTGGAATACAGATGATGGGTGTTCTGGTCAGTAGAACCATTCCCATCGGCAAAATCCCAAGCCCAAGATATGATTTGATCATTCAATTGTGTTGGAACCGATGATTGGTCTTCAAACCAAGTTGTATCATTCAGGCAGTTCTTAATGGCCGGATCAAATGAAGACACGGGCAACGGATGTACAACAGCATCACCGAGTGTAAACGTTTTGATGCAACCAGTTGAGTTGGTTATTGTCAAAGTTGCTTCATAAAAGCCATGTTGTAGAAATGTGACACTTGGATTTGCCACAAACGCTTCCTGACCATCACTGAATTCCCAATACCAATCAGTTATTGGGTAATTGCCGTTCGGGTCGGAAAGATCCGTGAACTGGTTGGCAATACCTAGGCAAACACTGTCAAACGAGAAATTTGCAATAGGAACTGGATATATTTCGATTGTTTGTGTGGTGTCGTCCATACACCCAAAATCAGATTCAACCGTCAACTGCACCTGATAAAGATTGTCCGAAGGATACACTTGGGATGCAGGATATTGATCCGTGCTGGTATTCTGATTCCCGAAGTCCCAATACCAATCCGTTACCTGCCCTGATGTAACCGATGATGCATCTGCAAACTGAATGGCCTTGTCTTCACAGTCGTTCGTGAACGAGAAATTAGCAACGGGAAGTGGGTGAATCGTGGTCGATTGAATCAGACTACTCACACATCCTTGGCCCGATGTAGCGGTTAATTCTACATCATAAGGTCCGTCAGAACCGTAAACGTTTGCTTCATTGTAATTGGAACCAATGTTTCCATCGCCAAAAGTCCAATCAAAATTTTGAATGTTGCCACTGGAGATGGCACTGAGGTTGGTGAACACCGAGGTTTCATTCAGGCAAACATCCTGAACAGAAAAATTCACTTCAGGGAATGGATACACAATTATTTGAACCGAATCTGTTTTTATACAACCGCTGCTACTGGTTACAGTTACCGCATAGGTGGTTGTCACGGTTGGCGATGCTGTTGGATTTTGAATCAGCGGGTCGCTTAGCCCTGTAGTTGGTGACCACGAAAAGGTGGAATTCACGGCCCCGCTTACATCCAATTGCGCTGTGCCACCCTCGCAAAAGGCCGTATCTCCAACCGCTGCGGCCGGTGATGCTGGAAGCTCAGTTATCGAAACGAAATCTGTATCTGAGCAGGCACCGATCCACGTTATCATCCGATAATCTACGTCCCCAACTGGATTGAGCGTGATGGAAGCAGTAATCCCTACAATTGAATTGTTTGTGATGTCAAACCATTCATAGGTGTTTCCGCCAGAGCCGACAAGTGTAACTGGGTCGCCTGCGCAGTACGGAATGTCGGGGCCAGCATCTGCAATCGGAGTTGGGTCAATCGTTACCGTTGCGTCATCGGTTGGTTCCGGAACGGTCGAAGCACAGAAATCGTTGGATGAAACCGTATAGGTTGTGGTAGTGGCCGGGTTAACGTAAATGGTGTCTCCGGTCATGCCATTCGACCAGTTGTAGGTGTAACTTCCTGCTCCGCCCTGAGCTTCTGCCCAAAGCATGGCAGTGCCTCCGCAGAAAGCCGTGTCTCCGAAAGCTTCAACTGTAACAGGTGTTACATCGTTAATGTATATGAGAATAGTGTCTGACCCGCACACACTGGTCTGTACATCGATAATTACTGTTTCAATACCTTCCACAGTTCCATCAAAAACAGGCTCAATCTGGAAACTCGTAGAGAGCGAATTGGCAGGAATCGTTACGGAGTTTGGAATAGTTGGAAAATCGACCCCATTGGTTGCGGTTCCTGTAACGTTGAAATTCACCACATAATCCGTTGAAATTGTCTCGCTCAGCGTAAAGGTTACTGTGGCGTTTGAGCAATTCTCGTAAGCAGTGGAGTCTGCGGTTGCTGTTGTGGTAGTTATCTCTACGGTAGCACTGGTTAAACTGCCTTCTTCCAAGAACACACCCGAATCCCAAACACCATCTCCAGCATCGGCAATCATTATCTGCAAATGGTAGGTTTCACAAGCTTGGACGGTTGAAACCGCGGTAAGTACCGTTGTGAAACCATCGTACTGTATAGTAGCACCGCCTGCATTATTGACATAATATTGGGCGTTCGATCCAGCATTGATGTTGTCAATTGTTACTGGAATCCCGCTTCCTGGAACCATCGCAATGTTTTGCGAACCTCCTATTCCAGGGCCACTTATGTAAAATGCAAACGCATCATTGTAGCCACTGCTCACCCATTCTGGGTACTCTTCCGAACCAAAAACATAATTGAATTCAATTGAATTGGAAAGCGGAACAAAATCAAACTCCAACACAACCGCATTGAATGTGTTTGCACCAGCCAATCCGTTTAATTGATTGTTTCCGGGTTGACCATTATCCTGGCCAGCGCTTCCTGTGTTGTTTGGCCCAGGCGCTAGGGTAACCGGGCCTGTACATAGAACAACTCCAGTGTTCATTCCCAAGTTACTGGTTCCACCAAACGATCCAGCAGCATCTGGAGCTCCAGTAAGTGTGGCGTTCGAAACAGTGATGCCTGGGCCAGCAAGCATCTGAGCAAGGTCATTAGCTGTTAGACCACCCGTCACCGTAAGTTGCGCAAGGCTAGGGAGGGTAATTGCCAAAAGCAATCCAAGTACCGGTGCGAACCTAAAAATCACTTTCGCGAGTTGTTTTTTGATTGGGTTTCAGAATAACCTCCTAAGGTAAATCAAGCTGAACGGATTTCCAATTGCCTACCCATCAGTTTTCCAATTATTAAGACAAAGAATTAGGTTGATGGTTGTCAAAGACCGGACGAAGATTGACAAAATTCTAGCTCTGATAACACTTCTAAGTAGAGTTCGATATTGTAATTAATTGATATTGTGTTGATTAGAGTTTGAATTTAACGAAATCACCTTCGGTTTTTAGGATGACCAATTATCCTGAGATTGACATTAACCGTGGTGAGAACTTTTACCTTTGTCGCCCTATTCAAAAGTTTATGAGAAGAGTATTTGCCATTGTTCTGACCTTTCTATTTGCCATTGTGCAAATTGGTCTAGCACAACAGACCGGAAAGGTGAAAGGCTTTGTTTACGAAAAGGAAACAGGAGAGCCCGTGCTTTTTACCAATGTAACCGTGAAAGGTACAACAGTGGGTGCGGCAACCGATGTGAACGGTTATTACACTATTACCAATGTACCGGTCGGTGACCAAATTTTAATGATTACTTACCTCGGGTACGATACGTTGTACCAAGAGGTGACCGTTAAGGCTAATGATCTTGTTTCTGCCAATCTATATCTTGAAAAATCCTCGGTTCGTTTAGGAGAAGTTCAGATTAGTGCAGAAAGACAGGAAGCGCTTACGGAAGTAAGGACTTCAGTAAAGCGTCTAACACCTAAAGAGATGAAGCAGATTCCGACTGTAAGTGGTGAGGCCGATCTAGCTCAGGTACTACAGGTGCAGCCAGGAATCGTTTTTACTGGTGATCAAGGAGGTCAGCTATATATTCGAGGAGGTTCGCCTATTCAGAACAAGGTTCTTTTGGATGGGATGATTGTTTACAATCCGTTCCACAGCATCGGGTTCTTTTCTGTGTTTGAAACGGATATCATCAAAACAGCAGACATCTACACAGGTGGGTTCAATGCTGAGTACGGTGATCGAATTTCTTCCATTATGGATATCAAGACCCGTGGCGGAAACAAGAAGAAGTTCTCGGGTAAAATTTCAGCCAATCCGTTTGGGGCGAATGTGCTGCTGGAAGGTCCGATTATCAGATTAAAGGAAGACCGTGGTGGTTCTCTTACGTACTTGGTTGCAGGTAAAACATCTTACTTGGAGTACACTTCTAAAGCGCTTTACCCGTATGTGAATGAGGGTGCTGGTTTGCCCTTCAATTTCACGGATGTTTTTGCAAAGCTTTCTTACAACAGCACTACTGGAAGCCAGGTGAATTTGTTTGGTTTCAGTTTTAATGATCAGGTTACGTATCAGGCGGTAAACGACTACCGCTGGAATTCTTTCGGGGTTGGGGCAGATGTGCTTATAGTGCCTGGCGGTTCACAAGTACTGCTCAACCCGTTCTTCAATTACTCGAATTACAAGATTCAACTGACCGAATCAAGCAGCGCGGATCCTCGATTCTCGGAGATAGGAGGTTTTAATGGAGGTATGAACTTTACCTATTATTTCGGAAAGAGTGAGTTGAAATTTGGTCCATTTTTACAGGGATTCCAAACGAAGTACGAGTTTACCAACTCGGCTGGAATCAAGGTTGGAAACAACGAGTCTCAGAATACCACAGACTTTGGAGTCTATGCAAAATTCAAGTGGAGTTGGAGAGATAAGATTGTGCTAGAGCCCAGTTTCCGAATCCATTACTATGCTTCCTTAGGAAAAGCTTCTCCCGAACCTCGGCTAGGCTTAAAGTACAACATTACCAAGTGGCTTCGTCTGAAATATGCTTTTGGATTGTTTGCGCAGAATTTTATTTCGGCCAATTCCGACAGAGATGTGGTGAACCTTTTCTATGGTTTCTTGACGGCACCTGAAAGTGTTTACAGATACGATCCAGATGCTGCTGATCAGGGTTCGGATTTTCCTTACGAAAAGGTTGAAAACCCTTTGCAACGAGCAATGCACAACATTGTTGGGTTTGAAGTTGATCTAGGCAAACGGGTAAGTGTAAACATCGAAGGATATTGGAAACATTTCTTTGCCGTTTCCAATGTCAATTCAGAAAGGATTTCAGTTGATGAACCAGAGTTTATTTCAGAAACCGGAGAAGCTAAGGGAATCGACTTTTTGGTCAAGTATGCACACAAGAGACTTTATCTGTGGGCGGTTTATTCTTTGAGTTCGGTAACGCGAGATGACAATAGAGTAGAGTACTATCCTGTTTTTGACCGCAGACACAATGTAAATCTCATGGCTGCTTACACATTCGGCAAGCAATTGAATTGGGAAGCAAGTGTTCGGTGGAATCTAGGCTCTGGGTTCCCATTTACGCAAACAGCTGGATTCTACGAAGATTTGTTATTTACAGATGGTATTAATTCCGATTACACAACTCAGAACGGTACACTTGGAATTGAGTACGATGAACGTAATGGAGGCCGACTGCCTTATTACCATCGACTAGACCTATCGCTGAAGCGTAAGTTTGACATTGGAACCACCACCTTAGATGCTGTATTAGGTGTTACGAACGTATATAATCGCGGTAATATATTCTACATAGACCGTGTCAAGTACGAGGTGGTTCGGCAGCTTCCAATTTTACCGAGTTTAGGTCTATCTTGGCAGTTCTGATATGGATTTCATTGTCAAGGAAATAGAAGCGTATGCCGAAGAATTCACTCGGGAAGAGGGTGAGTTGCTTTCCGAGCTGAATCGCGAAACGTATGCTAAGATCCTGACACCCAGAATGCTTTCGGGGCATTTGCAAGGTCAGGTTCTGAGGATGTTCTCGCAGATGATTCGGCCTAGAAATATTCTTGAGATCGGTACTTACACAGGTTATTCGGCTTTGTGTATGGTCGATGGATTACAGGAAGGAGGCAAGCTAATCACCATCGATGTGAACGAGGAATTGCAGGAGATTATCCAACGGTACTTCCAAAAGTCGGGCAAAGCCGGTATGATTGACTCTCGAATTGGAAATGCTCTTGAGATTATTCCCAATCTTTCACATGAATTTGATCTTGTTTTCATTGATGCAGACAAGGAAAATTACCTCAATTATTTCGATCTGGTGATTGATAAGGTTAGCGTTGGCGGATATATCATTGCTGATAATGTACTGTGGAGCGGAAAGGTGTTGGAAGATGATTCTGTACTGGATAAGGATACCATCGCTTTGAAAGACTATGCTAAGAAGTTGAAAGCCGATCCAAGGGTTGAAACCTTATTGTTGCCGTTAAGGGACGGTTTGCTGGTAGCCAGAAAATTGGCTTAATTTGGAGATTGCGTTCCGATAAAGCAGTCACCATCGACACACTTATCCTATTCTAATTCTGTTAAAACCCACAGATTGAAAAGGGCTATCGTGTCAGTCATCAACGATCTTTCTACCGACCAGCGGGTGCATCGGCATTGCTCGTTACTTACCGAGCTGGGTTATGACGTTTTATTGATCGGTCGTGTAACTGCTACCAGTACACCACTTGAAAAACGCGAATACCGAACATACAGAATGCGCCTACCGTTCGAACGGGGGCCGCTGTTTTACGCAAGCTATAGCATTGCGCTTTTCGTACAATTGCTTTTTAGAAGGTCTGGCCTTTTGTTTCCCAATGACCTGGATACACTCATGCCGAACTTTTTAATCAGCAAACTGAAAAGAACGCCACTGATTTACGATAGCCATGAGTTCTTTACCGAGGTTCCAGAATTGATAAATCGTCCTAGAGTTCAGGATTTTTGGGTAAGCTTGGAAAAATGGATCTTGCCGAAGCTGGATAGCATGATAACGGTTAATCAGTCAATTGCAGAACTCTTTCGTCAGAAGTATGGGGTAAGTATGAAAGTAGTTCGGAACATTCCAAAGTTTGATCAGGATATTCCTGTAAAGACTCGAAGTGAACTTGGACTTCCAGAGGATAAAAAACTTGTCATATTACAAGGCTCTGGTATAAATATCGACCGAGGGGCCGAGGAAGTGGTGGAGGCAATGAAAATGGTCGATGGGGCTGTACTGCTAATTCTAGGTTCAGGTGATGTTATCGGTCATTTGAAAAAGCAAGTTGAGGTTGAGGGATTGAACGAAAAAGTCATTTTCAAAGACCGAATGTCTTATACCGATATGATGACCCACACGTGTTTGGCCGATCTCGGGCTGACATTGGATAAGGATATCAATATTAATTACCGATTTAGTTTGCCCAATAAGTTATTCGATTACATCCATGCAGGAATCCCTGTGTTGGGGTCTAATTTAAAAGAGGTTAGAAACGTTATAGAACAATATCAGGTTGGAGAGGTGGTTGAAGAAGTTCAACCAAAAGTTTTGGCAAGGAAGATTACCGAGATGTTGAGCTCTTCTAAGATTGAATCTTGGAAAATGAACTGCCAAAAGGCTAAAGCAGAGCTTAATTGGAACAAGGAATCCGTTGTTTTGAGAGAAATGGTTCAATTGCTGGGTGAGTAAGCATTTGCATATAATATCATTCGATGTCCCTTATCCTGCGAATTATGGAGGCGTTATAGACGTTTACCATAAGGTTAGGGCCTTGGCTTTACTTGGCGTGAAGATTCATCTTCATTGTTTTGAATATGGCAGACCGGAAGCACCCGAATTGGAAGTTATTTGCGAAGAAGTTCACTATTACCATAGAAAGACCACTCGTAGTTATCTGTTCCGGAGGAGACCTTTTATTGCCGTTTCGCGGACTTCGGAGGAGATGGTTGAGCGCTTGCTGGAAGATGATCATCCTATCCTATTTGAAGGACTTCATACTTGTTATCATCTGGATGATGAACGATTGGTGAATAGATTTAAGATTGTGCGCACCCATAATATTGAGCATGATTACTATCAGAGTTTGGCCAAGGTGGAGAATGACTTCTTTAAGAAATACTATTTCCTAAACGAGGTAGGGAAATTGAAGCGTTTTGAGCGAACGCTATGCAATGCTCAACTTGTGGCTGCCATTTCGTTGCCAGATGCCACGTACTTGGAATCACGTTATCCGAATGTTCAACACATTTCTGCATTTCATCCGATTGACAACGTAGGTGTAATTCAAGGAAGAGGTCAATTTTGTCTTTATCACGGTAACCTAGAGGTTGGAGAAAACAATCAAGCGGCACTTTATTTGGTACGCAACATCTTTTCTCAATTGGACATCCCTTTGGTCATTGCTGGAAATCGACCATCCAAAGAACTAAAGGAAGAGGTGGCCAAGTATCACCATATTGAATTAAAAGTTGGGCTGTCAACGGAGGAAATTCATCAGCTAATCCGCGAAGCTCAGATAAATGTTCTGCCGACCTTTCAATCAACTGGAATCAAACTGAAACTGTTGGCCGCTCTTTATATGGGAAGACATTGTTTGGTCAACTCAAGTATGGTTGAGAATACCGGTTTGGAATCGTTATGTAGGGTGGAAGACTCTGAAAAGAGGTACGGTCAGGCGGTCGTTTCTCTGTTTGAAAAGGATTTTGATGAAGAGGAATTACAAATCAGGGAGGAGACTCTGAACAACAGATTTAGCAACTCTGTAAATGCTGAGAAGCTGGTGTCACTGATTTTTCCAGAATAAAGGAAACAAAAAACCCGACCTGAAACAGGTCGGGTTTAGACTTTTGTCTCAGTTATTCAAGATCATAATTTAACCACCTTTTGAGAGTGAATGTTTTCGTTCAACTGAATTCTGATGAAATAAACGCCATCAGTAACGGACCTTAGATCAATATCGAAGCTGTGATTTCCATTGCTCAATCTGGTGTTTGTCACTTCCTGAACAACTCTTCCCATCATGTCAACAACATTAACATTTATCTGGCTTCCTTTGGTCAGCGTAACGTTAAGTCGAGCATTGTTTGCGGTAGGGTTAGGGTAAACAGACGCCCCTGATAGCGGACTGCTATCGACTTCCTCAATATTAACGGCTGTTCTTGGTACACAAGTGTAAATAATCTCTCCACCATCATTGCCAGGGTCGGATGGGTTACCATTGGAGTCTTGAGATAGGGCGTGTCCCCCTTGATCATCTCGCTGATAGAGAACATGTATGCAATCATCCACTTTGCGGGCTATTGAGGCAAAGGCGCACTCAGTAAATTCGTCTTCGTAAATATCTACTGGGTCTGACCAAGAGTCGCCATCGTCTGTAGATCTCATCACATAAGTGTGTCGCAGCAATCTTCCTTCACCATCATCACTATTGTCAACCACTGAACTGTATGCCAAGTATATAGCACCTTCATCATCAATTCCTGCAGATGGATGTGACGTTAGCCCAGTCCCATACACCCCAAATGGGAAATTGGTGCTGCCATTAGCTGGGGTATTCAAAATGCCATCTCCATTTAGATCAAGCGCAAAGGCAATGGTATCAACATCATCAACACCTCGAGAATCATTCCAATATGCCAATCCGTCCCAACCTGGAAAATAAGAGTAAGCTTCGGCAGCTACATCATCCAACATTCTAGTGAGGCCCCAAAAGCAATGAACGGTACCTTGACCATCGATAAGAACCGAAACTGAACCATCGTTGCACTCCACGGTATCCGCAATCTGATCACCATTAATGTCAGAGATCATTGTCTTGTAATCAAACTTGGCAATCGGAAATGTGTCAACAACCGTTTTAACCCAACTGTCACCATTATCTGTCGATTTTAGTAGGGTTACTCCTTGAGATAGTCCCCCAAGAAGTATGGCAACATTATCTCCATCAGCGTCTATGGCGTAATCGTCAGAGGAAAACCCGAAGTAGAAAGTGGAATCAATATCATCGATTACTTTATGAACAACGTCAAATGAACTGCCCGAATCACTAGAACGGCTGTAACAGATGGCACCAGCTTGACCTTCGTAATAGATCCACTCTTCGGTAACTGGGTCTATTGGGTACGAAATGCTGAGTACATGCAATGAGTTTCCATCGGCACCGCCAGAAACCATTCTTGGCCAATAATTACCATCTGTAACAACCGGTGGTAGAATGGTTTCTGTAGAGGTCCAATTGCCCGACCCGGCCGTGGGTCTACTACTGAGTACCAGATTATTTGTGTTGGTGTTGTGTGAGATGACGTGTTCGCTTCCATCGGCACAGACGGCTACGGATGGCCAGCCGGTTCGGTCATTTTCAATTCTGGTAGTTGGTTGATTACCCCAGCCTTCTTGTGTAGCATCCCAAAAGTTATATCCTGTGCCGCGGTCTGCATAGGTGCCTCCAGCCTGTGACATGGTCCAAACCGCTGAGATTCCAGAAGAATGATTTACGATTCGGTTGCAGACTGATGAGTTGGTTTGAAGGTCGTACTTGGTGTCTCCGATTGCTTCTTCTTCAAAGTCTCCAGGGTCTGCGGCCACCACCGATGGGCTTTGGGCAGATAGAAACTCTGACCCATCCACCTTATTAAACATATTCAGACGCGTATTTTTGACCGCTTCAGAGATGGTCGCTCGGTTTTGAGCGTGACTAGCTGATGAAACAACCAGTACAAGGATAGCAAGTACGTATTTTCTCATAATGACTTTATAATTAAGGTTATTCGATATTTAGCGAAGTTAATCCCTGTTAGTGGTAATTCATAATGCAAAAAGACCCGAACATGGGTTCGGGCCTTCTCAACACATTTAATCGTTGAATTACTTTGCTATCACCACTCTAAATGAGGTTGACGAGGCATCCTCGAAAGTGATATTAAACGTATGGATTCCAGAGTTTAAATCTGCAACATTCATCCTAAGACTTCCGTTCAGATTGCAAACGGTTTCCGACAAAACCAGTCCTCCTTTAAGGTCATAAACATCAACAACCACATCACCGTTTACCCCGTGCAACGGAATAGTGATGTTTTCAACGGTTGGGTTTGGATAAGGGGTGATATTCAATTCTTCGATGCTTTCAGCAATTCCGTTCGGGTTTTCGAATAGAGTGATAATTGCCGCAGTTGCATTTGTAAAACCAAAAACAGCCCACGAACCACCAGAGTTTAGAGGGCATATGGGTTCGTTTGGATAGGTGTCATTGAAGTTTGAATTATAATCCACCTGAGAGTCGTAGCCTATGTAAACATCCTCATTATTCTCATCCATAAAAAGGCAAGTGAGATACCTGGTGTTGTCGTTAAGTACAATAGGGTCCTCCAAAATGTGTGTTACAAATTCGTCTTGTAGGTCATCTGTATAATCATAGATTTCCTGGCCAGTAAGTTCTTCAAGAGCAATTGAAGTTCCAGGAATGTAATCAGTCACTTCATATATTTTGATGAAAACCGACTTACCCTCTAGGCTAACCGCAGAATCGGAGGTGGAGGTGGCAAACTGTGCGCCTACTATTTGAGAGTTATTTGCGTCAAACACTTGTAGAGAGTTACACCATTCCCATTCCGCGTAGGTCTCCTGACTTGGTTGTGCAAAGCCTATTGTTTGAGGGCCTTCTTCGGGGTCAACGGTACTTTTAGAATAGATGCCAGCATCGTTGATCCAAAAATTCGAAACCAATTCGTTGTCAAACAAAAACTCATCTGTCGAATCAGCTGATACTGTATAGGTCATTGTATAATAACCCAATTCTGAAGCAAGCATTTCAGGCAGCGCGATATACATACTGTCACCGTTTGCAGGTATTGAGGCTGGCAGTGACGTTTCATTATAAACTTCATTTCCATCGCGCTCAATCTTGGCATTTACTGTGACTCCTTCAGCTACTTGGTTTCCGTAGTTGAACGCCCACATGCCAACACGTACTGTATCTCCGCTCGGTCCAGTTAAGCTTTGCGGAGTGGCGAAACTTTTTGCTCTACCCGTTTTTTGCTTGAGGGAACCAACATTGTAGGCAAATAGTCCTGTGTTATTGCCTAAGAAGATTTCAACTCCGCCTGCTTGAATTGAGTCGCGTAGAGCTGCTCCAGTTGCATCGCTTACGAATACGGCTGGAATCGTTACGGCCGATGCACTATCTCCACCTAACATATTAACCAAGGCCCCAGGAACATTATTTACAATTACACATGCAATAGCCCCCGCTGCTTGAGCTTGGTAGGCCTTCAGTGAAAAATTGCAGGTCCCCCGATAGATAAACGCAATTTTTCCATCAACCTCAGAGGTGTTGACCACTGGTCCACAGCAGGCAGAATCTCCTGCAGTACTAAATGGTGGTGTTGTTTCTACAAAAGTACCATCATCGTATGCCCATACTGCTTCGCCAGAAACTGGTGCCACACTAAGATCTCCACCCCACCCATCTGCGGTGAAAGAATCGGTAAAGTCATAAGTACCAGAAAGGTTGCTTGGTTCTTGAACCAAGAACAAGGTCTGTGCAAAAGCGTTGCTGGTAAACAACGCCAAGACCAAACTTGTAAAGGTTAAACGTAGATTTTTCATCATTTAGGTTTATTTGAATGTTATGCGAATTTAAAGCCTGACGCCCGATTATCATAACCGAACTGATTGGAAAATTGATATTCGTCAAGAAGAATGCCTTAAGCGTATCAGAAATCCTCTGGCCCCACCTTCTGCTGTGTGTCGATTACGTACCCGTTTTCACACTTCAATGTTCGAGCAGGATGCTTTTCGAAGAACGAGTAATTATGTGTTGCCAGCAATACCGAAGTTCCTGTTTTGGTTATCTCAACCATAAGGTTGAATATGCCTTCCGATGTTTCAGGATCTAGGTTTCCTGTTGGCTCATCTGCTAGAATAACCTCTGGGTGATTGATCAGCGCACGGGCAATGGCCACACGCTGCTGCTCACCACCAGAAAGTTGGTTGGGCATTTTGAATTTCGATTCGAGTGTGATGTCAACCAAGTTCAGAACTTCATCAACTCGTTCGTTCATCTTGTCCTTGTCCGTCCAACCTGTAGCTTCCATTACAAACTTCAGGTTCTTCTCAACCGAGCGGTCTGTCAATAATTGAAAATCTTGGAAAACGATACCGAGTTTCCTTCTCAGAAATGGTATTTCCTTTTGCTCAATGCCAGCCAAAGCGTGGCCTGCGACATAACCCTCACCTTCTCTTAGTGGTAAGTCGGCATAAAGCGTTCTCAAGAGACTACTTTTTCCTGCACCCGTTCTACCGATAAGGTAAATGAACTCGCCTTTATCAACCGCAAACGAGACCTTGTTCAGTACCACGTTCTCTCGGATGTAAACCGTTACGTCCGATAGCTGAATAATATGGTCTTGATTTTCCATGAGGCGGTGCCAAAGTTAGTACTGTAGATTCGTGTTGCAAGTCGATAGTCATGACTTCGGCATTTGTCGATTCTATTTATGCCAAGTTTATTCCTGTTCGAAAGATTACCCTCAACGCATCTTCGCACTCCTTTTTCAGTTCTTCGATGTCGAGCTCATGATCTAAATGCACAATTTTCCCTTCATTGTGAATGTACGACCTGCAAAATTTCACTTCAATTTGGCCACCCTCCACTTGATAGTCAGACATCCGCGTTGACGATACTTGGTCAATCATCCAGCCAACGTTTTCCTTTGCAGTCAAAATATCTGCTAGCTTCTCATCGATGTGTAACAGAGCGTTTCTAATATCTCTGTCTTTGAGAAGTATTGGTTGGAAATTTGCTTTTTCGCATTTGGTTTGAACATACTGAAATCTCTCCATTCTTAAGTTGTATGCGGTTTCAGATTCGAAATTCGTTTTGCGTTGATTACCGTTAAAAAGAATGTTTGACGCTATTCCTGCATGGGAGCATAGGTCTTGAAGAATAGAAGGGATTGATTGGTTAACAAACATCTTATTGCCAACTCGAGGTCCACAGATTTGGGATAAATGATGAATGCGAGATGCCACCGCGCCCAGAGCATATCTCGCCTGATGTAGTATTACATTCTGTGTAGTGCCCAAGTCTTTGTCTAGGATAACTTGTTGGAGACTCCAAATAGCAGCTGGTTCTATCATGTTTGCTTGTTAAAAGTTAGCTGTATTCCTAACGGTTAAAGTTAGGCTGCTTAGTTGATAGGTAAGTGCTCTTAACACGCACGCGTTAATAAGTATTGCGTTGGCTGATTTTGGCGGGCTGGCATCAAGATAATTTAGCACAGATGCATAGTAGGCAACAGATGGTTCGGAAAGTTGTGTTGAGTGGGCTGTTGGCGATTGTAATAAATGGTCAATTGCAGGCGCAGCGCGTTGCCAGCGATGTGGACCCAATTCGCGAGTATTCAGTCGGGTTGGAGTTGTATCAGAAGCAGAAGTTTGCTGCTTCGCAAGAACGATTTGATATGGCTTTATCGCATGTTCGCGGTTTGCCAAGCATACAACAAGAGAATGCCAAGTATTATCAGGCGTCATCGGCCTTGCAGCTATTTAATAAGGATGGCGAAACGTTGATGCTTGGTTTCATCAAGGCGCATCCAGAGCATCCGATAGTGAATCTGGGTCATTTTGAATTGGCCAAGTACTATTTCACCAAGAAGCGTTACCACTCCGTTTTGGAGCAGTTGGCGTTGGTGGATCCTCAAGACCTCGACAAGAAATACTTGGAGGAATACTACTTCAAGAAAGGGTATTCACATTTCCAGCAAGAGGAATATGACGAGTCGAAAGTGGCTCTGTCCAAGGTATTGGCCGATGGCAAAAAGTACCGCTCTCCAGCGTTGTATTACAGTTCATACATTCTCTATCGTGAAGGACAGAATGAAGCTGCCTTGGCTGGTTTCAAGGAGTTGGAAGACGATAAGCTCTTTGGGAAAGTTGCACCGTTTTATGTGTTGCAAATTCATTATCGCCAAGGGCGAAATGAGGAGGTTTTGGATTACGGAGCCAAGCTTTTGGAGAAAGATTACTCGGAAAGCAAAAGCGGAGAGATTCATCGCATGATGGGCGAGGCGTATTTCAATTTGGGTCGATACGCAGAAGCCATTCCTGAAATGGAAATTGCCATTTCGCACTTGGGTGGTAACCGCGATGACCGCTACAAATTGGCTTATGCTTCGTATCGCGGTGGCGATTTTCAGAAGGCGATCACGTACTTCCAGCAGATAACGGGCGAGGAAGATGAAATGACGCAATTGGCCTTTTATCACATGGGCGATTGCTACTTGAAACTCGACCAGAAAATGGAAGCGAGAAGTGCGTTCCGTTCAGCTTCCAAGTATGCGTTTGATGAGCAGATCAAGGAAGATGCGCTCTTCAATTTCGCCAAAACGGCTTACGAGCTTTCATACGACCCGTATAACGAGGCGGTCTCAGCATTTGAGGAATACATTGCTAAAAATCCGAACAGCGAGCGGGTTGATGAGGCTTACGAGTTTCTGCTTCAGGTTTACCTGA
>CAYWET010000060.1:0-17645 GCA_964457245.1 uncultured Chryseobacterium sp. | reverse complement strand
GCGCCTGCTTTGGGAGCAGGAGGTCGCAGGTTCGAATCCTGCCACCCCGACAAAAAAGGCCAACTCGGATTTTCCAGTTGGCCTTTTAAGTTTTTTACTGGTCGCGTTCCGCCTTAGGCGGAGGATAAAACGCCTGCCTTCTAAGCAGACGGTTTTGAAGCGAAAATATTAGGTCGCGTAGCTCAGCTGGATAGAGCATCTGCCTTCTAAGCAGACGGTCATAGGTTCGAATCCTATCGCGATCACTAAAGCCTCAGGAAACTGGGGCTTTTTCATTTAATTTCGGAATAACTTCATTAATCATGAGACACCTTTGGCTGATATTATCATGTGCACTTTTAATCTTTGTAGGTAGCTGTAAAAAAGACAGTGAAAATGCTGTAAGATGTTGTAAATATGACTGGGTAGAAGATTGTAATGATAACGGTAGTTCCACCCCTCCATTCAATTCCATTGACTGCATCTGTGAAGATCAACCTTGGCGAGATATTGCATTCATTTTTGGGTATGACAGCAATATGACTTGGGAAGAATTTGCTCATATAAGTGTCTCTTTAGACACTACCGGAACTTTTCATTGTGAATTCTAGTGACCATCGGGAACTTTTCATCTCAAAACCACTTCTTCCTTCTGAAGAAGATGAGCATGACCACAAATACAGCCAGCATTACGCCCCAAACAACGAAGTAACCGTACTTGAAATGCAACTCAGGCATGTGGTCGAAGTTCATCCCGTAAATGCCCGCAATAAAGGTGAGCGGAATGAAAATCGTGGCAATTACCGTCAATACTTTCATTACTTGGTTCATTCGATTACTCATATTGGCCATTTGCATGTCCATTAAACCAGACAACACTTCTCTGTTGGTTTCTAGGTTGTCGGCTATTTGGATGAGGTGGTCGTAAACGTCACGGAAGTACTTTTCGTTCTCTGGATCAATGAGATCAGAAACGCCTTTTTCCAGTCCACTAACTGCTTCGCGAAGTGGAACCAATGCACGCTTCAAAGTGATGATTTCGCGTTTCAGATATTGAATATTACGGGTCTGATCTTCCTCAACATCGGCCGTAATCAATTCTTCCAAAACCTCTACTTTCTCTTCTATATGCTCAATGATGATGAAGTAGTTATCAACCACAGAATCGATCAACCGGTACACGAGATAATCGGTTCCTTTCTTTCTAATAAGACCGGAATCTTCTCGAATCCGTTCTCGAATCGGGTCGAAAATATCTCCTTTCCGTTCTTGAAAACATAGCACATAAGGCTTTCCGAAAACAATACTTATCTGTTCTTTTTCCAAGTCATCGTCTTCATTGTACCACATCATCTTCATGGTAAAGAAGACGTAATCCTCAAACGGCTCCACTTTTGGTCGGTGGTCGGTATTCAGGATGTCTTCAAGAACAAGATTGTGGATGTTGTAAACCTTTCCGATGGCCGCAATGGCATCGGTGTTATGGATTCCATTGATGTTGACCCAGGAAACAGTTGATGTTTCTAACGACTCTTTAAGCTCTGTTACATCATCAACATCAGACAGCTCCGCTTGATCTTCTGAGTAATCGATCAACTCAATAGTTACTGGTTCATCACGCTGATTTCCAACCAGCACCAGTGCTCCAGGTGGCAAACCTGCTTTGGCAGAATGCCGTTTGATGGTTCTTTTTTTCTTACCCATTTGCTGGAAGATCTTTCTTATAAACTACCGTGCGATATGGGAACGGAATCTCAATTCCTTCTTTATCGAAACGTTCTTTTATGCTTTTGTTTATATCGCAGTACAGCTCCCAAGATTCTTCGGGTGAAGCAGACCACACATCCGCTCTCAGATTGACCGATGAGTCTCCAAAACCAATTACTCTACACTTTACTTTGGGCCAACCCGTGTTCTTCTCCTCCTGATTTCTCCCGTCCAAGAAAAAAGGATGTCCCTCGGCTTCCTCGGTAATGATTTTGAAGGCCTTATCAATATCGCTATCGTAGCTAATTCCGAAGAATATCTGTCGTTTAAATCGTTCATCCTCAATGTGCGAATTAACGATGGTCTGCGAACTGATAACAGAGTTTGGAATAATGATTCTTTGATTCTGGAAATCTCGAATAACAGTGTGACGAAGTGTAATATCTTCCACAACGCCTGCCTTATCTCCTTCTATTCGAATCAGGTCATCGACCCGAAAAGGTTTGAAAATGACAATGAAAACACCGCTTATAATGTTAGATAACGCGGCCTGAGAGGCGAATGCCAGAACTGCCGTTGCAATACCGGCCGATGCCAGCAAGGTTGTTCCCAGCGTTCTGAACTCCGGGATTGAATAGATAATAATGAACACCGCCAATGAGAAAATAATCAGCGATGCAGCATTTTTGATAAAGCTGTATTTGGTAGCATCAACCTTTAGATGAATGGAGCTATCACTTACAAACCGATGTATCAGTCTTCTGATCCACAGGGTGAAAAGAAACGCAATGAGCAGAATGGTGATGTAAAGTACCGGCCTTGGAATACTGGCGAAATCTATTGGCATAATGCAATTAGTGTTAGCGAGGTGAATTTACCTCAGCGCCAAACTAATTGCAATACAGAATCATAAAATCAATAAACAACCAAGCGTTGATGAATGGTCTTTTCGGGCGTTATGATCTCCATTAGATAAACTCCTTCAGCGACATTCGAAAAATCAAACTGGTGTTGACTACCATTAATCACCTCAGCAATTACTTTCTGCCCTTTTGTGGAGTAAACACTGAGCGTTCCGCTTTTCGTATTGTCTGGCAATTTCAAATTCAAAACTCCGTTGGTCGGGTTCGGATAAATTCTGAAATCAGATGTATTGAAATCGTTTGTGCTTAGTTCGCACAGCGCTTGATCGATCACAATCTCACCAAAGTCGAAATTCAACCTAGCTTCTACGGTATCGGGACCTTCAGGGAAAAACAAGGCGGTTAGTGAATCACCCCACTGTCCATAAATCACATCATAACCCACCAAACAGGTATAATTACCCGATTGCGATTCCAGCGCATTCACAAATTCTAAGGAGCTACTGGTTTCGCCATTCAACTCTGCACCATCCTTGAACCATTGATAGCTGACTGAAAAATCCGTCTCTATTGAAAGCGTATGACCTACTCCAGGACAGAGCACCGTGTCTGCTCCAGACAGGCTGAACTCAGGATATTCAAACCTACCCAACACACATCTGTGATCACTGAATTCAGAAATATCCCACAGCACTGGATCCAAACTTCGAGGAGTAATGATTTCATTCGTAATCGTGGTTGGCACCAAATGCGTTCGGTCTCCCCAAGCGTGGTCAATGATTTTTCCGAAATCATCACTGAAACTGGACTCCCAATACCCAATGTGCTGTGGAATAACGGGACTCATCGTATCTAAAAACGCTCTATAATCCATATCCGAACCAATAGGATCTGTGTTAAAATCACCTCCAATGATCACTGGCTCGCTTTCAGGGATACTCAGATTGGCAATAAAATCGCGAATCTCAGCCATTTGTGTTCTTCTGGCGAAAATGTCATCCGAATTGCCTCCGGCATCCATGTGCGTTCCAAACACATGATAACGTTTGCCCATTTTATTGATTCGCGCATACTTCACACCTTTATTCGACAAACAGTCTGAAGCTGCTTGGCCGCATTCTGCAAAGTCGATTTCATCTTCAGCCTCAATCGGCCAACGGCTGAATATCATTACGCCTCCATTCACAGGAATCGGGACAATACCTCCAGGCTCATTGAGAATAGACGTGTAATACGGAAATCCTGCATCTTCCATAGCTGGAATAAGATGGTCTACTCTCGGAACATCATCAAATGCTTCAGCATAGCAAACTACATCTTGGAATGGTGATATCTGTGCAGGAAAAAGGTCTCCGCGGTCTTCCGCTTGTGGCATTCCAGAAACTCCCAACGAGATCATTTGAATGTTATAGAACATGGCATTCAAAACATTCGGATTCTGAAAATCCGCTGCATCCAACTCATAGATCGGAAGGTCATGAATAGCAAACCGAACATCGCGATCCATGTTCGAATCATCATTATCTGGTTTGAACTTGATAATGACGCTTTTACCCGCCAATGTGGTTTGCACCTCATGAAAATTCCCATCGTCAAACCAAGGTTCCGAAAAACCATTACCGGAAATCGAATAATCTAATTCCGTTCCTCCAGAAACTCCGATCACCCTCAGCTTGATGGTAAGATCATCAGTAGTTCCATTGAGGCCAACATCAAAGATTGCGGTATCGCCTTCTGGAACAGCCAAGTTCGACCGGTTAACGCTAAGTACTTCTTGCCCAGTTGTTTCTAGCCAACTTCGAACAATCGAATCTCCTTCGTTCCATTCGCTGGTAATCACATTTGTTGTTCCAACCTGAGTGACTTCAACATTGAAATCCTGCCAAGTGCTATTACGCACAAACACACGACTTTGAGACCAAACGTGACTTGTAGTAAACGCAAAGCATAGCGCGGCAATTAAAACCCTCATAACATCAGCTTAAAGTTGTGTTAACGAATATACAACTCACGTCATTGACTGATTTGAACTCAAAACCACCATTAACTGTCTTAGTATTGACAATTAAAAGCCGCATTATTATCTTCATCCAATCAACCAAACCATCATCATGAAACGATTTCTACTTATTCTGCTAATTATTTTAATTGCCGTTGCTGGAGGCGGTTACTTCATTGTGAACCAAGCTTACAATCACAGTTACGATGAAGAATTTCCTGTTAAGGAAATGGTCATTGAAGCCGATTCGGCCAAAATTGCACATGGCAAATACCTTGCTCTAGGCCCCGCTCATTGCGCCCATTGTCATACAACTATGGACAATTTTGAAGCGGTTGAAAGAGGTGATGAAGTGCCCATGCATGGTGGGTTTGATTTTGCGCTTCCGTTTGGAAACATCTATTCAAGCAATATCACTTCTGATGAAGAAACCGGGATTGGCTCCTTGTCGGATGGTCAATTCTACCGAATGCTTCGCCACAACATTAAGGGTAACGGAAGAGTAGCCATAGATTTCATGCCGTTCTTCAATTTGTCGGAATATGATGTGGAATCTGTGATTGCCTATATCCGAACGCTCGAACCAGTAAAGAATCAAGTTCCAGAGAACGACCTTAACTTTATGGGCAAGGCTATTTTAGGTTTGGCCATTAAGCCATCAATGCCAAATGGAACTCCTCCAGACTTTGTAAAAAGAGACACCACTGTTTCTTATGGAGAGTATATGGCTTTTTCAGTAGCAAACTGCTACGGTTGCCATACGAACCGAGATCTGCAAACAGGTGAATTCATTGGAGAACCATACGCTGGAGGTTTCAAATTTGGTCCAGATCCAACCACACAAGATTGGACATTTGTTACTCCTAACCTTACTCCAGATCCTGAGACTGGCGTAATGTACGGTTGGTCTGAAGAACAGTTCATTGAACGAATGCGAGGCGGCCGTGTACATATGACCTCGCCTATGCCTTGGGGTCCGTTTTCCAGATTGGATGACACAGACCTGAAAGCGCTGTATCGATTCTTGAAAACGGTTAAACCGGTAAACAACAAGATTGAGAATGTGGTAACCCCTCCAGCAGAAAGCTAAAGCTGCGTTACCAGAAACAGTCCATTGTTCTAAACTCGACTTTCATGAGCAAAAGTGCTCTGATAAAGGCTATTTCGTTGGATGCTTTAACTTAGACAAACCAAATCTTTCGCATGCACAAAACTATACTCTCCTATTCTCTTGCAATCCTATTTTTCTCACCATTTGTTTCTATTGCCCAGATAACCTTAGAGTCATCTGACATGACATCCATCGGAGACCAGATTCTAAGGTATGTGGATACAATACCTGTTTTTGGCCCTGGAGGAGATGGCCCCAACCAGGTTTGGGATTTTTCCAACGCTCAGAATGATACTGTGAATAACACATCGGTAGTTACCGTTGCAGCCAGTGGGTATTCTGGAACATTTGGCAGTTCAGATTACTCGATGACCAATAACAGTAGCTCCTATCTATTCTTCAATCATGATGCGAACACCATGGTTACCACTGGCGCGGCAGGCGACCTGTTGAATCTTGGCTCTATTATTGAAACTCCGTTCTCAGACCCCTTGCTATTGCATGAGTTTCCGCGGAACTATGGAAGCAATTTTGATGACACTTACGCATTTGAAACAGAAACCGATGGGGCAGGAATTAATATTCCGTTGGTAGGTGAACCTTACAGAATTAGGTTGACGCATGATGGCCATGTATATGATACCACAGACGCTTACGGCACACTTATCACGCCAACAGGTACCTACGATGCTATACGTGTTAAAACGGTTGACTTTACAACCAGCGTGATTGAATACCGATTGTGTAGTACCCCCGTAATATGTCCGTGGCTTTCGCTTCCTACAATTATAGACACTTCCGTTTCCTATACTTGGCACGCCAAAGAGGAAATGCTGGCTATTGCGGAGATGTCATTTGATAGTATTGGAAACCCTTCAAGGTTTGTTTACTCATCTGTGGCCCCAGTTACAACCGTAGGTATTCATGATAACGAGAGTCAAAGTGAAGTCAAGCTTTACCCGCAACCTGCCCAAGATGAAGTTTATATAAGCCAACTGGATTTTACTGCGGGTGTTTATGCAAGCGTCTATTCAATGGATGGTAGATTGATTATTCGAAAACGTCTTCAGGACAACCGAATCTCGACTTCAGAGCTTCCTTCTGGTATATATTTGCTTCACCTCGAAAACCAGTATAAAGAGAACGGTAAAAGACTGAAACTGGTTGTTCGTAGATGAACACCAAATCTCATATATGAAAACCTGCTTTCTAGCTTCCATCACATTTCTTGCGGTAATTCTATCGGTTTCTTCATGCGATAAAATCGAAGAGAACAACAGATCAGTTACCGTTAAAGGACTTCACCCTGTAGATTTTGACTACCACATTGGAGTTGGTTTGAATTCAGCTGAAACCGTTGTTTCTTGGGATACAGCGGGAGAAGTTACGTTAGCGTTTGATGCCAAAGTTGGAGACGCGATCTATTACAACATGACCAGCCAAGCTCCAATGAGTGGACTGAATATCAATATTGAGGGCTCTGACAAACTCAACCTAAATCTGCAAGGTCCTGCTCCAAACGGCACTTCTGGATTTCTAATAGTGGATTAGCGTCTCTCTTCCAGAAATGCATCTATTCTGGTTCGAACATTCTCTCTTATGCTGCGGTAAAAGAGTCCGTAATCTGCAATGTGTAGATTCTTCATGGTCTGAAACCACGGTGCCTTTGTCTGAACGTAAAGCACCTTCCCTCCTACATCCGCAATTCGGGCCGTCATTTTTCGCTTGAATTTACGCTTCGGATTCAGCACCACACTGCCTTCGTAGTTCTCCACCGTAACTGAAGAAGAATCCAACGTCCAGGTAAGTGGGTTAACACTTTCAGTATTGGTAAACCACCAACCAGATGGCTGATAACCTTCTTTGTAGCTCATCCATGAAATGAAGCAACCGGTTTCTTCCGGAGAAGAACACATCCTCAAGTTCTGATACATGGCGTCTTGCACCTTGAATCCAATGACATAAGCCGCTACCATCTGGTTTAGCAGCTCGGTAGTGTCAATCATTTCCCACAGTAACCTACGGGTGTGATATGTACCTTGACTATGCCCTGCAATTATGAACGGTCGGCCATTGTTGTAATGCTCCAAATAATACTCGAATGCTCTCTTCACATCCTGATAAGCGAAATCAAGCGCTTGATCACCTTCTTCATTCCGATCGTAAAACACTTTCACAACGGCCTGTCGATACCGTGGTGCGTAAACACGGCAAGTTTCATTGAACACACTGGCCTGTAATCGAACGGGATACTTATCCACCTTTCGGTTGATCTTTTTCATATCGAGGCTGGCATTCCACAATGGCCCTTGCTGATACATGGTTGGATGAACGTAAAAGACATCCACCTCCTTTAAGCTGTCAGAAATCCATTCTTCACCATGAGGCACAACATCCGCAGCATCTTCTCTGAATGGTAGTGCAGACCAGCTAGACTCCAAACCGTAATCAGGTGCTGCCGGATGTTCCTCTTCTGAAAACGAAGTTTTCTGCGCTTGAAGTTGCAGGGTAGCGAACAACACTCCGATAAGGAGAGTCCAACGCATTACGCCTTTACTTTTTTCTTAGGCTTCGGTCTGGCCTTAGCCTTAGTCTTTGGCTCAACGTTACGTTCTGCCCATTGCAGTTCAGCTTTAGCTATGAACCCTTCAATAATCACGGTGGTCAATAATGGATTGACCATGTGGTAAAGATGCTCTCTGAATAGGTCTTTCTCGTCACTGTCGGTAATATCAATTACCTCTGCGTGGCCAAGATCATAGATGCGATTAACGTAGCTCGCCACCGAATCGCGCTCGCTTTTAAGAATCATGACAGGAATGCCGTGTGCTTCCATATTCGGTAGACTCCTTTGCTTATCAAAAGCCTTTGACTCGATCAATGCAGAATGAACCTGAATGGCAAACACCTTTGCCGGAAGCCTATTCAGCGCCCGCTCTATTGGAATTCTATTCAGGTGTGGCAAGGAACCAAGACTACTCATCAGTTGAAGTATTCTGGCTTTGGTGGCTCTCCAAACACGATCGCGCATGGCAGAGTCTTTCTTGATCAACCACTCCGAAAGTGCAATACCTCGGTTCCGCATGCCAGCTTTCGATTCCAATGGAACAATCTGTCGCGCAGCGGAGAAAATACTTCTAGCCAAAAAGCCTTGATTCGAAGGTAGAATCACATTATCCAAGAAACCGATAGAAGCATGTTTCGCCTCTTCACCAAAGAATGGGTTGGCACCGATTCTACCTCTTAGGTATTTCTTTACTCCAGGCAACGAATCGAAATCCCTCTCGATCATCAGGAAATAGATGTTACCCATTGAATGATCGAACAGATACACTGGATGACCTAGGTCTCCAAAATGCTGAATAGCAGCATCGATATTCTTCACAATATGATTGGAATATTCCTTGATCGGAAGATCGTTTGGAATAGAACCGTAGTGCATGGCAGCAGCCAAGTATTTCTTGGTTGGTAGCGCAGTCAGCAATCCATCGTAGGAATTCAGTCCTAGGAAACCATGAACCAGTAGAATAACCGGTCGTTTGGTTCCTTTAAAGAAGCTGTAGTTCTTCGGAATATCGATCTTGATATTGGTCTCGCCATATGGAGTTTCACGCTGAATCTTGATCTGTGGCCATGTAAGCGCCTCATCATCCACAAAAACCTGAAGACGATTCTCCACATCATCCATGAAACGCAGGAAGCTGGGGCTTTCATCATGTTTCCCCCAGCGGTAATACAACCAGGCCAAAGCCCTTCTCTTTTCGGCCTTGGTGGCCAAAAACGCAATCCGTTTGGTCTTTTTAATGAACCATGGAGTTAGCGTTAACTCCTTCTCCTTCCTATCGTAGACAATACAACCGATCTCTTCCGAGTCAAAAGCATCAGAAAACCGGGTAATTCCGGCAACACGACCAGCAGGGTCGGTAGCCACGAACATATAATCCAACCCTTCTTTATCATTCTCCTTCAGGTAAGCAGCAAGCTTGGTGTTCATTTCGTCACAATACGCTTCCATATCATCACGATTCAAACTACGCCCCAGAATCTGATCCTTATTGATCTTACCCGTTGCCAGTAAAGTTTTAAGGAATGCAACAGCATCCATAACTCCCTTTAGCCCACGTTGGCGCTTCAACTTCGAGTTGACAAACGTGTACCTGATGTTCTCTGGCCTACTGAGCTTATCGAAATGCTCCAGAATGTATTGATAAGCACCTGCAGGCGATGTTCCATGAGACAACCCGGCCAGAAACTTCTTACCGCCTCTGGTTCCCTCGTTTGCCGCTGTAATGAAGTCGAGTCCTACCGCTTTGTCAAACTCCTCTTTCTCCTTGAAATAATGGGCAGGCGGTGCAGCGTATGCAGAAATGAATTCTGGCACCACCTCGTCAGGCTTTCTAACTCTTTTCGATCTCTCACTCATTATCTACACCAACTATTTGGTACGCGGCTTAAGCCTATTCACACAATCACGAAGCAACAAGAACTAAGGCTGCGAAGCCAATATCTTGTCTGCTTCAGCAATCCAAGCCTCTGCCCCACCTCTTACGTAACCGGTACTACCGATCTTCGCAAAATTGATCTCTGAACCTTCCTTGCTCGGGTCCACGAACCAAATGGTTGGATAACCACGCACACCAAACATTCTGAGGATGTTCATATTCTGCTGTTTCAAATCTTCTGGCTGAGCCGTTCTACGCGGAAAATCCAGTTCCATCAACACCACGTTCTCCTTGGCCCAAGCTTCAAATTCTGGTTTGAAGAAAGCCTCTGCTTGCAGGCGTTTACACCAACCGCACCAATCGCTTCCCGTAAAAAACAGCAGCAAAGGCTTATCAGTCGCTATGGCCTTATCAACCGCCTCTACCAAATTCGTGTTCCAATCCAGATTACTCTCATTATTCTGCGCCATGGCCGAAACACCGACCAACAGCAACATCACCATCACTAATTTCTTCATGCTACGAATCTATGACTTTAATACAATAACGTTTGTCTTGGCACAACGGTTTCGAAAACGGGAAATTTGATTGGATAACTAACATTTGGAGCAAAAAAAACCTCGGAAGATGTTAGCCAACACCCACCGAGGCGACCCAAAGGTCCTTTCGTTAAAGCACTATTAGAACGTTTGTTTGAAAGCTTTAGTATTCAAACGTTAATCGTCATCCTCATCTTCATCATCCTGCTCCACCATCAACTTTCCGTTTGGAAACACCTTTACATCGAGTAGCTCTCCATCCACTTTCACTTCCAATTCATGATAGTTACCTTCCGTGGCCGACTCTACACTTTCTGCCTCCACCACTGAGAATTTACTGTAGTTCGCCTTGATCTTATCCAAAACAGATTTAGGAATTTGGTCATCTCCCAACCTACGCTCTGTGGCAATCCAAGTACCGTTGGCATCAAAAATGGCCACAGCCTGTCCGTTCGATTCTTTGAATTGGGCCTCAAACTCATCTTCATCCGCTTCCCAATGCGCATCTTGAACATTCGGGTATTTGGCATGGAAGGCATCCTTTGCAGCGTCTGGAACATTTTGAGACTTCGCTACGGCAACAAACACCAATGCCGAAGCCAACAAGGTCAATGTCTTTTTCATTTCAAGGGTTTTGAATTTGGTTCAAGGTAACGAAATTGAGGATTGCAGGTAATGCGATTCAATGTAATCCGCCAATCCAATTTTCGCAGCTAACTACTTTGGAACATTCCGTTGCATTCTAGCTTCCATGTCCTGTATAACGGCTTTATGAAAACTGACATGTGGGTTGGTCTTCATTTGTTCCACATATTCTTTGATGTCGAGCTTTTCGCAACGCAACTGTATGCGTTTAAACAACTTGGGCAAACCCTGACCCGGCACTTGTACATGGTGTAGACCTCCACTGTACACCAACACCATTTTACCACCGGGCAACATTTCCAAAATATCGGCAACGCCACTCCTTACCGACATCGGTTTCCCATGTTTATCCAGCCCATCCTCTCGCTTCATCCGTCCTTCTGGAGCAATGATCACCACCGATTCCGGCTCAATGGCATTCAGAAAGTTATCCCAGGTTTTATCACGCTTGCGCGAAATGGGCATCATCTTAGGCGCAATGTATTTCAGAAGTTTCCCAGCAATGGGTCGGTCCATGGTAACATCGGCACCCGGAGATATGATTCTACCTGCAATACGCCACAACATGTTCCAAGGTGCTGCGCCCAACAACAACGGCTCAAACAGACTGGTATGGTTCAGCAAAGCCATCAGCTTCATGCCTTTCCACGGGTCTGGCTCATCATTATCTATCCACGTGTTTTCTACCTTATAAAAGGTCATGGCAAACAGCTTAATGCTGGCCAAGGCAATAAAATTGGCGATGCGTTGAATTGACACCGCGCCAAAGTAGCACTTATCCGCTTCAAATAACCACCCAAGGGTCGGGCAACTGACCTTACAGCAGGGCGTACTATACTTACCTTAGTTACAAATTGAGAAACATGAAGAAGTTATTGTTTTCTGTAATGATGTTGGTGTTGGGATACGGTGCTCAAGCGCAGATTGCTGATGGAAGTAACGCCCCAGACTTTACCCTGACCGACCTTAACGGCAATACACATACCCTTTACGATTATCTGAATTCAGGTAAAACGGTGTTCCTCGAAATATTTGCAGCGCATTGTCCGACCTGTTGGGCCTATCATCAGACCGAAACGCTGAAAAAAATGTACAATATGTACGGACCAGACGCCACAGACGAAGTAATGGTATTAGCATTGGAATACGATGAGGGAAACACCATGGATGCATTCATTGGTAATGTTGACCCATGGTTCAGTGCGGGAAACTGGGTAGAAGGCACCCCCTACCCTCAGTTTAATGTAGAAGGAGACGACCGAACCATCTTTACTGATGACTACCAAGTGGCTTTTTACCCAGTGGTATTCAAGATATGTCCAAACAGAATACTTGAAATGGTATCGACAAGCGAGAACGAAACCGACCTCTACCAGAAGGTACAAGCATGTCAGGCATCGCTTTCCGTAGACGAAAAGGCCGATGTGGGCAGCTTCTACATAGACCCAATTACACGCAGTTTAATGCTGGAAAACCACGAGGCCATTGAATCGCTTCGCATTATTGACCTACAAGGCAGGGTAATATGCACTTACAACTCTGTTTCCAGTAATCGCATCAGTTTAGATGAGTTGCACACAGGTGTTTACCTGTTTGAAATCCATACCGAAACCGCACGGACAGCCAAAAGGCTTTATTTGAATTGATTTCCAGAAAATCTGGTGTCAAATTCAATGTTCTCTTGCTAATTCAAGCTCTCAACTAGCAACAAAAAGCGTTGCGCTTGCTAGTTTCCTCCTTCACTTAGCTAGTTCTCTGGCGAAAGAAGTCAGTTGACGGCCTCGCTTAACTACTTCACGCTCTCCATTAACTCTTTTACACGCTCAACTAGTTAAGGAAACCATTTTCTTAACTAGTTCTGTCTCTTTCTTAGCTAGTTCAGCCGTAAAATAAATTCAAGGCATCAGGCTCAAGCAAATATTTTCAAACCATCATATAACTGTTAATCAGTCAATTACAGCTGTAAGGGAAAATTTTAACAACCTGAAATACAATATTGCAACCCTTGTGTTGGTTATTGTTACGCTCATTGCAGAAGATTCCTTCTGAATTAACAAGGCTATTCATGCGGCTCGGAATCAGGCCGTCAGTATTAATCTAAAACTCAGAAATCATGAGTAAGGTTAAACTTGGATGGTCTGCGCTTACCATCCCGCAAAAAATAGTCAAAGCAAATAGCGTGAGAACAACCATGGCCGTCAATGCGGACGTGTATGTAACGCCCGACCCACCGCTGGCCGATATAGAAGCGGCAGTTGGTGCGTTGGCCGATGCGCAGAGCGAAGCCATAAAAGGCGGAACCGACCGCACCATTACGCGGAATGCCCGGCTGAGTGAGCTCACCGAGCTAATGAACAAGTTGGTGGATTACGTGCAACTGACCAGTGGTGGCATTGACGAAAACATTGCCAAAGCAGGTATGGAGGTGCGCAAACCGCGCGAGCCTTGGCCAGTGCCAGAAAGGGTTTCAGGATTGGAGGCTGTGCCCGGAGGCAACCCCGGCACCATATTGCTGACCTGGGAAGCCGCCCGCTACCGCAAACAGTACGTGGTAGAAATGTTTGTGGAAGGTGGCACTACCCCACCCGATGACCCGCTAGACCCCGGTGCTGGTTCAGATAGCGGTGCGTGGGAAGTACTGACCATAACGGGCAAACGCTCCTATTTGGCTGTAGGATTACAGCAGGGTAAGCTATACCGCTTTAGGGTGGCTGGAATTAACAGTACGGGCATGGGCGATTATAGTGAAGAGGCCACTAGCGTGGCCAGCTGACCGCAATGAGTGTAGGGGTGGCAACACCGCTACTGGGCCGGGGCGTTTTCTTGTTAAGCCTCGGCCCTTTTTTGTTAAAATGGCAATAGACTTTTACGGAAAAAGAATAATTAATTGCACGTTACTATTAGAGATGGTAAATTGTGGGCATTACTGAAATAGAGTTTTTGAGTCACAATAATCAAGTATAAATCCAAATTATGACGGGAGATAGCCATTTAACAAAAGAAGTTTTTGGTATTCAAAGGAACCTACCACTCAATTACATTACTAGGGAAGCAGACGAAACGCTAGTTGATTCGCTTGATAGAGAACACCACGTGGTTATTTATGGTAGTTCAAAACAAGGCAAGACATCTCTTAGAAAGAAGAATATAAAGGAAGAAGACTACATCATTATCCATTGTAGTCATAAATGGGATATTTATCAATTGAATGTTAATATTCTGAAACATGCTGGATTTGCGATAACAGTCTCTGAGAAAAAGACAACCACTGGTAAAGCGAAAATAAAAGCAACGATTGGTTTCAACCTTTTTTCAAAAGCAGAAGCAGAAACTGAATTAGAAGGAAGTCACGGACGAGAAAGCGAAACCAAAGAATTGGAGTTGGACCCTGAAGATGTTAATGATGTCATTAGAGCATTAAAGGGATTAAACTTTTCAAAATTCATTGTATTAGAAGACTTTCATTATCTAAAACCTGAAACTCAAAAAGATTTCGCGATTGAGTTGAAAGCTTTTCATGAAAACTCAGATTATTCTTTTGTAATAATCGGTGTATGGCTAGAAGAGAATAGATTAATCGCACTTAATGGAGACCTATCAGGCAGAGTGAAATCTGTAAATGCTGATCATTGGTCGATTGATGAACTTTATCGCCTTGTAAAAGAAGGGGAGTATTTATTAAACGTCAGATTTCCAGAAGACTCCACAAAATATTTAATCAAAAGGAGTCTTCAGAATGTTCATGTTGTACAAGAAGTTTGTTACGAAATATGTAAAGCCAATGATATAGATGAAACAATCCAAGGTGATACATTTGAACTGAACTGTGAGTTAATTGATGAACTAATAGAAAAAGTAATTGGACAACATTCAGGTCGTTACAACAAATTCATAACCAGTTTTGCTGAGGGATTTCAAGAGACAGAACTACAAATGCACAAATGGATACTGTATGCGATATTAACGTGTAATGACGAAAAAATGAGCAACGGGATCAGACGATCTGATTTCACTAAAATTCTAGAAGAACGGCATCCAAAAGGAAAAGACTTAAACCCAGGTAATCTAACACAGGCTTTAAATTCAGTGGCATCCCTTCAAGTCAAAAAGGATATTACTCCAATTATTGTTGATTATGATGCTAGCTCGATAAAACTGAACATTGTAGATAAAGGATTCATTATTTGGTTGAAAAATCAGACTTTGAGTGAAGTCCTTTCAAATGCAGGTTTACCGACTGATTAAAATCGTAATTGGCGCTCGTCTACAGTGACCAATATTAAACCTAAACGAATAAGAAACCCCCATTTTAAGCGTTGGTATAGAAACCACGCTTATTATGAGACCTTTCTCCAACCGATAGTACTTGAGCTGAGTTGGAACGATCAGCCTAATGCTATCGGTCTAATGCTTCGCCAAGTTTGACTTAAGTAGCACCCACATTACCAATTCATCATTTCTTACCCACTTCTAAAAAATCACGGAGCTTTTGAATATACTTGAAGCTCCAATGAAGAAGCATCTCAATATTACGGTCAAAGGCAAGGTGCAGGGCGTGTACTTTAGAAAATACACGCAGCTAGAGGCCAATAAGCTGGGCGTATTGGGTACGGTTAAGAACTTAGATAATGGCTCGGTTTACATTGAGGCCGAAGCAGAAGAAAACGTTCTGGAGCAATTTGTGGCATGGTGTCACAATGGCCCAGAAATGGCCAATGTGAGTGAGGTGCTTGTAGTAGAAGGAGACTTGAAACCCTTTACCGAGTTCATGGTATTGGCAGACCCATCTGATTATCTCGGGAAAGTGTGAATCTATTCAGCGCCAATCTTACGCAGAAGTTGAGCAAGGCCAATCCAGTGGCCTTCTCCATCTATGCCATCATTGCGGCATTCAGCACGTACTTCTGCATGTATGCGTTCCGCAAACCCGTGGCCGCCACAGGTTATGACGACATTATGCTTTGGGGCATGGGCATCAAAACGGTATTCATCATCAGCCAAACCATCGGTTACACGCTCAGCAAGTTCTCGGGCATCAAGGTCATTTCAGAAATGAAAGGCAGCAAACGGGCGGTCAGTATTCTCGGGCTCATTGGTTTTGCCGAACTCATGTTGCTCGGTTTCGGTATGGCACCCAATTTCATCAAACCCGGATTCATCTTCATGAACGGTATGGCACTGGGCCTCATTTGGGGATTGGTATTCAGCTTCTTGGAAGGCAGAACCAATACGGAGCTACTAGGCGCTGGTTTGAGTGTGAGTTTCGTGGTGGCTTCAGGTTGGACCAAATCTGCTGGGGTGTATTTCATGAGCATTGGCGTCTCCGAATTCTGGATGCCCTTTGTAACAGGTTTGGCCTTTGCCCTACCCTTGATTGCCTCTGTTTGGATGTTGGGGCATATTCCACCACCCAGCGAAGCAGATGAAGCCGCCCGAACAAAACGCGCCCCAATGGATGCCAAGGCAAGGATGCAGTTCTTCAAAACCTTCAGTGTGGGCATTATCCTCTTGGTGCTCATCTATATGATGCTCACCGCCTTCCGTGATTTCCGAGACAACTTCATGGCCGATATCCTTGCTGAACACATGGATGCCATTGCCATCGATTTCGGAACCATTGAGACCTATGTGGCGCTGGCGCTGTTGTTCATTATGGGTTCCATCATGTTCATCAAGAACAATTTGACGGCTTTCATTCTCAACCATGTACTCATCATTGCGGGCTTCCTCATGGTAGGATTGGCCACTTGGTTGTTCCAAACAAATGCCATCTCGCCCAATACATGGATGATTCTGACAGGCATTGGTGGTTACATGGGTTATATCCCGTTCAACTGCCTGCTATTTGAGCGGTTGATTGCCACATTCCGCTACGTGAGTAATGCGGGCTTCCTGATTTACGTGGCTGATGCTTTCGGGTACACCGCTGCCATAGGTATCATGCTGTACAAAGACTCATTCCACCTCAACGGCTCTTGGACCGACTTCTTTGCCGATGCCAGTTGGGTCATGATGTTCTTCGGCACAGTACTGACCATTGCCTCCCTCATCTACTTCGTGAATAAGAAACGGAAGTGGAAGGCTGCCTAGGTTAGACTGGAACCCAACCCTGTAGGCTTCGAGAGCCTCAGCCTACGGCCACCGCGCGCTTGGGGTACCCTGAGGTTCTCGAAGGGCACAGCGTAGGCCAATTAGAATCCATCTATCAACGCTAGAAGCTCCTTATCTCTGTAAGCCTTTGCCAACTCAGGTAAGTCGTCCAATCGCCCTTCAATCAAAGCCATCTTTTTGTTTCGGCTCCAACCCTGTACTTGTTTTTCTCGATAAAAGGCTTGCTGCACCATTGGGTAAGCCTCGGTG
>CAYWET010000059.1:0-19451 GCA_964457245.1 uncultured Chryseobacterium sp. | reverse complement strand
AACAATTACACTCGATAGTTTTTTCCGCATTGTTGTGCAAGAAGACAAGGTGCGCTTGTCAAAGCATCAGCGGGCGTTGGTGGAAGAGAGTTTCCAGTTTCTAACGGAGTTCTCGAAAGACAAGATCATCTACGGAATCAATACCGGTTTTGGGCCGATGGCACAATATCGTATTGAAAACGAGGAGCTTGAGCAGTTGCAGTATAACTTGGTGCGCAGCCACGCTTCAGGTCTCGGTGCTGGATTGCCAGACCAATACGTTCGTGCCGTGATGCTGAACCGATTGAACACGCTTGCTTTGGGTGGTTCGGGCATCAGCATGGGTGTGATTGAGCAACTGGCCGCGTACATCGAAAAAGGCATTTACCCGTACATCCCTGAGCACGGTAGTGTGGGGGCAAGTGGCGACCTCGTGCAATTGGCGCACTTGGCGTTGGGATTGATCGGAGAAGGAGAGGCCAGCTATAAAGGCGAGGTTCGACCTGTAGCCGACATCCTGAAGGAATTGAAAATGGAACCCGTGAAGTTGCAACTACGCGATGGATTGGGCCTGATGAACGGCACTTCGTGCATGAGCGGTATCGGGTTACTGAACGTGATATACGCTACGCGATTGCTGCGTTGGGCCACATTGATCGGAGCGGTGATCAACGAAGTGGTGCGTTCGTATGACGATAGTTATTCGGAGTTCCTGAACCGTGCGAAGAAGCACGAAGGACAGCAGCGAGTGGCAGCCGCCATGCGCAGATGTTTAGATACAAGTAAGTTGGTTCGTAAGCGCGAAGACCGACTTTTCAAGGATATTCACAAGGTGGGCAACGGTAAGCCAATCAAGGAAAAGGTACAGGAATACTATTCGTTCCGTTGCATTCCGCAGATTATTGGGCCGATCTTGGAAACCGTTCAAAATGCAGAGGAAGTGCTGTTGGATGAGGTCAATTCAACCAACGACAACCCTGTGGTTGACCTCGAAAACAAGCACGTATATCACGGTGGAAACTTCCACGGAGATTATGTGGCGTTGGAGATGGACAAGATGAAGATTGCCATTACCAAGTTGAGCATGCTGTGCGAGCGTCAATTGAACTACCTCGTTAACGAGAAGCTGAACGACATCTTCCCACCGTTCATGAACCTTGGGAAGCTCGGTTACAACTTCGGGGTGCAGGGAATGCAGTTCACGGCCACTTCAACCACGGCTGAGAACCAAACGTTATCGTACCCGATGTACGTGCATTCCATACCGAACAACAACGATAATCAGGACATCGTGAGCATGGGAACCAACGCTGCGTTGCTTACCAAAAAGGTCATCGACAACACGTTCCAAGTAATGGCTATTGAGGCCGTTGCCATTGCGCAAGGTGTGGATAGCTTGGGTGTGAAGTCGAAGATGTCGGTGGCTGGGCAGAAGTTCTACGACATGGTGCGTAAGCATTTGGCAACATTCGAAGACGATAAGCCGCGCTCATCGCAGTTGGCAGAACTGGCCAATTTCCTTCACGAGAATGATCCGCAGATTGAGATTTTTTAGTTGACAAAGAGATAAGTTGATAAGAGATAGAGTTTACATGTTAAAGCCACAGATGCATAGATTTTCACAGAATTTTCACAGAGGGATTTTTCTCCGTGTATCTCAAAATCTCCATCTGTCTCTGTGCAATAATTCTCTCTGCGTCTCTGCGTCTCTGCGTGAGATAAATTTTTCTCTCCGTGAAAATCAACAAAACTCATGAGCGACCGAAAAATAGCATTGGTAACAGGTGGTTCGCGCGGATTGGGACGTGCCATTTCGGTGCGCTTGGCCAAAGACCACGGACTACATGTGCTGGTCAATTACGCTTCCAACTCAGCTGCTGCGGACGAAACCGTAAAGCTGATAGAAGAAGCAGGTGGCACAGCCGAAGCCATCGGTTTCAATGTGGCCGATAGAGAAGCAACAGATGCTGCTTTAGGAAGGTGGGTTGAAGCCAATGAAGGCGAACACATCTCGGTTATTGTGAACAACGCTGGAATTACCAAAGACGGCCTCTTCATGGTCATGCCAGAGGAAGACTGGGATAACGTACTTGGTGTTTCATTGGGCGGTTTCTTTAATGTGACCAAGAAGTTGGTCGATAAGATGATCCGCAAGCGTTGGGGTAGAGTGGTCAACGTGGTTTCCGTATCGGGAATGATGGGCAACGCAGGGCAAGTAAATTACTCAGCTGCAAAGGGCGGTGTAATTGCAGGAACCAAAGCGTTGGCGAAAGAGATTGCGAAGAGAAACGTAACCGTAAATGCTGTTGCACCAGGTTTCATCGAAACAGACATGACAGCTGATTTCGACCAGAAAGAGATGTCGCGTATGATACCGATGCACCGCTTCGGAAAACCAGAAGAAGTAGCCGCGGCTGTTTCATTCTTGGTGTCTGACGATGCTTCGTACATTACAGGAAACGTCATCAACATAAACGGAGGGCTTTACTGCTAAGAGATTAGTTGATAAGAGATAAAGTTTACATGTTAAAGCCACAGAAACACAGATTTACACAGAATGAAAAAGCAGTTTTTTCTGTGAAAACCTCTGTGCCTTCTGCGCTTCTGTGGCTAAACGATTTTCTCGGTGCATCTCCATTTCTCAGATTTTCTCTGTGCAATAATCCTCTTTGCGCCTTTGCGCCTTTGCGAGAGGTAAATTGGTCTCTGCGTGAAACAAAAAATATTTCTCAAGCATGAATAACCGAGTGGTGATAACTGGTCTGGGAATTCATTCTTGCCTTGGCGCAAATGCCGAGGAAGTGACGGCTTCGCTCCGAGAGGGAAAATCAGGCATCATATTCGACCCTGTGCGCAAGGAAATGGGTTTCCGTTCTGCGTTGGTCGGGAATGTTCCCATGCCAGACCTCAAAAAAGAACTCGGTCGTAAAGAGCGCAAGAACATGCCAGAAGAAGCGCTATACGCGTTCGTTTCCACCAAACAGGCGTTGGAAATGGCAGGCATGACGCAGGAGTTCATCGATCAGAACGAGGTCGGTATCCTCTTCGGAAACGATAGTACCGCAGGTGCGGTCATAGAAGGAGTGGATCTGCTGCGCGAGAAGAAGGACACCACGCTTATCGGTTCAGGAAACATCTTCCAGAGCATGAACTGCACCGTAACCATGAACCTCAGCACCATCTTCCGCCTCAAAGGCGTCAACTTTACGGTAAGTGCGGCGTGTGCCAGCGGTTCGCATTCCATCGGTATGGGCTTCCTGCTCATCAAAATGGGATTACAGAAACAGATCATCTGCGGAGGCGCGCAAGAGGTCAACCCGTATGCGTTCGGAAGCTTCGATGGCATCGGAACCTTCTCCACCTACGAGGATACACCCACCGAAGCTTCACGACCGTTCGATGCAACACGCAACGGACTGGTGCCCAGCGGAGGCGCAGCAACTGTCATCCTCGAAAGTTTGGAAAGTGCCCAGGCACGTGGAGCCAACATCTTGGCCGAAGTGGTCGGTTACGGCTTCAGTTCCAACGGAGAGCACATCTCCAACCCCAATGAAGAAGGGCAGGTGCGTGCGCTCAACATGGCCATGGAAATGGGCGGAGTAAAACCTCAAGAGGTCGATTACATCAACGCCCACGCCACCAGCACACCCGTTGGCGATGGCTTCGAAGCACAGGCCATCCACAGCGTATTCGGAGACAACGGCCCATTGGTAAGCAGCACCAAAAGCATGACGGGCCACGAGTGTTGGATGGCAGGCGCCTCAGAGGTCGTCTATTCGCTGCTTATGATGCAGAACGGTTTCGTGGCACCCAACATCAACTTCTCAGAGCCAGATGAAGCCTCGGCCAAGCTCAACATCCCGTCAAAAAGTGTCGATAAGGAATTGAACACAATCCTCTCAAATTCGTTTGGGTTCGGAGGAACAAACTCAACGTTGATAATTCGTAAGTTCGCGCCCTGAAAATGGACAAGCAGCAGATCATCGATACCGTAAATGAGTTCCTGATAGAGGAATTCGAGGCAGATGCGGCCGACCTTGTGGCCGATGCCAACATGCACGAAACACTCGACCTCGATAGTCTCGATTACGTAGACCTCGTGGTGCTAATCGATGAGAATTTCGGTTTCAAAACCACAGCCGAAGACTTCCAGACCATCAAGTCGTTTGACGACTTCTACAACTTTATTGCCGCCAAAGTCGGCTAACCCCAACCCTGAGTGTCATCCTGAGTGATTTCGATGCAATCGAAATTGTATCGAAGGACAAACGAAGGGTCTAAGCCTCCACGTCATGCTGAACTCGTTTCAGCATCCAGCTAAAAGCTTTTTTCGGACGTTCCCCTGCGGGTCGGGCTTTCCGCTCATACTCCTCGCTGCGCTGCGGGGTAACCGCTACAATCCCTAACGCTGGTGCCGTCCTCAAATATCACATCACTCTGAACTTGTTTCAGGGTTTACTCTCTGAGTCTATGCACGAGATACATAACTTCGCAAGCCATAAATCGAGAATAGATTGAGTAAGACGGATTTTACAGAACTGAAGCAACTGCTTTCCACACCAAAGAAGGTTGCCATTGTGGCACACAAAAGCCCAGATGGCGATGCCATTGGTTCATCGCTTGGATTGTATCATTATCTGATATCAAAAGGACATGAGGTTTCGGTTATCATGCCGAATGATTACCCAACCTTTTTGAAATGGATGCCAGGCAATGATCAGATTGTGCTTCACGAAGGAAATGAAGCCAATGCTGAAGCTTTGATCAACAATGCAGAGGTATTATTCTGTCTTGATTTCAACACGCCAACTCGAGCCTTCGGGTTGGAGAATGTGATTCAAGAATCTGAAAATATTAAGGTGATGATCGATCACCATCCGCAGCCAGACGGTTTTGTGGATTTCATGTTATCAGATACTTCCTCATGTTCAACTGCTCAGTTGATTCACCGATTTGCTGGAATGATGGACGATTCAATTCCAAACAAGGAATCAGCTGAATGTCTTTACTGCGGCATCATGACAGATAGCGGTAGTTTCCGTTTTCCTTCGGTTACTTCAGAAACACACCGCGTGGTGGCCGACTTCCTTGAGCTGGGCGTAAAGCAGGATGAAGTTTACAATCTTGTAAATAGCTCAAGTTCAGAAAGCAGGCTGCGTTTATTGGGTTATTGTATCGATGATAAGCTCAGTGTGATGCAAGATTATTCTACGGCTTACATCACCCTCACATTGGAAGAAAAGAAAGAGTTTAATTTCCAGCAGGGAGATACCGAAGGAACAGTCAATTATCCGCTTTCAATTGAGGGAGTAAATTTCTCAGCCATTTTCATTGAGGCGGAAGACTACGTGAAAATCTCTTTCCGTTCAATCGGCACATTCGATGTGAACGAATTTGCCCGAGCACATTTTAGCGGAGGTGGTCATCGCAACGCTGCAGGTGCCCGATCTGACCTTTCCATGCAGGAAACGATTGAGAGGTTTGAAGCGTTGGTAAAGGAAAACGCCATGAAACTGAACTATTGATTCGTGAGAATAAGTGTCCTCATACTGTTTGTGCTGAGTATGGCTTCCTGCAATACTCAAGAACCCCAACCACCAAAGCAACCTACAACGGCTGAGTTGAAAGAACATCTCAGAAAAGCCAATGAAGATCTTGTTCGTGTGGAGGAAATGGACATCGAGAACTACATCAAGCGCCATAAATGGAACATGGAAAAGCTTGGTTCGGGTCTTCGGTACATGATATACGAGCAAGGTGATGGGAAAACAGTGGAGATGAATACGGTGGTCAAATACAACTACACCACTGAGCTACTCACGGGAACAGTCTGCTATTCGTCAGAGGATTTAGGTCCAAAGCAATTCCTTGTCGGAAAGGGTGGTGTAGAGAGCGGATTGGAGCAGGCTGTGTTGCATTTTCGCGAAGGAGATAGGGCCAAAATAATTTTACCTTCGCACCTCGCTTTCGGGCTGTTGGGAGATGATAATTGCATACCTAAAAAGGCGGTTGTCATTTACGATCTGGAAGTGTTATCTGTTTCGAATCCAAAAAATCTAAATTGAACATGAATAGAATACTACTATTGGCCGTTTTCGGCTGGATGTTGATGGTTGCAACCAAGTGTAACGATAAAGCAAAAACTGAGGGTGCTACAGAATCCGGCTCAACCTTAGGCGATACAATTACTACTGTTTCAGGTCTTAAATATGTTATCTGGAAAAAAGGAGATGGCGAGAAAGCTGAAGCTGGGGATAAAGTTTCAGTTCATTACGATGGTCGTTTGTTGGATGGAAGTCAGTTCGATAGCTCCTACAAGCGAGGTAAACCATTTGAGTTTCCACTTGGTGGAGGCCGTGTTATCAAAGGTTGGGATGAAGGAATTGCATACTTGAATGTTGGTGATTCGGCAACGCTGATCATTCCATCAGAACTGGGTTATGGTTCCATGGACCGGCCGACCATTCCTGCAAATTCAACGTTAGTATTTCATGTTCAATTAATGGATGTGACGAAAGTGGTGAAGCCAGAACCTTATGATGTTGCTGGAAAGGACACCATTTACACGGGTACAGGTCTGAAATACATCAGAATGAATAAGACAGAAGGTGCTGCGGTTACGGCTGGAGCCAATGTTTCAGTGCATTACACTGGTTACTTGTTGGACGGAACCATTTTTGATAGCTCAGTTTCTAGAGGTGAACCGATCAGTTTTCCGATTGGTCAAGGTCGTGTGATCAAAGGTTGGGATGAAGGAATTGCGTATTTGAAAGTAGGAGAGAAGGCTCGTTTGATCATATCTCCTGAGCTTGGTTACGGTAGCCGCGCCATGGGGCCGATTCCAGCAAATTCAACTTTGGTATTTGATGTTGAGTTGGTGGATGTGAAATAATTCTAGGGCACTTGTTTACAAGTCGATAAGACATTAAATTAGGGGTTCACCAGTTGAACCCCTTTTTTATTCTCAAAATCGAATGAACCCGAATTACATCCTCTTTGCCATTCCTATTTTTCTCATCACCATTTTTGGTGAGCTTCTTCATAATTACTTCAAGAAAGGAGGGAAGGATTTCAATTTTGAGGACAGCATTACCAATCTCAATATTGGCATTGGAAGTCAGGCCATCGGTGCAATTACCAAGGCGTTCTTGCTGATGCTTTACGTGTGGTGCTATGAGAGCCATCGTTTGTTCACAATAGAGCAGAGTTGGTACAGCGTCATCATTGCCATTCTAGTGTTCGATTACATCTTCTACTGGGCGCACCGTTGGGGGCACGAGTGGAATATTTTCTGGGGCGCGCATATTGTGCATCACCAAAGTGAAGAGTACAATTTAACCGTAGCGTTGCGACAGAGTTGGTTTCATAACCTGATTGCATTTCCGTTGTTCTTACCGATGCCGTTTTTGGGAATCGACCCGTTGAGTTTCGGTGCTGCGGCTGGATTGGTCACGCTCTATCAGTATTGGATTCATACCAAAGCAATTGATCGAATGCCAAAGTGGTTCGAGTTCATTTTCAATTCACCAGCTCATCATAGAGTTCATCATGCCACCAACCAGCAATATCTCGATCACAACTACGCAGCCACGTTTATCCTTTGGGATCGACTGCACGGAACTTTCATTGACGAGGAAGAAGAGTGCGTTTACGGAATTACTACACCACTGAGCAGTTGGAACACCGTTTGGGCCAACTTCCATTTCTATGTGGAAATGTGGCAAGGAAGCAAGCAACTGAAAACAGTGAAGGAAAAGCTTGCGCTCATTTTCCGAGGGCCAGAATACTTGGGTAGGTTACTTGGGCAGGTAAGTGATGGTGGCAAAAAGGTGACAACAGCGGCTAAAAAGTACGCCACCGAGACACCGCTTCATTTGAAGGTCTATGTCAGTCTGCAGTTTCTATTACTCACATATTTCCTAGCTGCATACATGGGCCAGATTGAAAACCTGACGATGTTCTATCAACTGGCATTCTTCTTTCTTATTTGCCTAAGCACACTTTCCATCAGTGGAATTCTGGAGAATAAACCCTGGTTCTACATCGTGGAGATTGCTCGGTTTCTCATGTTTGTGCCGATTTACAACCTCTGCTACCACAATTATTTTGCAGATTGGTTTGACTACACACTGCCGTTCTCAATTGCTATTTCTGTGGTTTTCACCGCTTGGATTTTGGTTGATCTGTATGTGAGAAGGCTACGGCCAAGTACAGCTCACTGACCTAGCAAGAACATACACGGGCGTTTGTGGAGGTTGATCTTGTTTGCTTTCCACTCGGCAACGGCCAGCGTTTTTATCTGTTCCGATTCTAATGTAATGTCAACCGCTACGCAGAGTTTGTGATTCGCATTGCAAGTTTTCATTACATCATCAAATAGCTTCTCGTTGCGGTAAGGGGTTTCCATAAATATCTGTGTGTAGCCAGTTTTAGAAACAGCAGAATCTAGATTTCGTAATGCATTGATGCGTTCACGCTTATCAATGGGTAAATACCCATGAAACGTAAATCCTTGTCCGTTCAATCCGCTGGCCATAAGGCCGAGTAGGATAGAGGATGGGCCAATAAGCGGTACGACTTTGATGTTGTAGTTGTGTGCTTCGGCAATCAGAATCTGTCCTGGATCCGCAACGCCTGGACAACCTGCTTCACTCATCAGTCCAACATCTTTTCCTTGAATCAACAATTCAATTGGTCTTGAGATTTCGTGTTGCTTGGTGCGCTTGTCAAGTAGAATCAATTCCAGCTTATCAAAATCACGCTTACTTCCAGTTGAACGGACAAATCTTCGAGCAGATTTTTCATTCTCAACAACCAAATGTTCCAACTCATGAATGAGTCGAAGATTGAGGTTCGGAAAAAGCTTGTCGTTGTTGGTTTCGCCCAGCGCAACAGGAATGAGATAGAGCGTTCCTGTGCTCATTTCAATTCTTCTAGGAATGCATCACAAGCGTAATCGAGCAGGTCGTAAACACGGTCAAAGCTGTCATCGTAATACGGATCAGGAACAGAATTTCCTTTCTTCTCGCTTCCGTAATCAAGAATCAACTTCACTTTGGCTTCGTCCTCGGCATTTCTAGCTAAGCTCAAAACGTTTGCCTTATTCGAAGTATCCATCACTAAGATGTAATCGAAATGGTCGAAATCATCTGGTCTGAACGGCCGTGAATTCTGATCGGAAATGTCAATCCCATTCTTCAGCATTTCTTCCTGAGCACGGCCATCTGGTTGTTCTCCATGGTGCCAAGAAGAAGTTCCTGCACTGTCTATAAAAACGTCAAGGCCCTGAAGTTGGGCCTTGTGTTTTAAAATGCCTTCGGCCATAGGGCTTCGGCAAATATTTCCGAGACAAACCATTAACACGCGAGGCGCGGCCATGGCTTACTGTAGTTTGATCTTCTTGTCGAGGTCTGCGATATAACCGCGGAACTGCTTGTCGGTCTCAATCAGGTTATTCACCGTTCGGTAAGCATGCAATACAGTTGCATGGTCTTTTCCACCACACTGCGCACCGATTGTCGCCAAAGATGCTTTGGTCATGTTCTTCGCATAGAACATCGCGATCTGACGAGCTTGAACTACTTCACGCTTACGCGTTTTCGATTTCATCAATTCAATCGGCATATCGAAGTAATCCGAAACCACTTTCTGAATGTAATCGATGCTGATTTCACGAGCGGTGTTCTTAACGAACTTATCGATCATCTGCTTGGCAAGATCCAAGTTGATGGATTTTTTATTCAGCGAAGCTTGAGCCAGCAACGAGATCAGTGCGCCTTCCAGCTCACGGATATTCGTAGTAATGCTGTAAGCCAAGTATTCCAGAACATCTTCAGGAAGTTCAATTCCATCCTGATAGATCTTTTTATTCAAGATTGCAATACGTGTTTCCAATTCTGGAGACGAAAGATCGGCTGCCAATCCCCACTTGAATCGCGAAAGCAAACGCTGCTCCATGCCTTGCATTTCAACAGGCGCTTTATCGCTGGTTAATACCAACTGCTTTCCGTTCTGATGCAAGTGATTGAAGATGTGGAAGAACACATCCTGCGTTTTCTCCTTACCAGCAAAGAACTGCACATCATCCATGATCAACACATCGATCATTTGGTAGAAATGCACAAAATCGTTCTGCGTGTTATTCTTTACCGAATCAATGAACTGATGCGTGAATTTCTCTGAAGAAACATACAACACCGTTTTGCTCGGATCTTTCTCTTTTATCTCGATGCCAATGGCGTGTGCCAAATGCGTTTTTCCCAGTCCAACGCCACCATATATAAGGAGTGGGTTGAAAGCGGTTCCACCAGGCTTGTTAGCAACCGCGTAACCAGCAGAGCGGGCCAATCGGTTGCAATCGCCTTCAATAAAGTTGTCGAAGTTGTAATTCGCGTTCAGTTGCGATTCCACTTTAACCTTCTTCAACCCAGGAATAATGAATGGGTTTTTGATGGCATCTGACCGGCCAAGGTCAATCGGCATGGAAACGGGCTGATTCTTAGTAGTTGCCGAATTGGTAGGCACTTTTACAGAATAAGGTTTCGATGCATTGAAACCATTTTCCATAATGATTTGATACTCCAAACGGCCTTCCGTTCCGAGTTCCTTTTTAATGGTCTTTTTAAGGAGCGAAATGTAGTGCTCTTCCAACCACTCGTAAAAGAATTGACTCGGCACCTGAATGGTAAGGACGCTATCGTCAAGTTTTACCGGTACTATGGGTTCAAACCAAGTCCGATAGCTTTGATATGGGACATTATCTCGGATAACACTCAAACAATTATCCCATACTTCCTTACAGTCTTTCTTCATGCGACTTCGGTCAATTAACTAAACGTTAACACTTTATGAATTCCACCGTCAAAACAAGCTCGGAAATGCCCTCGTTCTGACCCCTAAATGCCCAGCAAATGTTGGGAAAACATTCATTAAAAAAAAACCAAAATGCTATTGACTTTTTGAAACTTTTGGTGCAATATATGCGCCACTGAAGGCCCGTGTTGAGATATCAAAAAGCAGGTCAATTCGGCCGAGTTTGATTCCGGCCCAGCCAACTTGGCAGACCATTACATTCTTTCCCACTTTGTTAATAAAATAGGAGGGCTCATCCAAAAAAGTGTGGGTGTGTCCACCAAGGATGATATCTACATTTTGACTGTTTTCGGCTACGTGTTTATCGCAGACTCTTTCTACGTCAAAATTGTACTTCTTGGCGTTGTAGTCGTAACCCAAATGTGATAGGCAAACTACCAGGTCGCAACCCATTTCATTCTTCAAATGTTCGGCCTGTTTGTTGGCTTCTGCAATGGGGTCCTTGTAACGCACATCTCCGTAAAGCTTGGGGTTGACCAAACCTTCCAATTGAATGCCTAGGCCAAACACACCGATCTTCAAACCGTCCATTTCGAAAACCTTGTTCTTCAATGTGGTTTCAGAAATTGCTGTTCCAGACAATTCATAGTTCGAATTGATAAATGGAAAGCTGGCGTGAGGAAGCTGTCTTACAAGTCCATCAATGCCATTGTCGAAATCGTGGTTGCCGTAAGTGGCGGCATCATAACCCATTTCGCTCATGAGCTTGAATTCCAACTCACCACCATAATAATTGAAGTAGGGCGTACCTTGAAAGATGTCGCCACTGTCAAATAATAGCACGTTCTTTTCCGCTGCGCGAACTTGCTTTACCATTTCTGCCCTTCGGGCGAAACCACCCAAACCCGGATACTTTCCATCAGTAGTTGGAAATGGATCAATCCGACTATGCACATCATTAGTATGTAGAATGGTCAGTCTCTTCACTCCGAACTCATCCAAACCGCAAGAACTTAAACCGCTGAGTGTCCCAACGGAAATCCCAGCAAGGGCGGATGATTTTATGAAGTTCCTTCGATTCATTCAATGATCAATCTTCCGTCCAACTTCGATTCCAATTCATTGCCACTCAAACCAACAATTCTGAAATGATCCATAATGGCATCACGGATTTTTATTCCCGTTTTGATGCGCGCCTCAGGTTCTTTGAAGAAATCCATCTTGTCGCCACCATCAGCCAAGTAATCGCTGGTTACAACGTAATATGAACGCGATTCATCCAGTGGCTCATCATTAATAGAACACTGGTAACCATTCGAACTGATTTTCAATTCCATTCCAGAAATTGGTTGTCCGCCTTTTACTTTAAGGTAGTTCAACATCTCCTGCATTTTTTGAGGAGATAGTTTAATGATGTCTAGTTCGTTCTCAAAAGGCATCAGTTCAAAAACCTTACTGATTGTAATGTCTCCCTGCGGAAGGTCTACACGCAAACCACCAATGTTAATCAGGCAGAAGTCGGGCAGAAGCGAATCGAGCATTTCAGTGGAAGCTCGCTCTAATAATAGGTCGGCAATTAGATTTCCAAGTGTGCTTTCTGGAATTCCTCGCGTTAGCTCTTCCTTATTCTGAACCAGAACCATGTTCATGGTCAGCTCCAAACTATCGCGATATGGCGCAATCATCGATTCCGCAGAAGTTTCATCCGAAATGGAATCGTTCATCGAAATGGCACGATATTCAACCGTGGTTTCACGAGAACCACAAGCAGTAAGAATCAAAACCAACCACAGATAACGCATGGCGCAAGTTTACAGAACGAGATTCGGAAAACTCAAAATTCTAAATGAAGAAATTTGAAACTGTTGCTTCATTTCTTCTGATCGTTGTGTTGCACTTTTTCCAAATTGCTTTCTTTTCTAACAAATACAGCAGGGCTGCCAACAGGTGCATAAACCTCGTTCCATCTACCTCCATCAAACTCGGTTCCGTGGAAATAGTGAACCCAAGTTCCTTCAGGGAAATAGCCTCGAACCGTTGTTTGCCCGCGTTCGGTCAGTGGAAGCACGAGCATATCATCGCCCACAAAGAATTGGTATTTGGTTTCGAGACAATTGGAATCTTTAGGACAAACCAACCAGGGATGACGAATGACAGGAACTCCCGTTTCTGATGCTTCCTTTATCAGGTTCTTGAAATAGGGTTCTAACTCCTTGTGGATTTTACCAAAGCGGGCGAAGAATTCTTGTGTTTCATCATCGGTGTAATACTGCACCATATCATTTGGTAAGAGTCCTTCGTGAGTTCTGAAAATAGGAGTGAAGGCTTCGAACTCAATCCATCGGTAGAGCACTTCCTTGTCGCGCAAGTAATTCTTGAAGAACGGAAACTTGAGCGCTGTATAACCTCCAACATCTGAATGATTGATAGCCATGCCACTCAAACCCGATGAAATCATGGCGGTTATTGCAGAACCCAAACCATCATTCTCTCCAAAATCAACCATTTGGTCACCAGCCCAGAAGAGCGTGGAAATGCCTGAAGAACCCGTAAAACCTGAACGAGAGAAGAAGACTACTTCACCCAGTTTGCCAGCTTCTTCAATGGCTTCACGGTTCACTTTGGCCCATTCGGCCGCAAAACGGTTATGGTAATCTTTCGGGTTTTGACCAGAATGAAGCTTGCAATCGAATGGAAGCCACTCTGCAAAGTCGGCCATCCAACCACTCAAACCGTTACCAATCAAGTTGGTTTTGATGATGTCCTTTATCCAGTTCCAAGCATCAGGATTGCTCAGGTCAATGATGTAGCCTTTAAACCCACCAAATGGAATCAAATACGGTGAGCCATCTTGGTTGTGAATGATGTAATGGTTCTCCAGCGCTTCATTGGTCATGTCGGTTCCTTCCAACAGAAACGGGTTGATGTAGCCCATCACTTTCACGCCTTGTGCGTTCATCTCGGCACAAAATTGCTTGAAATTGGGGTATGTAGCCGTATCTGGTTTCCATTCCCAGCGCAGGCGCGAACCAATACTGGTCTGCTTCTTTCCAACCCAATCCTGAATCCAAATAGCGGACACAGGATTGCCGTAGTGCTTGGCATCCTTAACCAATTTCTGAACGCGTTCCGCTCCACCTTGAATACCTAGAATGGTTCCGTAGGTCCAATTTGGTAGTTCAGGCATGCGGCCAGTGTATTCGGTGATTTTTTGAATGAGTTCTTTAGGGGAATCGGCTTTCCATCTCCTCAGCCTGATCTCATTATCATGAACGGTAAACCTGATCTCGCCATCAACTGAAAGGTCTATTTCCGAGTAACAATCGTTCTCAATCAAATAAGCTTCATTGTCAGATGTTAGAATCAGAGGAATAGGGCAGTAGGTGGTCCATTCATGCCCGCCCGCACCAACTAGGTTAGCGGTTCTGGTAGCAGGTTGATCTCCACGACCAATGCCATTTTCTTCCACCAGAAATGGTACTTTTTTACCCGTAAGTTCTACGTGACTGAATTGCTCTCCACCTCCGAAAAAGTGCAATCCCTTCTTGGTTTTAATTCTGACCTCGGTTATTCCAACGCGAAGGTCTTCTGTACCAACCTGAAATGTAGATGACTTTGCTTTCAGTTGAGGTTCAAGCGGAATCGCATCACGTTTTTTCTCCTTGACGTGGTATGACCCCAGCTTTCCGGTGTACTCAAAAGTGCCTTCGAAAAAATGGAATGATTCAACTGAGAATTCATCTGTTTGAGCCCAAGCGGAATGCGAGATGAAAACAAGAAGTAAGAAGATCAATCTCATTTCTTGATCCAATTTTCTCTGCGTACCGAATAAATGTGTTGGTCTTGAAATTGGTCGTTCTTGTAAACGTTTTTTACGAGTCGCGCCTCATGGGTGAAACCATTTTTCTCTAGAACGCGCTGCGAAGCTTTGTTCGTTTGGAAAACACCTGCGTAGATACGCTCGATGTCGAATCGCTCGAAACCCATTTCTACTATTTCAGGAATTACCCTGCTGATGATTCCTTTGCCCCAATAAGGTTCGGCCAACCAGTAACCAAGTTCAGCATTTTTGCGGTAGATATCTGTTTTGAGATGAATACCGGTACTTCCAGCGGCTTTTCCGTTAATTTCAATACACAAGATCAGGTCGTTCGACTTTTCAACCATTTGTAAGAAAGTCTTTCCAGAAGCATCGGTGTACGGATGCGGGAAAGTATCCATCATATTCTTGGATATATCGAAGTTGTTGGCATGCTTTACCAAGCTTGGTAGGTCGTCCATTGACCAAGGGCGAAGTCTGAAATCCAGTTGAGTATTCATGTTTCGAAAATACTTTTCTCAGCTTTGCCGTTGAAGAACTGATATGCTGCGCCACCTTTTCTCATTTTTCTTTTTCTCATTTTTCCTTCCTGCTTATGCGCAAGACATGCCCGAAATTGAAGATTTCGGCAAGAATCCGGGTAAACTGCGGCTGTTTGTTTATGCGCCAAAGAATCTTCCAGAAGGAAACGTACCGTTGGTAGTCGTTCTACACGGTTGCAACCAAGATGCGCACGGAATTATGCGTCTGAGTGGTTGGAACAAACTGGCAGATGAGAACGGATTCATCATTGCATATCCAGAACAGAAAGGCACGAATAATATGAACCGCTGTTTCAATTGGTTCAGAGGAAAAGATACCGAGTTCGGAAAGGGCGAAGTGGCTTCGATACATCAGGTGGTTGAGCACATGAAATCCAATTATCCTGTTAATGCCGAGAACGTTTCCATTACTGGAGTTTCGGCCGGGGCAGTGATGGCCGTGACAGCTGCTTCGCTTTATCCCGGTGATTTTTCAGCCGTTGCTTCCTATGCAGGTGGTCCGTACGGTTCAGGTAACCTTATTTCTGGTGTTGGGAGTATGTTCGGTTGGGTTGACCGCAAGCTATGGGAATGGTCGAGACGGGTTCGCGAAGCAAATGATGGTTACCGTGGAGATTACCCCAAGATGGTCATTCTTCAAGGAACAGAGGATCCGGTGGTGAATCCGAAGAATGCCAACGAGATCATGGAACAATGGACCGGGCTACATGAAATTGACCGTGATTCGGTCATGGTTCAAGAGAATTTTCAGAATAACCCAAAAGTGACCCGAAGTTCATGGTCAGAAGGCGAGGAGATGGAACTGGTAGTTCTCTACGAATTCAACGGTCTAGGCCACGTATTGGCTGTGGATGTCGGAAATGAAAAAGACCAAGGCGGTAGCGATGGTCTTTTCTCGGTAGATATTGATTTTCATTCCACCTACTGGATTGCGAAAGAGTTCGGGTTGATCAACCCCTAATCACATTCTCCCTCGGTATAATCTGAGACTCCAGCACACTCGGCATGGCAATCGTTAGAGTAAGTGACATTATCGCATCCACATACCGGAGCATAGATTTCATAACATGCACAGTTGTTGTTCGGATTGCCGTTTTCGCAATCATCTTGATTGCAGGCGGTCAAACCAGCACCGATTATTAGCATGAGTAATAGAGGTAGTGTTTTCATGATGTCGATTTTCGCATATACGCTTGCTAGGCGAGATTATTGTGTTCGCTATGTCTAATTTCGTCAAATCAAATTTGGAAACCATGAACAACAAGAAAATTGCAATAATCGGTTGTGGAAACTTAGGGCTTACCATAGCTCATGGATTGTTGGATGATGGTTTCCAGCCTGAGAACCTAATTGCTACAAGAAGAAACATTGCGGTGCTTGATGATTTGGCATCCAAAGGTGTTCAGGTCTTTTCAGATAACGCTAAGGCCGTTGAGTTAGCTGATGTTGTTGTGTTGGGAGTAAAGCCATACAATGTCGAGCCGATTCTTCAGGAAATAAAGAATGAATTGAAGACCAATCGGCACATTTTGGTTTGTCTGGCAACAGGAATTACGCTTCACCAATTGAACGAATGGAGCGGGGGAGGTTTGCCAATTTTCCGGGCCATGCCGAATACTGCTGCTGATGTGAACGAAAGCATGACCTTGATCTGTGATAAAGGTGCTTCTTCCGAACAGCGCAACGCGATGAAAGAACTATTCGATAAGATCGGTTCTACGCTTTATATCGATGAGAACTTGATGGAGGCCGCCACCATTCTCGGTGCATGTGGAATAGCTTATGTTCTACGTTTCATGCGCGCCATGATACAGGGTGGGATAGAGGTTGGTTTTGACGCCAAGACAGCCACCGCAATTGTAAGTCAAACCATGAAGGGCGCATCAGAACTCATTATCCAGAATGGTTCTCATCCAGAAAGTGAAATAGATAAAGTTACAACTCCCAAAGGCTGTACCATTACGGGTTTGAATGAGATGGAACATGCGGGCTTCAGTTCGGCACTGATCAAGGGAATTGTGGCTTCTTACAATAAGATTGCGTATCCGAATGGTTAATGACCAAGAGTCATTTTACTTGAAGGTGGATGAGCTTCTTGCCGAAAGAAAGAAGCACAATTCTATTTCTGAACTAGGCTTTTTTTCCAAGCCTTTTCTGATTGAATATGAAGGACGTGAAATGGTGGTCAAGTGTTACCGTCCGACCACCGATCGAGCGTTTGCCGAAGAACTTTTGGCTCATCACGATAAGTACGTGGAAGCACTTCTAAGTTGCGGTGTAAGTATGCCTGAGACAGTAGCTTCTGTACGTGAGATAAGCGGCAAGTTGGTCATGACCATTCTTCAAGAACCTTATTCGGAGGAAGAATTGGTGCGTCAAACTATGTCGAGGTGTGACCTTGAAACTTACCTGAAACTGTTTGAGCTGGTTTTTTTAGATGCAATCGCTTTTTGTAGAAACAGACCGGATAACCATTCTATTGGTTTTCATCCCACACTTCGCAATTATGCAGTTCGAGACGGGAAACCTTTCTATTTTGACACATTTCCACCAATGCTTTGTAATCAACAATCACTCAACAGGTTGATTCTGCGTATGGCTCCTGTGCAATTTTCACCTTGGAAGTTGATTCCAACCACTTGGGTAAATCGCGTGTCGGACGAATATTATCAAGCCGATAAAATGCTACTGGGAATAGTCGGTAGTAGTTGCCGACTTCGTCCAGAGTTTGCTAATGATGTTCTAGATAAAGCAAGAATCCTCATTCAAGAACAGAATGAGCTCCCTCAGTTGGACAAAGACGCTTTGCTTCGACAACTGAATCAACCTCCAGGATTATCCGGTCTTTGGCGTTTCGTACGTGGTGTGTTTGGAAAAGAAGGTGCTCCAAATGTGAGCTGATCACTTCTTCACCATTTCCACCCACAATTCATTCCCCAACCTTGGCTTGATGGAATTCTCGCAGGGTTTCATGCTGGCAATTTCGAAGAGGTTACCGAAATAACCTTCGTATTCCTTTACACTTCCTCCAAATGGCGGGCCTTGCTCGGTCAATTCAAAACAGAACATCAAGCCACATAGTTTTCCGTTGGGAGCCAACAGTTCATGCATTTTCTTAGCGTAATCCGAACGCATTTTCGGGTCGAGAGCGCAGAAGAAGGTCTGTTCCAGAATAAGGTCATACTGACCTTCATGCGCAAAGAAATCACCAAGTAGCAAATGATCTAGCGGAAAGGAAGGAACACGCCTCTTAAAACCTTCCAGAGCCAGCGGAGCAATATCGATCACAAATACGTTCTCAAATCCTTGTTCGTGCAAGTATTCCGCTTCGTAAGCATTGCCACAACCAGGTAATAGAATACGAATGCTCTTATCCTCCAGCTTATCAATGAACTCTGTCAATGGAGTAGTGGGTGCACCTACATCCCAACCAGTTTGATTTCCCGCATAGCGGTTGTTCCAGAAGTCTTTATCTAATTCCATATTCAATATCAATATGCGAATGAGTGAATATGGGTAATGCGCGAATTATTTATGCATTACTCCAATTGCACTCATTACTCTAATTCGCTCATTTCCTCACCAACAACGCCACACTCTCCACATGGTGTGTATGCGGGAACATATCCACAGGCCGAACCTTCTTCACTTCATAGTTCTCGCTCAGCAACTGCACATCACGCGCTTGCGTGGCAGGATTACAACTCACATAAACAATGCGGTCGGGTAGGAGTTCATTCAAACGCGCCACCACATCAGCATGCATACCCGCACGTGGTGGGTCGGTTATCACCACATCGGGTTTCCCTTCTTTGGCAATGAGTTCCTGTGTGAAAACGTCTTTCATGTCGCCCGCATAGAAACTCGTGTTTGCAATGCTGTTCAGTTCTGCGTTCAGTTTGGCATCATCAATAGCTGCTTCCACGTACTCAATACCCACCACTTTCTTCGCTTTTTTAGCCACGAACTGCGCAATGGTTCCCGTTCCCGTGTAAAGGTCGTAGACCACTTCATCGCCTTTCAGGTCGGCAAAATCGCGGGCCACTTTGTACAGCTCATACGCCTGCGGACCATTCGTCTGGTAGAACGATTTCGGCCCAACACGGAACTTCAATCCTTCCATTTCCTCCATTATGTGATCCTTGCCCGCATGTAACCGAATATTGAGGTCAGCAATCGTATCGTTCGGTTTGTTGTTGTACACCCAAAGCACCGAAACCAACTGCGGGAATTCCTCCACCAGCGTGTCCAGTATCAACTTTACATCCTTCGGGCGGTCTTCTGCCACGCTCAGTATC
>CAYWET010000058.1:0-21034 GCA_964457245.1 uncultured Chryseobacterium sp. | reverse complement strand
CACATTTACAACGAGCTTTCTGGCGTGCTCTACTCCATTTGCCTGCGATACATGGGCAATGAGGATGATGCCAAGGACGTGTTTCAAGAGAGTTTCGTCAAGCTGTTCGACAACCTCACCTCATTCAGGTTTGATGGCTCTTTTGAGGGCTGGGCGAAACGCATCATGGTAAATATGGCGCTAACTCAGCTTAGAAAGCGAAAGCCAATGACCGATGTGGAAATTGAAAACCACGAAAGCATTGCACACGATCAAGATGTGCTTACTAAAATGGGAGCCGATGATCTGATGAGACTGATACGTGAATTGCCCGATGGCTATCGCGAGGTTTTCAGCCTTTTTGCGGTTGAAGGATACAGCCACAAAGAGATTGCCGATATGCTTGAAATCAGCGAAGGCAACTCGAAATTGAGAATGAACCGTGCGCGGAAAATGCTCCAAGTACGGGTAATAGAATTAATGCAGGTAGCATGAGCAAGGAAACAAATAGCGCTCAGGATTTTGACCGCATCTTCCGCGAGAAGTTGGGCGGCCATTCGGTTGCGCCTCCTGCCGGAATGTGGGAGAATATCAATGCAAACACACATGCAAGTAAGCGCAGACGCGGCCTGCTTTGGATAATCACTAACGACACAACTATTATGCTTTTAATACTTCTTACCTCATTTTTCATGCTATTTGGAGAGGGAACTGACCTCATGGCCAACATTTCGAACGCAGAGAGCAAAACCCCAGCGGCAGCTATCAAACCCAATGAGGAAAAGAGCGAATCTGCGACCACAAACACATCGGTTTCGGCTACATCAGAACCCGAATTCATTTCCGAATCAAACAATTCAACGGTGGCTGAAAACACGGCTGATAGATATAATGATTCAGAATTTGAAACCGTTGAATCGAAATCCAAAACAGCTTTCAAATCGAATATGAATTCGAACTACCAAGGACAGGGTGACTTGGCGAATCTGAACTCAGAGGAAATGAAGGATGTAAAGCCAGATGAAACTGCTCAGCCTTCAGCCAAAAACGATGACGCTTCTACTGATTACGAAGCTTCAGCGAAGCGAGTTGAAAACGCAAATGAAACAACGCTGACAGCTGTAGAAATGACTAATAGCAAGTTAGAGAAAACAGAAGATACTGAACCTCAAACAAGCAACGATTTCAATCAAATTCAAGGAGAAAACATAGCTTCAAATGTGAACAAAAGCATGTCGGAAAAGCTTCGAAAAATGGCCCTGATACGACCATTTTTAAAAGGAGCGTTTGAAGAAGACAGCTTGAAAAACTTCGAGACACCGAAAACGCCACCGCGAGACCTAGTACGGAATAAGGATCACGAAGTGTTCGTGGGAGTTCATGCCAACTTCAATTTGCCGCTGATTTTCAATCAGAACACCTATGGTGCGTTCGATGGCAAAGAGCTGGCCTACAAACCGACATTCGGTTTGGCATCAGGCGCAATAATCGGTTACACTTTCAAGAAGCAATACGGTTTTCAAACGGGTTTCATCTTTTATTCTCAACAAGGACAGAATTATGATGATAACCTGAACGGATTTGCTGCACGCAGACAGGTAAAACTGCAGTATTTCCATGTACCACTTGTACTTCGCTATAAGTTCAAGATCAAAAAACAGAAGAAATTTGAAGCTCCTTGGGTTCTCAATCTAGGTGCTGATGTGGGGATTCTTCGATCCGCAGAGATCACGTATGATGGAAACGCCTACCCACTTGGCACCATTTCCAACCCTGAAGCAAACGACATGGATTACTTCAAACCCATTGATGTATCGGTGGTGCTAGGCGTTGAGAAAGAGATCTATTTCACCAAATGGTTGATGATGAGCATTGGAATGCGAACCACTTTCTCAGGAGACATCAATGCAGATGGCCATCCGGTGGAAAACGATGGAAAGAACTACGATAAGTCGCACAACTTCACTTTCGGATTTACGCTTGGGTTCAACTACTACATGAGAAAGTAGTTTAATCCTGAGATTTCAGCATCTGACGGTGTTGCCTAATCTCTTCGCGGATTTCCCAATAAGAGTCATACGGAACGCCATTCTTATGATTGGCGATACTGATTTCGGCAATACGCTTCCAATGTTTGAAAAGGTCGCGCCAAGCTGGGAAAATGGAGCTATCGGGATGAAAAATATGACACGGTTCTGAGTTCACACCATTCACTTCAAGCACAACGAAGTTGTCTTTCTTCAATTCTTCGATTGAGGCCGTCCGAAGGTCGAAGCGACCAATGTAAAAGCCGGGAATCTGCTTGGCTAAAACGTCAAAAACCTTGGTCAATTCATTATCGATCAGATGATTCCCATCATTAAAAGTGGTTCCAAGCATGTGGTTGCCGATACGTACCACTTGAATCTCCTCTCCTTCTATCGGAATTTCATCGAAACGATGCCCCAATCGCCTATAATGGACATCATAACTTAACCTGGTCCGCAGGTTGGCAAGAATAAGTTGTTGCAACGTACTCCTGCCGTCACCAATAACTTTCGGCAGATCTTTTATCACGATAGAAGTGACCATTCCGCTTTCTTCTTTCGGATGGCGGCTGTACATCACGCCAAGTTCCATTGGAAGGTCAGCATACTCTTGTACTAATTTCAATCCGCCTGAAGCTCTCAAAGCACTCTTAAGTTCGTCTTCGTTTTGAACGATTTTGACACCAAAACCTCGCTCGCCTATATCAGGTTTGACGATGAGAGGATAGCGCAAATCTTGCTGCTCAATGGATTTTACAGCATCATCAACCGAACTGCCATCTTGGAGATAAACCGTTTTTGGAAGGTACTTCTCTGGAACCAACTGATTGACCTTAGACTTGGAATAAGCCAGCAGACCACCAAACCGCATGCAAGGATTTGCCGCACTGAAAAACACCCAACCACGGGCTTTTATCGCCAAGAAAAACCAATAGACAGCAACAGGAACATAGACGATTCTCCAAGGCCAGAATTCCCATCGCACCAATCGCTGCAACTGAATGTGCAAACGTGTAGTAATCGGTAAAGGATTCATGATTCAGCCGTTGACCTGCTGGTCGCGATAAGCCAAGGTTGAATATGCCACGCCAAATACATCAGCAATTTCAAAATCGGGCTGTTGGTCTTTGATCAAAACACGGATAAGCGCCATGTGATGAATAGCATGCTCCAACACGTAGAACAATTCTCGTGCGAAGGACGATGGAAGTTGAAAACTGGCTTCTTTCGAAGAAACCTCCGCAACCAGCTGCAAGCTGCGATTCTCTAGAACTTCGTGAAGTTGCTGCTGAATTTCACGTAAAACTGCCAAAGCATGATCCGGACTCGATTCAATCAGAATGTCACGTTTCCGAAGGTCGTAGTTAACCAAATCATCCGCTCCGAGTAGGCATTGGTAAAACTCCAACGTATGACGAACATGTTGCCCTACCGAGGCATTTCCTTTGGTATTTAGAATGGTGTAATTAGGCTGATCAATGCGTTGCAACACATCCGAAAGCCGTTCAAGTGTATCAACATTAAGTTGCTGAAGCAACGCTATGTCATTGAGTTCTACCATTCGTAGGCTACGCCCAGATTGTAGCTTGGTGCAGCTGCAACCATCTGTCCCGTTCCGAAGTAAACCGCTGCGTTGATGTGGACCTTCTTGATCTTCTGAATGAATTTCAAGCCGTAGCCAATATACTGCTGGTTGTTCGGGTAAAGCGAGGTATGAAGGTCTCTGCCAAATGGATGAACCGTTGTGACAGTTGAATCCGACTCGTTGAAAACAGTGGTTACGTTATTGTCGTAACTGCCATTCTGCACCGAAAAGCGTCCTGCAAAGCTGGCAATGAAGTATGTCTTGTAATTCCAAGAGTAGCCTAGCTCAAAATTGAAATCCGCCTCATGACTGTAGCCGTTGGTACGTAAGCGAAAACCAACATCAAGCATGGTATATAATTTACCTTGAACGAATGAAGAACCAACACTTAAGTAAGGGTGAAAAACCCATGCACTTGGCCCGGTTCTCAACGTGGTTAGCGAGTCGTACTTGGCCACATTGGCCTCTGCATTGAACCCAGCACTGAAAAGCACTTTCTTATTGATGATGTTGTACTTCAAACCGAGCATTACATTACTTAGAGCGAAGAGACTACCATTAGGCACGGTATCTCTGAAATAAGTTGAATCACTGTTCAGAATATCTTCGCCAGAAGCCACATACTTGAATGGCAGATTGGTCATCATGGTAAGGCGGTCGGTTAGCCCATATTCCAAGTAGACCTGAGATGTGAAATCTGTGACATACCTCCGCATGGGGGTCACGGTTCCGGCATCATTGAAAAAGCTGTTGTAGCCAACGTAGGTAAATCCAAGTTGTGCGTACCCTGAGTTCTTTTTTCTCGGCCATGGGCCACCTGCATGTGCAGCCTGAAAAACGGTAAGAAAGAGCAGTACTAGCGTAATGTTTCGTGTCATACGGCTTGTTTGTATATCTACAAATGTAACTATCAACCTGAGTTCGATTATTCTTTACGAGTTCAGATTTTCGTAAAGGGAGGAGATACAAGGCGCATTTTCAAATACTTGGCGAGCCAAGTAGCGGAAATGTAACGAAGTAAATTCCCTTTTATGGAAATGATATCTAGATACTTACGCCTTAAAACGGCAGCCTTCTTCCTGAAGATTCTTCGCAATAACTCGCTATTGCTTTATTATCTTCAGTTGAATTCTACCATTTTAAGGCATTCTGAACCATAAATAATAATCGAATTCAGGTTAGCAGAGTTTTTGATGGAAACGAAGCCGTCAACTTCTACTTGAAGTTCTGAAACTTGCTCATCTTATTCATGTGGGTAAGCTTGTTAAAGTAATTACCCATGTTAACGGCTACACCCAAGCAGTGCGTGAGGTATCCCGAACCATGAACATTGTAATGAAACATGTAGCGAATGGTAATGCTTCCACGAAAGAACCATGTTCTAGCTGAAACCGTAGCCACCGGCCCTGCGCCAACATCTGTTCCGGTTATTTGCGCAGCGTAACCCGCTCCTAAGGACATTCCAATGTTTGAACGAAAATCTCGGGTTGAGTAATGACCCAAATTGGCCTCCAAAACCGCTGGAATATGTCCGTAGAAAAAGGTCTTATCGATCCAAGTGTCTTTGATGTGCGCACCGAGCATTATTGGCATGGTTGCGGCCAATGAGAAATCGGCATACTTGTTAATGATGTTGACCTGCGGATTGTAGAAAACCCCGAAGGCCGGGCTTACATTCTCGCCAACATGCATTAAGTGTACAGCGGCTCCAATGGAGTTTCGCCAGCGGTCTTTCAAAGACCATTTAGGGCCTTTTTGGCAGAAGCCGATAGACGGCAAAATGGCCGCCATCAATATGATAATAGCGCGAGTCAAGGTTTAGGCTTTGGTCGTGGCTTACAACGAAATGATAAAGGAATTGTTACCTGTCGCGCGCTCAGCGACTTCCAACCACATGAAGAAATCCTGTTTCTTCAATAGGCTTTTCCTCATAATCGCGGTAATCGAGAATGTAGTAGTAAACACCATCATTCACCTTGGCTCCTGTTAGCTGAATCGTTCCATCCCAACCTTCATTCTTATCATCCCAACGATAGAGCAGCCTGCCCCAACGGTTGTAGATTCTGCAACGGAAGTAGGTTCCTCCTTTCTCTGGGAACCTGAAAACATCATTAATACCATCTCCGTTCGGGCTGAAAACCGTTGAAGTTTCGATTCCTTCACAGTCGTCCATATCTACATAAACCGGAGCTTTATCGCTTGGACAATAGGCACTCTTCTGCTGCACGAAGTAAACAGTGGAAACATCCAGTTCAGGCGTTGTGAAGCTTGGGCCTTGGGCAATTGGGTCTTCGGCCAGCTCATCATCGTACCAGAATACGCTACCCTGAACCTGCGTATTGAAAATGGCATAGCCGCCCGGGCAAATGGCCGTATCGGGAACAAGTGGCGCTTGTACCGTATTCTCCACAATTATAACGTTTACCGGCTGCGACTGCGCGGTACATCCATTCGCATCAAAAGTGCTCACGGAATAGGAACCGGTTTCAACAACCTCAATCTCTGCTTCAGTTTCACCTCCAGGACTCCATTCATACGAGCCCTGACCAGCGTTGGCCTCAAGGAAAACGGTATCTCCTTCGCAAACGGTGGAAGGCCCCACCACCGAAACAGATGCACTTACATCAGATACGACCACTGTAACGGAAGCCTCCGTCTGCACACCGCAGGAGGAAACCAGGCAGGTGTAGGTTCCAGCTTCTGAAATGGTCTGTTCCGTTTCATTGCCTGAAAGGGGCGGTAACCACTCGAGGGTGCTACCGGGATTGGTCACCGCTGAAAGCGTCATGGATTCGCCTGGACAAAGAATCGGTTGGCCAGTGGTGAGTATGAACGGAGTTGCGTACTGGTCGACCTCCACAGAATTCGAAACCATCTCGCAGCCATATTGGTCTGTTCTAATGCAATAGTAGATTCCGGAAGTGTTGACCCAAATACTGGACTGATTGCCGCCTATCTGACCTGACGGGCCTTGCCACTCGAACGTACCTGTTCCAGTACAGACAATGAGAACGGAATCGTTTGGACAGATAACACCATTGGAAGGCTGCATACTGATGACCGGCTGTGTTTGAACCACAATGTCAATTGTTGCCATATCGGAAACCGAAGCAATACAGCCATATTGGTTCGTATCGGCAGCATCGGTTGATACAGAATAACTTCCGGGCTGAAACACCCAAACGCTATCATTTGTGTAGCCTTCTACACCCGGGCCATCCCAAAAATGATTGATGGCTTCGGTGGCTATCAATAAGAGTGAGTCTCCAGGACAGAGATGATTGTCTCCAATAATATCGACCGTAACGGGCCCCAGATTGGGTAGGGGAAATAACTCAATGTAAATGTTGTGACTTACATGCACGATATCGGTGTCACAGTGATTAATCCTAGTGACTGTAGCCTCAATCAGATAATCGCCCGACTCCAAAGGTGCAAATTGGTAACTGCTTGTAATGCACAGACCAGGGTCAATAAAATCAACCGTTGAGGGGATTACATTCCAGGTCACAATAGCTTCCGGAATGCAGAGCAATTCGTTTGCCAGTGGGTTGGTAATGGAATCATAGACATGCAGCGTAAAGGTTTCTCCCTCGCAGAATGCTAACGAGTCAATATTGAATGTGTCTTCCAGACAATTGATCTTCGGAATGATGGGTTCATACAGCGTGTCAATGTCAACATCGATCGTATTGCCAGATATGCAACCATTCTCATCCAAGTAATAAAACGAGTAGGAACCGCCTTCGGTAGCCCAGACCGATTCGGATTGTGATGAAGCGGGCCCGGTCCAATTGGGCTGAAAGCCGCCATGTCCGCTTCCTGTAAGCAAGACGGAGTCTGGGGCACATAGAAATATATCTTCCGGGTTAATGGCCTCCACATTAGTTCCGAGACCATCTGAAATGAACGGTTTAGGCGGAAAGGGATTTATCTGAACGAATATGGAGTCTGTGCTTACAAAGCAGCCATCGAGCGATGTTTGAGTAACCGAATACCAACCTGTTTGCGTGACGCTGATACCAACTGCCGGAGAGGTGTTTGACCATAGGTAGGTAAACTGAGGCCCTGCCTTTGTTACATTATTGTATCTGAGAATGAAGCCGGAACCACAGAACGTGAGTGTATCTGGGCAGAAGACACCGCCAATGCAAACACCCACAAACGAACGGTCGCAACCTGTGCCGGATCTACGATAATAGTCGAATGGTTCCCTATCGGTATCAAACACTTTGACCATGAACGCATCAAGCCCCCCACTTCCATTAAGACGTCTTACTCTCCTGTAATGGTCGTCATTACAATATGCGTTGCCAGATGCCAGCGTGTCGGTATCGTGCCAAATGAAGCCCTCTGGTTGTGGAATGAAAAGTTGTTCGGTAAAGGCACCTACGATGATGGGCTCTCCGGTTGCATCTACCGTGATGCCGTTGCCTGTGTCGTCTTCTCGGGCACCGAGGGAACGTGCCCACTGCCAGCTGCCAGCGGTGGAATACTTGGCCATAAACACATCCCAGAACCCGACACTGTTAAAGGTTCCTTCGCCATATTGTTCTGAGAACGACTCTAGCCTACACCGGAAATTGCCTACTATAAATGGGTCACCATTATTGTCTAAAGTAAGGTTGCGCGAAGTGACCTCGCTGAAAGAACCATCTGCCGTTTTCCAGAGCAATACACCGCTTGGACTGTACTTGGCCAAGAATATCCTGTTGGGATAAGGATGGGTAAGCGTGGTGTTGGGCGAACCAAAGAAGATGACCTCCCCCTCAAAATCGCCTGTTACAAAGGCGTTGCCCGATTGATCTACCGCAATGCCATTGACCACATTCATAGAGCCAGCACCAATCATTCTGAACCACTGCTCTACTCCCGAACTGCTGTACTTTACAATAAAGATGGAGTTGTAGGTGTTGTTGAAATGGGTATTATCGAAGGTGATGGTATCGGTGAACTGACCCGTTACAATCACATTGCCTGATGGGTCGAACGCTACATCAATACCGCGGTCTGTAGCATGTGCTGAACCTTTCCTTGCCCACACAAAATCTCCGCTTGCGTTGAGTTTGGCCGTGAAAACATCTATGGAGCCGCCTTGGCTCGTCAAGGTTTCGGAACCGAAGGTGGCAGTGCCGCTGAATTCTCCCGTAATGACCACGTTTCCGTTGGAATCGAAATCTACCGCATTGCCAATATCTGCATTGGCACCTCCTGCGCTGGTTACCCAAATAAGTTGGCCATCCGTATCATACTTGGCTACGAACACATCTTGCACTCCGGCCGAGGTCAAGGTCTGCGAGCCGAAGTTGGCTGTACCTTGGAAGAATCCGGTAACGTAGCTGTTGCCTGCATCATCGGTTTTAATGGCCAATGCCCTATCGGGCCCTGTACCTCCCGCTTTAATGGCCCATTGGAAATCTCCATCGGTATTTAGCTTGGTGATGAAGACATCGGTAACACCAGATGAGTTAAGTGTATAAGGCCCGAAGGTGGAGAGTGCCGAAAAGTAGCCTGTGGTATAGGTGTTGCCGTTGGCATCTACCGACACGTCCATGGCCTCATCGGTGGTAATGCCACCTGCATTTCGTGCCCAGTAACTGGATTGAGCAAAGCCGCTAACGGACCAGAAGCCGAGAATTACAAATAGGGAGAACCGCACAAATCGTTTCATCTGTTTCAAGATTCGAACCGTTTTTAGGGTTGTGGGCAAACGGTTTGATCATAAGATGATTGTGCCCCACCGAAAGTTACAACATTATTCTAACATTGTTATGCGCAGCACAAAAAAGTGCCTGACTACTTGCCTTCTTTGATCCAGATATCGCGCTGTGGGAACGGAATGGTGATGTCGTTTTCGCGGAATGCTTGATCGATGGCAAAGCGGAGGTCGCTTTTTACGAATTCGATGCGCATAACGGAGCGCGAGAAGAACATGAGGTTAAAGGTGAGTTGCGAATCGCCAAAATCGCTGAAGAACACGAATGGTTCGGGTGTTTTTACCACATCTTCGTGGGCTTTGGCACATTCTATCAGTACGCGCTCTACTTTTCTGACATCGGAACCATAGGCCACCCCGACCGTTACTTTGAAACGGGTGAGTTTTCGGTTGTGCGTCCAGTTGACCACATGGCCCGTAATAAAGGCGCTGTTGGGTATGATCATGATGATGCCATCGCGGGTTTCGATGGTGGAGGCCCGCAAGCGAATCTCGGTTACCCGACCTACCTGGCCATCCACTTCAATAATATCTGACACGCGAATGGTGCCATCGAACAGCAGAATAATGCCACTGACAAAATCTTTGAAGACCTCTTGCAGCCCAAGACCGATACCCACCAACAAGGCCGCAGAACCCGCCAGCAGTAGCGTTATCTGAAAGCCGAGCCCTTCTAGCGTAAGCAACAGCACCACAACCCAAATGGCGTACTGCACCAATTGGAACACGGAGTTCCTTCTGCCCCGCTCCATTTCGGTGTAGTTACCTCTTTCTACAATGACCTTACGCAATACGTTGATGAAAATGTAGGTAACCACAAGGACCACTGCCACTACCACCAAATGGAAAACGGTGAAGTGGTGGTTACCAATGGCAAATAACTCTTCTTGAAGAAACTCTTTCATGGCAAGGAATGCGCTGCAAAGCTACGATTGGTTGGTTAAGATGAGAGAAGTTAGAAGTTAGGGATGAGGAGTGAGTAAAAATAGTTGCAACAGCCATGAGCAGATCACAGTTGTTGCTACGCTAAAACCACGATAATTAATGTATCATCAATTGTTTTCTTTTGAGGGCGTTTTGGAAATTCGACCAATAAGATGCAGCAAATTGATGTCTCTGTATTGACAAGTTTGAAAAACTTTGTAATCTTGGCAGTCTTAAGAAAACGTTAACCAACCCTATCGAATGAGAAGATTCTCTACCCTACTTGCTGTTTTCGTTCTTATTTCGGTCTATGCATTGGCCCAGAACACCACTGTTTCGGGTGTGCTGAAAGACAAGAAATCTGGCGAACCCCTTATCTCAGCATCTGTAATAATCAAAGGTACAGCTACCGGGGTGCAGTCGGACCTTGACGGTAAGTTCTCGATGGAGCTTGACCTGAGTGAACCGCAAACTTTGGTGGTCTCTTACCTAGGCTATCAGGACCAAGAGTTTCAGGTAAGTAAGGATAACACCAATGTGACGGTAGAAATGGAAACCGTTTCTATGATAGGACAGGAAGTGGTTGTATCTGGTTCGCGTATCTCTGAAACGATTCTCGAATCGGCCTCTACCATTCAGAAAATGAACACGCGGGAAGTTCAGGAAATTGCTTCTGGTGATTTCTATTCCGGTATGAGTACCATGCAGGGTGTGGATGTGACCACATCGAGTCTTGGTTTTCAGGTCATTAACATGCGTGGTTTCAATACCACGGCTCCGGTACGTATTGTTCAGTTTATTGATGGAATGGACAATGCTGCTCCGGGTCTGAACTTCCCAGTGGGTAACTTGGTTGGCGCCAACGACCTTGACCTTGCGAGTGTTGAGGTTATTAACGGACCTGCTTCTGCGCTTTACGGACCGAACGCTTTTCAAGGTGTTGTGAGTATGACCACCAAGAATCCTTATGATTATCCGGGTCTATCGGTAAAGGTGGCAGGCGGCATGCGAGATATGGCGGATATACAAGCGCGCTATGCAGGTGTTTACGGTAAAGAAAAGCGCTTTGCCTTTAAAGTATCGGGACAATACAAGCGTGCGTTGGATTGGCGAGCAGATGACACGAAGTACCGCCCAATTTATGATGACCCGACCGATAGTATTGCTCCAAACCTTTACGGTGACATTGAAACAGACATTGACCTTTCTGCCATTGTAGAGCGCGCACAGGACGACCAAGAACTTTCTCAGGAAGAACGAGACGATTTTATTGCTTTGAATAACTGGCTAAGCCTTGTATCTCCAAACGCCTACCCAGGAGAAATCAATGTGAGAGCACCAGGATATGCGGAGAAGGAATTGGCAGACAATGAGACTTTCACGGGTAAAATGCGGACCTCTTTCCACTACCGGTTTAACAAAGGGATTGAGGCTTCCATAGGATATAACTTCGGTATAGGAACAGCCATTTATCAAGCATCAAACCGTTACAGCATCAATAATATTCAGTTCCACCAATTGAAGGGAGAAGTGAAGGGTAGAAACTGGAATGTGCGCGCCTACAGCACATGGGAAGATGCTGGCGACTCATACGACATCGTTTTCACTGGCATCAATATCTCGAAAGAAGGAATTTCTGACTATGTAGGTGAATACCTCGGAGCTTATTTCGACACACTGAAAATCATGACCGAGGATTTTGATGACGATGCTACGGCTGAGGAAGTGGAAATTGCTCATGAACACGCAAGAGCTCAGGCAGATGCTAATGGATGGATTCCTGCTGGCTCGGCCAAGTTTGATTCACTAAGAAATGAAATCATCAACAATGCCGACCTACAGAAAGGGTCCAAGTTCACGGATAAGTCGAACTATCAGCATGTAGAAGGTCAGTACAATTTTGATTGGCCTTGGTTGGATGTGTTGGTGGGAGCCAACTTCAGGAACTACGACCCGCAATCTTTCGGGACCATCTTTGCCGATACGCTGGTGAATGCTGGCGACACGTTGGAAAATGGTTCTGCGGACCTCAGCGCAGAGTTTGTGAAGCTTAATGTTTGGGAAGTGGGTGGATTCCTTCAACTTCAGAAGAAGTTCTTCAACGACAAGTTCAAGATCATGGCTTCTGTACGAGCGGATAAGAACAAGAACTTCCCTGTTCAGTTCTCTCCAAGGGCGGCCATCATGTACAACCTTAAGGGGCATGTTTTCAGAATTGGAGCGCAGAGCGCATTCCGTACGCCAACCTTGCAGAATCAATACATCCTACTTGATGTAGGTCCGTTGACCATTCAGAATAACCTGACAGGTTGGGATAACCTCTACACGCTGGAGTCGGTAACTGACTTCCACAATTACATTGATAGTGTTGAAACGCAAGGCGTTTGGTACGATACCGCGTATGATGATGCTGCCAGAAAGCTGGAGACTTTCTCTGCTAAGAAAATCCGACCAGAGCAGGTTAAGACCGTTGAAGTGGGTTATCGTGGAACTCTGTTCAAGAAACTGTACATAGACGCGAACTTCTACTATAACTGGTACACGGACTTCATTGGAGAGATTCGAGTGGTGCAACCACATGGAGATGCCAATGTGGATGACCAAAGTGGTATTGACCAGCTTATCTCCTACTCTGCTGGAAATGAATCTTACACCCGCTATCAGATTCCAGTAAATGCGGAGCAACAAGTTCGTTCCATGGGTATGACCATTGGGCTTGCCTACTACATTAACGACAAATATTCGGCTTCTTTGAATTACAACTGGGCCAAGTTGGTGGATGACGACCTTGACGACCCGATTATTCCTGGATTCAACACACCAGAGCATAAGATCAACGTTGGTATTAAAGGCCGTAAGGTTTGGAAAGGTCTTGGATTTGCTGCCAACTTCCAATGGGTTGATGAATTTGTATGGCGCAGCACCTTCGGTGATGGTGTGGTTCCGTCCTACTCGTTCCTCGACCTACAGCTAAGCTATGAATTGCCAAAATGGTATTCTACGCTACGTATTGGTGCCTCAAATGTTTATAACTTAGAACGTCAGGAGGCATTTGGAGCACCTAGAGTGGGCACCATGGTCTATGGTTCTATTACGTTCGATATTGCAAAACTCTAACCCCAAATAATCATGAAAAGAGTTCTATTTACCCTTGTCCTTTTCGGTTCGATGCTCGGCTTTAGTCGTGCTCAGAACTCGGATATTATCCTGAATGGCGAGATTGATAATCTGCTTGAGTTCTCAACAGTCTATTCTGAAGAGTTCGTTATGTCTGATGGCGTTAAACTGATGACAGACGTTTATCTGCCAGTAATGCGAGACTGCCTTATGGTTCCGATTGATGTTGAGCTTCCATCACAAATAGGTGGTGGGTCTATTGAATTCAATTTGGAGCTAATTCCAAGAGGTACTCAATACATTATTTACGACTCGTTGAATGGGCAACCGAATCCGAACCCTTATCAGCTACCGATTGTGCTTACGCGTACGCCTTACAATAAGGGCGACCAAGATGCCGAGGAAGCTCCGATCATGAACCTTCTAGGTTATGCCTTTCTGAAGCAGGATCAGCGTGGCCGCTATGCTTCTGAAGGCGTTTATCTACCGCTAACCAGTGACGGTTGGAGAAAACATGAGTATCACCCGAACTTCAAGCATGTATTGGACAAGACCGAGTTCTCGGATCCTAGATGCGGAAACTACCATGAGGATGGTTATGATACCATGGAGTACATAAAGAACAGCCTTAAGCGTAACTATGACCTTGATGGTGATGGAGTAACGGACACCACTGATTTGCTTTACACAGGAAGAGTTGCCATGTTCGGTGCTTCAGCACTTGGATACAACCAGTACCAAGCGGCAGCTGCACACAAAATTGACGTAAATGAACCCGGCTTAAAAGCCATTATGCCAATTGTTGCACCAGCGGACTTTTACAAGGGTGTGGGTTTCCCCAATGGTGTACTGAGAGACCGATTGGTAACCGGATGGCTAAAGGGGCAGATATTTGATACGGATGATGACCTGATTCCTATTGACAACGATTTTCAGAACAACATTCACAGTTCTGCGGATTACAACTTGCCACAATCCATTGTGGTCAACTCGGTAGAGAAGGATTTCCAGATGAACAAATTCGATGCGGCCAACTTGGCCATTGACCACTTTGTTTCTGTACAGTATCCTGATCAGGAAGGAAACTACAGATGTGGATATTACCCAAATTTCGTGGGGCGCGCTGAGATTGACATCAGCCGCGCAAGAATGGATGCTCAAGGTAATCCAGACCCTAACGGGATGTTTAATCGTTTCACCAACATGGAAGTGCCAGGTTACCACCTGTGTGGATGGTGGGACATCTTTGTTGATTCTCAGGCTGAAAGCTGGGCCAACATGAGAAGGCACCTCAGCAATACTACGTTCAATCGCCCTGGCGTGACCAACCGTCAATTACAAAAACTAGTAATGGGTCCTTGGGCTCATCAAACCATTGGTTCTACGGAAACTGGAGACCGTATCTACCCAGATAATGTCAACGACCTGTTGGGTATCAATTTCGATGACTTCAGTGAAACCAACATTCCTATTGATAAGGCGCTTAATTCTGAAGTTATCGGTTGGTTCAGATACAACCTGAACTACCACCCAGACGAGTTTATCGGTGAGCCAAAATTCATTCTTCCTGCATCGGACAATGTTTATGACCTTACGGAAATTGACCTTGGGCCTCTAGGGGAAATTGACGTGGATATTCGTGTACCAATTGAAGAGGTCCGTTTGCCTTACACACAGTTGATCTCTGTTCTTACAGGTGTTGAACCGCTTACTGGGCTTAAAGCCGAGTTAATCGTCAACGACCCACTTTCTGGTACAAATACCTTCATAGTGGACCTTCCAGAAATTCCGCTAGACAATGTCATTCCGGGATTGAATGCGGAGGACATTGACCCGATTCCGTATCGTGACTTTGCTGACCCGAATGAGATTCCGAATGTTCGCCTTTATGTTATCGGGCCGAACAACGATACTGAACCACAGAATGTTGACCTATCTAACTACTGGTTGGGAGTGGACACTTTCCCTCTTCCTGAAGGTCATGATTGGGATGCCATTCAACGTGAGATCTTCTATATGCACAAAAACGGTTCATTGGACAACGAAGCTCCTACAACTGACGAAGGGTTTAAGATGTATGTGCATGATCCGGATGACCCTATCCGTACCATTGGTGGTGCCAACATGATCGTGCATACTCCTGATGGTGAGCGTGACAGCCAAGGTCAGTTCAACTTGAAAGACCCTCGCTACGAGCCATACACCATGAACCGACCTGGTGTTATCGCCTTTGAAAGTGCTGCGGTTAAAGACTCATTGTGCATTATCGGTTTCCCTAGAGTAAAACTTTACGCCAAGAGTAACATTGGTGGGTTGAGTGATGGGCCAACGGATACGGACTTCCATGTAAGAATTGTAGACGTTTATCCTGATGGCCGTGAGTACTTCGTACAAGATGGCTGTATCAATGCTCGTGCCCGAGAGTATGTAAGAATGCTGGTTAACGAACCAGAGAAGGATTGGGACATTCCGTTTGAAGGAGATGATATTCCATTCACCAACATTAACATTGGGGAAATCTATGAATACGATTTCAACCTTCTTCCAATTGCCTACACATTTGGTGATGGTCACAAGGTTAAAATTCTGATCAGCAGCAGTAACTTTACTCGGTATCAGGTAAACCCTAATGTGCCGATTGAACCAGGTGAGTATTTCAGAAGAAAACCGGGCGATGGTAAAACTTACATCTTTGAAGGAGAGGAATATGCACCGCGCGTTGCCATTCAGCGAGTTCACTTCTCTCCAGAGCACCCAACGCAGATTCAACTTCCTATTTACACTAAGCAATACACTGGAATTGATGAAGCTGACGCTGAAACATCCGGCCCAAGCATGTTGGTTTATCCTAACCCAACTGAAGATGTTGTGACCGTTTTTATGGATAGCGAAAACCGTTATGACCTACGAATCCTGAATTTGGATGGGTCATTGGTTCGAACTGAAGCTGCATTTAGAGACCACGTTAATTTAGATTTGTCTGAACTTAGCCAAGGCATTTACTTTATAGAACTGACCGACACAGAAACCAATGAAAGGTTTGTGGAGAAATTGACCAAGCTCTAAACACATAACCGCCAACACGGTTTATTTAACCCCGCACATAAGTTATGTGCGGGGTTATCTTTGCGCAAAATTTCAGCATCATGTCAGAGAAAAGATCTGCCGAATCCACCTTGGCCATTAACACCGAGATTGTTCTTCCGAACGACACTAACACACTCGGAAATCTGATGGGAGGGAAACTTCTGCATTGGATGGACGTGATAGCGGCCATAGCTGCACATCGCTTATGCAAACGCGTTTGTGTTACTGCCTCTGTCAATAATGTGTCGTTCAATCAGCCTATTAAGTTGGGCGACATTGTAACGCTGCGCGCAAAGGTTTCAAGGTCATTCAGCAGCAGCATGGAAATCTTCATTGATGTGTTTGTTGAAGACCGAGCTACTTCTGAGAAGATAAAAGTGAATGAAGCCATTTACACCTTTGTGGCGGTAGATCAGATGGGAAATACCATTCGTGTTCCTGAAGTTTATCCAGAAACAGAAGAAGAAAAGGAACGTTTTGAGGGTGCTTTGAGAAGACGCCAGCTAAGTTTGATTCTAGCTGGTAAAATGAAACCAAGCGAAGCCACGGAGTTGAAAGCTCTCTTCGAGGGTTAACCTAATTTCTTGTCGAGCGAATATTTTCCGGGTCCCGTAAGGAAGAGTGTCATATACGGGATCAGAAAAAGTAACCCGAATTCCTGCTTGCCGAATGGGTCGTCTGCATGGACAATGAAGACAGCCACAATCATGGTTATGATCAGTGGTATAAGTGCTGCTCTAGTAAACAGACCAGCGACCACTAGAATTCCGCAGAATAATTCCGCGAATACCGTAAGAATGAAAGATGCTTCTTCGCCAATTCCTAATGGGTCTGCGAAGCTAAAATCGCCAGAAATCAGTTTCTGAAACTTTCCCCATCCATGGCTGACGGCCATAAAGCCTCCAACGGCAATTCGCAACAATAACAACCCCAGATCGGTGGCAAATGGACGGTTTGAAAACAATAGTTTTTTCATGACTTCAGAATTGTATTGGCTTCTTCAATGATAGCTGAAATGTCTTGATTCTCCATACACTTGAAATGACCTTTCGGGCATTGCTCGAATCCTATTTTACTACACGGACGGCAAGAAAGGCCATCAACTTGAGAGAGAAAACCAGAAACACCATCGGGTAAATAAGGATACATCCCAAATTCAGGAATTGTATTTCCCCAAACGGATATGATCTGCTTTTTGAATGCTGCTGCGATGTGCATCATTCCAGTGTCGTGAGTCACGACCAACTTTGATTGCTTTATCATCCAAGCAGATTCGAGCAAACTGTATTGACCACAGCCATTGACTATCATTCCGTTGGTAGCATTAGACACGGATTTGCCCAGCGCCTTATCTTCTGGTCCTCCAATAAGAAGAACTGGTTTTGAGATTCCATTGCAGATCTCTGTCAACTTGTGCTCTGGCAACTGCTTGGTTTTGTATTTCGCCCCAACTACAACGGCTACAAAACCGTGTTTCAGCGTTTCTGGTATTTGCGGTGATTGAAAATCTGATGGAAAGAAGAAATCCAAGCCTTGGTTATCATTTTCAACTCCAAACTCCTTTACCGATTCTAAGTATCGCTCAACGATATGAACATCGGGCAGCCGGTCAACCTTGAGGTTCACCTTCAGCCATTTCTCGACATTCAGTTTCTGAAAGGATTGCCACTTTCCTCCGATGAGGGTTCTAAGTATCCGCGTTCTGAGATTATGATGTAAGTCAACTACCAGGTCAGGTTGAAATCTCTTCAGTTCATCTGCCAGTTTGTTCAAACTATCGCCCAGAAAAAATGCACCATTTAAATGCGGATTGTGCTCCACCAGATCAGCAAACTGCCGCTTGGTCACAAAGCGGATGTCTGCTTCAGGAAACTTCTTCCGCAACAAACGGACAACCGGACTTGTAAGGACAATATCTCCAATTGAGCTGAACCGTATGATGAGAATGCGTTGCACCAAGGCAAATGTACATTTCGCTAAACTGCTGATGCCTTAAAAGATTGCCCTTGCAAGATTACATTTGCGCCATGCCTCACTATTGCGATACGCACGCACACATTTACCTGCCCGAGTTCCAAGACCAAATGGACGAATTAGTAACGCGTGCTAAGGCTGCAAACGTGACCACAGTTGCTTTGCCCAACATCGATAGTTCAACTACCAATTCGCTGAAAGAAACGGCAGATCTGAACGCGAACTTTCATCCAATGATGGGAATTCATCCGTGTTCCATTAAACCTGAAACATATAAAGAAGAGTTGAACCATGTGCTGAAAGAATTGGATGCGGGTTACACCTCTAAACATGGCCGAGGTTATTGTGCCGTTGGAGAAATAGGTATTGACCTTTATTGGGATAAATCAACACTTGACATCCAAGTTGAATCGTTTGAACAGCAGATGCTTTGGGCTTTTGAGCGAAACCTTCCGGTGGCCGTTCACTGCCGTGATGCGTATGATGAGGTTATCTCGTCCATATCCAATATGGGTCCAAACCGACCGAAAGGTGTGCTTCACTGTTTTACAGGAACAATCGACCAGGCAAATGTGCTCATAGATCTGGGATTTCTGCTCGGAATTGGAGGTGTTGTCACCTTTAAAAACAGTGGATTGGATAAAGTGGTAGAGCAGATCGATCTAAGGCATCTGGTTTTGGAAACCGACTCTCCTTACCTAGCACCAACTCCATATCGTGGTAAGCGAAACGAACCAGCTTACACCGCTTTAGTAGCCGAAAAGATTGCTTCCATTAAAGGGTTGGATAATCCTCTTGAATCGGTTGGAACGCCAACATCGGAAAACGCAGCTAACCTATTTAATTGGTGATGGCAAAGAGCAAGGTTCTCATCATATATACTGGAGGAACCATCGGGATGATCCGCGATGAGAAAAAAGGCACATTAAAGCCTTTTAGATTGAATCGAATGACAAAATCTATCCCGTCCACCCTGGAATTGGGGATTGAGATTCATGCCATGGAACTGGAAAAGATCATCGATTCCTCGAACATGACACCCAGTGTTTGGATTGAGCTTGCCGGAATAATCGGTGACCAATACGAGAGTTTTGATGGCTTCGTGGTGCTACATGGCTCCGACACCATGGCGTTCACAGCCTCGGCTTTAAGTTTTTTACTGGAAAATTTAGGGAAGCCAGTCGTCCTCACCGGCAGTCAGTTGCCAATTGGCCTCCCGCGTACGGACGCGCGCGAGAACCTTATAACCGCACTGGAAATCGCATCCATGAGAGACATGGAGGGCCGATCATTGATACCAGAGGTCTGCATCTATTTTGAAGACCAACTGTATCGTGGTAACAGGACATATAAGTTCAATTCAGAGAATTTTGATGCATTCTTATCGTCCAATTATCCAGTGTTAGCAGAAGCTGGGGTAAACATTGAAGTTTTTACGCATCGTTTACTCCCTCACAACGGAGAAAAACTTGTAGTACGAAAAACACTTAGCGATAAAATTGCACTGATACAGCTTTTCCCTGGTTTAAACCTAGAACCATACGTAGAAATGTTTCTTGCTACCGGAATTGAAATGGTAATCTTGGAAACCTACGGTTCTGGAAATGGCCCAACCCATGAATCATTTTTAGCGGCCATAAAAACTTTAATAGAGAATAATGTGCTGGTCTTTAACGTTACGCAGTGTCGTCAGGGCCATGTGGAGATGGGAAAATATGAGGCAAGTTCAGATCTTGCTGGCCTTGGGGTGTTGAGTGGGGATGACATTACACCAGAAGCCGCATTGACCAAAGCCATGTATGTGCTTGCGTGCACGAATGATGTGAAGGAGCGAGCCCAATTAATGGAACAACCGCTTAGAGGGGAAATGAGCGTATAATTGTTGGCATATGTGGAATAACATTTTTTGTATTTTGCGCGCCAATTTGGGGCTTATGCCTTTTGAAAGGAGAGGTGGCCGAGTGGTCGAAGGCGCATGCCTGGAAAGTGTGTAAACCCCAAAAGGGTTTCGAGGGTTCGAATCCCTCTCTCTCCGCGAGAGAAAACTTGAAGTATTGAAATAATTAACCATTAAATAATAGTTGAAAAACTAACCACTATCTGAATCATGAAAAAGTTGTTTGCTCTAATAACCTTCGCTGCGGTATTGAACTTCAGCTATGCTCCAGCAGTATTTGCTCAAGAAGAAGCTGCTGAAGAAACCACAGAAATGGCTGCTGCAGACTCGGCTGCCGAGGAAACTGCAGTTGAAGAAGCTGCTCCGGTTGAAGAAGCGCCAGCCGCAGAACCAGCAGTTGAGGAAGCTGAAGAAGCTCCACAAAGTTTTCACCAAACGTTGAAGCAGAAGTTTATTGAGGGTGGTGCTGGATTCATGGGAATCGTATTGCTTGTTTTGATTCTTGGTCTTGCGTTGAGCATTGAGAGAATCATTTACCTAAGCCTTGCTACTGGAAACTCTGAGAAACTATTAGGTGAGATTGAAAGCAGCCTAAATTCAGGAGGTGTTGAAGCTGCGAAAGAGGTTTGCCGTAACACCAAAGGCCCAGTTGCTAGTATTTTCTACCAAGGTCTGAGCAGAAAAGAAGAAGGTTTGGATATGGTTGAGAAGTCAATCGTTTCTTACGG
>CAYWET010000057.1:17654-21368 GCA_964457245.1 uncultured Chryseobacterium sp. | reverse complement strand
CCGGACAATGAGTATTTCAGCGATGGGATGACGGAAGAGATTATCAATGCACTTAATAAGGTCAACGGACTGAAAGTAACGGCCCGAACTTCGTCTTTTTCCTTTAAGAAAAAAGAGCTGGATGTGCGGGACATTGGCAAGCAACTTGGCGTAAGAACCGTGCTTGAGGGCAGCGTGAGAAAAGCAGGAAATCAGCTTCGCATTACGGTTCAATTGGCCGAGGCAGTAGACGGCTATCAGCTATGGTCAGAAAGTTTTGACCGCCAACTGGAAGATGTGTTTGCATTACAGGATGAGATAAGCCTGCTGATTGCGGATAAGATCAGAGAGAATTTCGGGCACTTGGATGTACAGGAACAATTGGTTCCGAAAGCAACAGATGATGTTGAAGCCTACGACCTTTTCTTAAAAGGAAGGGAACAGATGCTGAACTGGACGGCAGAAGGAATTAGCAGTGCAGTTGAGCTATTCAAACAGGCCGTTGTTAAAGATCCGAAGTTTGTAAGGGCGTATTACGAACTTATATGGAGCTGCTACATTCTAATGGCTTGGAAGTTGCATGCTGATGAGACGCTTTACAATCTTGCTGAAGAATACTTTCAGCGTGCTGAAAAAATAGATACGCAACTTCCTGAATACCACTTCTGTTTGGCTACCAAAAGCTTTTGGTTGGAATGGGATTTTGAAAACGCATACAAGCATATTCAAAACGCTCTTTCTATCAATCCTCAGTATTCTGTTGCCATAGAAGGCTTGGTTGAATTACTGATGGCTACGGGCAATTTTAAAGAAGCAATGACCCAGATAGACCGTTGCCTAGAGGTCGACCCGCTATCGGCCAACCATCATTACACCAAAGGCGAAGTGTTCTTTTATTCGGGAGACACTGAAAATGCGTTGAAGTTTTACCAGAAAAGTTTGGAGATAAACAGCCACTTTGAATTGGCCGCTAACAAAATTGCCATAACCCATACTTTGAACAATGACCCAGTTGGTCTGCATTCAATTTCAACACATCTGACTGAGCCTACAGCAGCAAACCATTTGTTCGATCTTCGTAATCGGACCAATACCAATTTTGACGAGGTCTTAGCCAACAAGCTTCTCGGTACAACAGGGGTAACTCCTTGGGGACTTCTGCTTTGGGCAAACAGCGGAAACTCGCAAAAGGTAGCTGACAAACTCAAGGAGCAGCTTGATCATAAACTTGGACAGGTTATCAATTTCAGGTTTGACCCTATGTTGCAACCACTGCTCAATGAAGAAGCGATTCAACCGTACCTGCCCATTGACTTTGAACCAAACTTCACCGTTACCCAACAAACGGCTGTACAGAAAGAAGTAGGCGAAGACGACCGAATTTTGGAACAGCTGATGCAAGAAGGCGAGATATTCCTTGATCCTGAATTGAGTTTGCGCAGTTTGGCCGAGCGGATGAATATTACACCGAACCGTTTATCGTGGATCATTAACGAGGTAATGGGTAAGAACTTTAACGAGTATGTAAACGGTTACCGATTGGAAACCTTTAAGCAAAAGGCCCTGGATCCTGCCAACAAGAACTTTACGCTGCTTGGTCTGGCGTACGAAAGTGGTTTCAATTCCAAATCAGTATTCAATCAGTTCTTTAAGAAAGCCACGGGCATCACACCACGGGCATGGGTTAAGGCAAGGCAGTTGGAAAAATAGGTCCGAAAACGTCCTGAATTTCATTTATCGCTAACTGCCGTGCAATTCTGCACGAACACGCTTTAATCAGCATTTCAAGCAAAACCTGATTGTTTTAGGCACTTCGGAAAAGTGCGGAATCATAAATGATGTTCTGAATTATAATCACGGACGATGGGCCGTTTCAAGTGCTTCACATTTGCAGTGTCGAAACCAAACAACTGGTTAAGACCAAAAGCAAAAAATGATGAAAGTACTTACCGAAAAACCCAACGTGCTCTTGGCAGGATCTACCGGCTATCTCGGATTGCATCTGGTAGACGAACTCCTGAAAAGAGACATCCCATTTAGAGCGGTTGCACGCAATGCAAACAAGCTTCAAAAACTCACCAAAAACCAAGTGACCATTGCAGAAGTTACGCAGCCAGAAACATTAAAAGGCATTTGTAATGGTATAGAAGTGGTGATCAGCACTATTGGCATTACCCGCCAGAAAAATGGCCTTACCTATATGGATGTAGATTATCAGGGCAACCTCAATTTGCTTCGCGAAGCACAAAAAGCAGGCGTAAAGAAATTCATCTACATATCGGCCATTAATGGCGATACGATGCGCGAACTCAAAATATTTGAGGCCAAGGAAGCCTTTGTCGATGAACTCAAAAAATCGGGGTTAGAATACGTGGTTGTTCGTCCCAACGGATTCTTTTCTGATATGCGCGATTTTTTGGAAATGGCCAAGCGCGGCAGGGTTTACCTCTTCGGACACGGCAATTTCAAACTCAATCCCATTCATGGAGCCGACCTCGCAGAGTTTGTGGTAGATGCTATCTCCTCCACTCAAAAAGAGCTGATCGTTGGCGGGCCAGACGTGCTCACTCAGAACGAAATTGCCGCATTAGCACTCGACAGCTGGTACAAAGAAGTGAAGATCACGCACCTACCCGATTGGATGCGCCAAATGATCATCTGTGCGCTCAGAAGGTTCACCTCCTCTAAAACCTACGGTCCTATTGAGTTTTTCATGACCGCCATGGCCATGGACAACATTGCTCCGCGCTACGGTTCGCACCGTCTTTATCAATTTTTCAAAGAACAAACAGAAAGCAAACAATAACCGCCAAAAAAGGCACTAAAAACAATCAAAATGAACAAGTCAATAATCACAAAAACAAACAACAAATTCTTTAACCATTTAAAACAAAACGTAATGAAAACCAACCTATTAACAGCAGCAGCGCTTCTTCTTTTTACATCCGCAGCTATTGCGCAAACCGAAGAAGACAGCAAACCGAAATTTGAGAAAAAACGCAACCACATTGAGATTGAAGCAGGTACGGGTTTCGGCAAAATGGAAGACAAGCAACTGTCTAATTCAGAGATCAAGTACAACTCACTCAGCTTGCGATTGGGTTACGAGCATCACTTGAAAAACGACTTCCGTTTTCAGCTTTACTTGACCAACGAGGCCACTCAACTAAAGCAAAAAAACGAAGGTTTGGATGCTCCTTATGTAGCATTCGAAGCGCGACTTGGCTTCTTGGCGCCAGTTGTTAAGACAAAGGGCGGTTTCAACATGCACTTGGGTAGCAGCTACGCTTTCAGCACACGGTTTGCCAATTGGGAAAAACGCAACGAGACGGATGGAAACTTCAGTTCACTTACAGCGCATCATTTGAATGCGGCCGTGCAGTTTGAATATCAGAAAAACAGATGGCGAGCTTCATTAGGCTTGAATATGCCGATAGTTGCACGGGTTTACCGATCAAGCGATGTAGATGCCACCATCGAAAACGGTGAATTCACTTCTCTTTATGACAACGCAAACTGGGCTTCTCCAAAGAATTACCAAGTGCCTGAAGCTACTGTTATGGTAGGTTTTAAAGTGACCAATTTCTTGGAGTTGAACCTGAACTACAACTACAAGCAAACCAACAATTTCCTTGGAACCAAAAGCCGTCAGGTTGAACAGCAAGTGCGCTTGGGAACCATGTTCAACTTCTAAATCACCTTTTAACCTTAAACACTAATCGTTATGAAAACATC
>CAYWET010000057.1:2697-17554 GCA_964457245.1 uncultured Chryseobacterium sp. | reverse complement strand
TGTTCAACTTCTAAATCACCTTTTAACCTTAAACACTAATCGTTATGAAAACATCAGTTTTAACAGCAATAATGGTTGTGTGCTGTGTCGCCCTAGGGGCGGCACAGACCCAACCCGACACCACCGCCACAGGCAAGAAGAAAACCAAACTCGGTTTTTATGTTGGGCCAACCGTTAAGTTCAGTCACATGGCATCGCAGTTCGGCATGTCTGTAGGAGGTCAAGCTGCGCTGATTATCAACAAGCATTTTGCCGTTGGCGCTTTCGGAAATCGCTTAGTAACCAAATCGCTTTTCAACGCCATTGATCCGGTTACTGAAACCAACACGCAAATGGAGTTGGAAATGATTCAGTACGGCTTGAGTTTCGAGTATGCGTATCAGCCGATTTCGTTCATTCGCCTTTCGGCAGATCTGCCAGCCGGTTTCGGAAACACGTGGATTGAACGAGCCGAAGACGACAGCCGTGTAGAGCGTTCTACCATGCTGAGTTTGGAACCACGGCTAAACGTTGGATTTGTGATTGCCAAGCACATCAACATTGGCCTGTTTGGTGGATATCAGTTCACGTTTATCAACAACAAGGATTTCCATTTTTCTAATAAAGACCTCTCTAGTTTTGAGTATGGAGTGCATGTAAAAATCGGGTTGTTGTAAAAGATTATTTCGAGACACGAAGCCATTAAACTCATGAGAAACGAAGTCGTTGAATTCCTTTCTGCATTCGGAGAAACGGCTTTGTACTGCATTAGTATTGGCTTCGTGTTCTTATTGCCAATTCATGTAACCGATGATGAAAAGGCATTGGACAAACTGGCTTGGTTCCAAAAGAGAAAAGTGATTGTGCAAGCCTGGAGTGTATTAGCCAAAATCCTATTGGGTCTGACCCTAATTCCCTTAGTAACAACCATAAATCATTCATTCGCATCAAACAATAGGATAATCAAAAGGAGCATTAGTGTTCTGGGTTTCCTTTGGCTTGCTATTTTTCTTTCCAAAGGAATGATCAGCGAGTTGGATGAGCACTCCATTAACCAGATCATTTCTAAACATCCGAGTTATGCAACAGCTGTTAGGACCACAATAAGTTGCATCCAAAATTTGCTTGACGATTTCGTTGCTCTAACAGGTGGTGTTTGGATTATCTCCGTTGCACTAACTAATATGCGTTTACGGCTCTCGCCAATTGGATTGAGTGCGTTTGGAGTTCTTGTAGGCTCATTCGGTTTCATTTCAGGATTGTTCTCACTAAGCACCGTTTTCTTGCTATTTGGCACTGGCCAAATAATCTGGTTCGGTTTGATGGGCATCTGTCATATAAAAGCCAAACCCAAAGAATTGAAAACGCTTTTATGAATTCTCAGGATCGAGACTACCCTTTCAAAAACGCTTTTGGCGTCATGCCCGTTTCCTTTTTGAAATAGGTGTTGAAAACGGTTTTGGAATTGAAACCGCAGTCGTAGGCAATAGACATGATGGTAAAGTTGGCATTCTCTGGAAGCTTGGCCAACGTTTTGAATTCCTCTATCCGATAATGATTGATGAACTCGTTGAAGTTTTTGCCGAAACCATCATTCAACAACCATGAAAGCTGATTGGGGTGAATCCCCAATTCATCTGCCAATGAGCGCAACGAAACGCTTGGGTTGAGGTGAAACTTTTCGGTATCAATAAGCTGCTGCAATTTGGCTTTGTAATCGGTTGCTGCGGCATCATCCAGCAAGGCTTTCTTTTGCTTGCCTTTGGGTTGTGACGTGAAAAGATCTTCTGGGAAAAGCTGCTTATGAAACTGTTCGTATCGAGGATCATTCTTTATCGGGTTAACCACTGGATCTGGATACCGAATCAATATGAGCGGTGAACCATTCTGTAGACCCTGCTCCACCCAACCGAATGCCTTAGCTCGTTGATCTGTTGCTCCGTATAAAAGGAACAAATAAGAGTCAGCGGTAAAACCGTTCTCACCTTTCGCTTGCTCCTCGAGTTGCTTCAGGTGATCAGCGGCTTCAGATTTATCACCGTTCAACGCATGAGCAATAGCAAGAGACCCTGTTTTTTCGCCTTGTACAATAACCTGCGAAGGAAGATCATCGAAATAGTTAATGACTTCGTTGTAATGCTCCAACTTAATCAAGCACAGGGTTTTAACATAGTGAGACGGAATGTTCAATGGGTTTACTTCCAAGCATCTATTAAGCTGTTCCAAGGCTTGGGCAAAATCTTCGAACATATAATCAAAGTAAGCCCTGAAGAATAGCGTTTCCTGCGATAATGGATCTATTTCCAAAGCGTTTTTCAGGTGCTTTTGGGCACTTTCCCTTTTTCCGCTAAGCACGTATAAAAAAGACAAGAATTGTAGCGACCCTACATGATTAGGGTTTAGGGAAATGGCTTTATTTACCATATCAAAAGCCTTCCTAAAATTGCATTCTGTAAAGAAGGCCATGTTGGCCAAAATGCAATATGCGGAAGGTAATTCGTTGTCAATTTCCAACGCTTGATGGATGAGCTGACCGCATTTGCCCCAACCTTCTTCATAAGGGATAACACCCGTGGTTGCCAAAAAGCTATACGCATCTCCCATACCAACCATGGATTCGGCATGTTGAGGGTCTAACTTCAAGGCTTCCTCATAGAACTCAATGGATTTTTTGACGTTCTCAGGGCTCCACTTATTCATACGAAATCGCCCTTTCAGGTATAAGTTGTAGGCATCAAGACTTTGCGTCTTTTTATCGACCAAGTGCTCCTGAATTTCAAAGTGCCCGAAATGCTCGCGCAAATGGTCGGCAATCAATTGGCTTATTTCATCTTGAACTTCAAAAATGTTGTCCAGTTTTCTGTCCCACGTTTCTGACCAGAAGTGGAAATCCTCAGCCGCGTCTATCAACTGCGCGGTAATCCGCATGGCGTTGCCTGATAATCTTACGCTGCCTTCGAGCAAGGTAGAAACACCCAACTCCTTCCCTATTTGAGGCATGGGAATACTCTTTCCCTTGAAATGAAATGCAGAAGTTCTGGAGGTGACCTTTAGCCCATCTATCTTCGCCAGCGCGTTGATGATCTCTTCGGTAATTCCATCGCTGAAGTACTCATTCTCCGCATCGGAACTCATGTTCACGAACGGAAGAACGGCAATGGTCTTGTTGGATATGGTGGATGGAGTTGTCAAGACGAGACGAAGATGGGAAATCCGATTAAAACGAACAGCTAATATTGGAATCAACGTAGTTTAACTCAACAGTAACTCACGCTTAACCCGCTCTCGCTCTGCGTGGTATTCCTTTGCATAAACCAACACCAAGGACTTGATGGTCCGGCAGACGAGAGCAGTCATTCCACCGCATTTGCACGGAAGCTCCCAGAAAAGGAGCAAGGAAAACAGCCCTCAGATTTTCGCCCCAACGGTGTTTCAAACTCAAGACATGTTCCACCTCAGATTTAAGACGCTTTCGCGTCTTTTTTTATTCATGATCATTCGCTCCGCGTTTCGATTTGCCAAGAAATACGACATGCCCAAACCAATAAATCCAACACCCAATGAAATTTGAAAACAGACGCTCGGTAGAGACCGTCATTATCAGCGACACGCACTTAGGAACCTACGGCTGCCATGCCGAAGAATTGGTCCGTTATCTGAAAAGCATCCGACCCGAAAGGCTGATTCTGAACGGTGACATTATCGACATCTGGCAGTTCAGCAAAAGCTATTTTCCGAAAGATCACATCCGTGTGATCAAGGAGATAACCAACATGCTTTCGAAGGGTGTTGAAGTGCATTACATTCCTGGAAACCACGATGAGTTTGTGCGCAAATTCTGCGGTCAGACCATCGGCAATCTTCACATCGACAACAAAGTTGTGCTGGAGTTGGACGGCAAGCAATCGTGGATTTTCCATGGCGATGTTTTCGATGTGAGCATGCGCTACTCTAAGTGGATCGCGAAGCTTGGAGGCCAAGGTTATGACCTGCTTATTCTCTTCAATCGATTTGTGAACCGTTGGTTGCAGCGTTTCGGGCGTGAAAAGATCTCGCTTTCTAAAAAGGTGAAAGACAGCGTGAAAGCTGCGGTTAAGCACGTGAACGATTTTGAAAGCACGGTTTCTCTTATTGGTATTTCAAATGGTTACGATAATGTGATCTGTGGCCACATTCACAAGCCGATGATCAAAACCATAAAAGGCGATGATGGCGAGATAACGTACATGAACAGTGGCGATTGGATTGAAAACCTGACCTCATTGGAATACAACGATGGCAATTGGAGTCTTTACAGATATGAAGATGACGCCACGCTCAAGGACTACAAATTGGAGCCTGATCAGGCCATTGAATTGAGCAGTCAGGAAATTCTTTTCGGGCTGATTGAGGAATTCAGTTTTAAGCGCGCATGAGAATACTTTACGCCATTCAAGGAACGGGAAACGGCCATTTGAGCCGCTCGATGGAGATCATTCCGCACCTACAGAAACGCGGGGAAGTTGATGTGCTTTTGAGCGGAAATCAATGCGAGTTGAAACTGCCATTTGATGTTCGGTACCGCTTCCACGGATTGAGTTTCATCTTTGGAGAAAAGGGCGGCATCAACTTCACGGCCACTTATAAAAACAACCGCACACGCAGATTTATGCGCGAAGTGAATTCGTTGGATGTTTCGCCTTACGACCTGATCATTTCCGATTTCGAACCCGTGTCGGCTTGGGCGTGTATTCTCGCCAACAAGCATTGCATTGGGTTGAGCAATCAGGCTTCAATCCTCACAGAAGGCGCACCCGTTGTAGAAAGTGGCGATATGTTGGGCAAGTTCATTTTGCAGAACTACGCTCCCGTTTCGGATGCGTACGGATTTCACTTTCAGCGATACAACCCAAGCATTTTCACACCCATTATCCGTAAGCAGGTGCGAAAACTGAAAACCTCCAACAAAGGGCATTACCTGGTTTACCTTCCTGCGCACAGCGATGAGCGGATTGTAAAAGCCCTGAAACGCTACCCGAATGTGGAATGGCAGGTTTTCAGCAAACACGGGAAAGAGGCTTTTATTGATGAGAATGTTTGGCTTCGCCCTATCAATAATGAGCAATATCTAGAAAGCTTGGCCAACTGCACAGGCTTACTTTGCGCAGCTGGTTTTGGAGCAACAACGGAAGCACTTTTTCTAGGAAAGAAACTGTGCATCATTCCCATGAAAAAGCAGTTTGAGCAGCAATGCAATGCGCTGGCCTTGAACCAAATGGGAATTCCGGTTGTAAAGTCGCTCAAAAAGAAATGGCACCACCAGATCGAATCTTGGCTAGAAGAGGAAAACCCGATCCGTGTCAATTACCCCGACAATGCGGAGCTGATCGTCTCAACCATTATTCAGAATGAGATTTTGAATGACCCCAACCGCAATGAGAAGCGGTTGATGGTGGGGATTGGGTAGGTGTCTGTGTGTAATGCTTATCCCAATGGGAGCTCCATACACACTTTATCCTAGCATCGTGTTTTCTATTATATGTAATACTTAAACTGTCTCATTTCAGATTCCCAGTTTTTGGTTGCCGTCAAAATATTTCCAATCAAATCTGAAAAACGAAGTGTCACTGGTAAGCCGTCTCCATAAATGCACGCGTTGTAGTTTAGTTTGGTCAATGCCAAAACATCTTGCATTACAGTTTCAATAGAAGCAGAACCTTTGTTCACTTCTATATATAGAGGATTTGCAGTTTCAAGGTGATTTGTTGAACCCAATCTTGGAATGAACCCCCTTGTGAATAAATATCCTGATTCATTGTCTATTATCCAACCAAGGCCTCTCATCACACCATAATTGTTCTTTTGCCCAAAAGTCTCTTTAAACAATTTTAGCTTTCGTCTATCGTCTGACCTAGTGTCCTTTATCAGAATTCCATTAAGTTGAGTATTTGCATCATGCTTAGCAATCGCATTTAGAAAACCTGTCCACTCTTCATCATTGAATTGTACACGACCGTGTATAAACAATTCTGTTGGATAGTTTCCCTGCGACTCGAAATAGTCAGACAAAGCCATGTCAAGCAGTTTTTCCGCACTTTCCTCATCTAGGTGATACCCCACACTATCCTCACTTTTGAATAAACCAATATTACCTCTAAATATAGAACCATCACCATCTTCTAAGAACATTTGGGCAGCACTACAGACTGAACGTTTATTAGTTTTATCTGGTACTCTTTTAAAGATTAACCCTAGATAGCAAACGTCTTTTCTTACATCATTGAGCACCCAAGGTTTATTTCCTAATTTGTAATAGACAGCTACGGATTGAGTCCAAGCCAGATGAGCCTTCATATCATCACCAAGTTCCTTTAACAGAAGTTTATCTTTAAATTCAAGAGTAGGCTCAACAATTACCTGAATTGGGCTTTGAATTTTATTTTTCAGCAACTCAGCTTTTATAAGGTTGTGAAAATCAGTAGAGTCATCTTTTAGTTTTTCAAGAGCTAGTAATTCTTCATCGAAATCCTCAAAAAGACTCGCTTGTCCTTGCTTCAAGAGTTCGATTTGTTTCTTTTCTTTAGAACTTATGTCCTTTCCTTTAGAATTGTATCTGCATTCCATATATACAGACCTAGGAACAACGATAAACCATAAATCAATTTGCTTATCATCTTTCCCCCTCGACTCTATGATTTTGTTTGCGTAGTAATCAACTAATTTTCTTGTTCTTTCTGGCTTTCTATCTATTGATAGAATGTTTTCAATTGTGGATTGATCCAAATATTTTTTAAGTACAGGATCTTCATTCCATTCAATACCAAAAGTTGCCTCAAAACCAGTGTAGCTAGGTCTTTGTACTTCATTTTCATATTCTTTTCCATACATTATTTTCTTAGAGAAAATTGGTGACTGAAGTCTACGGACAAAGGCTTTGTACTTTTCTAAGCCTTCTTTAGTTGCCACTACACCCGCTTTAATTGAGTTACGCTCAAACTGCTCATTTGGTCCGAAAAGCATTAAACCATCTCTTGGGTCTTCTGCAGTTTGGCCATTACCAAAGGTCAATACTGGCTCTTTAATTTGTTTCAGGTTCATCATAGCCTTTATCAGATTTAAACAGGGCGGTTCTAATATCAATCTGAAACTCTTCTCGACCTGAATTTATATTTAAAAACTGCTCATCTTTCCCATCGTTGACATAGTTCAGAAAGGCAAAAATTCTATCATACCAATGTCTGTTAAACCATTCTTTCGGGATAGAGCGCCTATGCTTTCTATCGTCCTCTTTAAATCCTTTATCATCAGAAATTAAAATATGAGGATTAACCACGTAATGAGGAAATGGGTTCAGTTGAAATTTAAACGACAAGCTATAATTCCAGAATATCTCGCCTTTCTTTCCCTTTAGTGTTCTCCATCCTTTTCGATTGCCAATCTTGAAAGGATACGCTCCTGAATCTCTTGGTGGTTTTCTTGTGTAGTAAAGTTTTTCCCTGCTCTTTTTCTTCCAGCACTTTATGTTTTCATGTTGATAAAAGAATTCATCAATCGCACTATTCATCAGCTGGACAAAGTGCTGTTGAGTCCCAATAATTAAATCACCAGAATTAAGAGTAAAGGTTTCATCAAAAAGAAAGTCATCAACATCAATGTCTTGACGGAATTCGGTTCTTAGGTTTAGCCCATTGTCATCAAAAAATCCCAAGATATAATCCTTGTCTCTCTTTAAGGCAAATGGAATTTCTTTTTGAGCTTTGATGGCGTCTCCGCTGAAACGATAAACAGATAGTGTTTTTGGCAGAGTCGTTATCAGCCAATTAGAACCATAAAAATCTGATTTGGATAAAATCTTTCCATGAATGTCAAGGTATTTATGCCATTGCTGCAAAACATTAGGTTCGACCTCTACTTTATCAATTTTTTGTAGTTCAAGTTCCTCAATCAACTCTTTCAATCCTTTTCCCCAATTTCTGCTAAAGTCTATTGTATCAAGCGGAAGAATGCTGATAGGAAAATCATCGTAATTACAATTATCTACTCTTAAAGGAAGTGTGTAATTGTCAATTTTTCGAGCAATGGATTTTGCCAACGTAATCTCAAGAAAGACACCAGAATTTTTGTCTTGTGCTTTCTCAATATATTTTTCGGAAACTAATGGAATGAATCTGAATGATTCATTTTTCATCTTCAGTTCTATCTCATTCCAAAAGGCATCTCCTTTATTCAAATTATCCTTGTCCACCCAAACTACATAACCGAGTTGTCTGAGTTTTGAGGCTAACCATACCGCTAGGTAGTCATCTTCTGGTTGCGCATGACTAATAAATATGAGTTTTTTATCTGCGTTCAATTCTTAGTTCTATTTTTTAATACGCCCACTTACAGCCAAGCAGACATTCCCACTCAGCCCCCCTAAACTACCAATTAAAGCCCCTCCAATTACACCCTGTTAAAAACTCTGAACAAGTTGTTTTGTGCTCAAACCACCCCAAAACCTTGAAATTCTGAGGCAACTATTAAAGGAGTTGCGGTAAAACCCTTTGTAAATAGGGCAAACCATATGGGAGCCATCTCAACGTTCAAAGGTTTTGCCACAAAACCTATTATAAATGCGGTATTTATAATGTTGTCGTGGCATTTATGATCATCATCGCTCTGTTTATGATGATAAACGCGGCAGTTATCATAACCGGTAAGGCCGTTACCATGTGTTTTGCCTCGCAACCGATAAGAAAACTGTTAAAATTCCGAAAAATGACAGGGTGCATGCAATATCTGCACTCGGGTGGCGTATAAACTGTGTCATGACCGAGGGTCTGCTCGGAAAAGTATAGAAGAATGAATAGCCCAGACCAGCTGTTCGAGTGTTTACTTAATCTATACCATCATGGCTACAGCAGTCTTGAATTGGAATCAGAAAACGATTCCGGAACGAATTATCAGGGTCAAGTTCATCGTTATGAAGATGACGGAAAATGCAGCAGTATTTGTTGCTCCCAACCCAACACTAACAGTAGTTGACGATGCCACCGAAGCGCTGGCAGAAGCTACGGTGAATGCTCTTGCAGGTGGCTATGCCCTTACCTATGCTAAGAATGCCGCCAACGATGTGCTGCACGATCTAATGGTGCAACTTTTGTCTTATGTACAGAACATCAGCGGAGGCGATGAGGGCATTATCATTCAATCGGGGTTTGAAGTGAAGAAGACACCTTCTCCTACACCAAACCCAGGACAAGTAGAGAATCTGAGCGCAGTGCCATCGCTTACACAAGGAGAAATTCTATTGAATTGGGATCCATTGAAGTATGCCAAGGTCTATCAGGTAGAAATGTGGGTAGAAGGAGGTGATGACGAAGGTTTCTGGAATCCGATAGCTACCACAACTAAGAGTAAGTACACACAGACCGGTCTTGATACGGGTACGGTGTATCGGTTCCGTGTTGCTGGCATCGGTAATGATGATACGTTCGGGCCCTACAGTCAGGAAGCCAGCTCTGTAGCGCCCTGAGCCTTTCGGCTTTCTGATACTAACGTATGACGAGTCTTCCGACCAAGTCTGAAGACGGCCTCTCCGTGGTTCTTCTATACTCCATGGGGAGGTTTTCTTTTGGCTAGGTTTTGAGGGGCCATCCTTCGATACACCTCGCTGCGTTCGGCACTCAGGATGACGCTCCGCAACGGACTACACGCAGAGCTCGTTACGCTAATGAAGGAACCGTCTCAATCCCAATGCAGATAAAGGTCTGCATCGAACCCTTCTTCCTGAATCTTATAGATCTCTGGATAGTTATCGTCTTTCCCTCCGTTCTGTTCGTGGGTAAGCCGATACATATCTATGGTAAGCACCCCGATTCTCTTGCCCGGCTCCAGGAATATAGACCCTTGCGAGCCATCACCATCCACCAACTCAATGTAAAGCTCTGAAGAAGACGTGGGCGAAAAATCGTCAATCACTACATTCTCTTGCGTGGTTAGCGTTACGGGAAGCCCGTTAATGATGTCCACATTCCAAATGGCGGTGCTCATGTTGTAGGAATTATAGAACTCATTGTTGTTCATCAGCAGGTCTGGAAACTCTTCGTTGTTCTCGTATTCCGGGTTGCCCGTAGTGCCGTCCAGGTCATCCCACTCATAGCCCAGTTCATCGGTAAGACTTACACGGGTAACCACCAGATTACCCACCACTACCCTACTCGGAACGTTGTTTACATTGATCCTCTTGGTTAGGAAATCATCAGTTGCACCAACCGCTTGAAGCGTGATCTCCACCCAGCTATTTTCCTGAATGTAGAATGCGGAACGGTCTCCCTCGTAAACACCGTAGTTCCCGTAGTCTGAACTGAAGCTGTACGTTCCATCTTCTGTTTCGCCTAACCCGAGCTGCCACTGAAAGGTCTTGGCATTGATGGAATTGTTTACCACGTTAATCTTTCCAGGAATATTAGGGTCGAGAGTGATATCGAAATCTGCTTCGGCATTAATGGAACAGGAACTGAGATAGACCGAAATGCCTAGCAAAAAGGTCAGGGAAACAAGGTTGGATCTCATACTTTGGTTTTGGTAGTTGAATTGGAAAATCAAATCTAACCAAACGGATAAAGCATGTTGAATCTGTATATGAAACATCCACACGATAACCCTTTTGATCAAAAGACTACACGTGAACTGCTAAAGCAGGTAAAGCCCGCATTTGAACGGAGAAGTCCATCATCTTGTTGTATGTTCACCCGATTCGTTCTGCCGTTCTTAAAGAACAGTTGGGCGTTCCTCTAACTGTTATTATAAATCGAAATGGGATGCCCGATGTGGCTGTGTTTTATAAGCACTAACAAGTACAATGCAAATCAAACTTAACCAACGCTTTAAACATCGTATTTTCAAAGAGGGTGGTTAATCTTATATTCGCCCGTAAAACAACCTTTAATATGATTTACCGAACCACCAACTCCTTACTTCTGGTGTTATGCTTGATCAATCTCAATTCATTCGGACAGTCTTGGACTTTAAAGCAATTCGGAACCGTTGCATATTCTACTACGAATTGTAATGGTCATTTGGGGTTTGAATTAACGGGATTAGGCAATGTGGAATTCACCAGCGGTTTCCCTTCATATGCCCCGTTTGGGCTGGCTTTGCAGGCAACGCATTCACCCAACCAAGTTATTATTGAAGACCTATGTTTAACGCAAAACTTTGCTGAAATGCAGGGAAGCGTTTATCTAAATCGGCTTATCATCAATACCCCATACTGCATGCCCTTCGACATTGGTTTGCGGCCTCTAGATTATCAATCAGATTCTACGGTGCACAGATGCGGGTATTACTTGACCAATAACACGGGTTCCAATGTCGTCTTAACGGTTTCTGCTACTAACCCATCAAGTATGCAGGCCAATGATGGTTCGTTTACAATAAGTGGCATCAGCACTGGAACGCTAAACGCTGAGGTTTATCGAGGAACCAGAGAGGAGGCACTCACAGGTACCGGAGATTTTTTGGGGTACGGCCTGGAACACACAGGGCTTTCGGCAGACTATTACTATATTGAGTTAGAATCTCCCAGTGGAATTTATGAGCGAGCAATCGAACTGGAAGTCCCCCTTTTCCCAGCAGACCCGACAGTTTGCGACATACCAAGGTTTCATAACATCATTACATATCAAACTACACCGGGTAATTGCGATGGTGCCGTTTATTTTGATGTAATCAATGGAACACCGCCTTATAGCTTTGAGGTTTCAACTGGAGACACATTACAATATGCGGAGAACCTCTGCCCTGGATTATACAGCGTTGATGTTACCGATGCAAACGGAGTTGTGGTAAGTAACGAATTCATCATCTCAGACCCTTCAAATATTGTCGGTTACCAAGATCCGATTCCATATTCCGTTTACGACACGTTGTATACCGACATCTACGAAGATTGCAATATTGACTATACCCTACCTATTGATTCTGCCGTTATTACCCATATTGAATTGAACGATTCGGCTGGGTATTTCCTTACTGCTTATTGGACCATTTACCAAAGCCAGAATGAGTTTTACGTAACCGAAACCTATGAAGCGGATCAAATTGGCCCTTCAATGTTTACCCTTACTGTTTATTGTTTGGAGGGTCGGTCTACACTGGGCAGCTATCAGCTGTTTGATTTTGTAGAGTTGAATGAATCGGAATTGCTTGACTTACCACAACACGAAAAAGCAGATTCTCCAATTCGTGTGTACCCTAACCCTTCCGATGTTTTTACTATTCATTCTTCGGTTCTCCGTCCTCTTCGGTTAACTGTTCAAAACCTACAGGGGAAAACGGTTCTTACAGATGTGATATCTACGAGAAAACACTCACTTGATCTTAGTGCAAAACCAGCGGGCATTTACCTTCTCAGAATTGGCAGTGAGAATGTTACATGGCAATCAAAGATTGTGAAGCAATAATGAGGCTTTGTTCGTTTCATTCAAAATGACAAGTCCTTTTCAAAGAAAACAGAACATGGGCTGTTCTGCAATGAATTGCTGCAGATGCAGCCGGACCAATTGTAATCCCGATAGTATCTATCTCCTCACGAGAAGACCTCCTAAGATTTAAAATCGTAAATGTTTGTATAACGATTGTTGAAGACCGTAAAGCGATGCCAGATGTAGCCGTTTTTAGAAACTCGTTCAATAAATGTGCTGAATAACCATTTGCCAGCCAGTAACCTGTTTCTTGATATTACCTTTGTGCCTCGGTGTTAGCGTATTACCTCATACTTTTCGGAACCGCGGTGTTGATTCTGTACTCGTACAGAACGGTACATGTTCTGACGGATAAAATGCTTCCGGGCCCAAAATGGCTGGCGCGTGGTCTTTTTCTGTTCATCACGATTTTCGTGTATGCTACCACTTCTTATCTGGCGGTGAACCGCGATGATTTCAGAGACAATCGGTTCTTGATGGATTACACCATCATTGGAGCAATTACGCTTTCTGTAACGCTGTTGAGTATTTGCGTTTTTCAGTTGCTGGCAGATTTTGTGCTGCTGGGCAGATACATCAGTTACAGAAGTTCAAGAAAAGAAGCGGAGCGCGAAATGACCCGCAGAACCTTTATGAACGCCATTGCATTGAGCGTTGGCGGATTAATGCTTGGTTCTGTCCTTTGGGGAACCACCAAAGGAAAATACGGTTGGCGCATCATCAACAACCGCCTTCGTTTTGGGAATCTGCCAAAGGCGTTTGATGGTGTGAAGATCGTTCAGATATCTGACCTGCATTTGGGCAGTTTCAACAACAATTTTGAACCGATGGTGGAAGCTGTGGAGATGATAAATGAGCTTGAAGCTGATTACATTTTCTTTACTGGCGACATTGTCAATTCTTATCCAGATGAGGCAGAACCATGGATAGATGTTTTCCGAAAGCTTAAAGCCAAGCACGGGAAATATGCCATTCTGGGCAATCACGATTATGGTTGGGGCCGAAACGGAAAACTCACGGAAGAGGATAAAACGCGCAACTCCATGGGGGTTGTTGAGATTTTCAGAAAAATGGATCTGACACCGTTGGTGAATGAGCACGACATTCTCGAGAAAGATGGTGAGAAGATCGGTCTGGTTGGTGTAGAGAATTGGGGATATACCGAAGAAGGTTGGTTTCCAACCCGTGGCGATTACAACAAGGCCACGGAAGGTATGGAAGATGTGCCGTTTCAGATCCTACTGAGCCACGACCCAACGCATTTCGACCATCACATCCTTGAAAAAACCAAAGTCGACCTTACCCTTTCGGGCCACACGCACGGTGGGCAGTTCGGCATTTCCATTCCAGGTTTGGTAGAGATCAGCGCAGCGAAACTCTTTTACGAACGCTACGCGGGATTGTACAAGGAGAAAGACCAATACCTCTACGTGAACCGTGGCATGGGCTATCTCATTTTCCCAGGTCGGGTCGGTATGCCGCCAGAGATCACCTTGCATGAACTTAATCGAGCTTGATGAAAGCCATTGTTTATCTGAAATACGGTGGACCAGAAGTTCTTCAGATTGAAGAAATCGAAAAGCCAGTACCAAAGCCAAATGAAGTCCTGATTCGCGTTTTCGCGGCAACGTTAAACCGCACAGACTCCGCCAGCATTACCGCCAAACCGTTCATCATGCGATTTGATTTGGGCATGTTCAAACCAAATAATCCAATTCCAGGAACAGATTTTGCCGGAGTTGTTGAGCAAGTAGGAAACGCGGTAACCAAATTTAAGGTGGGTGATCGGGTATTTGGGTTTCATGATGGCGGACTTTCCTCTCACGCAGAGCTAATGACGTTTTCAGAAGACGAAGCTATTGGGCTAATTCCTGAAAACGTTGGTTTTGAAGTTGCGGCAGCCAGTTTGGAAGGCGCGCACTACGCTTACAACTTCATAAATAAGGTTGATGATCTGAAAGGAAAATCAGTTTTGATTCACGGAGCAACCGGAGCAATTGGTTCTGCAGGAGTTCAATTATGTAAGTACTTCGGAGCTGAAGTCACCGCAACAGCAGGAGGAGGAAACGAAGAAAAGGTTTTAGCACTTGGTGCATCGCGAGTAATCAATTGGCAAACGACTGATTTCACAAAAGATGCTGAACGGTTCGATTACGTTTTTGATATGGTTGGAAAGAGTTCGTTTGGAGCGTGCAAATCTTTGCTCAAACCTAACGGCATTTACATTTCTTCGGAGCTTGGTCAGAACTTGGAGAACATTCCGCTTTCGTTATTTCATAAGCAGGTTAGATTCCCATATCCAACTGATCGGCCTCGAACCGTAAAGATGATGGCTGAATTGCTGGAAAAAGGAAGCTTTAAACCACTTATTGACCGTGAATATGACATTGAAAATGCACCTGAAGCGCTTGAATATGTACTGAGTGGTCAGA
>CAYWET010000057.1:0-2597 GCA_964457245.1 uncultured Chryseobacterium sp. | reverse complement strand
GAATATGACATTGAAAATGCACCTGAAGCGCTTGAATATGTACTGAGTGGTCAGAAGCTCGGAAATGTTGTTCTGAAAATCCAATAAAAAAACCGCCAACCTTTCGGTTGACGGTTCATCTTAAATCCTAATCCGCTAATCGCCTAAGCAGTTACGCCCATCGCTTTCGCCATGGTAACGCCTATATCTGCTGGAGATGCAACCACGTGGATTCCGCACTCGGCCATGATCTTCATTTTGGCTTCTGCCGTATCCTCTGCTCCACCTACAATTGCACCAGCATGTCCCATTGTTCTTCCTTTTGGAGCTGTCTGTCCAGCGATAAAACCAACAACTGGCTTCTTATTTCCTGTTGATTTGATATAAGCTGAAGCTTCAGCCTCTAGCGTTCCACCGATCTCACCGATCATAACGATCGCATCCGTATCATCATCATTCATGAACAACTCAACCGCCTCTTTGGTAGTTGTACCAATGATCGGGTCACCACCGATTCCGATAGCAGTTGAAATACCCATTCCAGCTTTCACAACTTGATCGGCAGCTTCGTAAGTCAATGTTCCAGACTTAGAAACAATACCAATTTTTCCTTGCTTGAAAACGAAGCCTGGCATGATACCAACTTTGGCTCCTCCTGGAGTAATAACTCCTGGGCAGTTCGGTCCGATCAAACGTGTGTTGGTTCCTTTCAGGTAGTCGGCAACCTTTACCATATCAGCAACTGGAGTTCCCTCCGTAATGGCAACCACCAAACCGATTCCAGCCTCGGCAGCCTCCATAATGGCGTCTCCCGCAAATGCTGGCGGCACGAATACAATGGAAACATCTGCTCCTGTTTCCTTAACCGCCTCTGCAACAGTATTGAAAACTGGACGATCCAAGTGCGTCTGTCCACCTTTTCCTGGCGTAACACCGCCAACAACATTGGTTCCGTATTCAATCATCTGCGAAGCGTGGAAAGTCCCCTCACTTCCAGTAAATCCCTGAACTATAACTTTTGAATTCTTATCTACTAGTACACTCATCGTGTTTATTTTCTTGATTTGAACGTCCTTCGACTACGCTCAGGACAGGCGGCAAATGTATACTATCGCGAACGGATACCCAACATTAACGGCTACTTTTGCGCACGTAACTTTTCCACAATCCTACTAGACGGAATTTGGCTTCTTTAAACACATTGGACGATACAATAATGGCACTTGCCACCGCTTCTGGTGCTGGTGCTATTGCGGTAATTCGAATGAGTGGAAAAGATGCTTTCACGATAGCTAATAAGGTCTTTCGACCGAAAGGAAAAAAGAAAGTGTCTGAAGCCGATTCGCACACCATTCTGTTCGGAGATATTGTTTCAGGAGATGAATTGGTCGATGAAGTTCTAGTGAGTGTTTTCCGAAATCCAAAGTCATTTACGGGCGAAGATTCTGTGGAAATCTCCTGTCACGGATCTACATTCATCCAAAAACGAATTCTTAACCTTCTGAGTGAAAATGGTGCGCGAATGGCCAAGCCCGGTGAGTATTCGATGCGTGCGTTCCTCAACAAGAAAATGGATCTCTCGCAAGCTGAAGCCGTTGCCGACCTTATCGCTTCATCATCCAAAGCCGCACATAAAGTGGCCATGGACCAAATGCGTGGTGGTTTCAGTTCAGAACTGAAAGTACTTCGCGAGGAACTTGTTCATTTTGCCTCACTTATTGAGTTGGAATTGGATTTCGCGGAAGAAGACGTGGAGTTTGCCGACCGTTGGGAAATGAAAACGCTCATCAACCGGATCAACACAAAAATCGACCAACTCATTGGTTCGTTTGAGTTGGGAAATGTGATAAAAGAAGGTGTTCAGGTTGCGATTATCGGTGAACCGAATGCTGGAAAATCGACCTTGCTCAATGCGCTCTTGAATGAAGAACGGGCCATTGTTTCTGACATTGCTGGTACAACTCGCGATACGGTTGAGGATGAGTTGGTTATTGAAGGGATTCGATACAGATTTATCGATACGGCTGGCATCCGAAAAACTGAAGACACCATTGAAAGTCTTGGCATCGAACGCACCATGCAAAAGGCCGAACAAGCCGATGTTGTGTTGTTCCTTTTTGATGCATCGACCTACGATTCAAACAGGTTGAAATCCGAAATTCGAAACTTGGAAATTCGAAAAACGGATGCTGACAATAAACTCATTCTAGTAGCTAATAAGTCAGATAAAACGGAGGAGAATGTCTCAGCTAAATTCTCTGAGTTTGACATCGTTTCCATCTCAGCCAAAGAAAAAACGGGAATTACAGAACTGACTCGAAAACTGACCGACTTCGTAAACCTTTCGGCTCTCGAAGAAGACCAGACCATTGTTACAAATACGCGCCACATTGAAGCGCTTCGCAACGCCAAAAACTCCTTGCTAGAAGTTCTGAAAGGCTTTGATGATCAGATGTCTGGCGACCTTGTGGCCATTGACATCCGCAAAGCGTTGTTTCACCTTGGTGAGATCACTGGAGAGATTACAACCGATGATCTGTTAGGGAACATTTTCAGTAAGTTCTGCATCGGAAAGTAATTATCCTTCCTTTCTTTAGCTAACTCCTTCTTTTCGTGAT
>CAYWET010000056.1:0-22049 GCA_964457245.1 uncultured Chryseobacterium sp. | reverse complement strand
GCCAACGGTTGTGAAGAAACAGTAACGATTACTGTCAACCCTCTTCTTTGTACAGGATTTGATGTTGACATCAACACATTCGGGCTTACCTGTTATGTTTCTCCAGACTTAGGTGTTGGAGACGGTGCTGCAGTTGCTGTGGTAACTGGAGGTACCGCACCCTACACATATCTGTGGAGCACTGGTGCAACTACAGATAGCATTGGCAATCTGTATGTTGGTCAGTACACCGTTACTGTTACAGATGCAGTTAACTGTACTCAAACTGTCAGTGGAAACGTGACGCAGCCGGCACTTCTTGAAGCCGCAACTGCAGTTGACAACGTTAGCTGTCATGGCGTTGATAATGGAGTTGTTGAACTTACGGTTACTGGAGGAACACTCCCTTATTCGTACAGTTGGAATAACGGTGCAACAACGGAAGACCTAAATAATGTTGGCCCTGGAACTTACATCGTTTCTGTAACAGACGCTAACGGATGCCAAACTGGTTCTTTCGGAGTGGTTACAGAACCAGATACCCTTGGTGCTTCAAGTATTGATGTCCAAGTTTCTTGTAACGAAGGAGATAATGGCTCAATCGACTTAGAACCAACTGGTGGACTGCCTCCTTACGTGTACACTTGGAGTACTTCGACAGGCTCAGCACAAGCTAATGGTGCAAATACCCAAGATATCAGTGGGCTTGCTTCTGGAACATATACTGTGACCTTCGCAGATCAAAATGGCTGTTTATTCACGTACGAAACAACCATTTCAGAACCGGATGTTTTGATAGCATCATGCTCTGCAGAAGACGCTCTTTGTAATGGCGATGCAAATGGAAGCGTATCGGTTTCAGTTGTTGGAGGAACCGAGCCTTATTCTTACTCTTGGAGTAACGGCAGCACAGACGCATCTCAATCTGGATTGACTGCTGGAACATACGTGGTAACGGTTACCGATGCTAACGGATGTACTGCTACTTGTAACGCTGCTGTTGGACAGCCAAATATTCTTACAGCCGTAGTTGTCGTTCAAGATGAAACGTTGGTTAACGGATGTAACGGGTCTGCTACTGCCAACCCAACTGGCGGCACACCTCCTTACACTTACGAGTGGAGCAACGGTGAGACCACACAAACCATAACGGATCTTTGTGCTGGCACCTATACCGTAACGGTAACAGACGCCAACGAGTGTGAATACACTACCAGTAATATTGTTAATCCACCGTCTTGTGATCTTGATGTAGATATGTCAAGTACAGACGTTGATTGTAATGGTGGCGAAACCGGAACTGCTACTGCAACTCCTATCACACTTCAGAACAATACGCCATTTAACTACTTGTGGAACAATGGCGCTACAACGCAGACACTTTCTGGTGTAACTGCAGGTCCATACACCGTGGTGGTTACCGATTCAATTGGTTGTGAGGCTTCAGGTTCTGTGGTTATTTCTGAACCAACTTCTCTTAGCGTTACTACTTCTGTAACCGATGAGCAATCTTTTGAAGGTTGTGATGGTTCTGCTACAGCAACTGCCTCGGGCGGAACTCCTCCTTATTCTTACGAGTGGAGCGATGGCCAAACTACTTCAACGGCTTCCGACCTTTGTCCTGGAACATACACGGTTACAGTAACCGATGCTAACGGTTGTGAAGAAACAGTAACGATTACTATCAACCCTCTTCTTTGTACTGGATTCTCGGTTGCTATCAATACGCAAAGCCTAAGCTGTTTTGAAGCCGGAGATGGTTCTGCAACAGCAGTGGTAACTGGTGGCACAGCGCCATTCACATACTTGTGGAGTAATGGAGACACAACACCGACCATTACAGGTCTTGATGCTGGTTCTTACACTGTAACGGTAACAGATGCCGTCAATTGTTCGCAAACAATTAGTGTAAACGTTTCTCAACCTGCACTACTTGAAGCTGCAACCGCAGTTGACAATGTTTCTTGTCATGGAGTTGGAAACGGAGTTGTTGAATTGACTGTGACAGGTGGAACTCCAGATTACACTTTCGCTTGGGATAACGGTGCTACTACAGAAGACCTGAATAATGTTGGTCCAGGTTCATACAATGTCCTTGTAACTGACGAAAATGGTTGTACAGTAAATGCTTCTGCCTTGGTTACCGAACCAGATACGCTACAAGTATCAAGTGTTGATGTTGACCCAACTTGTTTCGAAGGAAATGATGGTTCAATTGACTTAACTATAAGCGGTGGTCTCGGACCGTACTTGGTATCTTGGAACAGCGGCCAGAATATGGCAGACATTTCTGGACTTAGCGCAGGAACTTACGTTGGTACTATCGTAGATCAAAATGGATGTATCTACACCTACTCTACTACATTGACAGATCCTCAGCTGGTGGTGCCAACTATCACCACAAATGGGCCAACCATTTTCTGCGAAGGCGATTCGGTTGTACTTACAGCGAGTGAAGCATCAAGCTATCTGTGGAGTCCTAGCGGTGAAACATCTCAATCAATTACAGTTTATGATGCTGGCGATTACTCTGTAAGCGTAGTAACAGAAGACGGTTGTGATGGAACCTCAGCTTCAACAACTGTATCTATTTTTCAAGTTGACCCAGCTACAATTACTCCTTCTGGTCCAACTGAATTCTGCGATGGAAGTTCTGTGGTATTGACTGCTTCTCAAGGTTCATCTTACTTGTGGATGCCAAATGGAGAAACCACCCAGTCAATTACAGTTACTGAATCTGGAAACTACTCTGTAACCGTTACCGATCAAAACGGATGTGAGTCAAGTTCTGACAACATTGACATTATCGTGTTCGATCTTCCGAACCCTACTGTTACTACAAATGGTCCATTGACTTTCTGTGATGGAGGTTCGGTTACGCTGACTTCGTCAGAAGCCGCAAATTATTTCTGGGCACCTTTCGGACAAACAACGCAGTCCATCACAGTTACCGAATCTGGAATCTACCGTGTAACCATTACCAATGAAGATGGTTGTCAATCCACTTCGGATCCAATTCAGGTTATCGTGAATGATAATCCAGAACCTGTTATTACCGCTGGCGGCCCAACTGAATTCTGCGAAGGTGGTTCTGTAAGTTTGAATGGCCCGGCCGGATACACATACAGTTGGTCACCGAACGGAGCTGCTACCCAAGGTCTTTTGGTTACCCAATCTGGCGATTATCAATTGACGGTAACCGACCAAAACGGTTGTTCAGGCGTTTCAAACATTATCACCGTGACCGAATTTGATGTAGACTCTGCAACCGTTACAGTGCAAGGTCCAACAGAATTCTGCGTTGGTGGGGAAGTTGTACTTACTGCTTCCGGAGGTGTGTCTTACACCTGGTCACCAAATGGAGAGACAACTCAATCCATCTCGGTTACAGCATCAGGAATTTACAACGTAACCGTAACTGATGAAAACGGTTGTACTTCAACTTCTGACGATGTGGTGATCACTGTAAATCCATTGCCAGATGCAACAGTAACCCTAAACGGACCAACGGAGTTCTGCGAAGGTGATTCAGTAACTTTAAGCGCTGCAGCTGGACTTACCTATCAATGGTTGCCAAATGGAGAAACATCTCAGGAAATCACTGTTTACGGAACTGGAACATACTCGGTGATTGTCACAGACGGAAACCAATGCTCGAATGAGTCGGTTCCAGTTACAACTACCATGTTTGAACAAGATGATGTTGAGGTTGTAGCAAATGGACCAACTGAATTCTGTGATGGTGGTTCTGTTGAACTAACCGCTTCTTCTGGCAGCTCGTTTGTATGGTATCCGAACGGTGAAACCACACCATCAATCACGGTTACGCAGTCTGGAATCTATAGCGTGTCTATTACCGATGCTAACGGATGTAGCTACGCTTCTGGAGATTCTGTTGAAGTAGTTGTTAACCCATTACCAGTACCAACCATTACTGCAAATGGACCAACAGAGTTCTGCGATGGAGGTTCCGTAGAATTAACATCTTCAGCAGCTGACAGCTACTTCTGGGCTCCGAACGGAGAAACTTCACAGTCCATCACGGTTACGGAATCGGGAGTTTACCGAGTTACAGTTACGGACGAGAACGGTTGTCAGGGAACGTCAGCTCCTGTAAATGTGACGGTTTACGACCTACCTGAACCAACAATTACCGCAAGCGGTCCATTGACCATCTGCCCTGAAGATTCTGTTACGTTGACTTCGAGTTCAGCATCGAGCTATGAGTGGTCACCAAACGGAGAAACAACTCAATCGATCACGGTTTCTGAGCCTGGCACTTACACCGTAATGGTTGTTGATGCCAATGGTTGCGAAGGCGAATCGGAGGCTGTTGTAGTTGAAGACTTCGAAGTGGAGCCTGTAACGGTTATGGCAGATGGAATTACCGAGTTCTGCGATGGCGATTCGGTAACGCTCACGGCCAGTTCCGGAGATGCATTTGTTTGGTCGCCAAATGGCGAAACAACGGCTTCCATTGTTGTAACAGAAAGCGGAGATTACTCTGTATTCGTTACTGATGCCAATGGTTGTAGCACTGACGCAGACACGGTTACAGTAACCGTTTATGACCTTCCAGAACCAGTTATCACGCTATCAGGCCCATCATCTTTCTGTGAGGGAGATTCTGTTACGCTTACCGTAACTGCTGGCGAGGCATATCTGTGGGAGCCGAATGGCGAAACCACCCAGTCGATTACCGTTTATGAATCTGGAAGCTACTACGCTGAAATTGCCGATGCCAACACCTGCGTTGGAATGTCTGACACAATTGATGTTGTAGTATTCGAACCAGAACAAGTGGATATTGGTACGAGTGGTCCGATTTCTTTCTGCGATGGCGGAGAGGTTGAATTGACGGCAATTGGTGGTGTTTCTTGGGAATGGTCGAACAACGCAATTACCCAATCAATTGTGGTAACTACTTCTGGAGAATACTCTGTGTCAATTGTTGATGGAAACGGTTGTTCTGACGCTAGTGACACAATCACGGTTGAGGTCTTTGAATTGCCGCAAGTCAGTTTAACTGCAAACGCATCTGAAATGTGCGAAGGTGATTCTACTCTACTTACTGCAAGTACAGACGATGACGTGACCTTCGAATGGTTCGAAAACGGAAACAGCATCTCTGGCGCAACGGATTCCACATTATTTGTAACTGATAGCTCTAATTACTCGGTAGTCGTTATTGATGTGAATGGCTGTACAGCAACGGACGATGTTCCTACAATTACGGTAGGCGCTGTACCTGTCGCGGTGGTTACAGGAAACACCATCGCATGTCCTGGAGAAACCCTTACGCTTACAGCAACTGGAGGTGAGAATTACCTCTGGAGCAATGGCGAGACGACTTCGAGCATTACGGTGCTATCAGATTCAGTTGGAACTTACACAGTAACTGTAAGCAACGAATTCTGCGGACAAACCAACTCAGACTCTGCAGTTGTTGAAGTGTATGATGCTCCAGACGCTTTGATTCAAACATTGAGCAATGGATTCTTAGAAGTTGACCACCTGTTTGAAGAGGTAAGCGGTGATAGTTCAATCGTTTACTGGACTTGGGATTTCGGTGATGGACAATTCGGTGAAGGTCAATCTACAGACCACACTTACTCTACAGAAGAGTTCTTTACGATCACTGTTACCACCGAAAATGAATTCGGTTGTTTAGGTTTCCATACAGTTGAAGTGGACATCACTCAGGTAGTGGACATTCCAAACACATTCACTCCTAACGGAGACGGCATTAACGATCTGTTCTTCATTGACAACTTCGGTGTTGAAGCTTACGAGCTTACCGTTTACAACCGATGGGGAATTGTAATGCATCATGATAACAGCGGAGAAATTGCTTGGGATGGTAGAACACCAGCAGGTCTAGAAGCTAAGGCTGGAACCTATTATTACGAACTGAAGGTGAAGAATAACTTCAGCGAAGGTAGCTTCACGCAAACTGGATACATCACGCTTATCAGATAAGCGTTCTTGAAGAAATGTTAAAAGCAGCGGGTTCGGTTCGAATCCGCTGTTTTTGTTTCTCGCGAATTGTAACTTGGTCAGTCTGACAATTCCATGAAAGCATTTTCTATAATCCTGTTGGTTTTGCTGAGTTCAATCGGAACTCAAGCTCAGAGCTTTTTAGAACGAGGTGTAAGCTCTTTCAATCAAGGTGACCTGAAACAAGCCGAGCGTTGGTTTGACTGGGCCATTATGGCCGATAGTTCTGATGCAACTCGTTGGATGAATCGAGCGCAGGTCAGGAGAAACCGAAGAAATACACAGGGAGTTTACAGTGATCTCAAGAAAGTGGTTGAATTGGATTCGAGTAATGGAGACGGCCATTTTATGCTTGCGTTGACAGCATTCAACCTTGGTTATTACAACGAAGCTCTTGATGGAAACACCAAAGCACTGCAACTCGGAAATTCTTACGGTTCTCAGGCTTTGCTGAATCGTGCGCAGACATACATCAGACTTGGCAAAAACCAGAAAGCGCTGGAAGATTATGCTTTGACAATCAAAATGAAAGACCAGAATTTGAAACAGGCGCACTTAGACCGCGGACAGCTCTACATGCGCATGAATGAGAAAAAATTGGCTTTAAAAGATTTTAAGAAAGTGGTTGAGATAAACCCAAATAACCTTCAACTGACTTGGGATATTGGTCGGGTTTCTTACGAGATTGAAGAATACACAGACGCTCTCTCCTATTATTCAAAAGCGATAGATAGAATTGATAAGCCGCAAGCTCAGATGCTTCTGGTTCGTGGTGAGGTTTTCGAAAAGTTGAAGAATTACCAGGCCGCCATTCAAGATTACACTCGCGTAATTGAGATGAAGCAGAATCTAGCTAATGCGCATTATCTACGTGGACAGGCCATCGCGCGCTCAGGAGATACAGAGGCGGCCTGCGTTGATTGGAAGAAGGCTGCTGAACTCGGACATACCGAAGCAAAAGGTGTAATTGTCTACAACTGCAAATAAGAAAGCCCCACAATCCGTGAGGCTTTTCTAAATCTCATATTCTGTTTATCAACGCATCAAAACCACTTGCTTGGTGAAGAGTTCATCATTTACAAACAAGCGAACCAAATAGCTTCCTGGAGAATTGTTCCCCGCCTCGAAAACCTGTGTGTATTTACCTTCTTTTTGGGTTCCATTGGCCAATTCCACAACCTTACGACCTGAAAGATCAAAAACATCCAATTGAACTTTAGCTGCTTTATCCAAGGTGTAAGCCAAGGTTGTCTGCTCTCGGAATGGACTTGGATAAACCTGAATTGGATTATCACTGTCGCTTGAAGAATTGAAGCTGAAATCGCTTGGTTCAGGTTCGTTTTTCGCATCCTTAGAAACTACTGTATGGCAGTAATCTCGGCAAGGACGGTAATCGTAAGCAGCGTATGAATCGTAATCACCAGAAAGCTGCATTTTCCTGCGGAGTTTGGTCAGGTCCAGCTCACCAGTTCTAAAGCACCAAACACGGTTTGGCGTTTCCCATTGCTGAGAAGTAAGTTCGTATTCCTCGAAGTGTAACTTGTCTCCAACCACATAACCACGGATGTTCATATAGCCGATGTCGTTATGCAATTTGTCCTTGATGTAAGACGTACCCGTTACCTTATTTCCATCCTGCTCAAACTCAAAAACGATGTCGAATTTCACTTTGATGAACGTTCCGGTTTCATCGTACTGAATCTCCGTTCCCACCCATTTTCCACTTACATCATGCTTGCAATCAGCTTCATAGAGTTCGTCTGACGCAAACTTCTGTAGTTGAGCTTGGTTTTCGGAGTAGTTCTGGCCTACAACAGAACTGCAACAGCTTCCGAGAATGGCTAGAATTAAGGTTAATCGCGTAAATGTTCGCATAGTTTTCAGATTTGACAGGCAAAAGTTACAAAGTGATTCTCGAAACGGACACTCACACTAATGAGGTTTTAACATTTTTTGAATCAGATTTAACTCTCAGCAGCGAAACCAATGTGATATGCAACCAAGCCGTCAATCGGTTTCTGAATAATGTTCCCAACACGGATACCAAGCTTTTGGGCCTCTTCTATCAACTGAGGTTTGAAGTAAAAGGCGATCGACCCAACAAAATTCACTTGAACTTCTCGGTGATTCTCGAAGCAGACCACGTGTCGGGTTAAAAATTCTTTGAGACCACCACGAATTAATTTTTTTACGTAATCCGTTTCCTGAAACTCGTGAAGCATTTTTGCGAATGAAGCGAGAAACACATTGGCATTGGGTTGTCTGTAAATTCGATTCAGGATACTTTCTCTGTCAAACCCTTGCTGTACCAACTTTTCTCGCAACGCAGCAGGTATCTTTTCCTGGTAGAGATAGTCTCTCAGCAATTGCTTTCCAAACCAACCTCCGCTTCCTTCATCTCCCAAAATGTAGCCAAGGTTCGGAACTACCTGATGGATTTTTTGCCCATCGTAGTAACACGAATTGGAACCCGTTCCTAGAATACAAGCAATTCCTATTTCTCCGTGGCATGCAGCAAGTGCAGCACCATAAACATCATGCTCAACATGAATTTTGGCATTCGAGAAAACGCTTTTGAGACCACGCTCAACAATTTGATTCTTCTCGTCACTTGAGCACCCTGCGCCATAGAAATATATCTCCGAAACCTGGGCAGAAAACTCAACAAGCTCAAAATTACTTGTCATTGTTTCGGCAACAACCTTCTCGTCTTTATAAAACGGATTCAATCCAATGGTGGAAGTTGAAACAACCGTCTCTGTTCCATCGATCAATTTCCAATCGCACTTGGTACTACCGCTGTCCGCAACTAGAATCATTATCTATCTAACTGATTTCCAAATAACGCTAAAAGGAAACAATTGCATCATACGTTGTTTCCAACAGAAAGATAACTTCGCAACCGACCTAAAGAAAAGTGCAGCATGGGGAATTCAATAACAATTGAGAACGGGAAATTATCGGTACCGAATAATCCGATTATACCTTTCATTGAAGGAGATGGAATTGGTGTTGACATTTGGACGCCAGCGCGAAAAGTGTTCGATGCAGCGGTTGAGAAAGTTTACGGTAGCGAGCGGAAAGTCGAATGGCTGGAAGTGCTAGCAGGAGAAAAAGCTTACCACGAAACTGGCGAGTGGCTTCCTTCTGATACGCTCGAAGCAGTTCAGAATCATTTGGTTGCCATTAAGGGACCGTTGACCACACCTATCGGTGGTGGAATCCGTTCGTTGAATGTCCAGCTTCGCCAGACGCTTGACCTATATGTTTGTCTCCGCCCTGTGCGTTGGTTTAAAGGTGTTCCGTCTCCGCTGGTTCATCCAGAATACACAGACATGGTCATCTTCCGAGAGAATACGGAAGACATCTACGCTGGTATTGAATTCCAGGCTGAAACTGACGATTGCAAGAAGCTTGTCAATATTCTTCAGGATGATTTCGGAGCACGAAACATCCGTTTCCCTGAAACAACATCAATCGGTATTAAGCCTGTTTCAAAAGAAGGAACAGAGCGTTTGGTAAAAGCTTCGATCGAATACGCCATTGAGCACAAAAAACCATCTGTGACCATCGTTCACAAAGGGAACATCATGAAATTCACGGAAGGCAGTTTCAAGCAATGGGGTTATGACGTTGCAGAGCGCGATTATGCCAACAAGGTTTTCACCTGGGGCATGTACGACCGCATTCTATCCACAGATGGAATTGATGCGGCCAATCAAGCTCAAGAAGAAGCGCAAGCCGCTGGAAAAGTGTTAGTGAAAGATTGCATTGCTGATGCGTTCTTGCAGGAAATTCTCCTTTACCCAAAACAGCATTCAGTTGTTGCTACGCTTAATTTGAACGGAGATTATGTCTCTGATGCATTGGCGGCCTGTGTTGGAGGTATTGGTATTGCTCCAGGCGCGAACATCAACTACACTACTGGTTACTCCATTTTTGAAGCAACTCACGGAACTGCTCCGAAATTGGCAGGCAAAAACATGGTCAATCCAAGTTCAATCATTCTTTCTGGTGCTATGATGTTTGAATACATGGGCTGGACAGAAGTTGCCAAACTGATTGAAGATTCGGTGGAGAACGCTATTGCAAGCAAGCGTGTTACGTTCGATTTCCATCGATTAATGGATGGTGCTGAGTTACTTTCTACTTCGGAATTTGGAGATGAGATCATTGCCAACATGAAGTGAAAATTGAGTTCAAATCCTGATTGAAAAAATTTCTTGAAACAAGTGGCTTGCAGCTAGAAACTAATTACATACATTTGCAGCCCTAAAATTTGACTACGAGAAGCAATGGCTAATCACAAATCAGCTCTTAAGAGAATCCGCTCAAACGAAACCAAGCGTTTGCGTAACAAATACATTCACAAGACAACACGTAACGCTATCCGCAATCTGCGTGCTACAACCGACAAAAAAGCTGCTACTGAGCAGTACCCGAAAGTAATTGCGTTGGTTGATAAGCTTGCGAAAAACAACATCATTCACAAGAACAAAGCTTCTAACTTGAAGTCGAAATTGGCACTTCACGTTAACGCTCTTTAATAGATACAGTTAGGATTTGAGCCCGATGCGATTTCGTATCGGGCTTTTTTATGCCCAATTATTACCTTGTTCTCTGTTATGGAAGCATACAGACCAGCAAAAGGGATACGTTCTTGGGCCGAAGATGACAGACCTCGTGAGAAACTTCTTCTAAAAGGAAAGTCGGCATTAAGTGATGCCGAGCTAATTGCCATTCTCATCGGTTCTGGAAATACCGAAGAAACAGCCGTTGATCTTTCGAAACGAATCCTTCAAAGCCTGAACAACAATCTTTCTGAGTTGGGAAAGCTTACTGTGAAAGACTTGATGCAATTTAAAGGAATTGGAGAAGCAAAAGCCATCAGCATTATTGCAGCGTTGGAATTGGGAAGGCGCAGAAAAGATTCTGAACCTGAGAAACGGGTCAAGATCACGGGAAGTCAATCTGCCTTTGACACGATCTATCCGCATTTAGGAGACCTGAATCACGAAGAATTCTGGGTCATTTTCTTGAATAGAGCTAATGCGGTTATTGGTAAGCAGAACATTTCAAAAGGAGGTGTTTCGGGTACGGTTGTCGACCCGAAAGTTGTATTCAAAATGGCTGTCCAATTTCCAGCATCTGGAATTATTTTGGCGCATAATCATCCGTCAGGAAACCTGAAACCAAGTCAGGCCGACCATCAACTTACCCGTAAACTCAAAGAAGCTGGCAAAGCTTTGGATATTCCTGTTCTTGATCACTTGATAATTGGGGAACGGGATTACTTTAGCTTTGTGGACGAAGGAGTGTTTTGATGAAGAAATTGTTGACCATTATCGGAGCGCGGCCGCAGATCATAAAAGCTGCGGCATTGAACCGAGCCATCCGAACCAAGTTTGCCGACAAATTGACCGAGGTTTTAGTCCATACAGGGCAGCATTACGACCATGGCATGTCGGAGGTTTTCTTCGAGGAAATGGGCATTCCGCAGGCCGATTACAACCTGGGGATCGGTTCTGGAAGTCACGGTAAGCAAACGGGCAAAATGCTTGATACCATAGAAGTAGTCATCGAAAAGGAGAGCCCGGATGCGCTGGTCATTTACGGAGACACGAACTCAACGCTAGCAGGCGCACTGGCTGCGGCCAAGATTCATGTTCCTGTAGTTCACATTGAAGCTGGTTTGCGTTCCTTCAACAAACGAATGCCCGAAGAGGTTAACCGTATTACGGCCGACCACGCTTCTACCCTGCTCTATTCGCCAACTAATGCTGGCTTGAAGAATCTAGAAAAAGAGGGATTCAAGACATTGGCTGAGGCCCAAAGGCAAGGAAAGGCTGACATCGACAACCCATATGTTTTTCATTGTGGCGATCTGATGTATGACAACACGCTTTTCTATGCTCACAAAGCCGAAGAGTATGAATCACTCTTTGAAAAGCATGGAATTGACAAGGGTAATTACGTGCTTTCTACCATCCATAGACCGCAGAACACAGACGACATAAGTGTGCTTTCAGGAATTCTGAACGCTTTGAATGAGATTTCTCTAGCTGACAATATTCAAATGGTGTTGCCGCTTCATCCGCGAACAGCGAATAAAATCGCGCAGGCGAATGATGAGAACATCCAAAAAGTTCAGAGCAATCCAAATTTCAAAATCATTGAGCCCGTTGGTTTCTTGGAAATGATTCTGCTGGAGAAGAATTCAAAACTGGTAATGACCGATAGCGGAGGCGTACAGAAAGAAGCCTTCTTCGTGAAAAAGCCATGTGTTATCCTTCGCCCAGAAACGGAATGGACAGAAATCGTGGAAAGTAACTGTGCTATTCTGGCGGGTTCAGATCCTGAGAAGATCAAAGCTGGATATGAACACTTTAAAGCAAATCCGATAACGGAATTCCCTGAGGTATTTGGTGACGGAAGAGCCGCTGAATTCATTTGTCAGTCCATCATCGACCATCTGAACTGATGCTGATATACAGCCACAGCATAACCAACCGCGTACGGTACATTTTCAATGTGATGTTGGGTGATATGCTTGGCCTGAAACTGGAATTCACTAGCGATAAAGAAGCATTTCTTGCTTCATCTGAACCGAAACTGAGCTACACGCATTCCAAACTTGGGGATGAAATCCATTTCCGTTCCATTGGTCTGTTGCACGAAAAAGGTGTTCAGGATCAGAACATCCGTGTGGTTGAAAATGAGCATGGCAAGTATTTCTATGCTCACAATTCGCAGGAATCTGAACTGAACTTTGATGTTTTTGCTGCCGCTTTCTATCTACTGTCGCGATACGAAGAATGTCTGCCCCATTTGCGCGACCAATACAACCGTTTTGAGGCAACCGAAAGTCTTGGTTATAAGAACGATTTCCTGACCGAACCTGTGGTGGATCAATGGTTGCTGCGTATTCGAGACATCATCGCGAAGCAATACCCTGAAACGACCTTCAAAAAGCGGAAGTACAAATTCGTGTCAACGATTGATATCGACAACGCTTATTCGTACAAGAACAAAGGTTTTATGCGAACAGCCGGTGCTTATGGCAGGGCGCTTTCCAAAGGCAACTTCAAGGAAATTACCGAACGCACACAGGTACTACTTGGAAGCAAAACCGACCCTTACGATACATACGATTTCCAGCTTGCAACGCAGAAAGAATTCGGCATTGAAACCATTTACTTCTTTCTGCTTGCCGATTATGGCGTGAACGACAAGAACGTGCCGCATTACAATCAGGAGTTTCAATCGTTGATCAAGCATTTGGCCGATTACGCGCAGATCGGTATCCACCCTGGTTTCAACTCCAATCAGAAGAATGATAAACTCACTACCGAGAAAAAGCGACTGGAAAACATCATTCACCGGTCGGTAACCAAAAGCCGTCAACACTTTCTCATCCTTCATATTCCACACACTTACCAGAGGCTGATTGAGAACGACATTACGGACGATTACTCCATGGGATATTCGGCCTGTGTTGGGTTCCGTGCTGGCACATGTACGCCATATCGGTTCTACGACCTCGATCTGGAAACACCGACCGAGCTCACCGTGCATCCGTTTGCGGTAATGGAAGCTACTCTCAAATACTACATGAAGCTTTCTCCTGAAGCATCGAAAACCATTATATCGGACATGGTTGCGAAAGTGAAAGCCGTTGACGGAACATTTATGGGGCTTTGGCATAACGAAACGCTGACCGACCAAGGAATTTGGGAAGGATGGCGAGACGTTTTTCTGCATATGATCCGTGAAGCAAAACAGTAACTTTTAACACTTATCCCCTACGTACTTTACGTATATTTAGCCATCGGCTTTCGGGTCGGAAAACCCAGAAAACATCCTGTTCAAATGGCAAATATTCTCGGAGGAAAAGGCTCTCTATTTGACCAATTTCTTGGCGAAATAAGAAATGTTGATGTACAAAATGACCGCATGCGTTTCCGCAGAAACTTGGAGCGTATTGGTGAGTTGATGGCCTACGAGATAAGCAAGGAACTGGAATGGAAACCCGGAAGTCTCACCACCCCACTTGGCGAGGCTGAGTTGCCACTTATCGCAGCGCAACCCGTTATAGCTACTATTCTACGAGCGGGGCTGCCAATGCATCAGGGAATTCTGAATTATTTCGATCACGCAGACAACTGCTTCATTTCAGCTTATCGAATGAATCACAAAGAAGATGGCTCGTTCGATATTAAGATCGAGTATCTGTCTAGCCCTTCGGTTGAAGACCGCACCGTTATTCTGTGCGACCCAATGTTGGCAACCGGTGGTTCGATGGTGCTGGCATACAAAGCGCTACTGAACCGTGGCGAGCCAAAACATGTGCATATAGTGGCGGCCATTGCCAGCCGCGAAGGATTGGAATATTGTCAGCGGCATTTGCCGAAAAACACCACTATTTGGATCGGTGGTTTGGATGAAGAATTGACTGCGCAATCGTATATCGTACCTGGTTTGGGCGATGCCGGTGATCTTGCTTACGGAAGCAAAGAATGATCGGACAAACGGCAAAACCAATCGATAATACGGGCGTAGAGAGAGGAGTTTAGAGTTGGAGAAAATTCTGCAAATATTGCTGGTGGTCATACTCAGTGCGACCAAATTCCTTACAGCCCCCATTACATCTTTGAATATCGGTTTCGGATACGTTGAAACACTGCTGATCACAACCATTGGCGGTGTAATTGGCGTTGTTTTCTTCTTTTATCTCAGCTCCTTTATCATGGGGCTGATTGCCAAGCTCGCTAACAACCCCAAAAAGAAAAAGAAACCGCGCAAGCCAAAACGAAAGTTCACTTGGAAGAACAAATTGATCGTTCACATTAAGCGCGAATACGGCCTTATTGGTCTGGCGGCCATTACGCCCACGTTTCTGTCCATACCGCTGGGTACATTTTTAGCTGCGCGCTATTTCCAAGACCAGAAAAAGGTGATCACATACCTTTCGGCATCTGTCATTGTGTGGTCGGTGATCGTATCTTCTGTGGTCATCATATTCTGAATCCGTTTTGCAAGACATTCAATACGTTTTCTTTGACCTAGACAGAACGCTCTGGGATTTTGAATCAAACTCCGAAGCCACGCTGAAAGAGCTGTTCTCGGAATTCGGTCTCACAGAGAAACTTGGTGTTTCAGATGCTGATTTCATTCACGAATACAAGCGCATTAACGAGATATTCTGGGAGGATTACCGCAATGGCGCCATCAAAAAAGAGGAACTACGCTACGCGCGATTTGAAACTGCGCTGAAGTTCTTCGGACACTCAGACCGCCAAATGGCCTCAGAGATCGGTGAGTTGTACATTTCGCGCAGCCCGAAGAAAACCGGGCTGGTAGATGGCACCATTGAGATTCTCGATTACCTCAAGGCCAAGTACCAATTGCACATCATTACCAATGGTTTTGAGGAAGTGCAACACATCAAAATGAAAAGCTCTGGGCTAGCCCCCTACTTCGGTCATGTAATTACATCAGAATCTGCTGGCGCGAAAAAGCCCGACCCCATCATCTACCATCACGCTGCAGAGTTGGCAGGCGCCAAACCTGAGAACAGCATTATGATCGGTGATCACTTTGAAGCAGATGTAATTGGCGCGTTGGAAGTAGGCTGGAAAGCCGTGCTCTACGAACCGAATAAGCAGAAGACCGAAGAGACCGACTTTCATCACATCCATCACCTTTCTGAGCTCAAATCCCTGCTGTAAGGCTGCGTCAGAGACGATAGTTTCGTACGAGAGATTCGTCTCTAACATGTTAGAACCCATAGTTTCGTACGAATAACGCATCTCTAACGCGTTACAACCGACACTTTCGTACGATTATTTAGCCTGCAACATGTTCCGACATACATTTTCGTACGCATATATAGGTCGAAACATGCTGTATTGGTGGAATTTGTGGTTAAACAGCGGTCGTTGCAGGTGTTTAGGTCTGCATCAAAGAGCAATAATGACCTGTGCGTCCGTTCGTTTAACAAGTACCTTACCTGATACTCCCCAGCCATCTATTTCTCCAAACAGAACGGCTCTGTACAGACTACCCGACCTCACGCTGTGCTTTTCTGCAAATCTTGCAATCCAGACAAGCTCAGAACTTGGTGGCATATTGGTTGGCCAATTTAATTGGGGTGCTTTAGGAGTGGATGGATACAGCCGTTTTGTAGGAGGAGTTACTTCAGCGTCAATAATGTAGAAGCCATCTATTTTGGTGTGGCAAAGAACTCCGCGTTCTACGCGCTCTACAATGGCTCTATTCCGAACCTGACTGTTTTTCGCAAAGGTTGGTACATCTTGCCAGTGATCTATTCTGGTAAAACAACCCATGCATCATATCTCTGCCAGAATGCTTATTCCTCCCTTCACTTTCTCTTCTAACTCTACCTTAATGTCTGCATCAAGCGGCAGAAAAAGGTCTACTCTAGAACCGAATTTGATGAATCCGAGCTCATCGCCCTGCTTTACTTCATCGCCTTGGTTGCAGTACCAAACAATTCTTCGGGCCACAAAACCCGCAATCTGACGGATAAGCACCGTTGGACCGAATTCGGTTTCGATAACCACCGTGTTGCGTTCGTTCTCCGTACTCGACTTTGGATGCCATGCCACCAAGAACTCGCCCGGATGATACTTGGCATACGCGATCTTGCCCGAAATGGGATAACGGTTCAAATGCACATTGAGTGGCGACATGAACACCGAGACCTGAATACGTTTTTCGCCATTGAAATACTCAGGCTCTTCCACTTCCTCAATGGCCACTACTCTACCATCTGCGGGGCAAACTATGCTTCGCGATGAGATGACCCAATTTCGTTTGGGGCTACGGAAAAACTGCAAGAAAATGAGGAAGATGATGCCACCCGCAACTCCAACCACATAATGTAACCATATCAGTTTTGGGAACAGATAGATCACTCCGAATGTGATGGCAATGACCGCCAACGCCAGCAGCGTTAGCATTCTGTAGCCTTCTTTATGGATGGTCATTCTTGCCATGAAACCGCAAATGTACGCTTTGGTTCAAACGCTTGTCAGAGAAATATCTTGAGATATACAAATGCAAAAGGAGTGGCCAGTACAATGCTGTCCAATCTGTCAAGCACACCACCATGCCCAGGAAGCAAAGTTCCGCTGTCTTTAGCGCCAACATTTCGCTTCAGAAGGCTTTCTACCAGATCACCATAAATACCCGCAATTACAGATACAATTGAGAGACCGATCCATTCCCAGATGGTGAGAAAAGCCAAGAACTGAGCAAAGCCAACAGCAAACGCAATGCTCAATAGCAGGCCTCCTGCGGCACCTTCCCAACTCTTTTTAGGGCTAATGCGTTCGAATAGTTTGTGCTTACCGAAAGCTGTTCCGGCCAAATATGCACCAGAATCGCTGGATAGGATGAGCATTAACCAGCCCACGAAGAACAGCGGGTTGTAGCCTATTTCCTCGTTCGGATGAACAATATTAATGAGCAACGTAACCGGAACGGCAACGTAAATGATGCCCAAAAATCCGTGGGCAATATTGGTAAATGGGTCGGGGCGCTTCCGATACAATTCTATCGGAAGAATCAAGAACAGACAGAGTAACGGGAAAAGCAGGAATTTCTCGGAATACCCGAAAAAGGTCATCATTCCATTACCAAGAAACATGGAAATTCCAAGCAAGTAGCCAGTGAGGCGTTGCGGTTTAAAACCGCCTTTATCTACCAGGTTGTAGAACTCGTTGAGCCCAACTAACAGGGCAAACGAGAACATAATGAGAAAACCTACCTCCTTGGCGAAGAAGATCAATCCTAAAAAAATGCCGAACACAATCAGCCCGACAATAATTCGTGTGGCTAGTTCAGGCATTTTCTTCATCCAGAATTCTTTTTGCTCGAATTACTTCGTCTTGCAGCACATACAATTCTGCAGAACCGAACAGATAAGATGAGTCTTGCTTATTGATGATAACGGCATTGACCTCTTGCGCCTTCAAGATGGCGCACTTGAGTTCAATCTGATTAGCAGAACCGTCCAGAATTTTAACCCACCCTTTTTCCAAGTAGGAAAATTACAACTTACTGAATATCCTTGGTTGGCTCCTTCGGCTCAGTTTCCACAGATCCGTTAACACTACCGTTAGTGCTCGGAGTTTCCGTTTCAGTTGCCTCGGCAGGTTTAGCTTCAGAAGTAGCTGTTTCCGCTTCCTTCTTTTCCTCGTTTTCTTCTTCCTTATCCCACGGACGCTTTCCGAAAATCACTTCAAGATTCTCCTTGAAAATGACCTCCTTATCAAGCAGCTCTTCGGCCAGTTTCTCCAATTTATCCTTGTTGTCAAGAAGAATTTTCTTGGTGCGCTCGTAAGCTTGATCGACCATATCTTTTACTTCCTGATCGATCATCTCAGCAGTTTTCTCGCTGTACGGCTTACTGAAACTGTACTCGCTTTGGCCTGTAGAATCGTAATAACTGATGTTACCCACCTTATCGCTAAGGCCATAGACCGTAACCATGGCGTAAGCCTGCTTCGTGATTTTTTCCAGGTCACTCAACGCACCTGTAGATACCTTTCCGAAGATGATGTCTTCAGCAGCACGACCACCAAGTGCCGCACACATTTCATCTAACATCTGCTCTTTGGTTGTGATCTGTCTTTCCTCTGGCAGATACCAAGCTGCACCTAAAGAACGACCTCTAGGAACAATCGTCACCTTAATCAGAGGATTAGCGTGCTCCGTTAACCAACTAACAGCCGCGTGACCAGCTTCGTGATATGCAATGACTTTCTTCTCATCCTTAGAGATGATCTTGTTCTTCTTCTCAAGTCCACCAATAATACGGTCAACGGCATCCAAGAAATCCTGCTTTTCAACCTTCTTCTTGTTCTTACGCGCTGCTATCAAAGCCGCTTCATTACACATGTTGGCAATGTCAGCACCAGAGAAACCTGGGGTTTGCTTTCCAAGGAAATCGACATCCACATCCTTTTCCAACTTCAGCTTCTTCAAGTGAACTTTGAATATGGCTTTACGCTCTACCAGGTCAGGCATATCAACCAGAATCTGACGGTCAAATCGGCCTGCACGAAGCAATGCTCTATCCAGAATATCGGCACGGTTGGTGGCCGCCAAAATGATGACGCCACTATTGGTTCCGAAACCGTCCATTTCAGTTAGCAATTGATTCAATGTGTTCTCGCGTTCATCATTTGCTCCTTGAGAAATGCTTTTACCACGAGCACGACCAATAGCATCGATCTCATCAATAAAAATGATAGATGGCGATTTCTCTTTGGCTTGCTTGAAAAGGTCGCGAACACGGCTTGCTCCAACGCCCACAAACATCTCCACGAAATCTGAACCAGAAAGTGAGAAGAAAGGCACTTGTGCTTCTCCCGCTACAGCCTTAGCAAGCAACGTTTTTCCCGTTCCTGGAGGGCCAACCAAAAGCGCTCCTTTAGGAATTTGAGCACCTAGATCAGTGTACTTCTGAGGATTCTTCAAAAAGTCTACGATCTCTTTGATTTCGACCTTGGCCTCATCCAATCCAGCAACATCATCGAACGTTACGTTAACCTTCATATCTCCTTCAAAAACCTGCGCACGCGACTTTCCAATGTTGAAAATCTGTGCACCACCACCAGCACCACCAGACATTCTTCGCATCAAGAAAATCCAAACGGCCACTAACAATACAATCGGTAATAGCCAGCCAACTGCATCACCCCAATTTCTTCGGGTTTCGTTTTTAGTAGCAATCAGGTCTTCTTCAGGGAAATCAGCCTGAAGCTTCTTCAACCAACTCTCAAAATTCTGAAGGTCACCGATTTCGTAGAAATAATGTGGACCTGGATTCAGCGTATTTCCAAAAAGGTTGTTTTTGATCTTCTCGTACTTCTCTTTGGTTTTAAGCGCTTCGGTATCTATATATATCTCAGCGATCTTTTCATTCACGATGACGACTTTTCCTACATCATGCGACTCAACCAACTCTTCAAACTCACGGTTGTCTAGCGTGCGGATATCCTGCCCTACCTCTGGGGCCAAAACCATTGCCACAAAGGCAATTGCAATGATCACATAGACCCAATAAAAATTGAATTTGAACTCAAAATCGAACCCAGAACCCTTCTTCTTCTTATCGTTCTTCTCGTTTTTCTTTTTCTCTTCTGACATAATCTTTCTCTTCAACCGGCCTAAGCCACTTCTTCATACTCTGTTAATTCGGCATCGGCCCAAAGCCCTTCTAAATTGTAATGCTCGCGCGTCTCGCGCTGAAATACATGAACTACAACGTTCACGTAATCCAATAACACCCATTCTCCGTTGGTTGTTCCTTCAACATGCCAAGGTTTATCCTTAATGGCCTTTCTTACTTCTTCCTCCACGCTACCGGCAAGTGAGTTGACGTGCGTGTTGGAATCTCCCGTGCAGAGCACGAAGAAGTCGGTAACAGAAGCGTTGATGTTTCGAAGGTCGAGCGTTACAATATCCTTCCCCTTCTTCTCGCGTAAGCCGTTGATAATTTCTTCTACGAGTCGTTCCGTGTTTACTTCGCGAGACTTTTTCTTCATTCAGGGGCGTTTAGAATTTGCAAATTTACCATTTAAAATGCCTTTCAATTGACCTCAGATAACCTCTTCATTGGCCTTAATCGGATTCATCTTTCTGAAACCGACTCGACCAACAACTATGCCCGCACTTTGGTTCGCGACAAATTGCCAATTGAAGGCACCGTTGTCACCGCAGATAAACAGACAAATGGTCGTGGTCAGCGTTCAAATTCATGGGTAACTGAGCCTAAATCGAACCTGACATGCAGCTACATTCTTCGTCCTGCCTTTTTGGCAGCGAAAGATCAATTCATGTTGAGCGCTTCGGTAGCTCTAGCTGTTTTTGATCTGGTTTCGGATGAAGTTTCAGACCAACCTGTAAAAATCAAATGGCCAAATGACATTTTAATTGGCGAGAAGAAAATTGCCGGCATTCTTATCGAGAATTCGCTGCGCGGAATGAATCTCGACCACAGTATTGTGGGTATTGGACTGAATGTAAATCAAACGGTGTTTCCCGATGGAATCAATGGTTCTTCCCTGAAATCGATATTGAATCGAAGTTTCGAAATTGATGATGTGCTTTCTCGGTTGAATTCGAAACTGGAGAAACGCTACTTGCAATTGCGACAACGCCAACATCAGACCATTCTGAGTCAGTTCAATCAGAATATGTTTGCATTTGAAGAAGAACGAACGTTGAAGTTGAATGGTGCAGAAAATCGATTCATTATTCGAGGAGTGCGACCATCTGGCGAACTTCAGCTAGAACACTCAGATGGAAAGAACTCACTCCATCAACACCACGAGGTTGAGTGGAATCTTCGATAGGGGTTTGCCACGGCAAACCCTTAAAGGCTGAAAAACCTTAAACCATCCAAGTTGACGGAGATTTCCGCCACTCATTCAATTGTTCTAGATCAGATTCAGAAACATAGCCGGAATCAACAGCCAACTTTACCAATTCAGAGTAATTGGAAAGCGTGTAGATCTCGCAGTCGGCATTCGCGAAATTCTCATCAGCATTGGCGAAACCGTAAGTAAAAATGGCCACCATTCCCAGGACGGTTGAGCTCGTTTTTCGAAGCGCTTCCACAGCTTTCAAACTACTTCCACCTGTTGAGATAAGATCTTCAATCACAACTACTTTACTATTCTCTGGTAGGTAGCCTTCAATCTGATTTCCCAATCCATGCTCTTTCGGTTTTGGGCGGACATAAATGAACGGTAAACCCAATTCTTCAGCCACCATCAAACCAATGGCGATGGCGCCAGTTGCAACTCCAGCAACTACTTCCGCATCGGCAAATTTCTCTCGAACTCCTTGTGCTAAACCTTTCGCAATCAGCTTACGGACGTCTGGATATGAGAGCGTCTTACGATTGTCGCAATAGATTGGAGATTTCCATCCAGAAGCCCACGTAAATGGCTCGTTTGGCTGGAGTTTCACTGCCTTAATTCGAAGCAGTTCATTGGCTACATTTGAGGCCAATTCTGAGTTCAAAATATCCATGGCGC